>NZ_PJBZ01000067.1 GCF_002835995.1 Psychromonas sp. Urea-02u-13 | reverse complement strand
GAACCTACGACCTTCGGGTTATGAGCCCGACGAGCTACCAGACTGCTCCATCTCGCGTCCGTATTTGTTGCTATATCATGGTGGGCGATACTGGGCTTGAACCAGTGACCCCCGCCTTGTAAGGGCGGTGCTCTCCCAACTGAGCTAATCGCCCATGATATAAATTTAGTATTTTTACTTCGATATACTAAGAAGATCTAATAGATAATGTGGTGGGCGATACTGGGCTTGAACCAGTGACCCCCGCCTTGTAAGGGCGGTGCTCTCCCAACTGAGCTAATCGCCCACATTACATGCTACTAAACGTTTTAATTATGGTGGGCGATACTGGGCTTGAACCAGTGACCCCCGCCTTGTAAGGGCGGTGCTCTCCCAACTGAGCTAATCGCCCATAATTAAAACAATAACTCTTTTACTTCTTGTTATTAAGAAGACAGTAGTTGAGCAGTGCTCTCCCACCTTTTCATAACGACAAGCTAATCACTCACCGTTAAAAATAACACTTTTACTTCTTGTTATTAAGAAGTCGGTAAACAAGCAATGCTTTTCTACCTATCTTAACTGCAAGCCAAAGCTCACAACCATTGAATTTTTATATTTAGTTATGGTGGGCGATACTGGGCTTGAACCAGTGACCCCCGCCTTGTAAGGGCGGTGCTCTCCCAACTGAGCTAATCGCCCATAACTAAATCAATAACGTTTTACTTCTTGTTATTATAGAAGCGGATGATTGAGCAACGCTCTCCCACCTTTTCATAACGATAAGCTAATCGCTCATAATTATTAACAACATTTTTACTTCTTGTTATTAAGAAGTTAATCATGGTGGGCGATACTGGGCTTGAACCAGTGACCCCCGCCTTGTAAGGGCGGTGCTCTCCCAACTGAGCTAATCGCCCATGATTAAATCAACAACTATTTTACTTCTTGCTATTAACGAAGCGGTAGCTGAGCAATGCTCTCCCACCTTTTCGTAACTATGGGCTAATCGCTCACAACTACTAATAACCGTTTTACTTCTTGTTATTAACGAAGCAGCTAAATGAATTGGTGGGCGATACTGGGCTTGAACCAGTGACCCCCGCCTTGTAAGGGCGGTGCTCTCCCAACTGAGCTAATCGCCCAATTCATTGTAACCTTGTCTTCTTAGCGATGCCTTGAAGACGAGGCGAATAATATAGAACCTAATTGGTTCATGCAAGCACTTTGTATCAATCTTTTTTTGACTGCCTAACTCTTAAGCAACATGCTTATAATGACTGCAGAAAGGTCAGTGATTAAGCAGAACAACACCGCTAGACGAATATTTTATCGGTATTTATCCTATTGATATATTGGTCTGTTTTAATTATTTTAGTGACAGGCCAATATATACAGTGACAAATAAGGTGATAACGATAAATTAATGCCTGTAATGCTGTTCAATTAACTCAATAAACGTATTTAATGCATCATGATTAAGCGCATTAATACCCGCAGCGGCCGCGCGACCGCCACCCGTTGCAAATTTACTGCAAATATCCCCTGCACCCTGTTTATTATTTAATGGTGCCCTTAATGAAACAAGGTAACTCTCATCTTTATTTTTAGTTAATACCGCATGTGCTGAGTCAGGATTTTGATTTGCTAATAGGTTTCCATAAACACCACTAATGCGACGTGACCATGTTTCATCGGGTAATTCGAATATTGATAATAATGCACTTTGATGTGTGGAGGGCACCGCCAACGCTTTCGCTATATCTTCTCCATAAGCTTTTTGTAACTTATAAAAGGGAGAATTCAAATCCTTAAGCAAGTCAAAGGGTGAAGGATAAGCTAATAAGGCTTGATATAATGTAGCAGGATCAAAATGAAGATCTGCAACCGTTGCCCCGTAGCCATTATAATTAATCAGTGTGCCTAACTCTTTCAACTGCTCAGCTTGCTCTACTGAATAACCAGCCTGTAGACAAAGATCATCCGCTTTAGCAATTAAGTTATCACCATAAGCAGCCGTAATTGCCCACGCATGAAATTTTCCGTCTAGTAGCTTATCAATGATTAACCCGGTACAGGTATTGGCATCTAAATCGATATTCGCATCAAGCTTTTCATGCTCAGGAATTTCACCACAACGATGATGATCGGCATAAAAAACAGAAGCGCCCTTCTCTAACGCACTATTTAAGCCATCAATATTTTTTTCCATTGAGATATCTAAAACAGTCAAAGTATCACCCGCATTAACATCGATATTTTGCAGTAACTTAATATCACGTTTAACACCCGTGACTAATTGGCTTTCGAGAGGGTTTGCAAGACGTAACTGTAACAGTGCGATGATGCCATCTGCATCACCATTAAAAACATCGTAATTCATAAAAACCTTAATTCTAAGTTTAGCTATACTGAGATTTCCGCTAAAACAATACGGGAATGACGGACACCACCTTCTTCATCACGGACACAATAGCCGTCATCCTCGAAGGCTTTTATCGAGGATCTGATTTATGCCTTGCCGTTTAACACCCTGAGATTCCCGACAAAAAAACTCGGGAATGACGGGTATATATGTTGGAGGCTTGTTTATAAATAAAACACCGAAACTAACACTGGGATTCCCGCTAAAACACTGCGGGAATGACGGAGGTTTATAGATTTTGACTTTACTGACAGCTGAAAGTGAATAACTAACAGCTTATTTTGCCTTTTATCGAGGAGCTGATTTGTTGCCTTGCCGTTTAACACTCAGTGATTCCCGCTAAAACACTGCGGGAATCACTGAGGTTTATAGGTTTTGACTTTGCTGACAGCTGAAAGCTAATAACTGACAGCTTCTTTATCTTTAAAGGTAACCATTCGCTTGCAGATAGCTAACCACTTGTGCAGCACAGGCTTCAATTGATTTATTAGCCGTTTCAACGTGCACTTCTGGGTTAACAGGTAGTTCATAAGCAGAATCAATACCGGTAAAGTTTTTGATTTCACCAGCTCGTGCTTTTTTGTATAAACCTTTAGGGTCACGAGACTCACACACCTCTATTGGTGTATCAACAAACACTTCAACAAACTGCCCTGCTTGTAATTGTTCTCGTACCATTTCACGATCAGCAATAAAAGGAGAGATAAATGCCGTAGACACTAACAAACCGGCATCAACAAATAACTTAGACACTTCACCAATACGGCGAATGTTTTCAACTCTGTCGACATCAGAAAATCCTAGATCACCATTTAATCCGTGACGCACATTATCACCATCTAACACATAGGTTTTAGCATTAAGTTGATGCAACATCAGATCAACGGCATTAGCGACCGTTGATTTACCTGAGCCACTTAATCCCGTAAACCAAAGTACCGCTGGTTTATGGCCATTTAATTTAACATGGTCATCATGTGACACACTGGCTTGATGCCAAACAACATCTGATGATTTATCACCATCAACTTCTTTTTCTACGTAAGGAGTAGTCATAATATTCTCTTAATATAGCTATCGGCTATCGGCCATTAGCTTTCAGTTAAAATATAATAGCTGTCGGCTATCAGCCATCAGCTTTCAGTTAAAACATTCATTCAAAACTACTGCGCAGGAACCGTATTCTGACAGCTGAAAGCTAACCGCTGACAGCTTCTTTATTCTTATAATCCAAAAACAACGATAATCATGGTCACTGCGGTAAGGCTATAAGCAATACTGACAGGAACACCAATTTTAATAAAATCATTTAACTTATATTGCCCTGCATTAAACACCATTAAATTAGTTTGGTATCCATAAGGGCTAATGAAACTTGCGCTCGCGCCAAAAGCAACCGCCATAATAAACGCAGTGGGGTTTGCATCAAGGCTAGTCGCTAATCCATAAGCGATAGGAAACACTAACGCGGCAGCTGCGTTATTAGTCACTAATTCAGTGAGTAACCAAGTGACAATATAAACCGCAATTAACGCGAATAACGGGCTAAATGCATCACTGTTTTCACTGATCAATAAATTAAAGGAATCAATAACACCGCTATTTTGCAACGCATATGAAAGGCCTATTGCAGAAGAGATAATGATCCAAATGTCGATAGGAAAACGGCGTAATAATTCATTAGGGCTAAAACAACCAGTTAGTAGCAAGACACCAAGCAATAACACCACCGATTTAAACAGTGGAATCAATCCAACGGCCGCCAGCACAATAGCAGCTAAGAACCCTAATACGGCTATCCATTCTTTTTTACCCGATAAACGCGAATCTAATTCGACGTCAGACAGCAGAATAAAGTTTTTACGAATATTACGGCGCGATTTAAAATCTTCACCCACCGCTAATACTAAAAAATCACCAGGCTGTATTTTTAATCGACCAATTTTACCGGATACTTTTTCACCGTCTCGTTTAACTGCGACAACCGCCGCATCAAACAATGAACGAAAACCGACGGACTTAAGGGTTTTTCCGGTTAATACACTTTCAGGACGCACAACCACTTCACGTAAGTTATCCATCGACAAACCACTGCTTTCGGCAAAAATAGACAGTCCATCAAATAGGTATAGCTGGCTCACTTTTGAAATATCGCCACTAAAGATAAGCTTATCGTTTGCTTGTATGACTTCTGTTGGCGCCACTGCGCGTAACAAACAGTCACCACGCATAATTTCAACGAGAAACAGTGATTGCAGATGGCGTAAACCATTCTGCTCAACGGTTTTGCCCACTAAACTCGATTCTGGACTAATTTTTGTTTCAATAAAATAGGATTCTGCGGTTACGTAATCCATATCACGACTGGGTAATAAATGGCTAAATAAGCATAGTGTAATGCCGCAGACAACCACTAAACACAGGCCGACCAAGGTAAAGTCAAAAAAACCCAGAGAGGGTAAATTAGCATCTAACACTAAACTGTTGACGATTAAATTCGTAGATGTGCCCACTAGGGTTAACGTGCCGCCTAAAATAGCCGCGTAGGAGAGTGGGATTAATAGCTTACTCGCAGGATGATGCGGATTATTACGTATCGGCGCTAACATCGTTGAGACAACCGCCGTGTTATTCAGCAGCGCAGAAGAAAGTACGGTAAAACCAAATAAACGGGTCCAAGTACTTTTATAACTGGGTTTGATCACCTTCATAGCAACAAGGCGTAATAAGCGTGTTTTTTCTAACGCAATTGAACATAACATTAATATGATTAATGTGAGTAAACCTTGATTGGAGATGCTTTTAATTACTTGCTCAGTAGAGACCATTTGCGTGGCAAACAAAACCAATAACGCAATACCAAATACCAGGCTTGGGCGCTGTTGAAATTTGATTAAACCGACAATGGTAGAGAGGAAAACAGCAAGTACAAAATAAGATTGAAGAGTCATAAATAAGCCATCAGCTAACAGCCGTCAGCTGACAGCTTGAAGCCGACAGCTGATAGCTTTTTAGCAATTATCCTTTAAGGATATCTTTTGCTTCCCAGTGCGGGAAATGCTTGCGAACTAATGTGTTAAATTCAACTTCGAACGCGCTGTAAGCATGCTCTTGTTCTTTTTTAACAGCTTCAATAGAACCACGAATCATACCCGCGCCTACTGTTGCATTAGTTAATCGGTCAATAACAATGAATGCACCGGTTGCACGGTTTTCATTGTAAGCATCGAACTGCACTTCTTCAGCAACTTCAAAGTTACAGTTACCAATCTCATTCAAATCAAGTTGGCTTGC
This sequence comes from Psychromonas sp. Urea-02u-13, assembly GCF_002835995.1. GTDB lineage: Bacteria > Pseudomonadota > Gammaproteobacteria > Enterobacterales > Psychromonadaceae > Psychromonas. Next base: position 121,873 of record NZ_PJBZ01000067.1, on the reverse strand, counting down.
TGCAGTTTGCTCCATCGTATTTACATCAGTTTTAGAGTTGATAGCAACCACAGAACCGACTGTCGAGTTAGTACCGACTTTAACGATGTATTCACGGTCAACATGTAATGCTTTTTCATCCATCCAAACCACATCAGCAACAAAGTTTTTGCTTGATTCTGGTTTTTCATGTGGACGAACAATCATATCGCCACGGCTGATATCGATTTCATCTTCAAGCGTTAGCGTAATTGCCATGCCTTCAAATGCAGATTCGATATTGCCATCAAAGGTAACAATCTCTTTTACTTTACTTTGCTTACCAGACGGTAATGCTTCAATCGTATCACCAACGCGAATCTCACCCGATGCAATCGTACCTGCAAAACCACGGAAATTTAAGTTAGGACGATTTACGTATTGCACGCCTAAACGAAACTGCTCGTTAGTATCATTATTGATTTGCACGGTATCTAACAAACGCATTAACGGAGAGCCTGGGTACCAAGGCATGTTTTCACTTTGGTTTACTACGTTGTCGCCTTTTAATGCTGAGATTGGCACAAAACGAACATCAGCAATGTTTAGCTGTTTTGCAAATTCACGGTAATCCGCTTTAATTTTTTTGTAAACGTCTTGGTCGTAATCAACCGCATCCATTTTATTCACAGCGATAACAACGTGCTTAATACCTAACAGAGAACAAATGTAAGAGTGGCGACGAGTTTGCACTTGAACACCGTGACGCGCATCAATCAAAATAATCGCTAAGTCACAAGTAGAAGCACCGGTTGCCATGTTACGTGTATATTGCTCATGCCCAGGTGTATCGGCAATGATAAACTTACGTTTTTCAGTAGCAAAGTAACGGTAAGCAACATCAATCGTAATACCCTGCTCACGTTCAGATTGCAGACCATCAACTAATAACGCTAAATCAAATGAGTTATCTGTTGTATTGAATTTCTTTGAGTCTTTCTCGATAGCTGCCATGTGATCTTCAAAAATCATTTTGCTATCGTATAACAGGCGGCCAATCAGTGTTGATTTACCATCGTCTACGCTACCACAAGTGATAAAACGCATCATATCTTTGTTTTCGTGTGCGCGTAGGTATCCTTCGATATCCGTCGCTAATAAACTTTGTTCGTTCGACATTTTAAATTCCTTTAAACAGTTAGCCTTCAGCTATTAGCTGTCGGCTGTCAGAAAAAACTATTCGTTAACCGCTATTGTTTTGATTAAACCTGTCAGCATCATTGAAATATGATGCGTTTCTTCTAACCAAGCCTTACCTTCAATCGAGGGTAAGTAACCAATATCAATACCGATATAGATTTGCGTTCTTGCTTCCGCTAACGATGAGCGAGCAATATCCAAAAAACGTATTTTTTCTTTAGTACTAGTTCGTGTCATACCTTCCGCAATATTACTCGGCACTGATAAACCAGAGCGAGTCAGCTGGTCTCTAAAACCATAATCCCGTAAATCTGCAGTTGCTTTATACAACTCTGCAGATAAACGTGCAGACCTTTTCCATACTTCTAACTTTTCAAAATTCATAAGAGTTCTCGATAAGCTGCAGTACTGATAGCTGATAGCCGAAAGCTGATAGCTTCTTTCCTAAGCTCCGCTTAGAAATAACCTTCCATCTTTTTCTTTTCCATCGAGCCAGCAGAATCGTTATCGATTACGCGGCCTTGACGTTCAGATGTCGTCGTTAATAACATTTCTTGAATAATCTCAGGCAATGTTTTTGCTGTTGATTCAATTGCACCCGTTAGTGGGTAACAACCTAATGTACGGAAACGTACACTTTTCATTTGTGGTACTTCACCTTCTTCAAGTGGCATACGTTCATCATCAACCATGATTAAAGAACCATCACGCTCAACAACCGGACGCTCTTCTGCAAAATACAGTGGCACCATTTCGATATCTTCTTGGTAGATGTACTGCCAGATATCAAGTTCAGTCCAGTTAGACAGTGGAAATACACGAATACTTTCACCACGATCTACTTTTGAATTGTAGATATTCCAAAGCTCAGGACGTTGGTTTTTAGGATCCCAACGGTGCTTCTTATCACGGAATGAATAAACACGTTCTTTAGCGCGTGATTTCTCTTCATCACGACGAGCGCCACCAAATGCAGCATCAAAACCATGCTTGTCTAAGGCTTGTTTTAGGCCTTGTGTTTTCATTACATCAGTATGTTTTGCTGAGCCGTGTGTAAACGGTCCCATGCCCATTGCGATACCTTCAGGATTTTTATGAACAAGTAATTCAAAGTCATATTTTTCCGCTACTTTATCGCGGAACTCAATCATCTCTTTGAACTTCCAGTTAGTATCAACATGCATCAACGGAAAAGGAATTTTACCTGGGTAGAATGCTTTACGTGCTAAATGCAAAAGCACTGAAGAGTCTTTGCCCACTGAATAAAGCATTACTGGATTATCAAATTCTGCAGCAACTTCGCGCATAATTTGTATTGACTCAGCCTCCAAGGCTTTTAGATGAGTTAATCTATTTTTGTTCATAACTTTCCTTCGCTATACATGATGTAGTTGATAATAATTATGCCTTAGTCACGTAAATTAGTTAATAAGGTGACGCCCCTTTATTGAGGTTAGAATGCTATAACATAGAAGTATTTGTGATTACGCAGGCTAATTAGCAAGTAAAAAGTTATAAGGGGAAATGACAGTTTAGTTTAAAATCAACACTTTAGATGAAAACCGCAATACGATACACCCTGTAATGTAATATTTTGCGATCAAGGATACACAAGCATACCAACAGCTCAAGTCGCTAAATCGGCGTTATCAAAGAATGGTGATTACGTGGGTAATGACACGTATTAAATTACCCAAATATAAATGGCGCCTAATAATAAACACAAATAATTAATGTAATGCATTGGTATTGGTATGGGTATTGGTTAAAATGCATTTTTATTTTCCAACTGCTTATCTATAGGAACTTCCAAATGACTGTTAAGACTCGTTTTGCCCCAAGCCCAACAGGCTTTTTACACGTTGGTGGTGCACGTACTGCACTTTACTCTTGGTTATATGCAAAAAGCCAAGGCGGACAATTTGTATTACGTATTGAAGATACTGATGTTGAACGTTCGACTCAAGAAGCGGTTGATGCCATTTTAGAGGGCATGAGTTGGTTAGGTCTTGATTGGGATGAAGGTCCTTATTACCAAACAAAACGTTTTGATCGTTACAACGAAATGGTTGAAAAACTGTTAGCTGAAGATAAAGCTTATAAATGTTACGCGCCAAAAGATTTGCTTGATGAAATTCGCGCAGAGCAAGAAGCGAATAAAGAGATGGCACGTTACGATGCAAACCATCCTAAAATTGTTGCAGTTAATGAAGCAGCAACTGACGGTGAGCCTTGTGTTATTCGTTTCCGTAATCCTAAAGAAGGCACGGTTGTTTTTAAAGATGACATTCGTGGCGACATTGAAATTGCCAATAGCCAGTTAGATGATCTGATCATTCGCCGTACAGATGGCGCACCAACATACAACTTCTGTGTTGTGGTTGATGACTGGGATATGGGCATTACACACGTAGTACGTGGTGAAGATCATATCAATAATACGCCTCGTCAAATCAACATCTATAACGCATTAGGCGCACCTGTTCCAACATTCGCACATTGTGCAATGATCTTAGGTGACGACGGCGCTAAGTTATCGAAACGCCACGGTGCTGTTTCTGTTATGCAATACCGCGATGAAGGTTTTTTACCAAACGCATTAAATAACTACTTAGTACGTTTAGGTTGGTCAAATGGCGATCAAGAGATCTTTTCAGAAGAAGAGATGATTGAGCTATTTAGCTTAACGAACGTGAGTAAATCTGCTTCTGCCTTTAACACTGACAAACTATTGTGGTTAAACAACCATTACATCAAAACATCTGAGCCTGAATACGTTGCTGGTTACTTACAGTGGCATATGGATGAGCAAAAGATTGATATGACTAATGGCCCTGCATTAACAGAAGTGATTACAGCACTTTCTGAAAAAGTGAAAACATTAGTTGAGCTAGCAAGCTCAAGCCGTTACTTCTATGAAGAATATGAAGCTTTTGATGCAAATGCAGCGAAAAAGCATCTTCGCCCAGTGGCTAAAGAAGCCTTAGTTTTAGTGCAAACTAAACTGCAAGCATGTGAAGACTGGACTGATGAAACACTACAACAAATCATCCAAGACACTGCTGATGAACTTGAAGTGGGTATGGGTAAAGTCGGTATGCCATTACGTGTTGCTATTACGGGTGCAGGCCAATCTCCATCATTAGACGTGACATTACGTTTAATTGGTAAAGAACGCAGCATCCCACGTATTTCTCGTGCACTTGAGTTTATTGCGGCACGTGAAGCGAACCAATAAAAGAAGCTATCAGTTTTTAGCTGTTAGCTTTCAGTAAGGTCAAAACCTAAAGTCAAAAGCGTTTAACCACGAAGGCACGAAGGTAAAGCAAACCTTTATTAATGTTTTCTTCGTGTTCTCTGTGTAGCGCAGCGGCTTCGTGGTGATTTTTGTCAGCTGTCAGTAATTAGCGGTCAGCTTTCAGTAAGGTCAAAACATAAAGTCAAAAGCTTTTTACCACGAAGGCGGTGATTTGTTTGTTTGGACTTTTATGTGTTTTTTGCATTCGGTTAAAAATCACTAACACTTTGAATTGACAATAAATACTGAGGTGAATATACTTTGCTTTGGTATTTATATACTACCTCCAGTATTTCCATTAATACCCATGATATGGGGCTATAGCTCAGCTGGGAGAGCGCTTCGCTGGCAGTGAAGAGGTCTGCGGTTCGATCCCGCATAGCTCCACCATTCAAATATTTAAAACTAAATATCATTATTTTCACACTGAAGTAGATAATTCAGCTCGATCCCGCATAGCTCCACCATTCAAATACAGTTATCAAAGCTTTCAGCGGTTAGCTGTCAGTCATCAGTAAATTCAAAACCTAAGCTCGCTTTATCTTCATAACGCTAAACACTTTTCAGTTTATTGTTAAACTGGGGCTGACAGCTAATGGCTCGCCTCTATCATCACAACAACATAAAGAAAAGCATTAATCATTCGCATTCATTGAACTTGTTTAATAAGATGTAACCTAACAGACAAATTTTTGCAAAAAGGCTTCCAATGAACATATTTTCTATACGACGTACATGCGTGATTATCCCTCTATTATTGCTTTCTCTTACTGCTTGTAATGATACGAATGTAGTAAAAAAAGCGTCACCAACCCCTCACGTTGTCATTGAAACCATTAAAGAAACACAAATTCGCCCACAAATTAGTTTCATTGGACGTACAGAAGCAACTGAAGATGTGTCCATACGTTCTCAGGTTGAAGGTGTTTTACTAAAACGTCACTTCACCGGTGGCGATGACGTAGAAAAAGGAACCTTGTTATTTGAAATTGATGCTTCTCCTTACCAAACAACGGTTAACCAACAAAAAGCGTCTTTAAAACATGCTCAATCTGCCTTGAAAATTGCCACTAATCGCTGGCAACGTGGTAAAAAACTGAGTAAAACGGGTGCGATGTCTGAAATGGATATTGATGAGTTAACGGCAAGCATGAATCAAACCGAAGCCGATGTTGCTATTAAACAAGCAGCGCTTGAAACCGCATTACTTGACCTTTCATACACTAAAATTATGGCGCCTATCTCAGGCAGAATAAGCCGCTCCGCAGTCAGCACCGGTGATTTAATCACGGCTAATAACCTAGAGCTTGCGACCTTAGTACAACTTGACCCTATCTGGGCTAACTTTCAAGTGGCAGAAAAAACCTTAAGTAAATCACGTAACGCGTTTAGCAATGGCGCGCAAATCGGAACAGATGATCTAACTGTTACCATCGCTTTAAGTGAAACGCTTAACTATGAGCACATTGGTAAAATTGACTTTGTTGATAACCGCATCGACCAAAGCACAGGTACATTAGCCATTAGAGCGATTTTTGATAACCCTGATGCGTTGTTATTACCAGGGCAATATACAAGTTTATCAATCTCACTACCCGATGAAGATAGTGTCATCCTGATTTCACAATCTTCAGTACAAGAAGAGCAGCAAGGGCGTTTTGTTTTAGTGGTTAATAGTGAAAGTAAAATTGAAAAACGCATGGTGACATTAGGCAGCCGTTACGATGTACGCTGGGAAGTATTAAAAGGATTAGAGATTGGAGAAAAAATAGTCGTTGAAGGTTTACAAAAAGTACGCGTGGGTATTGTGGTTGATACAACAGAGCAAACTGAAACACCTTTTACTTCGCAAACTAAAAAGTAGGTTAGCACTATGATCAGTAAATTCTTTATTCATCGCCCCAAGTTCGCTTTTGTTATCTCAATTGTATTAACACTCGCCGGCCTATTATCGATTCCGATGTTATCCGTCGCAGAGTTTCCAGAAATTGCGCCACCACAGGTGAGTGTGACCACCAGCTATCGAGGTGCCAACGCTGAAACTGTAAAATCCACCGTTGCTCAAGCGATTGAGTCATCGGTTAACGGCGTAGAAGATATGTTATATATGTCTTCAAGTAGTGCAAATGATGGTAGTTATTCGTTAAGCATTACCTTTGCAGTAGGCACCGATGCCGATATGGCACAGGTTAATGTGCAAAATCGTGTCACTAAGGTCATGTCTAAATTACCAGCAGAAGTGCAACAGTCAGGCGTTTCAGTTAATAAGAAATCGCCAAATATGCTTTTAGTGGTGAATTTAAACTCACCCAATGAAACCTTTGATTCTCTATTTTTAAGTAATTATGCCAACATCAACATTAAAGATTCACTCGCACGTCAAACGGGTGTTTCAGATGTGCAAATTATTGGTGCAATGGATTACGCAATGCGTATCTGGCTTGATCCTAATAAAATGGCCAACCTCAATGTCACCACAGAAGATGTTATTGCCTCAATACGTGAGCAAAACATTCAAGTAGCGGCGGGTCGTGTTGGTGCATCACCTTCATCAAAAGATCAACGTTTCCAATATACCCTACAAACTAAAGGTCGTTTTCAAACCACAGAAGAATTTTCTGAAATAATGATCCGAGCAAATCCTGATGGCTCTAAAGTGTATTTGAATGCCGTTGCACGTTTAGAATTAGGTTCAAGCAGTTATGATGCAGAGGGTAAATTTAACCAAAAACCCTCCGCTATTATTGCAGTCTACCAGTCACCCGGTGCAAACGCGCTTGATGTCGCTAAGGCCATTAAAGAAGACCTTAAAAAGTTATCTCAAAACTACCCAACCGATATAGAAAGTGTCGTGGCTTACGACACCACAGAATCAGTGAGTGCATCGATTGGCGAGGTAATTGAAACCTTGTTAGTTGCTATTGTGCTGGTTATCTTCATCGTTTACCTTTTCTTACAAGATGTACGTTCAACCCTGATCCCTGCTATTGCAATACCCGTCTCGCTGATTGGTACCTTTGCCTTTATGCTCGCGATTGGCATGAGCATTAATACTATCTCACTATTTGCACTGGTGCTCGCCATCGGTATCGTGGTGGATGATGCGATTGTGGTGATCGAAAATGTAACTCGTTTGATGGAAGATGAAGGGTTAACCCCTGTTGAAGCCACTGAAAAAGCGATGAAAGAGGTAACAGGTCCTATTATTGCGACCACCTTAGTATTATTAGCGGTATTTGCACCCACAGCCGTCATGCCCGGCATAACCGGTCAAATGTACGCACAATTCTCTATTACCATCTGTATTGCTGTACTTATCTCCTCTGTGAATGCGCTGACATTAAGCCCTGCATTAGCTGCAACCGTTTTACGTAAACCTAAAAAACACACTAAAGGGTTTCATTTTCAGTTTAATAAGTTTTTTAACAAGTTAACTGAGCGTTATACCGCGCTAGTGAGTTTATTAGTCCGTCGCTTATTATTAGTGGGCATTGGTTTTGCGATTTTGATGGGCGCGTTATTAATGCTTGCCGGTAATACACCTTCTGGTTTTATTCCGCTTGAAGATAAAAAATCATTCATGGTAGATATTCAGTTACCCGATGGCGCATCATTAAACCGTACTGAAAAAGTGATGGATGAGCTGGTGACGATGGCCCGTAATGAGCCCGGTGTTGCCGACGTTATTCACGTGAGTGGTTTTAGTATTATGACCGGCTCCGTCGCTTCAAACGGTGGTTTATTGATTATCACACTTGATAACTGGGACGAACGTAGCGAAAAAAGCATGCATCAGATGCAAATCATTGCACGCTTACAAGCTAAGTTTAATACCATGCCGAGTGCAAAAGTGATGGCCTTTGCCCTACCCTCAATTCCAGGACTTGGCTCGACCAGTGGTCTCTCTTTTGTATTACAAGATAGCCAAGGTCGAAGCCCTGAACAGCTTTCACAAGTGATGGGATCGTTTATTCTTTCTCTTAATAGCTTACCTGAAGTGGCGTTCTCATTTAGTAACTTCCGCTCTAATGTGCCACAAATGTATGTGGATATTAACCGTCAAAAAGCCAAAGATTTAGGCATTGAGTTGTCGGTTATTTTTAATACCTTACAAACACAATTAGGCGGTTATTACGTCAATGACTTTAACCGTTTTGGTAAAGTGTTTAACGTGATGGTTCAAGCTGATAATGAGTTTAGGAATAGCGAAAAAGACATTAACAGTTTCTATGTGCGCACTAAGAATAATGAAATGGTGCCGCTAAGTACCTTAGTGGAAATCACGCCTATTCTTGGCCCTGAATCAGTTAAACAATATAACCTGTTTAGCTCAACGGATATTAATATTTTCCCTGCGCCAGGTTACAGTACCGGTGAGGCGATTGCTGCCGTAGAGCGCGCGGTAAACACGTTGCCATCGGGTTACAGCTATGAATGGACAGGACAAACCTTTCAAGAACTACAAGCGGGTAACTTAGCGCCTTTCATTTTTGCACTGGCGTTCCTGTTTACTTACTTGTTCTTAGTCGCACAATATGAAAGTTGGACAATTCCACTCGCGGTGATGCTATCGGTACCGTTAGCGATGTTTGGCGCCTTTATTTACCTTAATATTATGGGTGTTGAGCTTAATCTATATGCTCAAATTGGACTGGTACTGTTAATTGGATTGGCCAGTAAAAGTGCGATTTTAATCGTGGAGTTTGCCAAAGAGTTACGTGAAGGTGGAAAACCAACACTTGAAGCAGCTGTTGAAGCGGGAAGATTACGTTTTCGCGCCGTACTAATGACCGGTCTTTCATTTGTATTAGGTGTTATTCCCTTGGTGCTTGCCACAGGCGCAGGTGCTGAAAGTCGTAAATCGCTAGGTTATGCGGTATTAGGAGGCATGATTGCTTCAGTCATCTTAGCAACGGTACTAGTACCTATTTTCTATGCCATGATGCAAAAAATGCGCGAAGCAGCAAAAGCACCCAACGAGAAACCTATTTTATTGGATGACGAGAGCCAAAGCTAGAAAGCAGGAAGGCTGAAAGCTAATACATAAAACGAAAAAGCCCAAGCAGATTTTATTTGCTTGGGCTTTTTATTCACATTTTTTTGTTCGACTGATAAGAAAGCTCACCACGAAGCAGCTGTGCGACACAGAGGACACGAAGGAAATATGAATAAAGGTTTATGTGGGTCTTACCTTCGTGTTCTTCGTGCCTTCGTGGTTAATTGCTTTTGACTTTATGTTTTGACCTTACTGAAAGCTAACAGCTAAAGGCTGATAGCTTCTTCACTTAAAACTTTGGATAACTTTTTTGCTCAAAATACTCTGCGACTGAAATAAGCTCGTCATCGAACTGTTCATCGCGTTTAATCGCAATACTGCTGTCTTTCATCAATAACGTTAAACCGCTGATATTATCCGTTAGTTGCCCTTCTTTCAGCTCTGTTAATGTTAAATAAAGCTTAACCGCTATCATAGGGTTGGCGACTTTTACAATTTCTATATTGACCAAACGGCATTCAGGATAAGGCAACTCGATATCCATCAAATGTAACACGTTGTCATTTGATAGCTCAGCATCCACGTTGTCAGTGCGAATTAAACCATCTTGATTGATCCATGAGGTGAGTGTGCTTTGTAATGTGCAGTCATATAATTCCACATAAGAAGAATTACAGATTTTTAATGTGCCTTGGCAATAAGAAATATATTCAACACAACGGTTATTCGAATCGTTTAGACGTTGTACGTAACGGTAAAACTTTTGCATCGCTTGAAAATTAGTCACATCAGTTTTAGTCACCATAACCAGCGGATTCGCCTCAAGTAGCAGATAAATCACCTGAGAGACTTGATCATATAAAGGCCCCTGACTCTCAGGAAAAGCAAACTCTACTAGAGTATTTGTCCCGTCCTCCGTTAACCGAAAATAACCTGACTGTTGTTCGAAACTCATAGTAAACAATGTTTGCCCGGCAATGGGCTGACCTTGTTGTTCTGCCTGAATAGCCAATTCTGTCAAATAACGCGAAATTTTATGAGTCGGTTTAAGCGCGGTCAAGGTTAATATACAAGCAACCCCTGTCTTTTCCTCATTGAAAAGAATCATCGGGTCAAGACCCTCTTCCCCAATATGAATGGCGACACGCTCTTCTATATTTTGCTTTTTACGTCGCTCCTGTCGACCAATAGGCTCCGCTACCTTGTAAAAGTCAAAACCATCATTTTCTTTAAGCTTCAAATGCCTAGAAAGTGCATAAAGTAAGATGCACAGTAATGCCCAACTTATATAAACAAAAATAGAAATAGAATCTAAAAAACTTATCTTAATGAAAAAGATAATCAGAAAGCCCAGCCCAGTGGCAACAATAAAAGTACGTTCCAAATTTTCGGTAAGTGTCTTTAAATCAAGGTGTTTCATTATAAAATTCGTCAATTAACAAGGTAATGGCTTATTCTACAAGTAATATTAATAAAAGATCAACCAACTAAATAACTAATCAAAGTCAGTGACCTTCTCAAGCTCATAAAATGACTCAGTGATCGTGTCCAGCTTGTCATCTAATAGGCGCCGAGCATCGTTAAGCCCCTGATTGTAATAAACACCACCGACTTTTTCGCTGAAGAAGTCTAGCAAAAACTCCGCATCAAAATCGCCGATCTCTTGATCTAACTCTTTATCAAAATAGCGTTGAATATCACTCACGATTCTTGTTTTTTGATCTCTTGAAAACTTGATAGTTGCCATTATATATACTCTTTAAGTAAAAGAAGAAGCCGTCAGTTATTAGCTGTCAGCTATCAGCTATCAGCTATCAGAAACACCTTGTTTCCTATCCGAAGATTAAGAAAGACTGAATTTACTGAAAGCTGAAAGCTGTTATTTAACTTCGGTTATATTGATTTGTTGGCTTGCTGGTTGTAAGTCGCGATAGAGATTAATCGCTAACGTTTCCGCCAAGGCAAGATAAGGGTTGATTAACGTTGCCTTCTCTCCTTTGCTCACTGTAGGATTGCCTTCGTCGCTGTCTTGACGATAATCAATATGTAATGGCAATCTGCCCAGAAAAGGTAATTTAAACTGTGCCGCTAATTTTTCACCGCCTCCTGTTCCAAAAATAGCTTCTTCATGACCACAGTTAGAACAAGTAAACAAACTCATATTTTCAACAATGCCCGAAATATGTGTTTCAACTTTATTGAACATAGTGACCCCTTTTTTGGCATCAATCAGCGCAACATCTTGAGGAGTTGTCACAATAACCGCACTACTAACGGGTACATGTTGTGACATAGTCAGTTGAATATCCCCTGTCCCAGGCGGCATATCCACGATTAAATAATCCAATTCAGGCCAAGCAGTTTCATTTAAGACTTGTTGCAAGGCTTTACTGGCCATTGGCCCACGCCAAATCATCGCATCTTCTTCGGCGACTAAAAAACCAATGCTATTACAGACGATGCCATGTGCTTCAATCGGTAACATTAATTTCCCATCTGCACTGCTTGGTTTTTCATTCTTAGCACCCAGTAATGTGGGAATAGAAGGACCGTAAATATCAGCATCTAACATGCCGACTTTAGCGCCATTTTTAGCCAATGCTAATGCCAGGTTTACACTCACCGTAGATTTACCAACACCGCCTTTACCGGATGCCACCACAATAATGTTTTTGATTTGATTAAGGGCAGTTTTATTACTGCTACTTTGTAATGCAATAACATCATTGTTTACTTGCCAGTTGAGTGGTTTGCCTAACATTTTTTGTATTTTAGTCGCATTAGTTTGTTGTAATTTACTTAACCACTGAGGAGCATAAAAAGGCAGATTAAGGGTTAAAGAACATGCGTCTTCATCAAAATCAATACGCTGTTCCTGCTGTAATTTTTTAAGTAATTGCTTGTTATCAGACTCACTAAGCAAGCTAATAATTTTGTCCAACTGACTGGTTCTTTTAAATAACATAACAATCCTAAAGGGAGAAATAGCAGAAGATCAGTTTAACAAAAACAAACCATTTTTCACCCCTAATTTAAGAGTGGGCTTTAGTTGATGAATTGGGTAGAATTACGCCCTTAAAAAACAAATTACTGATAAATAGGAATAACCATAAAATGGCAAACCAAGATCGTAAAATCCTTGTTACCTGTGCCCTGCCTTACGCAAACGGCCCGATTCATTTAGGGCACATGCTAGAGCATGTACAAGCAGATATTTGGGTACGTTTTCAACGTTTACGTGGTAACAATGTCCATTTTGTTTGTGCAGATGATGCACACGGCACCGCGATTATGCTTAAAGCTCAAGAAATGGGTATTACACCAGAAGAACTAATTGCAGGTGTTCAATCCGATCATGAAAAAGATTTTGAAGGTTTTGATATCAGTTTTGATAATTACCATTCAACACATTCAGAAGAGAACAAAGCTCTTTCTTCACAAGTCTATTTAGCATTACGCGATAAAGGCTACATCACTAAAAAAGTGGTTTCTCGCCTATATGATCCTGAAAAAGAGATGTTTTTAGCGGACCGCTTTGTAAAAGGCACTTGCCCTAAATGTAAAGCAGAAGACCAATACGGCGATAACTGTGATGCCTGTGGTGCAACATATAGCCCTATCGACATGATTAATCCTAAATCAGTTGTTTCTGATGCAACGCCTGTGATGAAAGATACTGAAAACCTCTTCTTTGATGCTGCACAGTTTCAAGAGATGTTAGTGGAATGGACTAAATCTGGTCCATTACAAAGTGAAGTTGCTAATAAATTAAGTGAATGGTTTGAAAGTGGTTTGAAAGCATGGGATATCACCCGTGATGCACCCTACTTTGGTTTTGAAATCCCAGATGCGCCAGGTAAATTCTTCTATGTATGGATGGATGCGCCAATTGGTTACATGGGTAGCTTTAAAAATCTTTGTGATCGTACTGAAGGTTTAAATTTTGATGAATACTGGAAAGCAGACAGTACAGCTGAGCTTCATCACTTCATTGGTAAAGACATTATCAACTTTCACGGTTTATTTTGGCCTGCAATCTTAGAAGGTGCGGGTTTCCGTAAACCAACGGGTGTGCATGTTCATGGTTATGTAAACGTGAACGGTGAGAAAATGTCTAAATCAAAAGGCACGTTCATCAAAGCAAGTACTTACCTAGAGAACTTAGACCCAGAATGTTTACGTTATTATTACGCTGCTAAACTAACTTCACGCGTTTCTGATTTAGATCTTAACCTTGAAGACTTCACGCAGCGTGTTAATACCGATGTGGTTAATAAACTGGTTAACTTAGCGTCTCGTACTGCTGGTTTCATTGCTAAAAAATATGACGGTGAATTATCAATCACAGTTGCAGAGCCTGAGCTTTACCAACAGTTTATCGAAGCAGGCGACTCTATTGCTGAGCAATTTGAAAAACGTGAATTTGCACGTGCGATTCGTGAAATCATGACACTTGCCGACCTTGCTAACAAATATATCGATGATAAAGCGCCTTGGGCATTAGCAAAAGTTGAAGGTAAAGAGTTAGAAGTTCAAGAGATCTGCTCAATGGGTATTAACCTGTTCCGCGTTTTAATGACTTACTTAAAACCAATCATGCCAAAACTAACAGCACGCAGTGAAGAATTTTTAGCTGAAACGTTAGACTGGGAAGTGATTAAAGCGCCGTTATCAGGCCATAAAATCAATAAATTCAAAGCGTTGTTCCAACGTATCGACACTAAAAAAGTGGAAGCAATGGTAGAAAGCTCAAAAGACAGCATTGAAGCGGATAAAGCAGCCAAAGCCGCTGTAATTGCAGCTGAACTTGAAGATTCAAAGTCAGAGCTTGATAAAGAGCCTCTGGCACCTGAAATCGACTTTGATACCTTTGCTAAAACAGATTTACGTGTTGCGCTTATCGTAAAAGCAGAGCATGTTCCAAAAGCAAACAAACTACTTAAATTGACACTCGATATCGGTGGCGAAACACGTACTGTTTTTGCTGGTATCAAATCAGCTTATAACCCAGAAGACTTGGAAGGTAAGTTAACGGTAATGGTCGCTAACCTTGCAGCACGTCAAATGAAGTTTGGTTTGTCGGAAGGTATGGTATTAGCAGCAGGACCTGGCGGTAAAGAGATTCACATCTTAAACCCAGATGATGGCGCAAAACCAGGCCAACGTATCATGTAAGGGAAAAGAAAGCTGTTAGTTAACAGTCATTAGTCGCTAGAAGCTAGAAGCTAGAAGCTAGAAGCTAGAAGCTAGAAGCTAGAAGCTGATCACTAAAAAAGGCGCTTGTTAATTTATTAACAAGCGCCTTTTTATTTTCAGGGCTACACTTTTTTTATTGATTCATAAAGAGAGTAATTGCTATGCGCTGTATGTTCTGTAAACAAGAAGTACTCAATAAAGATGATAAATTAGGCAAACCTATTTCACTCGCTAGACGGGGAATTGCACACGCTAAATGCGCTGAAGAAGATTTGATTGAAAAACGCATATTTGGCTCTATTCATATTAAAGAGATAGTGCTTGAAGATCTCTATGAACTACGTGAATTAGTTAAATCAGAAATAGAAGAGCGAGTTAAACGTAATAATGATGAAGCAAACCTACTGGAGTAATATAAGCCAAAAACGATGTGCCTTATGAACTTGATTACCTAGGATAAATGAATGTGATCACGCTAGGAATTACCGCTCTCCAAGGATGATCTCTGTTAGAATATGCCTCTACATTATTAAGAGGCTCAACACATGACAAAATACATTTTAGCAACCACAGGGTTATTCAGTACGTTACTGGGCATCGCTTATTTACATTTTATGTTTGGTAGCTATTATTCAGGCACTGATGCGTCAAGTGACTATATATTCTCTTATGGTTATGTGGCTTTATTGTTAGGCTGTGTATTAGCAATGTCTTGGGGAAATATAAGCTCATTTGAAGATTACCAGCGCAGTATTAATGGTGATAAGCGCTTCGGACTTAAGCTCGGTGGTGTCTTTGGGGTTGTCGCCGTTTTATTAATGGTAACAGCAGCTTTCATTTAATACTGCTCTTCAAGTAATTCATCAGGCATAAAAAATCCCAAACTCGTTGGGATTTTTTATTGATAACGCTTTATAAAGGCTTTGGATAAGACCCCGAGTCTTTATCCGTTACTCTTTATAGATATTATCGTATACAAAGTTAGTTGCTTCGATGTAACCCGGTACACTACCGCAATCAAAACGTTTACCTTTAAATTTATACGCTAATACACAGCCTGTTTTTGCTTGCTGTAATAATGCATCAGTAATTTGGATTTCGCCGCCTTTACCAGGAGGAGTCTCTTTTAAAATATCAAAGATATCAGGCGTTAAGATATAACGACCGATGATTGCCATATTACTTGGTGCAGTACCCGGCTCTGGTTTTTCAACCATGTCATCAACGCGGTAGATGTCGTCTTTGATCATCTCGCCTTTAATAACACCGTATTTATGCGTTTCTTCGTCAGGTACTTCTTCAACTGCAACAATCGAACAGCGGAACTGTTTGTAAAGTGCAACCATTTGCTTAAGCACGCCGTCTTCAACGCCATCTTTAACACACATATCATCGGCTAAAATAACAGCAAAAGGTTCATCACCAATCAGCTCTTTACCGGTTAAAATTGCATGCCCTAGACCTTTCATTTCGCGTTGGCGAATAAAAGTAAATTTTGCATTTTCCATGATAGAACGAATATCGTTTAGTTTTTCTTCTTTCGCTGTACCGCTGATTTGATGCTCTAGCTCATAGTTTAAATCGAAGTGATCCATCAACGAGTGTTTACCACGTCCAGTAACAATACACATCCCTGTCATACCTGCTTCTAATGCTTCGTCAACACCAAATTCGATCAGTGGTTTGTTAACGATAGGCATCATTTCTTTAGGCATAGACTTAGTTGCTGGCAGGAAACGAGTTCCGTAACCTGCAGCTGGAAATAAACATTTTTTTATCATGGTGTCCCTACTGTATAAAGTTTTATTTTTGATGTATTTATTGCAGGCTAATTTAACATTTTGTTGCTTATAATAAAACAATAAATGCATTCACTTTTATAAAAAATAGACTATTCGTTGATACGAATACCGTCATTTTCAATGGTGATTAAATGTTTGCGGTATAATTGACCAATTGATTTTTTAAAGTTTGCTTTACTCATTTTTAGAATTTTTGCAATTTGCTCAGGTTTACTTTTATCATGTAGCGGTAAGAAACCTTGATTCTGTTTTAAGCTTTGTAAAATACGTTCAGCTAACGCATCCACTTTTGCATAACCGACTTTAGTTAAACCAACATCTAATTTACCATCCTCACGAATCTGCTTTATGTAACCTTTACACTGTTTACCAATACCCATATCACCAAATACTTCGGTTTCAAAGAGTACGCCCCAGTGTTTATCGTTAATAATCGCTTTAAAACCTAAATCTGTTTTATCGGCAATTAAAATATCAACCTTGTCACCCACAGAGTAATCAGCCGGTTCGTTATCTAAAAAGCGATCTAGCTTTGAAGAGGCAACTAAGCGCTCGCTAATATCATCTTGGTAAATATAAACAACGTAACCGTAACCTTCTTTCATCGGTATTTTTTGCTGATTAAACGGTACTAATAAATCTTTTGGCAATCCCCAATCAAGGAAAGCACCGGCACGGTTGGTATCAATCACTTTAAGTGAAGAGAATTTATTAACTTCAGCTTTTGCACGTTGTGTTGTTGCAATCAAACGGTCTTCTGAGTCAAAGTATAAAAATACATTAACATTGTCACCGACTTGCATATCATCGGTTGTGTAACGACGTGGTAATAAAATTTCACCTTCGTCTGCGCCATCAAGGTATAAACCAAACTCTACGCGTTTTACGATTTTAAGTTCGTTATAAGTACCAATTTTAATCATATTATTTCTCTGTTATTTAGGGCGATCAATTACAGCCAGCGTCAAACGCGACGTACAGACCAATTGCTCTTTTTCATTGTGTATTTCTATCTGCCATACCTGTACGGTACGACCTAATCGAATTGCTTTTGCTATGCCAGTGACTACGCCTGTTTTTACACTGCGTAGATGATTTGCATTGACCTCAAGGCCAACACACACTTTATCCGCTGACACCGCAAGGTTACCTGCGACACTGCCTAATGTTTCTGCCAATACGACTGAAGCCCCACCATGTAATAAACCATGAGGCTGATGAGTACGGCTATCAACCGGCATTGTCGCCTTTATAAAGTCATCGCCAATTTGGGTATATTCAATACCTAATAAAGCGATGATTGTATTGTCGCTTATCTTATTCAGGCGTATTAATGAACTGTCTTTTTTCCAAATAGACATCGATATTTAATCCTTTGTAACGGCTTCGAGATTCGAGCTAATAGCTTCGAGTTACGAACTTCGAAGCTCGTGGCCCGCAGCTAGAAGCTTATAAAATCGCTAACAACGCTTGCACTGGATGTTTCAATACTTCACCTTCAATGCGTTTCACTTGGCTACGACATGAATAGCCTGTCGCTAAACATTCACTGCGATCACGTTTTGCAATTTCCGCTTCCCAACTCAAGCTGTAAATCGCTTTTGATTGCTCCACTTTACCTGCATCGTGACCAAATGTCCCTGCCATACCGCAACAGCCAACCGCAACATCACTAAACTGGCTACCAAAGTGATTAAAGATTCTAGTCCAATCACCTGCAGAAGTCGGTTCAGCCGTTTTCTCAGTACAGTGCCCAAACAGATAAAACTGTTTATCGGTTAACGCTTTTGCATTACCTTTCAAGCGTGGTAATAACCATTCTTGGAATAGTTGCACATTAAACTGACCACGTTGCTCACCTAACGCTTGTTTATATTCATCACGGTAACAAAGCACCATTGCCGGGTCTGTCCCCACCATTGGAATATTCAGTTCACTCATTTCATTTAAAAATTGGCCTGAGTCTTTAGTTGTTTTAGAAAATTTTTCAAGGAAACCTTTAATATGCTGTGGTTTACCATTAGGTTTAAAGGGTAATAATACCGGTTTATAACCTAGTTTCTTAATCGTTAACATTAAATCACGCACCACATCCGCATCATAATAAGTAGTGAAAGGGTCTTGTACAATTAATACATAACCTTCGCGCTCAATAGGTGTTAACGCTTGTAATTTTTCTAAATCAAACTCGTTAATGGTTTTCTTTTTAAGCGCAGATTTAAGCGTCGGCGCTGAAAGCAAGGGAATATCAACCATACCCACAAACTTTTCAGTCAATGACGCCGTTATTTTCATCTTCATAAAGAAGTTAAAAAAGCGCGGCATCTTACCCATCAAGGGTGCATATTGTTCAACGTAAGCAACAAAATAATCTTTTAATGGGCGTAAATAACGACCGTGATAAAGGAAGATAAAACGCGAACGGAAAGTCGGCACATCAACCTGAATCGGACATTGGCTTGAACACGCTTTACAAGCTAAACAGCCCTGCATTGCATCCATCACTTCATGTGAGAAGTCATACTCGCCTTTGTTTTTTGCTAAGCTATTTTTAAACTTAGTAAAGATACTCGCATTTTTTCCTGCATAGAGGTCATTCTCTAATTGCAGCACATCAATATCGTTATTAGCTAATTGACGCAACCACTCACGCATTAAACCTGCGCGGCCTTTCGGTGAATGAACACGATCACTGGTCACTTTTACCGACGGACACATAGGTGATTTAGTATCATAATTGAAACATAAACCATTACCGTTACAATCTAAGGCTTGGGTGAAACTTTCACGTACTTGCACCGGGATTTGTCGGTCAAAGGTGCCACGTTTTACCGCATCAACACTCACTAACTGTTCAGTTGAATCTAATGGTGTACAAATTTTACCTGGATTAACACGATTTTGAGGATCAAAAGCCGTTTTAATTTTACGTAATTCAGTAAACAGTTCATCACCAAAAAACGCAGGGCCATATTCACTGCGGAAACCTTTACCATGCTCTCCCCACATTAAACCTTTATATTTAGCCGTTAATGCCACCACTTTATCTGATATCTCACGCATCAATACTTCTTGTGATGGGTCACATAAATCAAGTGCAGGGCGAACGTGTAAAACACCTGCATCAACGTGACCAAACATGCCGTAATGAAGCCCTTTATCATCGAGCAACTGACGAAACTCAATAATGTAGTCTGCTAAGTTTTCTGGCGGTACACAAGTATCTTCAGCAAAGGCGATAGGTTTAGACTTACTTTTTGTTTTACCTAATAAACCCACCGCTTTTTTACGCATGCCATATATTTTATTAATATCTGAAAGCTGATCGCAAATCTGATAACCAATAACACCGGCTTCTTTAGCGGCGATTAAACGGTCCAGTTCCGCTGTTAATACGGCTACTTTTTCATCTTGAATAGTTGCATCTTCTTCAACAAATTCAACAATGTTAATACCATCCATGACTTTATTAGGCACATCGGTAATGAGTGCACTAACACTGTGCCAAACGATATCTTCTTTGGCTAAATTCAACACAGTAGAGTCGACGGTTTCAACAGAAAGCGCGTTAGCGTTAACTAAAAATGGCGCATTTTTAAGTGCGGATTGGAAGCTGTCATACTTAACATTAAATAAGGTACGGTAAGTTGGGATTTTTTGAACATTTAATTTGGCTTCAGTAATAAACGCCAGTGAACCTTCAGAGCCACATAAAAGTCGTGATAAATCGACAGTGCCGGTTTTAGCATCGTATACATGTTTTAAATCGTAACCGGTTAAGAAACGGTTTAATTTTGGAAAACCCGCTTCAATTTGTGCCTGTTTAGACTCGCTGGTTGCAATTACTTGTCGGTAAACTGCACCGATAGCATCTTCACGTTCGCTTTCTTTAACTAATGCTTCACCATTAATCGGGGCACTGTCTAAGACTTCACCGTTAATTAACACCGATTTAAGCGCTAAAACATGATCACTGGTTTTTCCATAAGCTAATGAGCCTTGACCCGATGCATCGTTGCTTACCATGCCACCAATCGTTGCACGGTTACTGGTAGAAAGCTCCGGCGAAAAAAATAAACCATGGGGTTTCAGATAAGCGTTTAATTGGTCTTTGACCACACCCGTTTGAACACGTACCCAGCCTTCACTCACATTAAGCTCTAGGATTTGATTCATAAATTTAGAGAGGTCTAAAATAATGCCATCAGTTAATGATTGGCCATTCGTGCCAGTGCCACCACCACGTGGTGAAAAACGAATATCAGCAAACTCAGAAGATTGTGCTAGTTGACAAATTTCCACAATATCTTGCGTCGATTTAGGGAAGATAACCGCCTGTGGTAACCATTGGTAAACACTGTTATCGGTCGCTAACGCTAAACGGCTCGCATAGCTTTTTGCTATTTCACCTTGGTAGTCGGTGTTAAGTAGTGCGCTTAAAAAGGCAAAGTAGTCTTGCTTGATATTTTCGTTGTGGCTTAAATTGGGAATCATACAGCACGCACCTAATCCATTAATTGCTATTCAAAGTAGCTGAGTAAAATAGGCGCGTATAATAGCACATTTAGGCAGGACACCTCAAAGAGCTTTATCAGCTAAGATAAGGTTACATTTTAGTCACTTGAAGAGAACAAAAAACCATGACCATCAAGCGACAGCACTAAGCTGAAAACAACTAAAAAATCATCACCACGAAGCCGCTTCGCTACACAGAGTGCACGAAGAAGACATCAATAAAGGTTGGGTTTTACTTTGCCTTCGTGGTTAATCGCTTTTGATCTTAACAAGCAAAAAATCATTACCACGAAGTCGCTACGCTACACAGAGGACACGAAGAAAACATTAACAAAGGTTTAGGTTGGTCTTTCCTTCGCGTTCTTCGTGCCTTCGTGGTTAATTGCTTTTGACCTTAACGAGCAAAAAATCATCACCACGAAGAAAACATCAGAAATATTGGTTGTTAGTTTTTGCTTTACCTTCGCGTTCTTCGTGGTCGGCGTTTTTCAAGGGGGGTTAATCGCTTTTGACCTTGATTTAGATTTAGATTTGGTACTTGCTGACAGCCGACAGCTAAAAACTAACAACTAACAACTAACAACTAACAACTAACAACTAACAACTAACAACTTCTTTATTGCAGCAGTGCGACACAGAGGGCACGCAGAAAACATGAATAAAGGTTTGCTTTACCTTCGTGTCTTCGTGGTAAATTGTTTATGACACTTCAATCCCTTCAGAGTCTTTGCCCTTCCATATTTTAGCGGGTAAGGCTTTAACATCTTCAATCATGATGTATAAACAAGGGATTAATAACAGCGTCACGATAGTGGCAAATAAAACACCAAAAGCCAACGATACCGCCATTGGAATCACCATCTGCGCTTGCATGCTGGTTTCCGTCATAATAGGCATCAAACCCACAAAGGTGGTCAATGAGGTGAGGAATATCGCTCTAAAACGACGCTTACCCGCTTGCATGACCGCTTCTTTCATTTTCACGCCACGTCGCCGTGCCACATTAATGTAATCAACCATCACTAGTGAATCATTTACTACCACGCCCGCTGCTGCAATAATGCCAAAAACAGACAGCATGCTGAGGTCTAAATCAAAGACCATATGGCCAATTACCGATCCCACAATACCAAAAGGAATGATGGCCATGATCATCAAAGGTTGCGCGTAAGATTTCAGCGGAATAGCCAACAAGCTATAAATAATTAATAACGCTAATACAAAATTACGTAACTGCGTATTAGCACTGTCCATCTCTTCTTGGATTTTACCCGAGAGTTTCATCTGCACCTGCGGGTAATCTTTTAATAGCTCAGGTAAATAATTATCACGAATATCTTTAGCTAATTTAAAGGGCTCAACTTTATCTGCATCAACAGCAGCCCAAACAGTGATTGTTCGACGTCCATTTTCACGGCGGATTTTATTTAACCCCTCTGTCACGATAATATCAGCGACCTCAGAAAGCGGGACTTCGACACCATCGGCTAATCGAATTAAAGTATTAGCCACCAAGCTAATCGAGTTACGTTGCACCTCTGGGTAACGGAGCATGACTTTAATCTCTTCGCCGTTACGTAATAATCGTTGCACCTCTAAACCATAAAAACTATGTCCGACTTGCGTCGCAATGTCTTTAAGTGTTAACCCAAGACTATAAGCCAATGGTTTTAAAGTGAATTGCACCTCACGGGTACTTGATTCATGACTATTGGCAACATCAGCCACCCCTTGCAAGCTATTTAATTTATCCACCAGCTTATTAGAAACTGCTAATAACTGCTGTGAGTCTCTTCCTTGTAATCTGAAACTCACATCGCCATCATCACGGCCATTACCAAAGAGGTTATCTTGCACTTTCAGTTCTTTAATACCCGCTATTTTAGGGAAGGCTTGGCGCCATAAAGCGGCTAATTCGAAAGTATCAATCGGTCTTAATTCAGGATCAACGAGTTTAAGCATCACTTCAGCTTTAGAGCGTCCGAGCAATTGTACTTGGCTATCGGAGACCATATTTTGGCCATATTCATTGAGTAGTTGTAACTCTATCTTTTGAATCGTTTCTTCCACCGCAAGGGCTGCGCTTAATGTTGCTTTTTCCGATGAGTTAAGTGTCATTTCAATAGTGACGCGGGGGAAGTCTTGGGGAATTTTAGGCTGACCAATATAACGCACTAAGCCACTTTGATATAAGCCCGCGCATAACACTAATAAAGCAATAAACAGGGCAATTACCGTATAACGATAACGCAGCGCTTTTTGCAGTGTCGGTAGATAAAGACGATGAATGCAATACTGTAAACTTATATCTACTTTTCTTTGCAGAAAGTTAACGATATTACGTAACCAATCAAGGGGGTTTTTAGATCCGGGTTTAACAATTTTTCGTGCTTTCATTGAGGCTAAATGGGCAGGTAAAATCAGTTTCGATTCGATCAATGAAAAAATCAAACAGAGGATCACCACAAAACCAATTGCCTTACCAAAAGCAGAACTGGGGCCGTCATCCAATGTTATCGGCAAAAAAGCAGCAATCGTGGTTAATACACCAAAGGTTGCCGGCATCGCTACCCGCTTAACACCACGGATAACATTATCAATATGTTGTCCTTTTTTTTCACATTCGTCATGAGCACTCTCCCCCATCACGATGGCATCATCAACCACTATGCCTAACACTAAAATAAAGGCAAACAGGCTGATCACATTGATGGTGACATCAATCATCGCACTGGGCATCAGTAATAAGGTGCCCAGAAAACAGATAGGCAAGCCCATCATTACCCAAAATGCCAAACGGACACGTAAAAATAGCGCTAATAATACAAAGACTAACAGCGCGCCACTTTTCATACTATCGAGCATTAAGTCTAATCGACCTTGCAAGTAATAGGTCATATCAACCCAGGTTTCTAAATTAATGCCGTCAGGTAATAGACTTTGCTTATTATCAACATATTTATGCACGGCAGCGGCAACATCTGTGATGCTTTGGTTATTAGCAGCACCAATGAAAAAGGTCACTGAGTTTTTGCCATTAAACTTGGAATATTGAATACCTTGCTCAAAGGTATCTTTAATATCGGCAATATCACTTAATAATAACTTGCTACCATCTTCCATCGTTAGTAACGGTAAGACTTCAAACTCACTGCCAATATAAGCTTGATTTTGTACACGTAAATTAATAAAACCATTTTCAGCGCGGATTTGCCCAGCAGACATATTTTGAGAGAAGCCACGAATAGCGGTTGCCACCTCGTTAAAGGTTAATCCATATTTACGCAGTTTATCTTTACTCACTTCAACGGCAATTTCGTAATTTAAACCGCCATAAAACTCGGTGATATTAACGCCCGGTAACGCTTTAATTTCATCGTGAATGGTATTACCAAGATCCTTGAGTTGGCGTGCATTGAGATCGCCATAAAGACTCATATACATCACCTCTTGACGTAATTTCACACGTTCAACGTTGATATTTTCCATGCCGTCGGGAAAACTAGCAATAGAATCAATCTCGTTTTTAATCTCTTCTAATACTAAGTTAGGATCATAATCATCCTCAACACGAATATGCGCAGACATCATATTTTGCTTAGAGCGGGTTATCACACGTCTAAGGCCTTGAACGCTTTCTAACGCCTCCTCTATTTTGATGGTGATGCCCTCTTCCACCTCTTTAGGCGCAGCGCCCGAATAAACAGCACTTAGCTCTATCCAGTTAATATCGACTTGCGGAAAAAACTGTTTACGAATGGTATTAGCGGTTAACAACCCACCCACTATGATGATAATCATCAGTAGATTGGCCGCCACAGAGTTACGTGCAAACCAAGAAATCACGCCTTTGTTTATATCTAACGTATCATTTGAAGTAATGTCTGAGCTATTTGCTAAGCTGTCATTTAATTTTTTTTCAGACATGTTATTTATCCGCCTGGTGAACGGATAGTTCAGTAGCGCTCATGTTTAAAGCGGTATGTTCGATCGTTTTTTCTTTAATCAATAAAGGCATGCCTTCAATTGGGTAATCGAGTGCAGAAGTGATCACTTGCATACCATCACTTAACCCTTTGTTAACATAGGCTTTACCATCTAAAACACGTGCAATATTAATCGCTTGAAAATGTAATAAACCTTGCTTATTAACAATCGCGACTTGGCTATTGGTAATTAAATGTTGGTTAATAACACTCACATTGTCTATTTTTTTACCGCTAATACGTGCTGTTACATAGGTGCCAAAACGTAACTTTTCAGCATCTTTACTTCTTAATTGGTAAGGGTCTTTTACTTGCACCACCAAATAGTTCATATGGCTACGTGCATCAATAACACCTTCATTTCTCACTACAACACCAGACCATGTTTGTTTTACACCAGAGATAGTGGCATCAAGGATCACTTTTGCGTTATCTCCACTATTCATTAAATATTGCATTTCGCTATCGGCAACCGGTAAACGTAATTCAGCAATATCCGTGCTCAATACTTGTCCTAGCGCTGTGCCAATGCTTGCATAAGAGCCTAAAGAAATTAAACGCGTATGGATAAGGGCATCATAGGGCGCGCGTATAATAGTACGTTCTACATTTCGTTTGGCACGCTTTAGCCCTGCTTGGCTAGATAATAAACGCGCTTTTTCCTGTGCAACTTGTGGCTCGCGCAGACTCAATGATGTCGGCTTTGAACCTTTTATTTTTCGCCACTGCTCTTTAGCCACATTAGCATTGGCTATTTCAAGTACTAAAGCGGCTTCTGCTGATGCGATGTTTGCTTGCGCATCAATTAAAGCAGCCTGATAATCATTAGCATCAATTTTGGCCAGTATCTCACCTTTTTTTACAAACCCGCCACGCACAAACTTCTTCGATAAATAGCGAATTTCACCACTCACCTGGGCAACAAGGTCCGTTTCAAATTGGCTTTTTACCACACCATAAGAGCCTACAGCGAAATCAATCGAAGAAGCTTCTATCACTTGCACGGTCACTAAAGGCGTATTATCCACAACCTCTTTTTCAACAGGCGGCTTTTTAAGTTGTAATGCGCCCCAATAAGCACCCGCACTAATTAATAAAATAACAAGAGGTAAAAGAAACTGTTTTTTATTCATTGAATTACCCTGAATGAAAATATGAAATGAGTGTATAAAAAGGCGACATTGCTAGTGTAACAAAATAATAAATATAAAAAACAAACTTGAAATGATAATAATTATCAATTAGAGTTAAGGGAAGTGCAATAACCCTATAAGGAGGAGATCATGGATCATAAAACAGAGGAAAAAAAATTAGTGCAACTTGAGGTAAGCCTTGAAAAACTAGCAATTTTATTTGAAAGTGGTCTGATCTGCGCAGCTGAAATACGCTGTTTGACAGCACACTCCAAACAGCAAGTTTCTGATCTTTGCCTGAGATCTTGTGCCAAAAGAATCAGTTGTAATGTCTACCCGTTGTCAATCAAAGAGCAAAACGCCACAATCGATGAAGTGAAGAGATACGAAAGCCACCGACAGATTTAATCCTCACGATTTAATTCTTATTATTTAATGAATAAGAACATTAGCCCATCGTTATCACTTTAGTTAATACGCGTTTTATCTATTCCATCCGTTCTCATAAATACATCGCTTCATCTTGAAAATTAGTTTATCGGCTAAAAATGGCTAACAATGGCTAACAATGGCTAACACGCTCACGACACGCGATAAAACCTTGTTAGGTAAATAACTTAAGTGTCAAAATAATCAATGCCAATTGTTGAAGAGCAAAGCCATTTTAGCGTTCAGTTTTTTACACTAATATGTACGTAAAAAATTGCAATATACGACCACCTATAATAATGTGCTCACACTTAATCGCCCCATTATCCAAGATTGCAAAACACTTAGATTTAAAAATGAATTTATAGGGGTAAGATTTAGTATATCCAATCACAATTTATGCTAAAATTAGTACCCTGTATTTAAAAAGGAAAGAAAAATGGCTAGGATTTCTGCTAAACAGCGAGAAGAAAACAAAACACGCTTTGATAATATTATTTTTAACGCCTTAATGACTGGCGAATGGCATAAAGTGTCTTATCAATATATTGCAGACCAAGCCGGTGTAAACACACGCAGCACGATCCAAGGCTATTATCCCCATGACATCGACTTTATTGCTGCAATTCAAGGAAAAGTACTCCCTGTGTTTATGAGTTATCTTAACTTTGAAAGCCTAGATAGCTTTGTTACCTCGTGGACAGAGTCACTAGAAGAAGCTAAATTCCTGAATATCGTTTCTATGCTTACTGGTAATATGAATGCCAACGCACATGCGCTTTCAATAAAAGGTGTTAGTACACTTGTTGAGAAGATTTATGCGTTATGGGGAGATGAAGGTTATCTAGCGATTGAATTATTATTAGGTAGAACTTTGTTGCATATCGCCGGCATAAGAAAACAGTCTTTATAATATGACTCGCTCCAATATAATGACTTAGTCAATATTGGAACTATAAAATGGCTATTTTATTAATAGCCATTTTATAGTAACAGCTTGAATTTAAAAAATTTACAACACCACTTATCCATCAATCCCACACATCCCCACAAAATCGACTGATACACCTCTTTGCTACAATTTTCTGAGAATGCGACTAATACCAATGACTATTAATTTAATGGTCATTGATTTAATGTTCTGAATTGACCGATCGAAATTTACTTGGGGAAAGAACACATTACGTTAGCACACTTCTCTGCAACAAAAGGTTAAATCTCCCCTTCACAGCACTGCTTGTCACTCAGAAATATTAACAAAGATAAAAATAGCCTAAGGCAGAAGATAAAGAAATACTGAAATGAATAAATATTGTTATGAAATGAATCTAATGAAGTTAGGTGTTTCTAACAACCCCCAATAACACAAATGGATATTTCGATGCTGAAAGGTTGTTTAAACCAATGCATAAATTGCGATAGCTTGTAAAATAATTGAAATTGTAATAAATCTAACGTTATTAATTATAAATCTTTAATACACCGTACTATAAAAAGACAAAAGTTTTTATTACGCACTGCATGATGTCTGTATTAATTTAGTAAATCATTGCTAGCCACGACTGCCAACTTTATTATGGGTACGCTGAATGCTATTAATTTTTGGACACAATTCAACTTCATAATAGATTAACTTTTAACGGCTTTATTTCTTACAATAACGTTAATTGTTTTATTAAATTACGCTTTGTGAATGATGTTTTTTGTTGATTGGTAGGGAATACTAAGAGGTGTTTTAGAGAGTATTTATAAAAAGTTCAGCTGAAGCCAAGTCTATTTTCATTACCCGAATGATAAGTGCCAGCTTTATGCTGACACTTAATAAAGCTATGCCACTACAATGACTTAACTTTAGGTAATAATAGGTTCAAGGCAATGGCCACTAATCCACATAAGCTCACGCCCTGTAAACTAAAAGCACCAAAACCGAAGGCCATACCACCGATACCAAATATTAAGGTCACAGAGACAATACAAAGGTTACGTGCATCAGACAAATCAACTTGATGACGAATTAATGTATTCAAACCGACCGATGCAATGGTACCAAACAGTAAAATCATGATACCGCCCATCACCGCAACTGGAATTGTTTGTAATATTGCGCCAAACTTGCCCACAAAAGCGAGACAGATAGCAATGACAGCAGCCCACATCATAATTTTAGGGTTAAAGTTACGAGTAAGCATGACTGCCCCCGTTACTTCGCTGTACGTGGTATTAGGTGGACCACCGAGCAATGAGGATGCGCTCGTTGCTAAACCATCACCAAACAATGTGCGGTGTAATCCCGGTTTTTTAAGAAAGTCTTTACCGGTTACATTACTGATCGCCAAAATATCGCCAACGTGCTCAACAGCAGGCGCAATCGCAACGGGGATCATGAATAAAATCGCGTGCCAGTTCCATTCAGGTGCAACAAAGTTTGGCATACTTAACCAAGGCGCATTTGCAATAGGCGAAAAATCGATAACACCAAAAAGAAATGATAGCGTATAACCAACCATTACCCCTGAAAAAATAGGCACTAACTTAAACACCCCCTTTGCCATAGTAGACACTAACAGTGTTGTTAATAACGCGCTTAGCGAGATAATTAACGCAGTGTCTTGCTCAATAAAAATCATTGAACCATCACCCGCTTTACCAATAGCCATATTCACAGCCATCGGTGCTAAGCCTAAACCAATCACCATGATCACTGGACCAACAACCACTGGTGGTAATAAACGGTGAATAAAATTAACACCTTTTAATTTCACCGCATAAGCCATCAGCATATAAACAACACCAGCGACAAATAAACCAGACATCGTACTTGGAATACCCCAAGTTTGAATGCCGTAAGCAATTGGCGCGACAAAGGCAAAAGACGAAGCCAAAAATATCGGCACTTGTCCTTTTGTTACTAAGTGAAATAACAAAGTACCTAGGCCGGCAGTAAATAGCGCGACGTTTGCATCAAGCCCCGTAATTAACGGCATTAAGACTAACGCACCAAACGCGACAAATAACATTTGCCCACCAGCAAGTATCTGCTGTGCGGTATTTAAATTGGCAGTAATGTCTTCAACGGGCTGATCAACATTAACGATTAAGTCTGCGTTAGTTTCCTTGGTTGTCATTATTTTGTTCCAAATATCTTATCACCAGCATCACCTAATCCAGGCACGATGTAACCTTTCTCATTAAGATGAGAGTCAATAGAGGCGGTGTAAACTTCAATATCTGGATGTGCTTCCTCTAGCGCTTTTAAACCTTCAGGTGCAGCCACTAAAATAAGTACTTTAATGTTGGTTGCCCCTTTTTCTTTAACAAGATCCAGCGTTGAAATCATTGAACCACCCGTTGCTAACATCGGATCAACCACTAATACTAAGCGTTGGTCAATTTGGCTCACTAGTTTCTGAAAGTAAGGTACTGGCTCTAGTGTTTCTTCATCACGATAGATACCAACAACACTGATTTTTGCACTTGGCATATGTTCAAGCACGCCATCCATCATACCCAGACCCGCACGTAAAATAGGCACTACCGTCGCTTTCTTACCTTGAATCTGTTCAATATCGACCTTGCCATCCCAACCATCAATCGTAACGGTTTCAACAGCCAAATCTTTTGTTGCTTCATAGGTTAATAAACTTGCAACTTCACGTGCTAATTCACGAAAATGTTTAGTGCTTATGTCCGCTTTTCTCATCAAACCAATTTTGTGTTGGATTAGTGGATGTTTGACTTCAATAACTTTCATAGTATTAACCTCAGGTAATTTAAATGGGAGTTTCTAACAGACGCTTTATAGCAGGATTTTTATGATAAATACTGCTATATATCAGATTTTCTTTTATAACAGGTTTATTTGCTATTTAGATGCTTTTTTATTCTATTTTTGGTAAATAGATCGCATAAAAAAAGAGCGCTAAACTTTCGTTTAACGCTCTTTTTAAAACCCAATAAACTTAAAGATACACGATGAGTATTTCAAGTATTATCGACTTTCTTATTTGTTCGTTAAGTTAGTTGCACCAATCTTATGAATTGCGACATCCGCACCATTGAATTCATCTTCTTCACTAAGGCGAATAGGCATAAAATAATTCACACCGTTATAGATGATGAAACCACCGATTAGCGCCACAGTAATACCGGCGATTGAACCAATCAATTGGCTCATAAAGCTAACACCGCCTAGTCCACCAAAACGTTCAAGGCCAAAGATACCTACCGCAATACCACCCCATAAACCACAAACGCCATGTAAAGGCCACACACCTAATACATCATCAAACTGTGAGAATTTATTTTGTACGTAGATAAACAACCAAACAAACAAACCACCAGCCACTAAACCAGTAGCAAGCGCTCCCATTGGATGCATAACATCAGATCCTGCACATACTGCAACTAAGCCCGCTAATGGACCATTATGAATGAAACCAGGATCTTTTTTACCAATAACCAATGAACTGATAATGCCACCAACCATAGCCATTAAAGAGTTCATCGCAACCAATCCGCTAATGCCTTCTATCGCCTGCGCTGACATAACATTAAAGCCAAACCAACCAATCGATAAGATCCATGCGCCCAGCGCAAGTAATGGGATATTTGAAGGTGCAAACGCAACCACTTTACCACCGCGGTAACGGCCTTTTCGACTACCTAAGACAATAATGGCAGCAAACGCAATCCAACCACCAACTGCATGTACGACGATTGAACCGGCAAAGTCATGAAAAACAGCACCAAAGTTACTTTCTAACCATGCTTGAAAGCCATAATTACCATTCCAGATTAGCCCTTCAAAGAACGGGTAAACTAAACCGACACATAAAGCAGCTGCAATTAACATCGGGTTAAACCTAGCACGCTCTGCAACACCACCAGAAATAATGGCAGGAATGGCAGCAGCAAAAGTCATCAAAAAGAAAAACTTAACTAACTCATAACCGTTATTTTCTGCAAGCACCGCTGCACTATCAAAAAAAGTAACGCCGTAAGCCAACCAGTAACCAAAGAAAAAATAAACCAGCGCCGACACACCAAAGTCAGACATAATTTTAACTAATGCATTTACTTGGTTCTTATGACGTACAGTACCGACCTCTAAGAAAGCAAAACCGGCATGCATGGCAAAAACCATTATTGCCCCTAAAAGTATAAACAATGTATCTGCACTACTCACTAGCGCGGTTACATGATTTTGAATTGATTCCATTCTTGCCTCTATTTTATTAACGTCATACGGGTAAATTTAGCAAGATGTTAACGTAACAGTAGCCCCATTAACAATGGCGGAGTTGGCAATATAAGAAATAAACTTTGTAATGAAACGTTACAATGCGCTTAGCTATCAATTAAGGAGTAGGTATTTGAGATATAAAGACCTTATAAAAGATTAAGCAAGAAGAAAATGAAAGGGTAAAGCAAAACCTAAACCTTTATTAATGTTTTCTTCGTGCTCTCTGTGTAGCGCAGCGGCTTCGTGGTGAATATTATTTTTGCATCTCGTTCCCACGCTCTGCGTGGTAATGCATAAATTTAACGCAAAAAAAAACCGTACTCAAAGAGTACGGTTTTTCTTATGTGGCTCCTCTTAATGGACTTGAACCATTGACACACGGATTAACAGTCCGTTGCTCTACCAACTGAGCTAAAGAGGAATTGTACGTTTTAAGTCCTAGGACTCGTTAATTTCGACTAATCAAAACTAACTTAATGTGGCTCCTCTTAATGGACTTGAACCATTGACACACGGATTAACAGTCCGTTGCTCTACCAACTGAGCTAAAGAGGAATTGTACGTTTTAAGTCCTAGGACTCGTTAATCTCGACTAATCAAAACTAACTTAATGTGGCTCCTCTTAATGGACTTGAACCATTGACACACGGATTAACAGTCCGTTGCTCTACCAACTGAGCTAAAGAGGAATTAGTTTTGAAACTCAAAACTATAAAAGTGGCTCCTCTTAATGGACTTGAACCATTGACACACGGATTAACAGTCCGTTGCTCTACCAACTGAGCTAAAGAGGAATTGTACATTTTCGCAATTGCTCTACCAGCCAATTTGGCTAAAGAACAATTTACATTTTAAGTCCGGAGACTCGTTAGTTTCGAAAAATCAAAACCAACTTAATTTGGCTCCTCTTAATGGACTTGAACCATTGACACACGGATTAACAGTCCGTTGCTCTACCAACTGAGCTAAAGAGGAATTGTAACATTTCGCAACTGCTCTACCAGCCGATTTGGCTAAAGAGGAATTGCATTTTCTTCACTGTAAATCTGTTGTAATAATTTAACAGTGTTCTTTATCGCTAACTAACTGCGTTAAAGAATAATTCTACATTGCTAATTGCTTAGCAGTGCTTTGAAGACGAGCGCAGTATATTTTTTGCGTATGTTCCTGTCAACAAAAAAGGTATATAAAAAAACTGGTTGCTGACAATTCAAGCAACCAGTCACAAAACCCGCTTTATTTGTTTGTTTATACAGCGACTTTAGATATCCCACTGAATATTGTTTTGCATCGCATCACGAATGGTTTGTAATGATTCATCTCGTTCACCGACAATAACCACATTAGCATTGCCCATTTTTTCGGTTACGCCTTTCAAATGCTGATTATTAAATTTATCTGTTTCAATAAATTCAGCTTCACCCGGTACAACAAAAACGGTTATTTGTCCTTTTTCTCCCTGCATTACCATATGCAATGCTGGCGTTCCTTCAAAATTACAATAGTTTACATAGGTAACATCACCTAAATCACCATGGGCTTGTGCGCCATAACGTGCCAATTTTGCATTAACCATTTTTAAATCAGCGCGTTCATTAGATTTGGCCGTAAAATAATACTCTGCCTGCACATGTTGCATCGCCACTTCACCAATATCTAAAGGTGAATGACTAACATTATTAAGTAGTGGCAAGCTGATACCAATAATAAACGCAATAGAGGCGGCAATCGCAATGTGCCAACGGCCATTTTTAATACGTTCGTTCTCAACAACAAAACTTTGCTCTAGTAAAATTTTATCCGTTAACCCCTCGGGCAAATCCACTTTCAGCATTTTTTGTAAACTAGCATCAAACTCTTTGGCTTTTTTAACAAATGCTTTGTCTTTCTCGGAATCTGCTAGGCGCTGTAAAAAAGCGTCGTCTTTCTCGTTGGGTGTTGCGGTTGCGGTATGACGAAATAAAATATCATCCATGGGACGCCTCACTTTCTTTAGTTACAGTGGTTAATGATGACTTTAATTGATTCTTTGCTCTAAACAGACGTGTTAAGACTGTATTTTTATTAAGTGACAATTGTTCAGCAATCTCTTCTGCCGTGAAACCAGCAATAAGTTGTAATAAAAGCGGTTCTTTATACTCATCAGCTAATGTCGCAATTTTTCTTAATAAGAGTTCACTGTCCATTTCCTGAGTCAGATCGGCATTACCGGCAATGTCGTGATCGTCAATATCAACCAAGGGATGCTGTTTACGCTCAAAGCGACGTGCATTTTCACGCCTCAATATAGTAAACAACCAACCTTTAGCTGATTTGTCATCCAGTAGACTGTCCAAGCTTTTCCAAGCGCGCAAGCACGTTTCCTGCACTAAGTCTTGAGCAATATCTGGGTCATGGCAGATCCAATACGCATAACGGTATAAGTCTGCACTGAAGACATTTACTAATGCCTCATAGCGTTTTTGTTTTCTGTTCATATCTATAAGGACAGATGAATCAGCGCTTTTATTTCGTTTGCTGGAAAATAAATTCATTAATTTGTATTTCCTATAACCTAATCGATTGAATTTAATAATACCCGCTACCAATCAACATGCTTTATTCAGTCATTAGCTCGCTTCTTGTGGAACTATACCGAGACCAGCCCCTCTCAAAGGTTGTAACGCCGAATAGGTTTACAAGCTAGCAACCCGCAGAGTAAACGGAGAGGTAAACATATTCGTTGTTAATAAGCTTCGATTGAACCAGTTAGACCTTCAACTTCTAA
The DNA here is from genome assembly GCF_002835995.1 of Psychromonas sp. Urea-02u-13. Lineage (GTDB taxonomy): Bacteria > Pseudomonadota > Gammaproteobacteria > Enterobacterales > Psychromonadaceae > Psychromonas. The sequence goes on along the minus strand of NZ_PJBZ01000067.1, from coordinate 87,351 downwards.
CCTAGAATCTGTATACCTCAGCGCGTGCTGAATTTTGTCTATTGAATGACAACGAGTGTAAATGTTAATAAATATTTAAATTTATGTGAAATTTTTTATGCGTTACCACGGTATATATAATTGATTATTACAACAATGTATATATACCCGTTACCAATCAAGGTGCTTTGTTCAGTCGCTAGCTCGGGTACCAAGGCAAGACGCAACATGATGACAATGGCTAGCCCTTATCAAATGTTGCAACGCAGAATTGGTTTCCGAGCTAGCGACCCGTAGGGCAAGCGATGAGGCAAACACCTTCGTTGTTAGGAAGTATTGATTGAACTAGTTAGACCTTCAACTTCCTGCCTAAAACCTGTTCACCTCATCACTTGCTGAACTTTGCAACTTGAATGGTGACGGGTATAAACGAGGCTTATCAAGACGTTTAATCCGTCTGTAGCTCAGCGGTCATCAAAACATTGCTTCTCTTGGTGACAAAAAAAAGAATGTAAATATTACAAAACAAGTGAAAAAATAAGCATGCTCAACATCTATAAGTTTAGGTTTAACCTGTTAAATCTTCAACTTACTGCCTAGAATATGCTTACTTAGTAACTTACTGAAGGTTGTCCATGAACGCTAATAACTATCGTTCATATTATTTAACTCACTTTAAAGGAATATCTAATGAAAAAATCTAACTTAGCATTAGCAGCAACGGTATCGACACTTATTGCAGTCGGTAGTTCACTTATTTCAGCGCCAGCAATGGCTGCAAGTAAAGAGAAATGTTATGGCATTGCAGCAGCAGGACAAAATGATTGTGCAACAAAAACAAGTTCATGCGCTGGTACTTCTAAAGTTGATAATCAAGGTGATGCATTTATTGCCGTACCAAAAGGTTTATGTGGCAAGATTTCAGGCGGTAGCTTAGAGCCTAAAGAATCATAAAAAATGGGGGCTGTAATAAGCCCCCATTCTACTTAACCTGAGTTCTGGTTATTAAAGGGCGTACAGTGAAAAAAATTAATAAGGAAGCAGTGGGTGTTGGATTACGCAGCCCTCATTACCAAGCCGTCATAGATACTCGACCTGATATTGGATTTTTAGAAATACACAGTGAAAACTATTTTAATGAACATAGTAAAAACCATTATTTTCTTGAGCAAATAGCCCCGCATTATCCGATGAGCTTTCACGGCATTGGTTTATCACTTGGAGGCCACGAGAAAATCAATAAACAGCATCTTAAAAAGTTAAAAACATTAATTGACCGGTTTCAACCCGCATTAGTGTCTGACCATTTAAGCTGGTGTTCATTGCAAGGTAACTTTTTTAATGACTTATTACCCGTCCCTTATACAAAAGAGGCTTTACGTTGTTTTATTAATAACATTAATCAAGTGCAAGATTTCCTACAACGACAAATTTTAGTTGAGAACCCTTCTTCTTATTTAGAATATAAAGAGATGGAAATGAGCGAGCCTGAGTTTATCAATGAAATAAGTAAGCAAACAGGCTGTGGTTTATTACTCGACCTTAATAATATTTATGTCAGTGCGACCAATCAAGATTTTTCAGTTGAGCAATATTTAGCGGTTATCGATCATCAAGCAGTGCAAGAGATTCATTTAGCGGGTTTTACTGAGCAAAAAATAGAAAACAGCACACTCTTAATTGATACGCATAGCACTTTTGTAAAACAAGCTGTCTGGGACATTTACCAGCAATTTATACATGAGAGTAAAACCGATGCGGTCACGCTGATTGAATGGGATCTTGAAATACCTTGCCTAGCAACACTGATGAAAGAAGCGGGTAAAGCAACCAATATCAGGGAGGCGCTGAAATGAAATTACAACAATTACAAGCGCAATTCGCGGACGCTCTTTTTTATCGCCATGAAAAAATCACCGAGCAAATAACAGAGACGCAATCAGTAACGTCCCTACAGCGCCTGCAAGTTTACCGTAACAGCTTTATTATGGGCACAACCGAAGCGTTAGCAATCACTTACAAACATACCTACGCATTAGTTGGGGAAGCGTTTTTTAATGCGGTCAGCCGAGAATTTATAATAAAACATCCTCCGACTGAAAATAACATAATGACCTATGGTGATGGCTTTAATGCATTTTTAAATACCTTAACGCAATTAGATGAGATGCCTTATATTGCTGAAATGGCAAAATTTGAGTGGTTATTAGAACAAACCAGTAACAGTCAAATGAGTAAACAGACACTTGACCTTTCTGCGCTGTCATTAATACCCGAAGATGCCTTTAACAGCTTACAATTTATAGTGCCTATTGAGGTCAACCTATTTAGTAGCGAACAAGATATTTATCCGCTTTACCATATGTTGGTTAACGATGCAGTGGTTGAAACGGATCTTAATAAGGCCTGTTATCTCGCATTAAAAAAACAGCCTGATTTTCGCATTGAACTGATCCCTTTAGAAAAAGATGCCTTTTTGCTTTTACAGCAACTAATAGCAGGAAAAAACTTAGGTCAAGTGACTCCTCCTGAATTGCACCACCAGTTACCCACACTATTAGAAAAATCATTACTCAATGGATTCACCATTAACGAAGAAAATAATTAAGGATAATTTATGAATAACTTACTGAGCCTCTACCAATCTGCTGTCGATAAAATGCTGTGCTATTTTACGCCAGTATTACTGCTATTCACTCGCCTTTGGGTTGCCAGTGTTTTCTTGAAATCGGGTTATCTAAAAATAACCACCTGGGATAGCACGTTATATCTTTTTGAAGAGGAATACCAAGTACCCATTATCCCTTGGGAGTTAGCGGCTTACCTAGGTACAGCAGCTGAAATAATTTTACCTATTGTAATGATATTAGGTTTGTTAACACGTCCGATGGCAGCCGTATTGTTTATCTTTAATATTATGGCAGTTGTCTCTTACCCGGTATTGTGGGATGGCGGATTTTATGACCATCAGTTATGGGGATTAATGATTCTAATTAATGTTGTTTGGGGCGCTGGATTGTTCTCGGTTGATCATCTATTGAAAAAACGCTTCTTTTCATAAAAACTTTTTTTATTAGTGCAGGTTAACACTCAATGCTAACCTGCATAACACGTCTATTACATTTACTTCTTGACCATTTATTTCTTGCCATTTATTTGTTAACCATAAAATCAAAGGTTAACAATTCACTTTTATCGCCATTAAGCACTGTTATTTGTAATTCCCATAACATTTGATCCGTCGTACAAGCCCCGACAATACCCTTTGCACTAAAGGTCTTTTCTGCTGACTTTTTAAAGCGTACCGGAATCCTGCCCATAAACATGGTTTTACCGACAATTTGAGCCTTGGTTATTTCACTATTTTCAAGTGGCGTAGTCAGTTCAAAATCAATCCACTCTTCTGCTTGAATCGGCGCATTTTTGATAGCCAGCAAAAAGGTCCCCTGCTCGGTAATAAACTCACATGAATCCGTGTAATCACAACGACCTAAACTAATTTGCGCCAAAACGTTTTGTTCGATTACAGCAGGTTCACTCTGCTCACTATCAAACGTTCTCCAGAAAAACAAAAAAAGCAAAACAGCCAGCATGAATAATAATTGTACAACTCGACTTTTGGTTAACATTTCTAATCCTTGTAAAAATAGTGGTTACCGCGCATTTATTAACATAAAAGAAGATTTTATTAACAAATTATCAACGCAAATCTATTCATCATTTATATTATCGCGTACACTCCCGCACAAATGAAGCTGTCTTTAAAATAGTTTTTATTTTATTACTTATATTGCTCTGGATACACATACTACTTTGAAATATAAAATATTTTGAAGTCGCATGCGTATTTTGACGTACATTATAAATACATGCATGGAATCTCACTAATGACAACCGCAACGACAATTCAACCTGACTACAACATGAAAGTTGTTCGTCAGTTTACACTTACCACCATATTATGGGGTATTATTGGCATGGCAGTTGGAGTGCTAATCGCAGCTCAACTTGTTTGGCCAGCTTTAAACTTTGATACTCCTTGGTTAACTTACAGCCGTTTACGCCCACTGCATACTAACGCAGTAATTTTTGCATTTGGTACATCTGCATTAATGGCAACCTCTTTTTACGTTGTGCAACGTACTTGTCAAACAAGATTGTTTGGCGGGCCGCTTGCTTCTATCGTATTTTGGGGCTGGCAATTAGTTATCCTTTCTGCAGTGATTACACTGCCTCTAGGTTACACAACTTCAAAAGAATACGCTGAGCTAGAATGGCCAATTGATCTGCTTATTACAGCAGTTTGGGTCGTTTACGCTATTGTCTTTTTTGGCACACTCACGATACGTAAAACATCACATATCTATGTGGCAAACTGGTTCTTTGGTGCATTTATTTTAACCGTTGCGGTTTTGCACATTGTAAATAGCATGGCAATCCCTGTCTCGCTAGGTTCAATGAAATCATACTCTATCTATGCTGGCGCAGTTGATGCGATGGTACAGTGGTGGTACGGACATAACGCCGTTGGTTTCCTACTAACAGCGGGTTTCCTAGGTATGATGTATTACTTTGTACCGAAACAAGCAAACCGTCCTGTTTACTCTTACCGTTTATCAATCATCCATTTTTGGGCACTGATTGCGGTATACATCTGGGCTGGTCCTCATCACCTTCATTACACAGCATTACCTGATTGGGCTCAATCGTTAGGTATGGTTATGTCACTGATTCTATTCGCTCCGTCTTGGGGTGGCATGATTAACGGTATCATGACACTTTCTGGTGCTTGGCATAAACTACGTACGGATCCTATCCTACGTTTCTTAGTTGTTTCACTTTCTTTCTACGGTATGTCTACCTTTGAAGGACCGATGATGGCAATTAAAACAGTTAACGCACTTTCGCATTACACTGATTGGACTGTTGGTCACGTTCATTCTGGTGCGCTAGGTTGGGTTGCAATGGTTACCATTGGTGCTGTTTACCACTTAATTCCACGTCTCTATGGTCAGAAAGGTATGTACAGCGTTGCGCTTATTAACCTTCACTTCTGGATGGCAACGATTGGTACGGTTTTATATATTGTCGCAATGTGGATCTCAGGTGTTATGCAAGGGCTGATGTGGAGAGCGGTAAATGCCGACGGCACATTAACTTATACATTTGTTGAGTCATTAGAGAAATCTTACCCATTCTACACAATCCGTTTCTTCGGTGGATTAGTGTTCTTATCGGGTATGTTGATCATGGCATATAATACATACAAAACGATTACAGCTGAAAAAGGCTCAATCCAACCTCAAGAACTTGGGGAATAAACTATGAAACATGAATTTATAGAAAAGAATGCAGGTTTATTAGCTATCTTAATCATCGTTGCAATTAGCTTCGGTGGTTTGGCACAGATAACGCCTCTTTTATTCCAAAAAGAGACAACTGAGCCCGTAGACACATTACGTCCTTACACTGCATTAGAAATGGAAGGTCGTGACATCTACATTAAAGAAGGCTGTCATACTTGTCATAGTCAAATGATTCGTCCTTTCCGTGCGGAAACTGAACGTTACGGTCACTACAGTGTTGCTGGTGAAGGTGTTTGGGAACATCCATTCTTATGGGGCTCTAAACGTACAGGTCCAGATTTAGCACGTGTTGGTCAACGTTACTCAGATGCATGGCATGAGGTTCATTTAATTAACCCTCGTGATGTTGTGCCACAATCTAATATGCCTGGTTTTCCATGGTTAATGGACAATGTGCTGACCGGTGAAGATACACAACGTAAGCTAGAAATTTTCCGTAATAACTTCGGTGTACCTTACACAGATGAAGATATTGCTGGCGCTAAAGCTGCCGTTGAAGGGAAAACAGAGATGCAAGCACTGATTGCATACCTGCAGTCTCTTGGTCACGCATTTCAATAAAAAAGATCATAATGCCTAGTTAACTAGGCATTAAAGCTACTGGAGGCTTTATGGATTTTGCAACGTTTAACGGACTATATACTCTGTTCTTAATTATTATCTTCGTTGCTTTGATTTTTTGGGCATACAGTAAAAAACAAAAAAAATCGTTTGATAACATGGCTAATTCAATTTTTGATGATCAAGACTTAGCAGAAAATGATAGCGATGTGAACAAACAGTCAGGAGAGAAAAAATAATGAGCCTATTTTGGACTATATGGATCTCAGTCATTACGCTAACGGTTGTTATTGGTTGTGCAGTCCTTCTGAGAATGACTTCTAAAAATACTACTGGTGTGCCGGAAGGCGAACCAATGCCGCATACTTTTGATGGTATTCAAGAGCTAAACAACCCATTACCTAAATGGTGGGTAGGTTTGTTTTGGTTTACGATTGTTATTGCAATGATTTACAGTATTGCGTTTCCAACGTATACCGCAAACTATAATGGTTTGTTGAACTGGACAAGTTCAGAGCAAAGTGTGATGAACCCAGAAGAGTCAGCTGAAGCAGCCAAAACATCACAATCACAGTACCAACGTGAAATGAATGCAGCCGATGAGAAATATGGTGCAGTATTCAAAGATCTTGCTTATAACGAGTCTGGTGCTTACAAAGATTTAACACTGATCGCTAAAGACAAAGAAGCAGTGAAAGTAGGACAACGTTTGTTCCTACAAAACTGTGCACAATGTCATGGCTCTGATGCCCGTGGTAGTAAAGGTTTCCCTAACTTAGCTGATAATGATTGGCTATACGGCGGAGATGCAGAAACCATTAAAACAACGATTATGCATGGCCGTAACGGCGTGATGCCAGCTTGGAAAGATATTCTAGGTGGCGATCAAGCCGTTAAGGAAGTAGCAAGCTACGTACTTAAACTCAGTGGTCGTCGTGTTAATGCGATTGAAGCACAAGCCGGTGGCGAGAAATTTGCTCTGTGTGCTGCTTGTCATGGTCCTGAAGGTAAAGGTATCCCTGCAATGGGCGCACCAAACCTAACGGATAAAGTTTGGTTATACGGCGGTTCACGTAAAGCAGTTGAAGACAGTATTGCTAACGGACGTAGCGGTGTTATGCCAGCTTGGTCGAAAATATTAGGTGAAGATAAAGTACATCTTATCGCGGCGTTTGTTTATTCTCTTTCTTTAGAGAAATAAACCCCTTACCCATGAAAGACATATAAAGCCTCGTTATCGAGGCTTTTTTTATGGAAAAAACTAATTCAAAATGATAAATTCACACTCCTATTCCTCTACCTATTTAGGGTAAGCATGACAGATAATAAAAAAAGTTGGTTTAAACAGTTTTGGCCTTGGTTTTTAATCGGTTTGCCAATGGTTGCCGTTGTTGGCTCTGTCAATTTGCTTATTACCGCAATGGATAATAAACCTGACATGGTTGTTGACGATTATTATACAAAAGGCAAAGCGATCAACCATGATTTTGCTCTGATCAACAAAGCAAAAGAGCTTAATATTAGCGCTAAGATTCAACAAACAGATAATGTTTTATTTATTAGCTTAAAAGGTTTAAAAGACAAAAGCTCAATCTCATTTTCTCTTTATCACTCAACACTGGCAAAGCGTGATATCTCAGTCATGTTAACCGCCGATGCAAGTGGTAACTACAATTTTGAAACCGATAAAGACTTAAATGGAAAGTGGAAGTTACGTATCGAGCCTTTTGATAAAAGCTGGCGTTTACAGAAAACGGTTATATTACCTAGTAAAACTATCAATCTATAATGATCAATCAAACCACCAACGTTGCGCTTTGCTTCCACTGTGGAGAGCCTAATCCCAGTGGTTCAGCCTTTAGTGTCAATATTAAAGGCGAAAACCAGCAGATGTGTTGCCCCGGCTGCGAAGCTGTTGCACAAACCATCGTTGATAGTGGTTTAACCTCCTATTACGATCATCGTAGTGAGAATGCCGAAAAAGGGAACACACTGGTTCCTGAGCAGTTGTCACAATTACTGCATTACGATATTGAACAAATTCAAGAAGAGTTTATTAAGCAAGACGCGGATCTCAGTGAAATTACACTGACCGTTGAAGGCATCACTTGTGCCGCCTGTGCTTGGTTAATAGAAAAACAACTTCGCCAGTTACCGGGTTTACACTTTATTAATGTGAATACCACCCTTCACCGTGTTGTCATTCGTTGGTACAAAGATAAACTCAAGCTCAGTGAAATCCTCACCGACATTCAAAAAGTAGGTTACAAAGCCTACCCATTCCAAATAAATCAACAAGAAGCGTTATACACACGTCAGGCAAAATCATACCTACGTCGTTTAGGCCTTGCCGGCATTGCAACCATGCAAGTCATGATGTTTGCCATTGCACTTTATTCTGATCTTTTTTCTGGTATGGAAGAAGAGTTTATCCACTATTTCCGTTGGGTTAGTTTCTTACTCGCCACGCCTGTTTTACTTTATAGCGCGCAACCTTTTTATGTCAATGCGTGGCGTAATATTCGCAATCGTACCTTAGGCATGGATATCCCCGTTTCAATCGCGCTGTTAGGCGCTTATATTGCTTCCGCTTACGCCACTATCATGGATACCGGTGAGGTTTATTTTGAAGCCATTTCAATGTTTACTTTCCTATTATTATTAGGCCGATTATTAGAGTTGCGTGCACGTCGTAAAGCTTCGGAAACAAGTAGTAACTTATTACGTTTGTTACCTTCCATGGCAACGTTAATTGAAAAAAATACTGAATCACTTATACCCGCAAAAACGCTTAGCATCGGACAAATCATCCTTGTAAAAGCAGGCGAGACAATCCCTATCGATGGCATTATTTTAACCGGTATTAGTAATATTGAAGAGTCGATGCTGACCGGTGAACATCTACCGGTTCATAAGGGTGAAAATAGCCCCGTTTTTGCAGGTACGGTTAATATAACCAGCCCACTCACAATCCAAGTTGAAAAACTGGCAAAAGACAGTTTAATTGCCGATATTATCCACCTTCAAGACACCGCACAGCAAAATAAACCACATATTGAAGTGGTAGCAGATCTGGTTTCCCGATACTTTGTTGGTGCATTGCTTATCGTTGCACTGTGTACTTATATTGGCTGGAGTTTAATCGATCCAGCACAAGCATTTTGGATAACACTGTCTGTTTTAGTCGCAACCTGCCCCTGTGCGCTTTCACTTGCAACACCCACTGCACTCACCTGCGCGACCGCCAACCTGAATAAACAAGGTATTTTAATTAAGCAGCACCACGTATTAGAAACACTCAATAAAATTAATCATATGGTGTTTGATAAAACCGGTACGCTGACCCATGGTGACTTTGTATTATTAAATAGTACAGTTTACGGCGACTATTCAAAGCAACAATGTATTGATTTAGCATCACAACTCGAAAAGGTGTCAGAGCACCCTATTTCATTGGCCTTTAATAAACAGCAAAAATCCTCAGTCATACTCAGTGATGTTATTAATTTACCCGGTAAAGGCCTACAAGCAAGCTATCAAGGAAAAGCACTCAAACTAGGCCATGCACAGTTTTGTAATATTGATAAGCCACTAGACAGTAAAGAGTTAGTTATCTACCTAACGCTTGCTAATGCGCTGATTGCAAGTTTTGAATTGGGTGATACGATGCGTAAAAGTGCCGAGAAAATAAGTCAGTATTGCCAGGATAATCACATACAAACAACACTCTTAACCGGTGACATTTCAGCTAAAAGTGAAGAAGTAGGTCAATTATTGAAACTTGGTAATGTGGTCAAAGGGGTGACCCCTGAAGGCAAACTTACACATTTGCAAATATTACAAGAAACACAACAAGTGCTCATGGTCGGTGATGGCATTAATGATGCACCAGTATTAGCGGGCGCACATGTTTCCGTTGCACTGGCCAGTGGCACAGACGTGGCTAAAAATAGTGCCGATGTTATTTTACTTGGGGAAGACCTCAACAAGATAGCCGTGTTACGTAAAACGGCACAAAAAACGACACACATTATTAAAGAAAATTTGGGCTGGGCAATTGGTTATAACCTGATTATTGTACCGCTTGCGGTGACTGGACATGTTCCACCTTATATTGCGGTACTTGGCATGTCATTTAGCTCGTTAATTGTAGTTAGTAACTCTTTACGTTTGCTCAAATAGAGGATTTTTTATGAGTATCATCTACGTGTTAATTCCCATTGCTATGCTGTTTGTAGGTATTGCTGTCTGGGTATTCTTTTGGGCTGTTAAGTCGGACCAATATGAAGACTTAGACCGAGAAGGCATTAATATTCTCTTTGATGAAGATTTAGAAGAACACACACAAGCCCCTAAAAGCGCTAAAAACACGCATAACAAAGATGGTCGTAATAGTGATAAATGATTTTATCGCAGCACTATTAATTGGTTTATTAGGCGCCGGTCATTGCTTAGGTATGTGTTCGGGTATTGCTAGTGCAATCACATTTTCTAGCCATACCTCAAAAAATAAAATAAGTGCATTTAGCTCCCTTTTCCTCTACAACATAGGTAGAGTAAGTAGTTACTCACTTGCTGGTGCTATTTTTGCAGGCAGTAGTAGTGCACTGATCGTTTTTTTTGGTGGTAAAGAAGCGCTTATCTACTTGCGCGTTTTCGCGGCTATTTTAATGTTATGCCTGGCATTATATATTTCACGTTTATGGTTTGGTTTAGTGCATTTAGAAAAAGTAGGGCAATTTTTTTGGCGTTTTATCAAACCCATCGCACAATACTTTTTACCGCTTAAGCACCCTGCGCTGGCATTGCCTCTGGGATTTTTATGGGGCTGGTTACCCTGTGGGTTGGTTTACTCCACCCTTTCTTGGGCAGCAAGTAGTGGCAACGCTGAAAATGGCGCGCTTATTATGCTTGGATTTGGTCTAGGCACATTACCCGCAATGCTCACCATTGGCTCTCTTTCACAACAATTAAAATTCACGTTAAATCATCATTACTTTCGTTATACAAGTGCGCTATTACTGTCCGTTTTTGCATTACATACTTTTTATATTGCAGTGCAACAACTCAGTTAACAAAACGGTTACAAGCAAACCTAGCACACACTTTTTAGCTTAATATTCGCTTGTTTGAAGTAACTTTTGCTTATTAGTTCAAAGCCAATTCAAATAGTGTTAAACTTGACATAAGTCAAGAATCGGAAATAGAAAAATTATGGAAAAAAATAATACAGGTCGAGCTAAATCAAGTTGTAGTGCTATTAGTTGTCAAGACTGTAGTATCAGCCAGTTATGCATCCCTTACTCTCTGAACGAAACGGAATTAGAACGTTTAGACAGCATAATCGATCGTAAAAAACCGATTCAAAAAGGACAAGAAATTTTTAAAGCCGGCCAAGAGATGAAATGCTTATATGCAATTCGTTCAGGCACGCTTAAATCTTATACCATTACCGAACAGGGTGATGAGCAAATCACCGCTTTCCATCTTGCGGGCGATTTGGTTGGTTTTGATGGCATTAGCACAGGGACTCACCCAAGCTTTGCACAGGCGCTTGAAACAGCGATGATCTGTGAAATTCCATACGATACGCTTGATAACCTTTCAATCAGCATGCCTAAATTAAGACAGCAAATTTTACGTCTTATGAGTTCTGAAATTGTCGGTGATCAAAATATGATCTTACTGCTTTCTAAGAAAAATGCCGAAGAGCGCTTAGCGTCATTTATTCATAATTTATCAACACGTTTTGCTGAACGCGGTTTCTCGCCAAGAGAGTTTCGTTTATCAATGACACGCGGTGATATCGGTAACTATTTAGGGCTAACGGTAGAAACAATTAGTCGCTTATTAGGTCGTTTCCAAAAAAGCGAAATGATTGCCGTAAAAGGTAAATACATCAGCATCTTAAATGAAAAAACCTTAGCTGAACTAGCCGGTGCAAAGAAAAAAGATTAACTAGTTAACAAATTAGCCTTTTCAACTCTGAAAAGGCTACCTATTTCTTCCCTTCTGATCTAAATTATAAGTATACCCATGCTACCTCAAGATGCTTTGTCAGGCACAAGCTCGATAACCAGAGCAAGGCACAACATGAGGTAACCTATCGAACGGTTAACTACGTAAACCTTCTAACGGTAGGATTAAAAAAAGACTTTAATCCATTATTGTTATTCACTTTTCGATTGTTGTAACGCTGGGCTGCCATGGTTGAATAATAAGCGAGCTTGCGCCCCGTAGGGCAAGGTAACTTGCACCCATCTACGTCGTTATAAAATATCGACTTATAATGACTAGGCTTCAATTTTATGCCTTGTATCTCGGCACAATTTTCCTTGCTGACTTTGCATCTTGAAGTAGCATGGGTATATATACTTCTCTTATAACGGAGCTTGATTATGCTTAAATATAAAAATATTTTAGTTTTTATCGATCCAACTCAAGAATCTCAACCCGCTCTTGCTCGTGCTACTGACATTGCTAAAAAACAGATGGGTACAACCATCACACTGTTTTTGTGCTGCTATGATCTTAGTTATGAAATGACCTCATTAAGCTCAAGCGATGAACGAAAAGCAATGCAGCGTATTGTGATCAAAGAAAACCAAGCTTGGTTAGACGCATTAGCCGTTCCTTACCAAGAGCAAGGTGTTGATATCAATAGTCGTGTTATTTGGCACAGTCGCCCTTTTCAGGCGGCTATTATTGAAGTATTAACCAATCATCATGATTTAGTGGTTAAAGCGACACACCCACATTCCAAATTAAGTGCGATTTTATTTACCCCAACAGACTGGAATTTATTGCGCAAATGCCCTGTTCCTTTGTTATTGGTAAAACATCATCAGTGGCCTGCACAGGGTAATATTCTTTGTGCAATTGATTGTAAAAGTATGCAAGACAGCGAGCATCACCAACTCAATCAACAAATTCTTGATGAAGCAAAAGCAATGGCAAGCATCGTTGATGCCAATACCCATGTGGTCAACGCTTACCCAAGCCCACCGATGAACATTATGCTCGAGCTACCTGAATTTGACCCTATCAACTATGAAGATGGATTAAAAAAATTCCATCAAAAAGCACTAACAGAATACGCCCTTAAAAATAATATTAGCCAAGAGCAAATTCACCTTGAACAAGGCTTGCCAGAAGACGTTATTAGTAAAATTGCTAATGAGATAGATGCTCAACTGGTTATTTTAGGCACTGTTGGGCGCTCAGGTTTCAGCGCAACACTGCTAGGACATACGGCAGAACAAGTTATTGACCAATTAGATTGTGATTTATTAGCATTAAAACCCATTGGCTTTAAAAGCCCCATTACCCTATAAGAAGATTTATAAAATGAATAGATTAGTTGCCGGTGATAAAGCACCCTTATTTACGCTACAAGATGATCAAGATAACAGCGTATCACTAGCGGATTTAACGGGTAAAAAAGTCTTAGTTTACTTCTATCCACGTGCTATGACACCCGGTTGTATCAACCAAGCTTGTGGATTACGTGATAGCCAAAGTGAGCTTGAGTCGTTTAATACGGTTGTTTATGGCATTAGCCCAGATCCGGTTAAAAAATTAGCAAACTTTGTATTAAAAAAAGAGCTTAATTTTTCTTTGTTATCCGATGAAGACCATGCCGTTGCTGATGGTTTTGGCGTCTGGGGAGAGAAAAAATTTATGGGGAAAACTTACGATGGTATCCACCGTATCAGTTTTTTAATTGATGAAAATGGTGTTGTTGAACATATTTTTGACAAGTTTAAAACAAAAGACCACCATCAAGTCGTTATGGCTTATCTACAAGCTTAAATGATAAAGCAGTAACACTCAGGCAAAAATATCGAGTGTTACTGATTTAAATAAGCTTTCGGCTGTCAGCTATCAGCCTTATAACCTCTAGCTTTCCAGCCTTTAGCCCGTTTTACTCTGATAACTCAGTTTCTCTTTCCCAGGCATTTTGATGATATTGATATAACTGATTAGAGCCTAAGTAGTTTATTTTCACCTTTTCCTTATCTGCGTAAAAGCCTTTATTAAAAACAAATGACCCCGCTAATAACGCGCTACTTAACCAACTAGTCTCAACCTCAATCGCGTTGTTACGAGATAAACGCTCGCTCACACTTGCCCCCGTTTTAGTCGCTATTGTCCAACCCCATTCACCAAAAGAAGGCACATTTTGATGATATTGCTCCACTTGCTTAAAATTGGCTTTTTTAACGGTTTTTGCAATTGAGATAAATGCACTTTTAGCATGGAAAGGCGAAGTAGATTGCACCACCATCACACCATCGGTATTTAACAGGTTATTAAGGCGATAATAAAAATTAACACTGTAAAGTTTGTTTAAGTCCGGATGACTAGGATCTGGTAGGTCAATAATAATGGTGTCAAAAATGACTTTACTCTGCAAAAGTTTATCGATGGCAATAAAGGCATCGTCATTAATCACCGTTACACGTGGGTCGTCAAAGCTATCGGCGGTTAAGTTGTTAATTTTAGTCGCTAGATGAGCAGGTAAAACATCTTCAGGCGATTTAAACAGTTCAACGAGGTTAGGATCAAGATCAACCAGTGTCACCGCGTTAGGATTCCATTTCAGCACTTCACGTAATGCTAATCCATCTCCCCCGCCAATAATGAGAATATTATCGTGCTGATTTGACGCTTGCATAGCAGGATGAACCAAAAATTCATGGTAGATATGCTCATCTAAGCTAGAAAACTGTAACCGCCCATTAATATAAAAATTATAAATAGGCTCAAGTCCACCACCCAATTGTCGCTCGGTAAACACTAAGTTTTGATAAGGTGTTTGCGTTTGATAAACCACTTTGTCGAGATAAAGCATATTTTGCATCTGCTTTTGCCAAATACCACCGTATTGGAAAACAGCAACAACCAATAAGGCGAGCAAAGCGTGACCTGATAATAACCACCTAATATTGTGTAGATACTTTTTAAAACGCATTAAAAAGATAAAACCAGCTACTAAGTTCAGCGTTGCTGTGAGTGCTGCTGCTTGGCTTATCTCTATTTTGAGCATAAATAATACCCAAATAGCAGCGCCGACACCCGCGCCAATATAATCTGCACCGTAAATAGTACCCGCATTATGGGCCAAGTGATGGCCGTAAATAGTTTCACGAATACGTGCAATCAGTGGGATTTCCATACCAATCAAAAAACCTAGGATAAAGGCAAAGATGTACGGTAGTTGCAGGCTTATCCAATTTATTTTCGCTAATATCCCACCACGCGGTAACGCGTCCATGGGCATTTGGTAGGTATCGGCAATCAGTTGAGGCAATGTTTGGCTAAAACCGATAATAGAAGCAATAAACAGCGTTGCGCTACAACCAATAAAAGCAACCACCAGCTCTAATACAACAAAACCTTGGAAAGCGTCTTTCACTTTTTTGGCTGCAAAGGCACCTAATCCCATTGAGACAATCATAATACCAATAATGGCGTAGATAACCGTTTCTACACTGCCCAAAATACGGGCGGAATAATGAGATAATAAGTATTCGTAGATAAGTCCACAGCACGCGAGTGTCGCCATGATTAAGATAAGCAAACTGTCATCAATGAGCAGTTTTAATTTTTTATTTTGAGGCATTGTTAGCACTTATTTTCATACAAAAAGAAAAGGCTATCGATGATAGCCTTTTAGGAATTTTTAATAATCGAAACAGCGCTAAGTCATTAACGCCATCAACAGTAACGCGATTGAAAATGAAATTGCTAGTTCAATCGTTGCAATACCAATGTTTTCTTGATCTTCTACTTCAACGCGGCGGTTAATACCCCACAGGACAATAAACTTAGCGATAGTAGTCAGCAACGTTAAACACACCATTAATATCACGCTCATCACGGCCCACTGGCCAATACCAAGCCATAGGTTGCTTGCATCATAAATAATAAAGTAACTTGCTGCAGTTACTGACATCGCTGTTGAAATCAGGTAACCCGCATAACGAATCGATAAAGCGATATGCCCTAATTCCAGCGTTGCTTGAAACGTTGTGCCGTTATTACGACTGAATTGCCACTCAAAAATACGCGTGATAAGCACTAACATCACCTGTGAAACGATCCAAGCGGCCGTAATAGCAATGAAAGTATTAATATCTAAGCCTTCAACCCAGATAAGGGCGGCACGTACAACAATGGCTGTTGCAATCACGGAAGCAGCATCAACTAAACCAACAGATAAATTACGATCTAAAATTAACTCATGTTTATTAAACGCAGGTAATGCAAATTTATCATGAATAAAACGCCCCGCTTTAATCAAAATAAGCCCCGTCAAACCATAAGCAAACATACCCAGCAGTTCGATTGAATAAGACCCTGCGACTTCACCTGTAATGGCGCCACTTAATGCGATACCCATAGCAGCAACCGCGCCCGCCATGCTTACGCCATACGCATAATTATCTTTTTGCGATAACTCATCTTTAGTATCAACATTACCAATAAAACCCATGGTAAAACGGATGCCACCCAGTAGTGCAATCGCGATACTCATGTCGATTAACAGGTAAACAGCAATATCACCGCTTTGTGCTAATGTTGTGATTAACTCATTCATATTTAAATCCTATTTTCCGCGACGTGTGCCACGTGATGAAGTTGTTTTACTGTTTCTGAAACTACTAGCAGCTTTAGACTTTGTCTTGCTACTTGATTTGGCTTTGGAGTAACTCGAACGCCCAGAAAAAGGAGTCGACTTCTGTGCTTGCCGGCTTGAGCCTGACATCGCACTAGCCCCTGTTTTTGATTTAGCATAAGGGCTTTTAAAGCCACTTTTATTGCCAAATTGTTTCTTGGTTTTAGTCGCTAAATCATTTTGGGACTTTGTCTGCTGTGGTGACGTGTAACGATTACGACCAACATCATTGTAATAGCTGTAATCTCGACGAGATGACCATCTGTCATAACGCACAGGATTAGTGATCGCAGAGAACATTGAGTACATGCCGTACCAGTGCCAAAACGACATGCCACTATTGTTAGTTTGCCACTGCCCGTAACCCGGATTACCCACTAACTGACTACCTGCACCGTTATTTTCTGCACCATTAGCCTGTAAACTTTGTTGCTGACTAATTGCATTAACACGTGCTAATTGTCCATCGGACATATCCGCAATAACATTGATCGGATCAGAAAGTGCATCGTTATATAACGTAGGATCAGACGCTTCAATAAGCGTTTCACTTTCAAATAACTGTGCTTCAATATCACCTAATACTTGAGGTTGCTCACGCAACGTTTTTACACGTTGTGCAAGCCCTTGGTAAGTCGGCCCTTCACGTGTTGCATCGCGACTAAGTTGCGTTAATAAAGGCTTGAATTCAGGTTTGCTTTCGCTGAGTAGCTTTGCATATTCTTTTAATAACATTGCATTACGAATGTTATTGTTGTCTAGGCTCTCACCTAAGTTATTAAGCAAGTAATCTGCGCTTTGAAGATTACCATCGATGCGATCCTGTCGTTCATCACCACAGGCGCTAAGCAACAGACTGAAACAGACGATCAGTAACAGTTTAATTTTCATTACGTTCCTTTAATCTCATCTTTAATCTCATTTTTTTAAATAAGCAATCACACGTTGTAAATCTTCGGCCGTATCAATACCAGCGGGCGGTACTTCTATTGCTTGTTCAACATGAATTTTAAAACCATGCCATAACACACGTAACTGCTCAAGCTTTTCAATAGACTCAAGCGGAGAAACGGAGAGTTGCGCATATTGTTTCAAGAAACTAACTCGATAAGCATAGATGCCGATATGACGTTGTAAATTACTTTGCTCAACCTTACGCGTATTTTTATTCGCTTCAGTGAAGTTATCTCTATCCCAAGGAATAGTGGCACGGCTAAAATACAATGCTAATCCATTTTTATCACACACCACTTTAACCGCATTGATATTAAAAACATCATCAAACTCAGTAATCGGCGCACTTAAGGTAGCGACACTGGCTTCTTGGCTATTTTTAAGATTAATGGCAACTTGAGATATGACTGCAGGTGGAATTAATGGCTCATCTCCCTGCACATTAACGATAATCTCATCATCGGCGAATTTATATAACGCGCAGACTTCTGCCAATCTGTCAGTGCCCGATTCGTGATCCGCTGATGTCATGCACACTTCAATATTACTGACCGATAACAGTGCATCGGCAATGCGTTGATCATCCGTTGCAACGATGACACGTGACGCACCACTTTTTAACGCTTGCAAAGCAACACGCTCAACCATTGTTTTGCCTAAAATATCGGCTAATGGTTTAGCGGGTAAACGCGTCGAATGATAACGTGCTGGAATGACAGCGATAAACGACATGATTAAATCTCCTCGTCAGCCGTTATTGTGCGTGCTCGCACTGCTAACAATGCAGGAATTCCGTCAACAACAGGGTAAGCAAGGTGATCAAATTTACAGATAAGTTCATTGGTTTCTTTTTTAAAGCCCAGCTTTCCTTTACAGATTGGACAAGCAATGATGTCCAGTAATTTTACATCGATCATTTTAATTCCTTAATTTTTTGTAATAATTCATTTTTAAACGTATCTGGCAACTGTGCATTAATCGGTAAATACCACCAGTTGGGTAATGCAAATTGAAGGCATTTCACTGCATCTTTTTCAGTCATTAATAACGGTAACTGGCTTTCAAATTGCTCAAAGTCAGTGGCTTTAAATGCATGATGATCAGCAAATGGCACCTGCTTAGCTAATTGGTAATGCTGAGATTGTAAGCTGTTGAAAAAACGTTGCGGATAACCGATGGCCGCGCAGGCATTTACTTTACTTAGTTTAGGTAAACGTGCAGCTCTGCCATCAACCGCTTTACAAGCTTGCGGTTGTAATAACATGGTAATTTCATTATCCGCTTGTTCGCCGTTATTGATAATAAAATCAACCTCTTTCAAACGCGACAATGGCTCTCTTAAAGGCCCCATTGGCATCAATCTTTGATTACCAAAACGACGTTTACCATCAACCACTGCTATTTCAATATCACGGGCTAATGCATAGTGCTGCAGGCCATCATCACTGATAATAATATCAACATCACAATGTTTGCTTAAATGGCGCGCGGCTCTGACACGTTTCGGGTCAACAACAATCGGTATCTGCAAACGCTTAAACAGCATCACAGGTTCATCGCCTGCTTCACTTCCCTCGGTTTCATTAGTTAATAACAGAGGATAAAGCGCGCCTTTGCCACCGTAACCTCGACTAACGATACCGGGTTTGTAACCCTCTTTAATGAGCATTTCACAAAGCCAAATAGCAAAAGGCGTTTTGCCATTGCCACCCACGGAAATATTACCCACAATGATCACAGGCAAACGTACGCCATTCTTTTTATACGCGTTTTTTTGCACATTTTTTTGAATGCTTCGCTGTAAAAAAAATCGGCGTATTGTACTGATGACAAAAAGTAACTGAGCTAATGGGTAGAATAACCAAGCCCACCAGCGTAACGGTTGATACCAAAAATTCATTACAGATCACCTGAGGCTTGTAACTTGCTTAACGTATGATAAATCGATTTTTTCTCTAATAACTCAGCATGTGTCCCTGATTCAACAACCACGCCTGCATCCACCACCAATATTTTATCAGCATGTTCAATCGTTGAAAGGCGATGCGCAATCACAATCGAGGTACGGTTCTTTTGTAACTCATCAAGTGCACTTTGAATATGACGCTCTGATTCAGTGTCTAACGCGGACGTTGCTTCATCTAAAATGAGTATTGGCGCGTCACGTAATAATGCACGGGCGATTGCTAAGCGCTGACGTTGTCCACCAGAAAGCAATGCACCGTTTTCACCAATGATGGTATCTAACCCCTCAGGGAAGCCATTGATAAACTCCATTGCATGGGCTGTTTCAGCCGCTTTAATGATGTCTTCTCGGTTATATTTATCCGTGGCAGCATAAGCAATATTGTTCGCAATGGTATCGTTAAAGAGATGCACGTTTTGCGAAACAACCGCGACCTGATCGCGTAATGAGCTTAATGTGTAATCATTAATATTAACGCCATCAATTTTTATAGCGCCAGAATCAATATCGTAAAAACGTGTTAATAAGTTAGCAATGGTTGATTTACCAGATCCTGAGCGCCCGACAAGGGCAAAGGTTTGTCCGGCTTTAAGATTAAAACTAACATTCTTTAAAGCAGGTTTATCAGCACTTGGGTAAGTAAATATAATGTTATCAAGCTCAATATCACCTTTAACACGTTTAACCGAGACTGTGCCTTCATCTTTAGCAACGGTTTTATCTAACATGGTAAACAGGCTTTTACTGGCTGCGATACCTTTTTGTATTTCATTGTTAACTTGAGTAATATTTTTTATTGGCTTCATTAAGCCCATCATGGCACTGATAATAACCACAAATTTACCAGGTGATAAGGTTTCCATAATTTCAGGGAATGTTGCAAGAAATAAGACAAATGCCAGCGCAAATGAAGCTATCGTTTGAATAATTGGCACGCTTATCGCGTTAGCACTGGCCATCTTCATATTTTGAGTACGTACGGTATTACTTACACTATCAAACTTTTTGTTTTCAACGTGTTGGCCACCAAACATCAATACTTCTTTATGGCCTTTTAACATCTGCTCTGACGACGTGGTCACTAGACCCATTGCATTTTGTAGATTTTTACCAATTTTACGAAAACGCTTACTAACAATGCTAATCGCAATACCCACAAAAGGCGCGACAACAAAAAAGACTAACGATAACTGCCAGCTTTGATAAAACATCATTGCCACTAACCCAATCAACAATGCGCCTTCGCGGAATATTTTAACTAATGCGTTACTGGCAGCATTAGAAACTTGGCTCGCGTCATAGGTGATTTTGGAGATAAGATCGCCGGTATTAGTTTTATCAAAAAAGCTAATGGGCAGTGCCATTAATTGACCAAACAATTGACGTTGTAGTTTCATAACAACATGATTACCAACCCATGCCATGCAATAAGAACTTAAAAAGGCAAATACCCCACGAAATGCGATCACAATCACCACAAAATAAGGCATCATTTTTAAAATGCTTGGGTCTTGTCCGGTAAGGCCATTATCTAATAATGGTTGCAGTGACCAGATAAGTAACATATCAACGCCTGCATAACCAATCATACCAATGATGCCAACAAACAGTGCCAGTTTATAATCCGTTACGTAACCAATAAGGCGTTTAAAAATTTGTATGCCATCGTTTTCGTTATTTGTCATCTGTACTTCCAATTAAGGTTTGAATAAGGTGCCGATTCATCTTGCTACTCATGTTTCTATTAATATTGCTAAGGCAGAAAAGCTTGATGATACCAATATGGGGCAAGATCTTCTCTAAATGTTTTTATCTTAATAGCTTGCGCGGATATTTGAAAGCGGATCAAGCCACTTAAACCACTATTAAATGTTTTAACTGATTGTTTTTGATAACGTGCGGTCACTTCCTCAGATGGAAATCCCCAATGATTCATAAATCCAGCGCTGAAGACAACCCACCTCGGCGAAACCGCTTGAATGAATGGCTCACTGGATGAATAACGACTACCGTGGTGTGGCGCCAATAAAATATCACTACTGAGTTGATGTGCGATTTCTTTCACTAATAAGGTTTCCTGTTTTTTACCAATGTCCCCGGTTAACAATAACCTACGTTTACCGTCGCTAATACGTAATACACAGGAGTTATTATTATTATTTGCAGTCACTGCTTGCGGCGATAACACATCAATCGATAAACCACCCAACAACCATTTTTGACCTCGAATACATTGTTTGAAAGTATATTGACTGTCTAACGGCTCCCCTGCCCAGCGATTCTCTATAATAACTTTTGAAGCGATAAGTTCAGCGCCTCCAGCATGGTCGTTATCACTGTGGCTAATCACCAAATGATCTAATTTTTTTATGCCAAGAGAAAGTAAATAAGGCGAAATTTCACTATCAACCATGTTAAACCCAGACGCATAACGCGCGCCTGTGTCATAAAGTAATGTTTCATTTCCACTACGTACCAACACTGCTAAACCTTGCCCTACATCTATGATGTCAACATACCAGTGTTCATTACTTACGGAGGGTTTTAGACTGATTAGGCATATAACAAACACGCTAAATAGGTAACTTATTTTTCGTCGTTCAGCGCCTTGGAAATGAGAAATAAACAAGACAAGTAGTACGGCGAAAATGATGATCATTATCTTTTGGTCGATTACAGAGTAAAGCTGGTAACTTTCACTGGCAAATACCGTCACATAAAAGAACATCGAAATAAGCGTTTCACAAAGCTGAAAAATCATTAAGGCGAATGGACTATAAAGCAGTGTTAATAATGATGCAGATAAAGTTAATGGAATGATAATCAGCGAGAAAAGAGGCACGGCAATGAGGTTCACTATTATTGAACCTAAACTTATTCCCGAAAAACTCACTAATTGAATGGGTAACATTAAAAAAGTTAACCCTAACTGTAAAAGAAAGAGTAGTTTTATGTACTTGATAACCTTTATTTTAAGCAGTGGCGCTTGGTTATCTGTTTTGTCAGGCGCATTAAAAGGGAACATCCAAAGTAACAACAAAATAATCGCCACCGCAAAAAAGGATAACCATAAACTGACACTTAATACCGCTAACGGATCCCAGAGAAGCACTGTAAATAATACCAATAATAAAATATCCACCTTAAAACATTTTCGTTTTAAGGAAAAAACGATCACCGCCACCATCAACATAAGGAAGGCGCGTTGGGTCGGGAGAGAAAAACCCGCCAAATAAGCATAACCCCACGCCCCCATCAGTGCAGTCACATTTATCAAACGTAATGAGCACCAGCCCAGTAAACGAGGGCTTAACAATCGTTTATAAATAGATTGTGACAACAGATACGCAGCAGAGAATAACAAACCAATATGTAAGCCTGAGATAGCAAACAGATGTGAAATACCCAGGTTTCTAATGATCTGTTTTTGCTCAAAAGAAATTAAAGATTTATCGGCAAAAGAGAGCGCCAACAGTAAACCTTGGTGATTTAGATTATCCGTATTGTGTTTGACCGCCTCATAAAATCGAGCACGTATATTACGATTGCCATTAACTACTTCTATGTGTTTTCTTATCGTCGCTTGGTAAGCCACATGTTCTGAATAAGCCCACTTTTGTCGGTCAAAACCGCCTGGGTTTGCACGCCCATAAACGGGTTTAAAGCGCACCTTAAATCGTTGTATCTGCCCTGCTTGTAAATTAATATCAGGCTTATACCAGCGCATCTCGAGGAGCGGGGTATAATTTAAGTGTTCTGCATCAAGCGCAATTAATTTAGCCTTAAAATATCCACGGTTATTATCACTAATTAATGAAACAATTTGTACATCTATGGTATGGTCTTGGCCATCAACAACGGCCTGTAAAGCATTTTTATTCACTATTTGTGTTGAAGGAAATGGCTGACCTGTTAATGTTAAATTCGCATAAACAGTAAAATAGACCGCGGTGACAGGAATGACGGCGAGAATACGTAGTTGAGGTACTAATAGTAAAACCAGTGTTATAATGGTGGCTATCAGTAACAACGGACTTTCCAACAACTGTGACCAGAAAAGTGTTGAACTAAAAACAAAAATTGATAGCAATAAAGCAATACGCATAGGTTTCTCGAAAGTTATCATCCACATTCATTTACCCTTTTGCAATTTACAAGAGCCACCTAATTATATGCCTAAAAAATTTATTCAACGTTTCTCTCCAAAACCAGAAACCTTAAAAAATCACCCACACCTAAAACATTTAGGTCAGGCGCTTCAGAACCCTAACTTATGGCACCTTAACCGACGAAGTGCTGCCGGCGCAGTGGCTGTTGGATTTTTTTGTGCGTGGATGCCAATCCCCTTTCAAATGTTACTGGCCTCCGCATTAGCGATGATCTTTTGTGTAAACTTACCGCTTTCCGTTGCCTTAGTGTGGTTATCTAACCCTATTACTATGCCACCACTTTTTTATGGCGCTTATCGTTTAGGCGCTTATATCTTAGATGAACCTTTAGTTGAATTTAATTTTGAGCTGTCTTTTCATTGGCTGGCGAATATGTTTGAAACTATTGCTCCCGCGTTATTACTAGGTAGCTTTATATTAGGCGTGATTAGTGCTACTTGTGGTTATTTTTTATTACGTGTTTTCTGGCGCTTTAATATTGCAAAAAAATGGCGACGTCGTAATAAACGCTAGATTTGTTAAGTCCTTCTAATATTCATTGCTTATTGATCGTCATTGGTTATTTTTTCAGTTACGATCTAAGCAATTGAACTTAATTAATGGACTAATCAATGAAAAACATCAAACAAGTCATCAGCGTAATTTCACTTGCCACACTGCCCTTATCTAGTTTTGCAACACCAGTACCTGTTGATGATTTCATTGCTATTAGTGCTTATTTAGGCGAACGTTTTAGTGACGATTTAAAAGATACAGAAACGGGACAAAAAGCAGACATAGATAATAACTTCGCACAGGCACTCGCACTTTCTTGGTATTACGGAAGTAATACGGAAGGTGAACTCTTCTATAGTAATTCAAAGCATGACTTCAGCATGTCAGGCTCAAACCCCAGCGATAAAAATGTATCAACAGATATCTATATAAGTTACCTGCATTTTGGTGGTCGCGTTAATTTCGTTAATGAAACACCTTTCTCAACGAGTATTGGTTTAGGCATTGGTGCAACCTTCTTTGTTCCTGATGATAACCAATACGATAATGATGTCGCTTTATCAGGCAGCATTACTGGTGGTGTACGCTATGAGTTAAACGACCAATGGGCGTTAAAAGCAGATTTACGTGTATACGGTACGGTATTAAAAAACGACAGTTCACTGTTCTGTGGGGATAATGAGTGTCTTGTTAAGTTAGATGGCGAGGTATACGTTCAAACAGACTTAATGGCCGGTGTAGAATATAAATTCTAATAGCTAGTACGAATCTAAACGTAAAAAAAACAGCGCATAAAGCGCTGTTTTTTTGTGTCAAAATTTCATTTATTCTTCAGCTTCAAACCATTTGTAAACCAATCCGGCTAATATCGCGCCTACGATCGGTGCAACCCAAAATAACCACAGCTGAGAAACAGCCCAGTCACCTTGGAATATTGCAACAGCAGTACTACGCGCAGGATTTACTGAGGTATTAGTAACAGGAATACTAATCAAGTGAATAAGCGTTAAGCCTAAACCAATAGCGATAGGCGCAAAACCTGCAGGAGCACGTTTATCCGTAGCACCTAAAATAATGATTAAAAACATAAAGGTCATTACAATTTCAGTCGTTAATGCAGCCACTAGTCCATAACCATCTGGAGAGTGTGCACCAAAACCATTCGATGCAAAGCCTGCTGTTGCGTCAAAACCGACTTTACCACTCGCGATCAGATATAAAACAGCCGCGCCTGCAATACCACCTAATACTTGAGCAAAGATATAAGGTACCAATTCAGCTTTCGGGAATCGTCCACCAATAAACAGACCCACTGAAACCGCAGGGTTAAGGTGACAGCCAGAAATATGCCCAATTGCATATGCCATGGTTAATACAGTTAAACCAAATGCCAGTGAAACACCAACAAAACCAATACCTAGCTCAGGGTAACCAGCAGCCAAAACAGCACTACCACAACCGCCTAAGACTAAGACTAACCAAAATGTACCGATAAATTCAGCACCTAACTTTTCCTTAGTTTTAAATATTAATGTTTAATATTAGTTATTTACTATCAAACTTATAGAACACCAGCGCGTTTATAGCAATTTACCATGACAAATACGAGACATATCAAAATTATGATAAAAAATGTATAAAAAACCCTCATAAAAATAAACGTTTAACTATAGTAATAAAGGCTATTTAGGGAGAACAGATTGATAAAGCAACTTGATCTACAACACTTTGAGATAAACCAACTACTAGACGCTATTTATTTTCGTTATGGTTACGACTTTCGCGATTATGCAAGGGCGTCTTTAGAGCGAAAAATTTTGCATCGCGTTAACCTCTCTAAACTGCAAAACATCTCAGAGATGAGTCAAAAAATATTGCATGATCCCAGTTTTTTTAATCTCTTTTTAAAAGATATGTCAGTCACTGTGACCGAAATGTTTCGTGACCCCTATGTATTCAAAAAATTAGAAAAGACCGTTTTCCTACAATTAAAAACCTATTCTCGCGTTAACATCTGGCATGTAGGCTGTGCAACAGGTGAAGAAGCCTATTCAATGGCCATACTGTTACATGAAAACGATTTACTCAAACACACTCGAATTTATGCCACAGACTACAATAACCACTCTTTAGATATTGCCAAAAAAGGCATCTATCACCAAGATAAAATAGCTGAGTATAGTCAGAATTATATTCATGCAGGGGGAAAATCTAAACTGAGTGATTATTACACTGTGCAGGATCAATTTGTCACTTTTAACCCATCTTTAAAAGAACATATAACATTTGCTAATCATAACTTAATGAAAGATCAGGTTTTTGCGCAAATGCATTTGATTTTATGCCGTAATGTCCTGATCTACTTTAACGCGACGTTACAAAATAGAGTATTAAAATTATTCACAGAAAGCTTAGTGCACCGTGGTTTTTTAGTCTTGGGTGATAAAGAGAGCTTGGAGTTTAATAATGAAAAAGAATCCTTTGAAAACATTGCCAAAAAAGAGCGGATTTATCAACACAAAGCCAATCTATAAAGCCCTAGTGATTGGGGTATCAGCGGGTGGGCTTAAAGCATTAACGGCGCTTATTCCTGCTCTGCCTAAAGATTTCCCACTCGCGATTATTATCGTACAACATAGAAAACACGAAACAGACGACTATCTTGTACCCTATTTAAACGACTTAAGCGAAATGAGCGTCACAGCGGCAACAATAGGCGCCCCGTTAGTCGCAGGTTTTGTCTATATTGCTCCCTCAGGATACCACTTGCTCGTTGAGCGTGATTGTACCTTTAGTCTCAGTATTGATACTCGGGTTAACTATTCAATCCCTTCCATCGATGTCTTATTTGACTCAGCCGCTATCTGTTATCAAGAACAATTAATTGGTCTAATTCTGACTGGAGCAAATCACGATGGCAGTCTCGGATTAAAAAACATAAATTTATATCGTGGGCTATCATTAGTGCAACAACCAGCGACAGCAGAGTACGCAGCCATGCCACTAGCGGCGATTGAAGCATCTCAAATAGACCATATTATCCCTTTAAACGATATTGCTAATTTTCTCACCACGTTAGTTATGAGTAGGTAAAATGGAAAAAATATTCAGTAAAATTCTTATTGTTGATGATGAACCCAATAACCATCGCGTTTACGAGCGCACGTTAGAATCATTAAATTTAGAGTTTGTAAAAGTATTATCAGGACAACAAGCACTCGCTGTTGCACATCGTCACGACTTTTTCCTTATTTTAATGGATGTGCAGATGCCTGAAATGGATGGCTTTGAAACGGCATCATTATTACTCGATCATCCTAAAACCTCTCATATCCCTATTATATTTATTACCGCATTTGATAGAGACGAAAGCTTTGAATTTAAAGGTTATGCCAGTGGCGCCGTCGATTATTTAGTCAAACCGATTAACGACGATATTCTTAATAGTAAAGTAAACGTTTTTTTAGAACTTTTTCTCGAAAGAAAAAAACTTGAACAGGCCTGCGAAACACGTCAAAAAGCAGAAAATGAATTACGAACACATAAAAACAATCTAGAAATCATCGTCAAAGAACGCACCAAAGAATTACAAAGTTCATTAACAGAATTAATTGATACACAAAACAAATTAGTTGAAACAGAAAAAATGGCCTCTCTAGGCCGACTCGTTGCAGGTATCGCTCACGAACTTAATACACCAATCGGTATTTGTGTCACCGCAGCATCTTATCTCGAAAACGATGCGCAAGAGCTTCAAAACACCATTAAAGACGGCACAATTAGAAAAAGTAAATTAGATGAATTCTTAAACTCTGCAATTCAGGCATCAGCCCTGTTACTCAATAACCTTGAGCGAGCGGCGGCACTTATTGGCAACTTTAAACTCATTGCGGTGGATATCAGTAGCGATATGATTCGTGATTTCAATTTATTTGAATACCTTGAAAGTACAGTGGATAGCTTGCAACCCGCCCTTAAACACACACAAATAAAAATTTCCTTAAGCGGTGACAAAACATTAGAAATTAAAGCTTGTCCTGGTAGCATTTCACAAATTATTACCAATTTTGTCATGAACTCACTATTACATGCTTTTGATGATGGCTTAAGTGGTGAAATAAGCATTCACCTATCTCTGGGAAATGAAAAAATACTGATCACCTATAAAGACGATGGTGTGGGTATGAGCGAGGAAGTTAAAGCCCTTATTTTTGAACCTTTTTTTACTACTAAGCGCGCCACAGGAGGCAGTGGACTCGGCCTTTCTATTGTTTATAACCTTATTAGTCAAAATCTGGGTGGGGAAATCAACTGTGAGAGCGAGATAGGTGAAGGTACCACCTTTCAAATATCATTCCCTTCTTCGATGCAAGTAACAGCGCTTACTTTACCCGATAATGAATAATTCAACTTACTGATATTTTAAAGGAATTATAGACATGACTTTAACGATAGGTAAAAAAATCAGCCTTGCTTTCTCGGCAATTTTGCTTTTAATTATTACCATGGGTATCACCGTTTATACTTTAAACTCAAGTATCCAACTCTCCTCTGAGGAAATTGGCAACGATGATGTACCTGGCGTAATTCTATATTTGCAAATCCTTGATGAAATAGGCGATTTACACAGTAATGTCGTCGAATATAGCACCGGGGAAATTGATGAAGTTGACGATTTTTATCAGAATTATGAAGAGTTCAAGAATTATTTTTTGCAATTAAAACCTTTAGAATCAAACTCTCAATCTGAAATTGATAAAATGGATCGGATAGAGCTGCTCGTCGATAGTTATGTAAAGGATATTACTGAGCAAGTATTTGAAAAATATGACCCACTGGACGAGAGCTGGGCAAAAAAGATTGTTGATGAGCTTGAACATAAGCAAGGCGCTGAATTAGAACAATTATTAGACTCATTAAAAGATCAAGAATTTGCTGAAGCATTAACCGCAACGAGCATTGAAGAAGCAGTACAAGATGATCTGCCTGGTGTCCGTTATTACCTTGAATTGGTTGATGAATCCGGTGATATGCTCGCTTCATTAAGCGAATATGTCGGGGGTGAAAGTGATGAAGAAGAAGAGTTTAGAGGTAATGCAGAAGATTTCGCTCGCTACTTTAATTTACTTGAGCCCTTAGAAAAAAAGCCTACTGAAATCCGTGACCTTATCACTATCAACCGCCTCTATAACGATATAATACGCACAGCCGGTGCTGTTTTTCGTCGTTATGATCCCGATAGCCGTACTAACGCTTTAAACATCATTGATAAACTTGAACACAATGTTATTAATGAGCTAGAAAAAATCCTTGATAGCTCCTCTTTAGAAGAAAAAAATGATGCAGAGAGTGCGCTGCACAAGTTATCAGAAACGTTAAACACTGTTAATGCTGTGATTATTTTTCTTACGTTGATGTCACTGCTGATTGGTGCAGTAATAAGCTACTGGATAACTAATACCATACTTCGCGCTGTCGGTGGCGAGCCTACTGTGATTGAAGAGATGGCCAACGAAGTGGCAAAAGGTAACATTAACCAAGAATATAGTACCAACAAGCACGATCAAACGGGTATCTATGCGGCCTTACAATCGATGATCGAAGCGTTACGATTTAAAGTCGAGATGACGGAAAAAATTGCACAGGGTGATCTCAGTTCAGATATAAAGCTCGCCTCTAAACAAGATAGCTTAGGCATTGCGTTGAATAGAATGCAGCTAAATTTTAAAGAGATGGTGGAACAAGCGAATGCCTTTGCTACCGGTGATTATAAAAGCCAAATTTCCCCACGATCTCAGCAGGATGAATTTGGTATTGCGCTTTCACACATGATGCAACAAGTAACAGATAGGAATAGCCAAGTTGAAGCACAGAGTTGGTTAAAAACACAAGTTGTCAAAATTGGTAAGCTTTCCCAGGGCGTTGATGACATACAAAAAATGGCACAGCAACTTATCAGTGAATTAGCGAATATTTTACAAGCAGGACACGTCGCTTTTTACCTGCTAGAAGAACAAGATAAGGATAGTGACACTGATTATTATAAGTTATTAGCCAGTTACGCTTATGTCGAACGTAAAAACATCTCTAATCGTTATGCAGAAGGTGAAGGATTAATAGGCCAGTGTGCATTAGAAAAACACACGATATTACTCACCAATGTACCCGATGATTATATCCAGATCAGTTCTGGTCTGGGTGAGAAAAAACCGTTTAATATTATGGTTATGCCTATTTTATTTGAAAATAACTGTATTGCAGTGATAGAAATAGCAAGCTTCCAACACTTTACTGAAAACCAAATGGAGTTTCTAAATCAATCCATTGTCAATTTGGGCATCACCATGAACAGCTTGATTGGACGAAAACGTATTGTCGAGCTATTGCAACAATCACAAAGCCAAACCGAAGAACTACAAAGTCAATCTGAAGAGTTACGTGCTACCAACGAAGAGTTAGAACAAAAAGCGAATAAGTTGAATCTGCAATCCAATGCTCTGCAATCTGCCAATAAAGATCTAGAAGACAAAAAAGACGCGCTTGAAACGAAACAGCGAGATATTGAACTTAAAAACCAACAGATAGAAGAAAAAGCACAAGAACTCACCATTGCGAGTAAATATAAATCTGAGTTTTTAGCCAATATGTCTCATGAATTACGTACCCCACTGAACAGCCTGCTATTGCTTGCCAAAGGGCTTGCAGGTAATAAGAAAGGCAATTTAACCCCTGTACAGGTTGAAGATGCAAGAGTGATTTATGATGGAGGTAATAGCCTATTAACGCTCATTAATGACATCATGGACCTTTCGAAAGTAGAAGCGGGCAAACTGACTATCCATAATGAGCCAGTCTCTTTAGAGCTATTAACACGCAACCTAACAAAAATGTTTAACCCTATTGCCGATGATAGAGGATTAAACTTTTTAATCAAAATAGCCGACGATATTAAAAGCAGTTTCAGCAGTGACAGTTTACGTGTTGAACAAATATTGCGTAACTTGCTGTCTAACGCGATGAAATTCACTCCTCAGGGCGACGTTATCCTATCCATTGAAAAACCTAATGCAGAACTGAGTTTTAGCCATAGTGAACTTGATGCGCTTAATTGCATTGCATTTGCAGTCATTGATACAGGCATTGGTATTCCTGAAGATAAACAACGTGCCATCTTTGAAGCATTTCAACAGGAAGACGGCACGACCAGTCGAAAATATGGAGGCACTGGTTTAGGCCTTACTATTGCAAGAGAGCTAAGCCGTTTATTAGGAGGAGAAATTCACCTCGCCAGTACACTCGGAGAAGGTAGCCAATTTACGCTTTACCTTTCAGCTGAATTATTACAAAAAGAACCCCCTTCTTTTGTGCAAATAGATGCAATTCCAGAGCCCCCAACAAAAGCAACAGAGTTCGCAGAAGAAACCATCAATGATGATAGAAATAACCTCACCTCAAATGACAGCACTTTGCTGATTATCGAAGACGATCCACTGTTTATCAAAATAGTACGTAATCTTGCACAGCAACATGGTTATAAATGTTTATTAGCGAACGAAGGTAGTAGCGCGATTCAACTTGCTCAGCAATATCAACCAGACGGTATTATTTTAGATATAGGCTTGCCTGGACTTGATGGTTTCCAAGTCATCAACCAACTTAATAGCCATAGCGAAACACGCCACATTCCAGTTCAAGTCATATCAGGACATACGCAAGAAAAACCTAAAATACTGTCATTAGGCGCGATTGGATTTTTAAGTAAACCAGTAGAAGAACAACAATTACAAGCGGTGTTTAAAAAGATAAAGAAATTAACCGAGAGTGAAACACGCCATATATTATTAGTTGAAGACGATGTAGGTAACCAAAAAGCCACCGCGCAATTACTTGAGAACGACAATATTAAAATCAAAAGTGTTGCAACAGGCAAAGCAGGGTTAGAAGAAATTATCAGCGAACAATATGACGCGATCATCCTTGATCTTGGTTTACCTGATATGAGTGGTTTTGAATTATTAAAAGCCGTTGATGACAGTGAATTGAAAAACATCCCGCCTATTATTATCTATACGGGACGAGAAATTAGTGAAAAAGAACAAAAAGAGTTAGATCAATACTCGGCTTCTATTGTTATTAAAGGTGTCGGCTCTGCTGAGCGTTTAGAGGATGATTTATCTCTCTTTTTACACCAAGCAGATAAAAAAATTAAACAGGAGGTTAACCTCGTACACGATGAAGTCGCCCTGTTGAAAGAGAGAAAGGTATTACTCGTTGATGATGATATGCGTAACTGTTACGCCCTTTCAAAAATGTTAATGGAGATCGGAATTGTTGTTGAGCTTGCAGAGAATGGTAAAGAAGCGATTACACTATTGGAGCAATCTAAAGACTTTGAATTAATATTGATGGATACCATGATGCCCGTAATGGATGGTAATAAGGCCACTGCACTTATTAGGCAGATGGACCATTACAAAAATATTCCTATTATTGCCCTTACTGCTAAAACGATGCCAGAAGACAAAGAAAAATGCCTGCAAGCCGGAGCGTCTGAATATATAACCAAACCCGTAGACTTTGATAACCTAGTGTCTATTATGCGGATTTGGCTATTTGCTTAAAAATAAGTGTGCTAATAAATCTACGAATAAGGGCGCTAATAGTGAGCGCCTTTATTTATTATTTCATATTATATTCGCTATAAACCGATTTTTTTCCATCTTCACGAAATGCAATCACTTGGTAAGGGTCACTATTTCCTGGTACATCCATACCCGGTGAAGAAGCTGGCATACCTGGTACTGCAAGCCCTGCAACAGCAGGTTTCTCACGTAATAAACGCTTAATATCTTTAACTGGCACATGCCCTTCAATTGCGTAACCATCTACAATAGCCGTATGGCAAGAAGTTAGCTCAGGCGTAATACTATGCTCTTTGCGCAGTTGATTATTATTCGCTTGTTCAACGACTGTGACGTTAAAGCCCGCTTCCTCAACTTGCTCTGCCCATGCGGTACAACAACCGCAGTAAGGAGACTTATAAATGGTCAGGTTAGTGGCGAACGCTGCTGTTGTAAAAAAAGAGAGGCTTAATATTAATAATTTTAATTTTTTCATTGGAGTTTTCCTATTTTAGGTTTTATTAAATGTAATTTTCTGTCAATGGTTATTTAAAAAGTAACAAAATAGGAGGTCGATAAAATACGCTTTGTACACCCAGTAAAACAGGTTGTTCATGTTGAAGGTAAGCAGTCCGATGAGAAATACCAACAGCGGTTATATTGCTAACCTCTTCAAAATAAAAAGAAGTAAAAGTATGGCTTACACAACATTGGTGAGCAGACTCAGTGCAACTCATTACATCTGAGCAGTATTCACTGATATGAGATGAATCAGTCGTTAATGTTAGATTGTCATTATTTGGCGCAGAAATAGCCGGCGCTATTACAAACAGAAACAGTGACAAAAGTGTAATTAATTTATTCATATTAACGATATTAATCTATACCCAAGGGTTAACGTCAACGGCTTAAAAAGCGTTTAATAAAGTGCGCTTGTATTGCGTTATATCTAAGCTCACATCGTACTTAACTAATAGTTCATCCAGCTCGCGTTGGCTCTTATCTAAACTATTCAAGGTAATGGTATTATCATCTAACGTCCACAATTGGCGAGACCCTGTGTAACTAAACTGCAAAGCGAGCATAGCGTTAGTATCGCCCATTTTTGCAGCTTGCTTTAATTTTCTTATTTTACGTCCAATCAAGTTAAGCGCTTGTTTTAATCGCCAAACATACAACACTTCGTATAAAAAAGGGTCGTCTTTTTTAACTTTGAACATAATAGCGATGATTGCAACACTGACCACCACACCGAGTAGATTCCAATGAAAGTGTGTACCTTCTTGCGCTGGAAACAAAGCAATCAGTAACTGCGCAATGCCTAAGCTACCTAAAGCCAGAACACTTATACAAATAACGATGACAATATTAAAGTGACGACGATAACGGGTTTTATCAATCTCAATAATTAGCATTATTTTCCTTAAAAAATAGAACCTAGCCTAAAACATTTTTCCAATTTAAAGCAAGGTAAATAAAACAAACAAAAAAGGCTACCTAATTACTTAGGTAGCCTTTGCATAGATTATAAATATAAACTAATTGACTAGTTTACAATACGACTATGTAATTCTTGCACAGAGTTAACCGTTGCTTCAGGTGCAGTCGGATCAGCAGTATGTGCCTGACACGTTGCTAATGCACCGTTTAACGTCGTTGTGTAGTTTACTTTGTAACGTAATGCGGCACGACGTAATTGACGAGAATCTTCAATGGCAACACGACCTTCCGTAGTATTAACAATGTATTTGTACTCAGAGTTTTTAATACGGTCTAGTGTGTGTGGACGGCCAGCCGCTACTTTGTTTACGTGGCGCGCAGTAATGCCCGCTTCTTGTAAAACAGCTAACGTGCCATCTGTTGCATCAATAGTGTAACCCAGGTCGATTAAGTTTTTAGCCAGTTTAGCAACACGTTTTTTATCGCTGTTACGCACAGAGATTAATACACGGCCAATTTCAGGCACTTCTTTAGTCGAACCAAGCTCTGCTTTTGCGTAAGCTTCAGCAAAAGTATTACCAACGCCCATTACTTCGCCAGTTGAACGCATTTCCGGACCTAAGATTGGGTCAGAGCCAGGGAATTTGTTAAACGGTAAAACTACTTCTTTAACGCTGTAGTATGGTGGGATAACTTCTTTAGTCACGCCTAACTCTTTCAGCGTTTTACCCGCCATCACACTTGCACCAATTTTAGCAATTGGTACGCCCGTCGCTTTAGATACAAACGGTACAGTACGTGCAGCACGAGGGTTTACTTCAATCATGTAAACTTCGTTATCTTTAACAGCAAGCTGTGTATTCATCAGACCAACAACACCTAATTCTAGTGCTAGTGCTTTGATGTATCCACGCATTTCGTCTTGGATTTCAGCGCTTAATGTGTAAGCAGGTAATGAACATGCAGAGTCACCCGAGTGAACCCCCGCTTGCTCGATATGCTCCATGATTGCGCCGATAACAACATCAGTACCGTCACAGATTGCATCGATATCAACTTCGATTGCATCATCTAAGAAACGGTCAAGAAGAACAGGTGATTCGTTAGAAACACTGACCGCTTCTTTAAAGTAACGACGTAAATCAGTTTCGTCATATACGATTTCCATTGCACGACCACCGAGCACGTACGAAGGACGTACTACTAACGGGTAACCGATACGCTTAGCAGATTCAACCGCTTGCTCAGTCGTTGTTACTGTGTCATTTTCTGGTTGTTTAAGACCTAAACGCTCAACCACTTGTTGGAAACGTTCACGGTCTTCTGCGCGGTCAATCGCTTCTGGTGAAGTACCAATGATTGGTACACCAGCAGCTTCAAGAGCACGTGCTAATTTAAGTGGTGTTTGACCACCGTATTGCACGATCACGCCTTTGGGTTTTTCAAGACGTACGATTTCAAGTACATCTTCTAATGTAATTGATTCGAAGTATAAACGGTCAGACGTATCGTAATCTGTAGAAACAGTTTCAGGGTTACAGTTAACCATGATTGTTTCGTAACCATCTTCGCGCATTGCTTGAGCTGCATGTACACAACAGTAATCGAATTCAATACCTTGACCGATACGGTTAGGACCACCACCGATAATCATGATTTTTTCATTATCAGTTGGGTTAGACTCACACTCTTCATCGTAAGTAGAGTACATGTAAGCAGTATCAGACGAGAACTCAGCAGCACATGTATCAACACGTTTGTATACTGGGTGTAACTTGAATTTTTCACGTAGTTTACGTACTTCAGTTTCAGAAATACCTACTACCGTTGCGATACGGCTATCAGCAAAACCTTTACGCTTAAGACGTTTAAGGCAAGCGTGATCTAATGAGCGTAAACCGCCTTCTGCTAATTTTTTCTCTTCTAAGATGAGATCTTCAATTTGCACTAAGAACCAGTTATCGATCATCGTGATGTCATGAATTTCATCCATGGTCATACCTAAACGGAATGCATCACCGATGTACCAAATACGTTCTGCACCGGCTTCACGTAATTCGTATAATACTTTTTCTTTAGCAGCAATAGGATCGGCAAGATCAACCATTGGGCTAAAACCATCAGCGCCAACTTCTAAGCCACGAAGTGCTTTTTGAAGTGATTCTTGTTGGTTACGGCCAATCGCCATTACTTCACCAACAGATTTCATCTGTGTCGTTAAGCGGCTGTTTGAGTTAGCAAATTTCTCGAAGTTAAAACGAGGAATCTTAGTAACAACGTAATCGATAGTAGGCTCAAATGATGCTGGTGTTTTACCCCCAGTGATATCATTTTGCAATTCATCTAATGTGTAACCGATTGCTAATTTAGCAGCGATTTTAGCAATTGGGAAACCCGTTGCTTTAGAGGCTAATGCAGATGAACGTGATACACGTGGGTTCATTTCAATGAGAACCATACGGCCGTCAGCTGGGTTAATACCAAACTGCACGTTAGAACCACCTGTTTCAACACCAATCTCACGTAATACTGCAATCGATGCGTTACGCATTAATTGGTATTCTTTGTCCGTTAATGTTTGTGCTGGTGCAACGGTAATTGAGTCACCGGTATGAATACCCATTGGGTCAAAGTTTTCAATCGCACAAACAATGATACAGTTATCATTTTTGTCGCGAACCACTTCCATTTCGTATTCTTTCCAACCGATTAATGATTCATCGATTAAGATTTCGCTTGTTGGAGAAAGATCAATACCGTTTGAACAGATATCATCAAATTCTTCTTTGTTGTACGCGATACCACCGCCAGTTCCACCCATAGTGAATGAAGGACGGATAATACAAGGAAAACCAACCATGTCTAAAACAACGTAAGCTTCTTCCATGTTGTGTGCAAAACCAGCACGTGGACATTCAAGTCCAATGTTTTTCATTGCAGCATCAAAGCGGCTACGGTCTTCTGCTTTATCAATTGCGTCAGCAGTTGCGCCAATCATTTCAACGTTGTATTTAGCTAAAATACCTTTTGATTCAAGCTCTAGCGCACAGTTAAGCGCTGTTTGGCCACCCATTGTTGGTAATACTGCACAAGGGCGCTCTTTCGCGATAATTTTTTCTACAACATCAACGTGAATTGGCTCGATGTATGTTGCATCAGCCATTTCTGGATCGGTCATAATAGTTGCTGGGTTAGAGTTAACCAGTACAACACGGTAACCTTCTTCTTTTAATGCTTTACAAGCTTGGGCGCCTGAGTAGTCAAACTCACAGGCTTGTCCGATAACAATCGGACCCGCACCAATAATTAGGATAGTTTTTATGTCATTACGTTTTGGCATCTGAAATTTACCTTTCTATTTTTTGTTCTTTGCTTAGGAATCGTTACAAAACAACTTGCGATAAATTGTTTCCAAAAAGCCTAAAATGACTGGCTATTTTAAAAACAAAAGCGCAAGTGATGTTGAAGCCAATCTTTAACTAAGCGTTTTTATACTGTTCAATCAAATCAATGAAGTGATTAAATAATGGTGCTGCATCATGTGGACCCGGGCTTGCTTCTGGGTGACCTTGGAAACTAAATGCGGCTTTATCAGTACGATGAATACCTTGTAGAGAACCATCAAACAATGAAACGTGAGTTGCACGTAGATTCTTTGGTAAGCTCTTTTCATCAGCAGCAAAACCGTGATTCTGTGCAGTAATCATCACTACGTTACGGTCTAAGTCTTTAACCGGGTGGTTAGCACCATGATGACCAAATTTCATTTTCACTGTTTTTGCACCACTTGCTAATGCAAGTAACTGGTGACCTAAACAGATACCAAATACTGGAATATCAGTTTTTAGAATTTCTTGAATTGCAGTGATTGCATAAGTACATGGTTCTGGATCACCAGGGCCATTAGACAGGAAGATACCATCTGGATTTAATGCAAGTACTTCAGCAGCGGTTGTTTGTGCTGGTACCACTGTTAATTTACAGTCACGGTCAGCAAGCATGCGTAAGATGTTACGTTTAACACCGAAGTCATAAGCGACAACGTGGTATTTACCTTCACCAGTGTGCTCTGGTAAACCGCCCGTTAATGTCCAGCTACCTTGTGACCATTCGAAAGATTCTTTCGTTGTCACTTCTTTCGCTAAATCCATGCCTTTAAGGCCAGGGAATGCTTTAGCTTGTGCAAGTGCGCTTTCTACGTCAAGGTTTTCGCCAGCATCTTTTACTGCAACAATACAACCTGCTTGTGCGCCTTTCTCACGTAAAACACGTGTTAGTTTACGCGTGTCAATCTCAGCAATACCAACCACGTTACGTGCTTTTAAGTAATCACTTAATGACGCTTGGTTACGGAAGTTGCTTGCAAGAAGCGGTAAATCGCGGATGACTAAACCACAAGCATGAATTGATGCAGATTCTTCATCTTCATCATTAGTACCTGTGTTGCCGATGTGAGGGTAAGTAAGTGTAACAATTTGGCGTGCGTAAGAAGGGTCAGTAAGAATTTCTTGGTAACCCGTCATTGACGTGTTAAATACAACTTCACCAACAGAACTTCCATCAGCGCCGATTGAGACACCCTCAAAAATAGTTCCATCTTCCAATACCAGTATGGCCGAATGACTCAAGATAACCTCCGTAAAAAACAATAAAAATAGATTTCGTGATGCAATTTTTACGATTTATTAACGGAAGAACACTCTATTTTCCCGCCAAATAATCATAAATTTTGGCAAATTCGCGATAGTTTATAGATCTTCCGCACAATTAACCAATCAAATCTCTGTTTTAGGGGAAATAAAGTGTGAAATAATAAAAAAGAAGAGTAAAAGCAAAAAATGGCTAATTTAATTAGCCATTTGGAGTGTTCTATGATTGTAAATTTTAGTGCGCTTAAGTTAAGAGAATACCTTCAAAAGACTTAATGTTGCTGGCAAAGTTGGGATAAGCATCACAACCACCATGCCTAAAAAATAACGAATTGAATATGGGTCTTTAAAATTTTCTTCTGACACGGTAGATTCCTTTAAGTAGCAAAAAATGTAGCAAACATAAAAACATTTATTGATGTAAATCAATTTTGCAAATCATACAGCAAGTAAAGTCAGCTAAACACCGATTAAAACTGTGGTTATCTCTTTTCCTTATAAGGCTCTCTATGCAACGTTTACAAGCAAGCTCAGCAAGTCCAATCTGGTCGTACTTCTCAACAATTTGTTCTATTCCGCATCCATCAAAACATGAACAGCAATTAGTTGATTGGATAAAAAACTGGGCCTCAGAAATCAATATCGACTGTGTGCAAGACGAAGTGGGTAACCTGATTCTAAGTAAACCAGCGTCAAAAGGTTATGAAGCAAAAACACCGGTTATTTTGCAAGCACACCTTGATATGGTGCCACAAAAAAATACTGACAGTGAGCATGACTTCGTCACTGATCCGATCAAAATGGTTATTGATGGAGAATGGCTAACAGCTGATAACACCACGTTAGGGGCTGATAACGGTGTGGGTATGGCAAGTAGTTTGGCAGTACTTGCGGATAATAGCTTGCAACATGGCCCGCTTGAAGTCTTATTAACCACCGATGAAGAAACCGGCATGACCGGTGCATTTGGTTTAAAGGCCGGTTCATTAAAGGGTAAGATATTAATTAATACCGATTCTGAGCAAGAAGGCGAACTTTACGTAGGCTGTGCTGGCGGTATCAATGTGAACATCGAGCTACCTTATGAAAAAATGGAGCCCGAAGTTGACAATGGCGCTTATAAAATAAGCTTAACAGGCCTTAAAGGCGGTCATTCAGGTTGTGATATTAACCTCGGCCGTGCGAATGCGATTAAAGAATTAGCCACTGTGCTGAATAATTTTGACGGGTTTCCCTTCCATATAGCCAGTTTAGAAGGCGGCAGTTTACGCAATGCGATTCCCCGTGAAGCCAATGCTGTAATTGTTTGCGATACACAATACAAAAACAGCTTAGAACTATTGATCAATACATTACAGGTAACACTGTTGGCTAAATACCAAGGTATTGAAGGGTCTTTACAGTTATCCGTTGAACAATGTGAACTACCAAGTGCTATTTTAACCATGGCCAGTCAAAGCGCTTTATTTGAAAGTTTACATCATTGTAATAATGGTGTTTTTGCAATGGATAGCCAGTTTTCAAACGTAGTAGAAACCTCGAGTAACTTGGGTGTTATCACGCAAAATAAAAGCGGAAAGTTATCTTTTAAGATGCAAGTACTGGTACGTTCACAGATTGAGCAAGACAAACAAAATGAAGCCGAGAGTATACAAGCACATTTTGAAGGCTACGGCGCAATGGTACGTAAAGATGGTAACTACCCTGGCTGGACACCTAATTCAAACTCAGACATCTACCAAGTGATGGAAAAACAATACATTGAACTGTTTTCTGAAAAGCCAAAAACCATGGTAATTCATGCAGGTCTTGAATGTGGGCTGTTTAGCGACCAATACCCTGATTGGGATATGATTTCTTTTGGACCTACTATTAATTTCCCGCACAGTCCGGACGAGAAAATCGAAATAGCTAGTGTTGATAAATATTGGGCGCTGCTAAAGGCGACATTAAAAGCGATTGATTAAAGATAAATAGACCAAGATTAAT
Organism: Psychromonas sp. Urea-02u-13; assembly: GCF_002835995.1. Taxonomy (GTDB): domain Bacteria; phylum Pseudomonadota; class Gammaproteobacteria; order Enterobacterales; family Psychromonadaceae; genus Psychromonas. Next base: position 46,481 of record NZ_PJBZ01000067.1, on the reverse strand, counting down.
AAGGAGGCTACTCCTGCTTCTTTATTGATCTTTACACTCCCCTACAGAAAATGCCATCACCGGCCATTATTTTGTGATTACAATTAAGATACGCAACACTCTATATTATTCCAGTTGTGCTATGCTAATTGCACTTTTAGGGTGATTGCGAATAAAAACATGAAAAAACATAAACTAGTGGAATCTGGTTTTACATTAATTGAGCTGGTTATTGTCATCATTATTTTAGCTGTTTTGGCTGCTGTGGCCATTCCTAAATTTGTTGATTTATCCACCGAATCAAAAGTCACAACGTTAGAAACCGTGGCGGGAGCAATGCGTAGTGGATTAACGCTAGTACACAGTAAGGCGGCAATTCAAGGGAAAGACAAAGGACTACAAGAGATTGATTTTAATGGCACAACTCTCCCTGTTCTTAACGGATACCCTACAGTGGTAGCTAGAGGAACGTCTCAAAAAGAAATTAATAGGCAGTTGAAAGCTTGGTTATACATTGATGCAGTGGATAGTGGCACTAGAAAAAAAGAAGGCGACTCACCAACAACTACCTTCTATACCGACAAATATACGAGGCCAAATAATGGTAGCATGATAGCTATCTTCTTCAGTGAAGACTATTCCCGAATGAATCGGGGTAAATTAAAGTGCCAAATCAATTATCTTAATAATGGTGTTGATACTGCTACAGTCCTAATAAAAATGGAAGAATGTTAAACATACTCTTCCATTTCTATGAGTTATTGTTTTGCTTGTGAGAACAGCGTGAAGAAGTTATCTGTTGTGACTCTCGCTAACTCTTCAATACTAACGCCTTTCAAATTAGCCACAAACATTGCTACATCGGCGGTAAACGCAGGTTCATTTTCTTGGCCTCGGTGTGGAATAGGCGCTAAATAAGGCGAATCTGTTTCGACCAGCAACCTGTCTAATGGAATTTCTTTAATAACAGCTTGTAGCTCTTTTGCATTTTTAAAGGTAACAATACCTGAAACAGAAATGTAAAAGCCCATCTTCATCGCTTCCTCGGCCATTTCAATCGACTCGGTGAAACAATGTAATACCCCACCGACTTGATCTGCACCTTCTTCACGCATAATGTCTAACGTTTCTTGGCGCGCATTGCGGGTATGAATGATCAGCGGTTTATTAAGTTGTTTAGCAATACGAATTTGTTTACGAAAGCACTCAATCTGCCATTCTTTTGTTTCTGGCGCATAGAAAAAATCCAGTCCCGTTTCACCAATCGCCACCACTTTGTCGTCGCTTGCGTATTCCAATAACAGCGCTTCATCGATGCTTTGATCACCGGCGATTTTTTCATCATAGTACAAAGGATGCACACCGCAGCTACTAAAGACTTGATCGTAACCTTTAATAAGTTCAGCCATGGCAGGGTAATCTTTCAGTGTGACGCAAACACTCATCATATAATCAATGCCGGCTGATTTGGCTTTATTCACCACATCATCAAGGTCGGTATGTTTTTTGGTATAATCTAAACGGTCTAAATGGCAATGAGAATCGACTAACATGGGGTAGTTTCCTTAAATCTATTTTTTATTTTTATTAATAGCGCTGAAATTAATAACTCTTTTTTTAATCCAGAATGTTCCATTAATGATGCACGCGTTTGTAGCAGTTCATCATTAACAATACGCAGCGCTTTCAACGTAATCTGCTCACTCCATATTTGTAACTGTGGCAAAGCAAAAGCATAAACAGCATCATCATTCAGCACTTGGCTATTTAGCGCCTGATTGTTTAACACCTGATTGTTTAACACCTGATTGTTGCACACTAAGCCCGTCAGCTTTATTTTATGTAATTCATGCAACATGAAAAACAATAACATTAAACGTGATTCAACATCTTTAGCCAGAAATTGGCTAAAGTCGAACAGAGACTCGGGTCTGTTTAATAAGGCAAATAAACCCTCAACACAATGCCTGCGTTCGTCTGTTGCCTCACCCGCTTTTAATGCGTTGAGATAATTTAACAAGGCTAAAGGGCAATTTTGAAACTGACGCAATACGCCTTTATCACTCACACTGGTGCCTTGCAGGCTTAACCACTCAACTAATGCTTCATCACTCGGGCTATGAACATGTGAATGTTGTACGCGACTGAATAAGGTAGGCATTAACTGATGATGCGTACGGGCTAACAGAATGAGATAGCTGTTACCCTGCGGTTCTTCAAGCGTTTTTAACAGTGCGTTAGCGGCTGCGGTGCTGAGTAGTTGTGCATCTTTAATCACAACCACTTTGTTATCACCTAAATGAGGGCGTTCGTTTAATACATCAATTAAGCTTCGTACCTGATCGATACCAATCGCTTTATTCGCTTCACTTTGCAATAGATGAAAATCAAGGTGATTATTTGCATCGAAAAGGTTGCATGAATGGCATTTCCCACAGGCATCGTTACTTAGTTTAGCGGTGCATAAAAGATATTTAGCCAATCTTGAAGCGAGCTTAAATTTACCTAAACCCGCACTGCCAGTAAAAAGCAGACCATGTGCAAAACGACTATTTTGATAACTCTGTACATGTTTATCAAAAATAGGCGTCAGCCAAGGGGTAGAAACATCTGTTTGTGTCATTATTTACAAACTCGCTAACCAGTTATCAAGCTGGATGAAAATGGCTTTTTCAACTAATTCAGGTGTTTGGCTGGCATCAATCGTGACAGCGCTTTTGTTACCCTTCACCAACTGTAAAAAAACTTGTCGTGTGCGTTCAAAAAAATCAATAGCAAGACGCTCAATTCTATCGAGCTCTCCACGTTCTCGAGCACGGCTTAAACCCAACTCAGGATCAATATCTAAATAAAGGGTAAAATCGGCGTTAAAATTCCCCAGAGAAACCTGTTTAATATCTTCAATCAATTGACTATTTATACCACGGCCACCGCCCTGATAAGCCAATGAACTCCAATTGTGACGATCACCCACCACAATGTGGTTATTACGTAACGCAGGTTTAATAACATGTTCAACTAACTGCACACGGGCGGCATACATCAATAATAGCTCAGCTTTATCTTCAAGTTCTTCGCCTTTAATATCCATTTTTACAATATCACGCATACGCTCAGCAAGCTCAGTACCACCAGGCTCTCTTGTATAAGTGATATTTTCAGCAGGCATATTCTGCAAGGCGAGCCATTTACCAATGTAAGCAATTGCCGTTGATTTACCCGCGCCTTCTAGGCCTTCTATAACGATAAATTTACCCGCTAATTTTTCTGATGCAGACATGTTACTTTCCTCGGATATATTTATTAACAGCATTATTATGTTCTCTTAAACTTTTTGAAAAGTATGAGGTACCATCCCCTTTACTGACAAAATAGAGATATTTGGTTTTTGCTGGATGTAAGGTTGCGTAGAGTGCGGCTTCGCTAGGCATTGCAATGGGCGTTGGCGGTAAACCATACATAGTATAAGTATTGTAAGCCGTTTTTTCGCGCAGATCTTTACTACGAATACGCCCTTTATAGCGTTCACCCATGCCATAAATAACCGTGGGATCCGTCTGTAAACGCATGCCCATTCTTAAACGGTTGACAAATACCGACGATATTTTATCGCGATCATTGGACAAACCACTCTCTTTTTCAATAATCGAAGCCATGATTAATGCTTCATAAGGGGTTTTGTAAGGTAAGCCTTTTTCACGCTCTGCCCAGAGTTTTTCAAGCACACTATTTTGATGCACATATGCCTTTTTAATCAGTGCAAAGGCGCTCATATCCGCACGATAATGATAGGTCTCCGGAAATAATAACCCTTCTAATTTTTTATGTGGGATATTTAACGCGTCAATAATTTCAGCTTCTGTTTTCTGTAATGGTTTCAGCAGTTCGGCGTTGTTAATACTAATCAACCATTCTTTAAAAGTACTGCCTTCAACAAAGGTCACTTTAAACTGGTACTCTTTACCGGTATTAATTTCAGATAATATATCTTCTAAATTATAACCTTCTTTAATTTGGTAAGTACCTGAGCGAATACGTGTTAGTTCAGGACGCAATTTTCCAATGACCTTCCACCAACGCAGATCAGTGACAATCGACTCTTCGAGTAACTGTTCACCTAAACGCGAAAAGTTACTGCCATCTTGGACAATGATAAGTTGTGTTTTATCCAGGCGAGGTTGGGTTAAATAATCGTCTATTTGCTGCTTTGCAAAAAATAGTGCAACGATTGCTAAGACAAATAAAAACGAAATAACACCCGATATTTTCTTTAAATTCACTTTTTGTTACTCCCTATATTAATTAATAATTGCAGCATCCGGCTACGTTCCAAGTTAAGTACTTTATCTTGGTATCTTTTCACTGGCACAACGCCCATCAGTGCGTTTGTTAAGCAAATCGCAGTGGCCTCACTCAGCTTATCTTGGTGAATATAACTTTCGATAATATCTATGCCAGTGGCTTTTGCCCTGCTCATTATATTTCTACGTTGTACTCCGGCAACACCACTTTTATCAAGTATTGGCGTTTGCCATATACCATCGAGATAAATAAAGATATTTGCCGTACAAGCTTCAATAACATAACCATTATCATCACAGACAAGCCCTTCAACGGCTTGTTTGCTTTCTAATTCATTTTTAATGAGTACTTGATCCAACCGATTCAACGTCTTGAGCCCAGCAAGCTGTTTATTGCTTGATAAAGTGGACTCGCAAAGGATCACATCAATGCCCTTTTTTTGCCAATCAAAATAGAATTCAGGGTAAGTGCCATTTGAAATAATACGCATCACCGAATCACAGCCTTTTGCACTGTAACCACGCCCGCCACTGCCCCGTGTGAGTATCACTTTCAGAACGTGGTTAGGCTCAGCGGCAAACAAAGCGGCTGTTTGTATCACCTCAGTAGAGAGTTGTTGCCAATCAATGTCTGGAAAAAACAACTTCTGCGCACCGAGTGTTAAGCGTTGCAGATGAAAGTCCCATAATTGTGCAACACCAAATTCAACATTGATGGTGGTAAATAGACCATCACCATAAGCTAAACCTCGGTCCAACGCATTAATCTGATTCGATTTTATTCCATTAATTAACATAAACTCTTTTCTTTAGGCATAAAAAAACCCGACTATAAAATCGGGTTTTTATTATAACGAGGTTTGTCTAAAAACTAAATGCGTTTAAAGATAAGCGTACCGTTTGTTCCACCAAAACCAAATGAGTTTGAAAGTGCGTATTCGATATGTGCTGGACGTGCTTTACCGTCTGTTACGTAATCTAAATCACAACCTTCACTTGGGTTTACTAGGTTAATTGTTGGTGGAGCCACTTGATCACGCAGTGCTAATACACTGAATACCGCTTCAATTGCACCAGCAGCACCTAATAAATGGCCTGTCATTGATTTTGTTGAACTCATCATGACATCTTTAGCTGCGTCGCCCCAAATGCCTTTTACCGCTTGTGTTTCAGCGATATCGCCAGTAGGTGTTGATGTACCATGCGCATTGATGTACTGAATGTCAGTTGGTGTTATCTTTGCATCTTTGATTGCATTCTTCATTGATAATGCAGCGCCTGCGCCGTTATCTGGTGGTGACGTCATGTGGAATGCATCGCCACTCATACCAAAACCAACAAATTCAGCGTAAATTTTTGCGCCACGTGCAACAGCATGTTCATATTCTTCAAGTACTAATACACCCGCACCGTCACCTAATACGAAACCATCGCGAGACTCATCCCAAGGACGGCTTGCTGTTTCTGGTGAATCATTACGCGTTGAAAGTGCACGAGCAGCAGCAAAGCCACCCATACCTAATTCACTTGATGCTTTTTCTGCGCCACCAACAACCATCATATCCGCATCACCATATTGGATCATACGTGCACCTAAACCAATACTATGCGTACCTGTTGTACATGCTGTTGTTACTGCAATATTAGGGCCTTTAAGACCATGGTTAATTGAAACATGACCAGAAATCATATTGATGATCGTAGCTGGGATGAAAAATGGGCTAATTTTACGCGGTCCACTTTTATCAATGTTACGTACATTTGTTTCAATAGTAGAAATACCACCAATGCCTGAACCGATTGCTACACCGATACGCTCAGCATTTTCTTCAGTCACTTCAATACCACAGTCTTTCAGCGCTTGTTCAGCAGCTGCAACGCCGTATTGAATAAATGTATCCATTTTACGAGAGTCTTTTTTAGACATGTAATCTTCAACATTAAAATCTTTAATCGTACCCGCAAATTTACATGCAAATTTTTCTGTATCGAAATGTTCGATATTTGAGATACCGCTTTTGCCTGCTTGAATAGCTTCCCACGAAGCTTCCACTGAATTACCAACAGGCGTTAATAGACCTAAACCTGTGATCACAACTCTACGTTTCGACAATTTAATTTCTCCTAAGCATATTAATTAACTAGTACTGTTTCTTTAAATTATTTATCTATGTAATAAATTTCATTTAAAAATCATTATATAGAGAAACACAAAAGGCGGTCAGAGACCGCCTTTTTATTTATTAACTCAATAAAGAATTAATAATTAACCGTTGTTTTCAACGTAATCGATTGCTGATTGAACAGTAGTAATTTTTTCTGCTTCTTCGTCAGGAATCTCTGTATCGAATTCTTCTTCAAGTGCCATAACTAATTCAACTGTATCTAGTGAATCAGCACCTAAGTCGTCTACAAAAGAAGCTGTGTTTACAACTTCGTTTAGTTGTACACCTAATTGCTCAACGATGATGTTTTTTACGCGTTCTTCGAGATTGCTCATTTTTATTTTCCTTGGGTAATACGCTTTATGCGTTAATGGCGGTAGTTTATGCTATCGCATTTAATTTTCAAGTATTCTATCACTGGTTAGACCACTTATTTTTGGATTTTAATCAATAAATTGATTAAAACCAAGCTTTTATTTTTACAGCTCAAAGTTCAAACTTTTTTTGGTGACATAATCAACAAATTATGTTTATTGTTGCTTAATTAGGCGATTAAAATATAGTCGCACCTATCCACATTTTCAATTTTTAACTTTAAGCTCAATACAAAGGCACTAAATGAATGGCTTCCCTGTATTGTCGATGATGATTATAGTCAAAATAATTGTCCCAATAACAGACAACAAAAAATAAACTTAGTTTACTCATCATCTTAATTTCGTTTCATCATAAGCGATTTATATTAATAAAATCACTTATGAGCAGCAGAAAGAAAATAGATTATTTACTATCCCTTTCAACTTAAGCCCACCATAAGCAGTTTACGTTAAGTCAGTTGCTTTTAGTTCAAGGCGAAAGCACGGAGCTTAGATAGCATTCCAGTGCTCAAGTGATGATTCAGACTAAGTGAATTAAACTAAGAACAAGGCAAAAGCACGGAGCTTAGATATCATTCCAGTGCTCAAGTGATGATTCAGACTAGGTGAATTGAACTAAGAACAAGGCGAAAGCGCGGAGCTTGGTTTACCAAGTGAGCACTTTCAACGCAGTAATTAGTACTATTCACGACGGCTGAATTATCACAGCTTAGACCATGTACATACCGCCGTTTACATGGATTGTTTCACCGGTGATGTAAGCAGCACCTTCTGACGCTAAAAACACAACAGTTGCAGCGATTTCGCTTGGGTCGCCTAAACGGCCAGCAGGTACGTTTGCTAGTGTTGCAGCACGCTGTTCATCATTAAGCGCTTTAGTCATATCTGTTTCGATAAAACCAGGTGCTACTGTATTTACAGTAATCCCACGGCTTGCAATTTCGCGAGCCAGTGACTTAGTAAAACCAATTACGCCTGCTTTTGCAGCTGCATAGTTAGTTTGACCAGCATTACCCATAGTACCCACTACAGAGCCTACGTTGATAATACGACCAGCACGCTTTTTCATCATCGGGCGCATTGCCGCTTTACTCATTTTGAAAATAGGTGTTAAGTTGGTTTCGATAATATCGTTCCACTCATCATCCTTCATGCGCATTAATAAGTTATCACGTGTGATACCTGCATTGTTTACCAATACATCAACGCTACCAAAGTCTTTTTTAATGTCATTAAAAAGCGCAGCGATTGAATCGTTATCTGTTACGTTTAATACAAAACCTTTACCAGCATCACCTAAATATTCAGTGATTGCAGCAGCGCCACCTTCACTAGTTGCAGTACCTAAAACAGTTGCGCCTAAAGCGACAAATTTTTCTGCAATTGCACGGCCAATACCACGGCTTGCGCCTGTTATTAATACAACTTGGTCTTTCATTTTATTCTCCTTTGAGTGCAGTAAGAGTGCTTTCAAGCGACGCTACATCATTAATTACTTGTGCCGTAAAACTTTTATCAATACGACGAACTAAACCACTTAATACTTTACCTGGGCCTGCTTCTACTTGCAGGTTGATACCTTGTTTAGCCATTTTTTCAATAATGCCAGTCCAACGAACAGGACAATACAGTTGACGTACTAATGCATCTTTAATTTTATCAGTATCTGTTTCTGCAATCACATCGACGTTATTAATCACCGAAATTTGTGGTGTTTTAAATTCAACATCTTGTAGTGCAATCGCTAACTTTTCAGCAGCTGGTTTCATTAATGCACAATGTGAAGGTACTGATACAGGTAACGGCAATGCACGTTTTGCGCCCGCTTCTTTACAGAGAACACCCGCACGCTCAACGGCATCTTTATTACCGGCAATAACAACTTGGCCAGGCGAGTTATAATTGACTGGAGAAACAACTTCACCTTGAGCAGCCGCTTCACATGCTTGAGCAATTTTATCATCTGCTAAACCAATAATCGCCGTCATTGCGCCAACACCAGCAGGTACTGCTTGCTGCATTAGTTGACCACGAAGCTCTACTAATTTAATGGCGTCGGTAAAGTCGATAACACCCGCACAGACTAATGCAGAATACTCACCTAAACTATGACCCGCAATAACAGAAGGTAATTCACCGCCTTGTTCTGCCCAAACACGCCAAATAGCAACAGAAGCAGCTAGTAATGCAGGTTGTGTTTTATCAGTTTGATTAAGTGCTTCAGCTGGGCCTTGTTGAACTAATGCCCACAAGTCATAACCCAATGCATCACTTGCTTCTTTATAAGTGCCTACAACAATAGGAAACTGCTCAGCAAGATCAGCTAACATTGCAACGCTTTGAGAGCCTTGTCCTGGAAAAGCAAAAGTAAAGTTTGTCATATTTATTCCTAAAAACTTTAAATGGTTAAAAAGAAAAAACAGGAGCAGACTCCTGTTTAATATTTAATTTATGTGATGTTCAGATCTAAGCTATTTAGTTGAAGTTCAAGAAAAAAGCGCGGAGCTTGGTTTACCAAGTGAGCACTTTTAACGCAAAGATTCGTCTAAATGACGACGACCTGCATCATTACATGTTACATGTTACATGCGTACGAGTGCACTACCCCAGGTAAATCCACCACCAAATGCTTCTAATAATACAAGGTGTCCTGGTTTTATTTTTCCTGAGCGTACACCTGCATCAAAGGCAAGTGGCACAGAAGCGGCTGACGTATTACCGTGTCCTTCAAGTGTTAGTATCACTTGATCCATCGACATGCCTAATTTTTTAGCGGTTGCGCTAATAATGCGCTTATTGGCTTGATGTGGCACTAACCAATCTAGCTGTTCTTTCTCAACATTATTAGCGGCTAGTGTATCAACGACAATTTGGCTTAATTTTTTAACAGCGACTTTAAATACATCATTACCCGCCATTGACAGGTAAGCGTCATTAACTGAATCTGCATTGCCACGTTGTACATTAGGCAATTTTAATAACTCACCAAAACGGCCATCTGCATTAATATGTGTTGATAAAATACCTTCATCTTCACTTGCAGTCACGATAACCGCACCCGCACCATCACCAAACAAGATGATAGTACCGCGATCCGTTGGATCACAGGTGCCCGCTAACGCATCAGCGCCGATAACCAAAATATTTTTAGCACCACCGCCTTTGATAAAGTTATCAGCAATACTCAGTGCGTAGGTAAAACCTGCACAAGCGGCTGAAACGTCAAAAGCCGGAATATCGTAAATGCCTAATAAATTCTGCACTTCACAAGCCGCTGATGGAAAAGCATTATGATTACTGGTTGTTGCAACAATAATAAGATCTAAATCTTGTGCTGTTAAATTCGCAGCTTGTAATGCATTTACGCCCGCTTCTTTACCCATAAAGGCGATAGTTTCTTCAGCATTAGCAATGCGACGTTCTTTAATACCAGTGCGTACGGTGATCCATTCATCACTTGTGTCGACCATTTTTTCTAGGTCATCATTACTGCGCACTGCTGTTGGTAGATAGCTACCAGTACCTATAATTTTGCTATTCATGTGATAAACAATCTCGCTCTAATAAAACGGCTTCTAACCGATTTGAAATGCTATTTGGAATCTGCCACTGGATCTCTTTAATCGCTTGCTCAATGGCATAACCAAATGCAACTTGATTCGCCGATCCATGACTTTTGACTACGATACCTCGTAGGCCAATTAAACTGGCACCATTATACATATCTGGATGTAAATGTTTAAACTGCTTTTTTAAGATCGGACTTAACAACTTGCCCAATAACTTACTGTAAAAATTAGAGTTTACCGCTTTATCTAGCTGTTGTAAAAAAACGCGGCCCATTCCTTCGTAACTCTTAAGTGCGATGTTGCCACTAAAGCCATCGGTAACAACCACATCAGCTTTAGATGAAAATAATTCATTCGCCTCAATAAAACCAACATAATTAATATGTTTACTCTCATTGAGTAAGGACGCTGAGCGCTTAATAATATCGCTGCCCTTATTGTTTTCTTTGCCTACGTTAAGTAGCGCAACTTTAGGTTTTTCTAATTGTTCAACGTTTTCACACAATACACTACCCATCACAGCAAAGTTAAATAACGTATCACTGTCGCACTGTAAATTAGCGCCTAAATCAAGTAAGTACGTATAACCCGCGCAATTGTTGGGAAGGCCAGATACTAAAGCAGGTCTGGAAATGCCTGGAATAGTTTTTAATGCTTGTTTAGCAAGCAACATCAATGCGCCTGTATTACCCGCGCTGACACAGGCATCTGCCTTGCCATCTGCCACTATTTTGAGGGCAACATGCATGGATGAGTTAGAAACATGGCGTAATACATAAACAGGATTATCTTCCATAGAAATAATATTATCAGCATGAATAAATGACAGCCGAGAATGATCTAGAAGCGTGTATTGTTTTAATAGGGGGATTATTTTTTCACGTGTACCGACAATAATTAGCGATAACGTAGGATATTCTTGGAGAGTTTTTTTCGCTGCTAGGAGCGAAATATGGGGACCGAGATCGCCCCCCATGGCATCAAGCGCAATTGTATATTTACGCAAGGTAATCTTATAGTTCGATTACTTTTTTGCCTTTGTAGAAACCATCTGCAGTCATGTGATGACGACGATGAGTTTCACCAGAAGTAACGTCAACTGTAAGTTGAGCTGGAGCACTTAGTGCATCATGTGAACGACGCATGCCGCGCTTTGAACGAGTCTTACGACTTTTTTGTACTGCCATTGTAAAAATTCCTACTTGTTATTTGCGCTTTAGTTGAGCTAAAGCTTCAAATGGGTTTGGACGTTGTTCCTCTTCTTCTTCAATCTCACCAAAAGTAAGTTCAAACTTACTTTCGACACAATCATTGATTGCGTGTTTCGATATCTGAGGCAGAGTCAATATCAGTTCATCTTCAACGATTTCGTGAAGATTAACCTCCCCATTTTCATCATAATAAATGGGTTCATATACGTCTGGACAATTATTTTCCTGTTCTTGATTATGAACAGGACAATACGTAAATTCAGCTTCGCACTGATAAATCATAGGCTCATTGCACCGTTGACAGATGAGTTCTACTGCAACACTCGCTTTACCATGAAATATTCTCAACTTTTGTCGATCGATTTCAAAAGCAAAACTCGTGCTGATATCAGATTGAATACTGATTGTTGATTCCGCTAGTCTTCTCATTATGGCTTTCGGAATTAAAGCTTCTAATTCTGTGCCTGATGAAGCAGCGCGTACCGGATCAACGTTAATCGGTAATTTAACCTTTTGCATGGGCGCGAATGATATAGATTGGCAGCAGGATAGTCAAAGAAAAATAGCCATTTTTTGCATCTTTTAATTTCATGCCTATTTTCACTCAAGAGACTTTATTCTCTTTGCCAGTCAGGCCGATAACAACATGTGTATAATATGTGTACAACCGTTAATTTTTCATCCTTAGTGTCAATACCCGTTACCCTTCAAGATGCAAAGTTTAGCAAGTGGTGAGGTGAACAGATTCTAGGCAGGGAGTTGAAGGTCTAACTGGTTCAATCGATGCTCCCTAACTATTTATTAAATACTCGCATTTGCTAAACGTCGGCAGAGAATTGGCGAAGTCAATTGATCGAAAGACAACGAAGATGTTTATCTCACAACTTGCCCTACGGATCGCTAGCTCGCTTATTTAGTAACCATGGCAATTCAGCGTTGCAACATTCGATAAGGACTAGCCATTAAAGAATGAAAGTATTCTATTTCATTCTACCGATAGAGAATTAACGCAGTTAATTGCTCGAAAGGTCATCATGTTGCGCCTTGCCTTGCCATCGTTCGATAAGAAGCGAGCTAGCGACTGAACAAAGCACCTTGATTGGTAACGGGTATATTACTCGCTTTAATCCTTTTCTCGCCTTAATATAGTCAAATTCCTTTTTAACCAATGAGTTCATTTATGCCACAAACACTTGTTTTAGCCTCTACTTCTCCTTTTAGAAAACAATTATTAGAGAAATTACACCTGCGTTTTTTAACCGAGAAACCTAATGTAGACGAAACTGCTTTACAAGATGAAACTGCATTGCAATTGGTGGAGCGTTTAGCCATTAAAAAGGCACAGGCTATTGTCCCGAATTTTGATAATGCCCTGGTCATTGGTTCAGACCAAGTGTGTGTCAACGACGGGGAAATATTAGGTAAACCACACAATTTTGAAAATGCTTTTAAACAGCTAAAAGCGGCCAGCGGAAAAAGCATTACCTTTTATACCGGTCTCGCGCTTATTAATAGTAAAACAGGCAAGGTACAATCATTAGTTGAACCTTTTGTGGTTAAGTTTCGAGTATTAAGCGATGAAATGATTACTAACTACCTTAATAAGGAGGAACCTTATAATTGTGCTGGCAGCTTTAAAAGTGAAGGTTATGGCATTGCACTGTTTGATGCCTTTGAGGGTAAAGACCCAAACAGCCTTATTGGCTTACCGTTGATCTCGTTAATTAAGATGCTAGAAAATGAAGGTATGAAAGTAGTTTAAAAGAAGCCATCAGCTGTCAGCTATCAGTTAAGTTCAAAATAACAAATCAAGAACTTACTGAAGGCTGATAGCTGAATGCCGATAGCTTGGTTTCATTAAGTAAATAATGCTTCATTCAACCATAAATGCATCAATATGCTGGCGACATAACCAAGTGCAATAACAGGCGTCCATTTTAAATGCGCACCAAAAGTATAAATACCACGCGCTTGCCCCATTATTGCCACACCCGCAGCCGAACCAATCGACAGCAATGAACCACCTACCCCAGCAGTTAAGGTCACTAATAACCATTGTCCAGTCGACATCTCAGGGCTCATACTCAGCACCGCAAACATTACCGGGATATTATCCACTATAGCAGAGAGCACACCGACCGTAATATTGGCGTAAGTGATGTCCCATTGTGTATACATCACCTCTGAGACTAAACTAAGATAACCAATAAATCCTAATCCCCCAACACATAGCACCACCCCATAAAAGAACAACAAAGTATCCCACTCGGATTTTGCCACACGATTAAAAACGTCAAAGGGTACGATTCCACCGAGGTGTTTTAGGCGCTGCGAATCGTGGTGTTGTTCAGCAACCGCGCGCTTTTTTGCAAGTGAACGGGGTAAAGTTTTACGCAAAAAGTAACCAAAGAATTGCAGTAAGCCTAACCCTGTCATCATGCCTAATACGGGTGGCATATGTAATATTGAATGTGATAATACTGCTAAGCTAATAGTCACTAAAAATAGTGTCAATATACGAAAAGCACCACGCTTAAGTTCTACTTTTTCATTTACCGCATCAGGAAAACGTTTTTCGATAAACAAACTCATGATAGTAGCTGGAATGATAGCATTCACAACGGCGGGGATAAATAATACAAAGAACTGCGAGAATTCAATATCTCCACTTTGCCAAACCATCAGTGTAGTTATATCTCCAAAGGGACTAAATGCACCGCCCGCATTTGCACAAACAACGATATTGACACATGAAATGGCAATAAAACGTTTATTATCCCCCCCAACTTTCATCACCACGGTGCACATTAATAGTGCCGTCGTCAGGTTATCTGCAACCGGAGAGATAAAAAAGGCTAAACAACCTGTTAACCAAAAAATAGATTTTAAAGACAGGCCTTTGTTGATCATCCAAGCACGTAGTGCATCAAATAACCGACGCTCTTCCATCGCATTGATATAAGTCATCGCAACTAATAAAAACAGCAACAATTCGGAGTATTCCAAAAGATTATGTCGGAACATCTGCTCTGCTGATTCAGACAAACCATGTTGCGCATACACCCACGCAATACTGCCCCAAATAATCCCAGCCGCAACCAGTACCGGCTTTGATTTTCTCATATGCAGATATTCTTCTGCCATCACCGCAAGATAGGCAATAAAAAATACCAACAAGGCAAAATAACCAGTAAATGAACTGGTCAGATCAAGCGTTTCAACTGATGAAGCAAAACTGGTGGAAGGTAATAAAAGTAGGTTTATTGAAACAAAAGATAATGAAGAGACTTGTTTATTCATAGTAGCGACCATCTTCCTTGAATGATGTATGCCCCATAGCAGGCACTTATACAGGTATCAAGAAGGGAGTCTAACAAATAAAATCAAGGGATTATAAACCGGCATCACAGCAAAATCATAAAGTGTGTTATTTAACACACTTTATCCACAGAGCACTATTATCCGATGCTTAGCAGTTGCTCATGTAACTTACTTACCTCATCACGAAGTTGTGCGGCTTTTTCAAACTCTAAGTCTTTAGCAAAAGCAAACATCTGCTTTTCAAGTTTTGCTATCTGCTTAAGAATGTATTGCTCACTATGGACTTCATAAGTTGCTTTATATTCAGCAACCTTAGCTTGTTTAGAATTACCTTTTTTAATATTACGTTGTCCTAACTGCATCACATCATTAACCGCTTTAGTTAACCCTTGCGGTGTAATACCGTTATCAATATTAAATTGATGTTGTAATGCTCGCCTATCTTCGGTCACTTTAATGGCTTTTTGCATCGAGCCAGTAACTCTGCCCGCATACAAAATAGCTTTGCCTTTCAGATTACGGGCTGCTCGGCCCATGGTCTGAATCAGTGAACGCTCTGAACGTAAAAAACCTTCTTTATCCGCATCTAATATCGCAACCAGCGAAACCTCTGGAATATCTAACCCTTCACGTAATAAGTTAATACCAATCAACACATCAAATACGCCTAAGCGCAGATCACGAATAATCTCGACACGCTCAACGGTATCCACATCCGAGTGTAGGTAACGCACTTTAATGCCATGCTCATTAAGGTAATCAGTGAGATCTTCGGCCATACGTTTGGTTAACGTAGTTACCAATACGCGTTCTCTTAATGGGACGCGTAGGTTGATTTCAGAAAGCAGATCATCCACTTGTGTATCAACAGGGCGTACTTCAATCACAGGGTCTAATAAACCAGTCGGGCGAATGACCTGACGGACGATATCCCCTTGCGACTTTTCAATCTCATAATCACTGGGTGTTGCTGATACATAGATAGTTTGCGGCGCTATTTTTTCAAACTCCTCAAACATCATTGGACGATTATCTAAAGCCGACGGTAAACGGAAACCATAATTCACTAAGTTTTCTTTACGACTACGATCCCCTTTATACATAGCGCCAATTTGAGGTACGGTAACATGGCTTTCATCGATAATTAACAATCCATCATTTGGCAAATAATCAAAGAGTGTTGGCGGTGCAGCGCCTTGCTCTCGACCAGAGAGGTAACGAGAATAGTTTTCAATGCCTGAGCAGTAACCGAGCTCATTCATCATCTCAATATCATAGAGCGTACGTTGCGAGATTCGTTGTTCTTCGATTAATTTATTTTCTGCCAAAAACTCTTTTTTACGCTCATTAAGTTCCTCTTTGATGTTATCTATGGCTTTGAGGATTTGTTCGCGAGGGGTGACATAATGCGTTTTAGGATAAACCGTTACACGTGTCAGGTTATCTAAGGTTTGACCTGTTAATGGGTCAAATATAGTGATTTTTTCAACCTCATCATCAAACAACTCAATACGTAACGCATCAATTTCAGAATCGGCAGGGAATATATCAACCACTTCACCACGAACGCGGAAAGTACCGCGACTCAGCTCTGTTTCGTTGCGGTTATATTGCAGGTCGACTAAACGTTGTAAGATCTCGCGACTTGAAATTATCTCTCCCACGGTAAGATGTAACATCATCTTTAAATAGGCAGTAGGATCGCCTAAACCATAAATAGCAGACACAGAGGCAATTAACACGACATCTTTACGTTCAAGCAATGCTTTCGTCGCAGAAAGGCGCATCTGCTCGATATGCGCATTAACAGCGGCATCTTTCTCGATAAATGAATCAGAACTTG
Organism: Psychromonas sp. Urea-02u-13; assembly: GCF_002835995.1. Lineage (GTDB taxonomy): Bacteria > Pseudomonadota > Gammaproteobacteria > Enterobacterales > Psychromonadaceae > Psychromonas. Next base: position 29,715 of record NZ_PJBZ01000067.1, on the reverse strand, counting down.
GCACATAAGCTTCTGGCTGATAATAATCATAATAAGAAACAAAATATTCAACGGCATTATTAGGAAAGAACTCTTTCATCTCTCCATATAATTGGGCTGCTAATGTTTTATTGGGCGCTAAAATTAACGTCGGTCGATTTAAGGCAGCTATGGTGTTAGCCAGGGTAAAGGTTTTACCCGATCCCGTTACACCAAGCAGCGTTTGAAAAGCAAGCCCAGATTCAATCCCATCAATAAGCTGTTTGATCGCTTCTGGTTGATCTCCAGCAGGAGAAAAAGGAGATGTTAATTGAAATAATTTTTCCATAAGCGCCTCAAAATTAAACGGAACAATAACCACTAAACATAAAAATATCACACAATTATAACTTTAGAGACAATAATTGGACGAGAGCTTCATTTACACATATTAACAATTCATTAACAAGGCTAATCACAGCGACTAAATAGTAAAGTGATCATTAATGCACTACTGAAATGAAAATGATCTTACACGCTTTTATGAATAAATAATTGTTTATCGATGTTTATCGATGTTTATCGATGTTTATCGATGTTTATAAAACAAACAATAAAAACATACAATTCAATACACTTGTCAATTATTATTTTTCACTTAAATTAACAATAATTCACAGAAAAAGTTTGACATTAAGTTTTCAGAATTATCAAAAAAAAACATCAAACAAAAAATAAAAAAGCACTCTTGACATATATAACACACTGTTTTTAAACGAATAAATTTTATGTTCGTTTTTGCGCCAATGTAAAGCAAAGCAAGTAACCATCAGCCTTTCAGCACCTTTTCAGATAACGCCCCACAGAGTTATCCACAGGAAAAGTGGATAACCTCTGCTAGCCTAGCGTACATCAGCTCTACAGCAAAGTGAGATCATTTATTCGAAGATCTCCCCCCTCATTAAATAACACTGTTTGATCATGTTTTGTACAAAAAACAGATAAATGCCATAAACAAGCAACACTCACGCACGATAAACAATAGATAATGAAAGACTACAAATACAATGCATTTATAAGCTATTTTTAAAAAGTTAATATTTGTAATGGCTAAAAATAGCCCGTTTGTAAAACTTCCCCGATAAATTTGTTATGCTAGCCTCTCATCAACGTTATATAGGAAGATCATTGTGCGCACTATTTCTTTAACATTACCGGTAATATTATTATCAACGCTATTTTTATCCGCCTGTTCAAGTACCCCTACGAGCTTAAAATTAACACCGAATTTAAATGACAATATCACTATTAATAAGGTAGAAAAAAATCAGAAATGGCTTTTAGACAGTAAAGACTTTCGCACTGCGCGTTATTTGATTGCGATTAGCGCAGGAGATGATGTTGCGACACTGGTTAATGAATCAATCAGTACACGTATCAGCGTGGAAAAATTATTACAAAACCACTGGACTAAACAAGGTTACCGCTTTACCGATAACCAAGGTAATAGTCACCAAATAGAGGTGCAACTGATTAAGTTATTAGCCGAAGTCGAACAGGGCACGCTAAGCCATGAAACAGATATTAACGTCATTATTAAGATTCAACTTAATTCCGATAAAAGCACCTTTAGTAAAACCTTTCGTTCGCATTACGAAGAGAAAGCAGCTTTTAGCGCTGATGTAGAAGTCTTAGCAACACAATTAAATACGCAGTTATCACAATTATTAGATCAAATCGTTCAAGATCCAGAACTTAACGATAAACTACTGCAACTTTAAATACTTATATAACAACGCTTAAATAGCACAACACTTATATAGAATAACAACAGGACAACACCATGAAACTACTTTTATCCCTATTTATATTAGCAATGAGTCACAGTGCGCTAGCAGCAGAAAATCCAGCTGTGGTCATGGAAACATCAAAGGGGCAGATCATCATCGAGTTATTCCCCGATGAAGCCCCTAAAACAGTGGCTAATTTTTTAGCTTATGTGCAAAAAGACGGTTACAAAAAAACAACATTTCACCGTGTGATTAATGGTTTTATGATTCAAGGCGGTGGTTTTTCAGCGAAAACAGGTAATAAAGTAGATACCCTACCGCCTATTCAAAATGAATCTCGTAACGGTTTAAGCAATGAGCGTGGCACTATCTCGATGGCACGTACAGGTAACCCACACTCAGCAGCACGCCAATTCTTTATTAACCATAAAGATAACGCGTTTTTAGATGCTAACGGTGGTAATTGGGGTTATGCAGTATTTGGTGAAGTCACACTAGGTATGGACGTGGTTGATGCTATTGCAAAAGTCAAAACAGCAAGCGCAGATAAACCCGTTCAACCAGTCATTATTAACAGTATTAAGCTGTTAGATAGAGAGATGAAGTAGCTACAAGCTTAGAGTTACGAGATTCTGGCCACGAACAACTAGCTTCGAGTTACGAGATTCTGGCCACGAACAACTAGCTTCGAGTTGCGAGATTCTAGCCACGAACAACTAGCTTCGAGTTGCGAACTAACAGCTATAAATAAAAAGGGCTCACTTGTTAATACAAGTGAGCCCTTTTCTTTTTTCGCTAATAACTAAAAGTCCCGAACTAACAAGCTCGAAGCTAATGTTTAGTTACGTGTACGTGATGTATTACGACGACGTTCTGTCGATTTACGATGCTGCGTATGTTTTTTCACTGCACGACGAATACGTGCTTGTGTATTGGTTGTTTTCTTTTCATCAATACGTACTTTACTTTCTGTTTCTTTAGGTAACTCAACCAATTTACGGAAGTGATTCACTTCTTTAAGGCCAAGCTCAACCCAACCACCTTGAGGTAGTTGTTTATCAAGATGTAATTGACCGTAACGCACACGCATTAAACGACTCACTTGTACGCCTTGGCTTTCCCATAAACGACGTACTTCACGTGTACGTCCTTCTGTTAATACAACATGGTACCAACGGTTAATACCTTCACCGCCAGCTTCTTTACCCGATTCTTTGATCGATAAGAATTTAGCTTCACCATCGTCAAGTTTTACACCCATACGTAAACGGTTAAGCATTGCATCATCCACTTCACCGAAGATACGCACTGCGTATTCACGCTCTACTTCACGGCTCGGGTGCATCATGCGGTTAGCAAATTCACCATCAGTGGTAAATAATAATAAACCTGATGTATTGATATCTAAACGACCAATAGAGATCCAACGACCGCCATTTAAGTGAGGAAGACGTTCGAAAACAGTTTTACGGCCTTCTTCATCACTACGTGTACAAACCTCACCTTCTGGTTTGTTGTACGCTAAAACACGACAAACCGTGTCTGCTTCAGTAATGTACTTCACTACAAAGCCATCTAAACGAATCACTTGGTTATCAGTAACACGCTCGCCAAGCCCCACTACTTTACCGTCAACACTTACGCGTCCTTCAGCAATAATAGTTTCCATCTTACGACGGGATCCTTTACCAGCTCGCGCTAATACTTTTTGTAATTTTTCACTCATTTTAAATTCCTTACTTTGGGTAATTCTCATTATGCCAATAAACCAAAGCTGTCAGCTTTTAGCCGATAGCTGTTAGCTTAATACTTAACTTTCCAGCCCTATGGCCTTCAAGTCTCTATTTATTGGAATGGGGTTAAATCCCCCGCTCCCTCTCTTGCAATGACAACTTCATCATCGGAAAAATCGATAACGGTGGTCGGTGCTTCACCTAAATACCCCCCGTTTAAAATCAAGTCAACTTGATTCTCTAACTGATCGCGAATCTCTTCAGGATCAAATTCTGTACTGTCTTTGCCCGGTAAAATTAAGCTAGTGGTCATTAATGGCTCACCTAACTCTTCAAGCAACGCTAACGCGATCGCATTATCAGGAATACGAATTCCGATCGTGCGTTTTGTTGGGTTCATTAAACGCTTTGGTAACTCTTTTGTTGATTTAAAAATAAACGTATAAGCACCCGGCGTATTACTTTTTAATGCGCGATACGCTTGGTTATCAACACGTGCAAAATTCGCTATTTCAGAGAGATCACGGCAAACCAAGGTAAAATTGTGCTTTTTATCTAAAGATCTAATTTGGTAAATACGCTCAAGACCACGCTTATTATCCATCAAACAACCGAGTGCATAACCAGAATCAGTTGGGTAAATAATTACCCCGCCTTTTTTGATTATCTCTACCGCTTGCTTCATTAAGCGTACTTGTGGTGTTTCTGGGTGCACGTAAAAGAATTGACTCATCTTAGGTATTTTCCGCTTCTAATAAATTGTTATAAATAGGCCAATCTAGCCACAGTGGTTTAGCCATCGCAGGTAAATGCAATGCTTTGCCTAAATCACGCCAGCGTCCAACAAAATGGAAATCACTGCCCTGTGAAGCTAATAAATCATACTCTTCGCTCCACATGGCTAATTGTAGGCGCACCTGCGGAGATTGTTGGCCCATTGCAACTTCCATTGCATCGCCACCCGCTTCTTTAAATTCAGTAAACAGTCGACGCATCCATTTATTAGACAAATCATAATGATTTGGATGCGCTAAAATTGCTTGTCCGCCAGCTTGATGAATCGCTTCAATCGCTTGGTCAATATCAACCCAGTTATGGGGTACATAACCGGTATTACCACGACTTAAGTATTTATCGAATACTTTTTGAAATGTCGGAGCAATGCCTTGTTCAACCATATAACGTGCAAAATGAGCACGTGTGATCGCCCCTTTACCCGCCAGCGCTTTGGCGCCTTCATAAACGCCTTCAATATTTGCCTTGGCAAGACGATTGCCCATCTCAATAGCACGCGCTTCACGTTTTTCTTTTTGTAGTTCAATTAATGCAGCTAACTGGACATTATCAGGGTCGATATTAACACCGACCACATGAATCTCATGATTCAGCCAGTTGGTTGTTACTTCGATACCTTTAATAAGCGTTAACTTTAAGCCTTTCTCATCAATAGCATCTTGCGCTTCTTGTAAGCCATCAACGGTATCATGGTCAGTGATTGCTAAGATATTAACCTGGCGGTTGGCCGCACGGTTTACTAACTCAGTGGGTGTTAATTGACCATCTGAGGCCGTAGTATGTGAGTGGAGATCAATTAACATAATTTAATTACCTGAAAAGCTATTTAGCTTAAGAATCATCTTGACATTAACGGCTGAATCGCAAAAAATGGTAGCCATAATTTAAGGGACGCATGATATATGATTTTTAATACAATTACTCTTACTGATTCTTGGTGGCACTCATTCTCTTAAGCGAGCAATGAGGTTTTTGTATATAAGATTTTCCCAAAACCAAATTTTAAAGCTCGCAAATTGCGGGCTTTTTTTGTTTTTGGCGTTTAGAAAATAGAGTGGAAATAACATGAAAATATTAGACATTATCCTTAAAAAGCGTTGGCGATGGCAAAAATAGCCCAATAGAAAAAGACCATTAATACGCCAAATTTAAAAAGGATAACAAGATGAACACACACCACCCAATCGGGGTTTTACGTACCCTACTAACAGAATGCCAATATATTCAAGATTCATTAGGCTTGTTTAAAAAGATGAGTGCTAATAGCGCCAATCATCTTTTATTTGATTCTGCAGAAATTGACTCTAAGGCCCATCTTAAAAGTTTAATGTTGGTTGATGCCTGTTTAAAAATCACCTGCAATGGATTAACGGTGACACTTGATGCGATGACCGATAACGGTAAAGATTTAATTACCTTTATCACGCCAAAATTTTCAATCGAACTTATCAAACAGCAAACACCTAGCCAATTAGTTTTACACTTTCCAGAATCAGACCGCAGTGGAGACGAAGACAGCCGATTAAAATCAGCTTCTCCAATGGATGCCATTCGATTCATCGTTGACCAAATAAAGAAACAATCAGAACATCCACAAGCGTTATTCTTAGGCGGTATTTTTGCCTATGACTTTATCGCTAGTTTTGAACAAATTGGTGATGTGCCAGAGAGCGAGAACTGCTGCCCTGATTACCTTTTTTATGTTGCTGAAACACTGATGATTCATGATCATCAAACACAAAAAAGTGAAATTATAGGCAGTGTATTTGGTGGTTTATACAGTGATGAAAACCATGTGCGTATCTCAACACGTCTTGCTGAAATTCAAAATCTATGCAGTAACTTCAGCCCTTGTGCAAATAAATTAGTGCCGCTTGAAGGCAAGATTTCGGTAGATGTAAGCGACACAGAATACTGCGATATTGTGAATCAATTAAAAGAAAACATCGTTAAAGGCGATATTTTTCAAGTTGTGCCATCCCGTAGTTTCTCTTTACATTGCCCGAACCCGTTAGCGGCTTACGCAAAATTAAAAGAAACAAACCCAAGCCCGTACATGTTTTATCTTAAAGATAGTGACTTTATTCTCTTTGGTGCTTCGCCTGAAAGTGCGCTCAAATATACCAAAGAAAGCAATGAAGTTGAGATCTACCCCATTGCAGGCACACGTACCCGTGGTTTTAGCAAAGACGGCAGCATCAGCCGTGACTTAGACAGTCGATTAGAGCTTGAATTACGTTTAGATAAAAAAGAAACTTCAGAGCATTTAATGCTCGTTGATTTAGCACGTAACGATGTCGCACGTATCAGCGAACCAGGCACACGCCACGTCGCAGACTTATTACAAGTTGACCGTTACAGCCATGTTATGCACCTTGTTTCACGTGTTGTTGGGCAATTACGTGAAGACTTAGATGCGTTACATGCTTACCAAGCGTGTATGAATATGGGCACCTTAGTAGGCGCACCCAAAATCCGCGCATCGCAGCTAGTGCGTGATGTAGAGAAAAAACGTCGTGGCAGTTACGGTGGCGCAGTTGGTTACATTAACGGCGAAGGTGATATGGATACCTGTATTGTTATCCGCAGTGCCTTTGTTAAAAATGATGTGGCTCATGCCCAAGCTGGTGCTGGTGTGGTATTTGACTCAGTACCTCAATTAGAAGCGAATGAAACACGCCAAAAAGCAGCTGCCGTGTTAAACGCCATTGCATTAGCGCACGGAACAACACTTGCGGATGTTCAATCAACATCAAACGTTCAAGGAGAATAAAATGAGCACTTCGACTAATACTAAAAAAACAACGCTATTTTTCTTGGATAACTTTGATTCATTTACTTACAACTTAGTGGATCAATTTAAAGCGCTCGGTTACCCGGTTAAAATTTACCGTAATAGCCAAAGTGCAGCACAAGTAAAAGAACATATTGATGCCTGTGAAAACAGTTCGCCAGAAAGTAATGTGGTGCTTATTTTGTCACCAGGCCCAGGCACGCCAAGTGCTGCCGGTTGCTTAATTGAGCTGATTGGCCTTTGCCGTGGAAAAATCCCAATGATTGGTATCTGTTTAGGTCACCAAGCGTTAATAGAACAGTATGGTGGCACTGTCGGCACTGCCGATGAAATCATGCATGGTAAATCATCGCTGATTAACCATTGTGGCGACCGTATGTTTAGTGGTTTAAACCAACCACTTTCAGTCGCACGTTATCATTCATTAGTCGGCACGACAGTACCTGAGTCACTTGAAGTGGTCGCCGACTTTGAGGGTATGTGTATGGCCGTTTATAACCAAGCAGATCGGGTGATCGGGTTTCAATTTCACCCTGAATCAATCTTGACCTGTGAAGGCGCTGAGCTACTCGAAAACAGCTTAAATTTTGTCACCCATTTGCAATCGCAATCAACTAAGGAAATAAACTAAATGGATATTTTAGAGCAGTTATACCAAGGCCGTGCCTTGAGTGTTGAACAAAGCCAAACCTTTTTTGAAAAAGTAGTGCAAGGTGACGTTGACCCCATTGTATTATCGTCAGCACTGACTGCGTTAAAAATGCGAGGCGAGACAATCGATGAGATCACAGGTGCCGCTAATGCCCTACTTGCTCAAGCAAAACCTTTTCCTCGTCCTGATTACCCTTTTACCGACATAGTCGGTACCGGTGGTGATGGACTGGGTACCATTAATATATCAACAGCCAGCGCAATTGTTGCCGCAAGCTGTGGATTAAAAGTCTGTAAACATGGTAGTCGCAGTGTTTCTAGTAAATCAGGTTCATCTGACTTATTAGCCGCTTTTGGTGTTAACTTAGAAATGAGCCCTGACGTTGCCCGTCAATGTTTAGATGAACTCAATATCTGTTTTATCTTTGCGCCGGCATACCACGCAGGAATGCGCTTTGCAGCCCCTGTTCGTGCGGCACTAAAAACGCGTTCAATCTTTAACGTATTAGGTCCGTTGATTAATCCGGCACGTCCTAAATTTGAATTGATGGGCGTTTATGCTCCCGAATTACTACTACCTATCGCGCAAGTACACCAGAAATTGGGTATGCAACGTGTGATGGTGGTATTTGGTAGTGGTCTAGATGAAATCGCACTGCACGGCGAAACACAAGTGGCAGAGTTGGTGGATGGTGAAATCAAAGAATACACATTAAGCCCAAGTGATTTTGGTGTAGAGAGCTATCCGATAGAAGCAATTTTTGGTGGTACTCCAGAAGAAAACAAAGTGATTATCGAGCAAATATTGCAAGGTAAAGGCACCGATGCACAGCAAGCAGCTGTGGCAGTCAATACAGCCGCATTATTAGTGATCAACGGTTTTGCCGATGATTTTAAGAGCGGCGCAACAATGGCACTTGAAGCTATGAATAGCGGTAAACCATTACAATTAGTGAAAAAATTAGCGGAGATGAGCCAGTGTTAAATCATAACTTTTTAAACAACACAAGTTTACAAGATACAATTTTAGGCAAGATCATAGATGATAAAATCGAATGGGTTAAAAATCGTCAATTAGCACAACCGCTGATCCAATTTAAAGACCAACTCGTAGACAGTGACCGACACTTCTATGAAGCGCTTGATCAAGAAGAAAGTGTTTTCATTTTAGAGTGTAAAAAAGCATCACCTTCAAAGGGCCTAATTCGCCCAGAGTTTGATTTAGACTTAATTGCTAATGTTTACAAAAATCATGCCAGTGCAATCTCTGTATTATCCGATGAAAAATATTTTCAAGGTAGCTTTGATTACATCACACAAGTGCGTGACATCGTGACACAACCGGTTATCTGCAAAGACTTTATTGTTGATACATACCAAATTTATTTAGCACGTCACTATAAAGCAGATGCTATTTTACTGATGCTTTCAGTATTAGATGACGACGCTTACCAAGCTTACCGTGATACGGCACATAGTTTAAATATGGGCGTATTAACTGAAATCAGTAATGAAGAAGAGCGAGTACGTGCCGTTGCCTTAGGCGCGAAGGTTATTGGTATTAATAACCGTAATCTACGTGATATGAGCATTGATCTTAATCGTACTAAAGTATTAGCAGAAAACATTCCTGCAGACAGAATTGTGATCAGTGAATCGGGTATCTACAACCACAGTCAAGTGATTGATCTAAGCAAACATGCGAATGGTTTCTTAGTGGGTAGCTCGATTATGAGTGAAGATGATATTGAGTCAGCATGTCGCAAACTGATATTAGGCGAAAATAAAATCTGTGGATTAACCCATTCACATCAAGCTGCTAATGCTTATAAAGTGGGCGCGGTTTATGGCGGTCTTATTTTTGTTGATACATCAGCACGTTTTGTTGATACCGAAGAAGCACGTTTAGTAATGTTAGGCGCACCCCTACTGAAATATGTTGGCGTTTTCCAAAATGAAGACCCAGAGCTTATTGCTTACACCGTTAAACAACTTGGGCTTTCAGTCGTTCAATTACACGGTAACGAAACACCAAAAGACGTAAAAACATTACGTGGCCTTTTAGCTAAAACATGTCAAATTTGGAAAGCACACGGCGTTAGCGAAACACTGCCTGACTTTGAGAAATTCAATGTTGAAAAACATGTACTTGATACACGTATTGGCAATAAAACAGGCGGTACAGGCCAAGTATTTGATTGGTCATTACTTAAAAATAGCAATGTTGATAAAACGTCGATTATATTAGCAGGTGGATTAACACCAGAAAATGCACAAGAAGCGGCCCTTATTGGTGTTGCTGGTTTGGACTTTAACTCAGGTCTTGAAAGTGCACCGGGTAAAAAAGATCCAGAAAAAATGATGAACGCATTTAAAGCGATTAAAAAAACTATGTTACGTGCGTAAAACGCATAAAAAGCTAGCGAGGCACTGTCTCGCTAGCTTGAAGCATTCAAAGCATTTAAAAGGTGATAAAAAAGATGGAAAAATTAAATCCTTATTTTGGACAGTTTGGCGGTATGTACGTACCACAAATTTTAGTACCGGCATTAAAGCAACTAGAGGCTGAATTTGTAAAATCACAAACCTGCCCAGACTTTCTTGCTGAGTTTTCAGAATTATTAACCGAATATGCTGGCCGTCCAACGCCACTCACATTGTGTCGTAACTTAACTAAAGGTAAAAAAACCAAACTTTACCTTAAACGTGAAGATCTATTACACGGTGGCGCACACAAAACAAACCAAGTGTTAGGACAAGCATTATTGGCTAAACGCATGGGTAAAAAGAAAATAATTGCAGAAACAGGCGCGGGTCAACACGGTGTTGCAACCGCTATTGCCTGTGCGCTATTGGGTCTTGAATGTAAAGTTTACATGGGCGCGGTAGACATGGAACGCCAAGAGCCTAACGTATTCCGTATGCGTTTAATGGGTGCAGAAGTCATCGCTGTACATTCTGGCGCATCAACACTTAAAGATGCCTGTAACGAAGCATTACGTGATTGGGCAGGTAGTTACGAAGAAACACATTACCTATTAGGCACAGCAGCCGGCCCTCACCCTTTCCCAATTATTGTACGTGAATTCCAAAAAATGATTGGCGAAGAAGCAAAACAACAATGCCTTAAAAAAGAAGGTATTTTACCGAACAAAGTGATTGCTTGTGTGGGTGGTGGTTCAAATGCGATTGGTATGTTTAACGACTTTATCGGTGATGAATCTGTTGAGCTAATTGGCGTTGAGCCTGGTGGACACGGTGTGGGTACGGGTAAACATGGTTGCCCTATCTCTTACGGTTCAAAAGGTATCTTCTTTGGAATGCATTCGTTAATGATGCAAGACAAGCACGGCCAAGTAAAAGAGTCTTACTCAATTTCAGCGGGACTTGATTTCCCATCTGTAGGCCCTCAACATGCGCATTTAGCAGAAACAGGTCGCGCACAATACGTGAATGCAACCGATGATGAAGCACTATTAGCCTTTAAAGCATTAGCACAACAAGAAGGTATTATCCCTGCGTTAGAATCTTCTCATGCACTGGCTCATGCACTTAAAATAATCGAAACCGATGATAAAGATCAGATCATTATTGTTAACTTATCGGGCCGTGGCGATAAAGATATCTTTACTGTTGCTGAAATTTTTGAAGAAAGAGGAATGATGTAATGACTAAACGTTATCAAGCTCTGTTTGCACGCCTGAAGACTGAAAACCAAGGTGCATTTGTCCCTTTTGTGACCATTGGCGATCCTAATCGTGAACTATCACTAAAAATTATTGATACCTTAGTAACCGCAGGTGCTGATGCACTTGAACTAGGTATTCCTTTTTCTGACCCGGTTGCCGATGGTACGGTTATTCAAGATGCATCAACACGTGCACTTGACGCTGGCGCAACGCCTGATGGCTGTTTATCAATCATCAAAGAAGTCCGACAATTACACCCAACGGTACCAATTGGCCTGCTGTTATACGTAAATCTTGTTTATAGAAATGGTATCGAAAATTTTTATGAACGTTGCGTAGAGGCTGGTGTTGACTCGATTTTAATCGCCGATGTGCCGTTAGAAGAGAGTGCGCCTTACCGCGCAGCTGCTGAAAAATTCGGTTTACAACAGATTTTTATCGCACCGCCAAATGGTGACGTAGAAACACTACAACAAGTGGCTGAATACGGTGAAGGTTATACTTATTTATTAAGTCGTGCGGGTGTAACTGGCGCAGATGCTAAAGCGGGCATGCCTGTTGAGCATATGCTGGAAACATTAAACAAATATAATGCGCCACCTTCGCTACTAGGTTTTGGTATTTCCAAACCAGCACAGGTAAAAGAAGCGATTAAATCTGGTGCTGCCGGTGCAATTTCAGGCTCTGCCGTGGTTAAAGTGATTGAAGCAAACTTAGATAACCCAGAGAAGTTATTAAAGGAAATGGATAAATTTATTTCTAAAATGAAGGCGGCGACTCACCTTTAGGCTTTTATTTATAAAGCAGTGATGACGTTTATCTATTGTCATTCACTGCTTTTTATTCAATGTAAAAATCCTCTTGCTAACTACTCTTCTGCCGGCTGATTAAGCCCTAACTCTTTTTGCTTTATCTTGGTTAAACCTAACGACACTAATCGATAAGACTCTAATAAATAATAATGAAGCTCTTCATCTAAGCTATCATCACCTGCAACATGCTGTATCCACTTCATGCCCCGCGATGCAAAATAAGGTGCCGGTCGATACCCTTCACTCTTTTTTAAAAATTGAAAGTTATTATCTGAGGTTTTAAAGGTAAAAGCAGGCAATTTATCAGGCCCCCAACCACCCACAGAAAACACTTTTCCGCCGACCTTCCATACGTGAGAATCTCCCCACTGCATGACATAAGTAGTTGCCGGCAAGGATTTACAAAATTGATTAAACTGTTGATAGTTCATAGCGTCCCTTATCTCTACATTCAATAAATAGTCGATAAATAATCAGCATAATTAATACAACTCTCTAAGTTAACAAACAGCCTCTGTGGACTCACTTTGGTATAACTTGAAACCTCTGGCTTTATAATTGGCTAACGCTGAGGCATGATCTAATGAGCAAGTATGCACAAACACTCTGTTTGTCCCCGTCATTGACCAAGCATTTAAAATAGCCTGCGACAGTAGATAGCCACCAAATCCTTTACCAATGAAATGTGGCGCTAAGCCAAAATACATAATTTCAGTTGTTCCTTGTCCATCACTTTGTAATTCAAAGTAACCGGCAATACTGCCTTGATAATAAGCAATCCAAGTACGTAAATTAGGATCACTGACGTATGCCTCCCACTGCGCATCTGATTCAGAGAGTTTATCCTGCCATTGCCACTGCTCACCCACTAATTGATAAAGAAATTTATTCACTCGAAACTCATTAATCTTAGCTTCGTTAATCACTAAACCTAACGACGCTTCTTTCCCGATAAGCTCATCAACTGAGTTCATCTGTAAATAATAGGTAATAATACTCATACAAACCTTACTGATAACATGACTAATAACATGGCTAATAATATGTCCGATGAATAATGCTATTTATATTTCAAACACTTGAGCAATCCAGCCGGCCTCTCGTTTTTCTGCGACAATCAAGGCATCTTGTGTTTCATTTGCTTGTGCAAGTAATCCAGTGTTTGACCAAATTGCATTTTTTCCAATCGGTTTCCACCCACCGGTTGCCCGATTATGGTTTGCCATTGCAACCAGTATGTTGAATTTTTTGGCATAACCTTTAAGCACAGCAGTATCTTCACTGTAACCCGCCTCACTAATCAACACACTGGCAAATACCCATGCTACCTCAAGATGCAAAGTCAGCAAGACAAATTGTGCCGATATACCAGGCATAAAATTGAAGCCTAGTCATTCTAAGTCGAAATTTTATAACGACGTAGATGGGTGCAAGTTACCTTGCCCTACGGGGCGCAAGCTCGAAAACCAGCCCAGCGTTACAACAATCGAAAAGTGAATAACAATAATAGATTAACGTCTTTTTTTAATCCTACCGTTAGAAGGTTCACGTAGTTAACGTTCGATAGGTTACCTCATGTTGTGCCTTGCTCTGGTTATCGAGCTTGTGCCTGACAACGCATCTTGAGGTGGCATGGGTATAAGTAGTTAACATTTAACTCACTGGCCTTTATTAGTGCTTTCAAGTGCGTCTTTATATTCGCGTCGATATCCCCTTTAATCGACGCAACTTGAGCAACAGCCAGTTTGAAGTGATTCATATGAGATGCCCAGCTAAATAGAAAAGGTGCTCACTAATGCCCAAAATAATGATTTTCAATCTACAACTGCGAGACTCTGGTTAAGCTATGCAAATAACCAAAACCATTATCATCTAATTCTACATATCCAACCGAAGAAGTCGCAAAGGCCGGTACGCCGGCAGCGGGTGCAAGCTCACCAACAATGTAACCCACCAAAGGTAAGTGAGAAACAATCAATAATGATTTAATATCCATTGCTTGTAACGCCAGTATTTCGTTCACTGACTTTCTTGCACTGCCACTAGGTGTTAATGATTTAATCGTTTGCACATTAGACAGTTCAGGGAAAAATGGACGTACTGATTCCCAGGTTTGCTGCGCACGTAAATAAGGGCTAACGAGCACCGCATCAAAGGTAATATCTTGCTTGGCTAAACTACTGGCCATTTTTTCAGACTCACTGCGACCGATATTAGTTAATGCGCGTTCAGAATCAGAATTTGCCATCATCTCAGCTTGCCCGTGACGCATAATATATATTTGCATCTATATTCTCCTGATAAGCACTCAATCGGTGAGTAGTTATATTGATAAGTTATTGAAGTAAATTGCCTAATCCAATTATAACAGAGTTTAGTTACGCAACTAAACTCCCTAAAAAAGACAAAAAAAAAGCTTTCTAAAATTAATCAGAAAGCTTATCAATATTTACTTCGTAGCTGTAGCGTTTTTATCTTAATCTTCGACAGGCGTATTACCTGTCATCTTCAAAATTGCGCAAGCAACAAAAAAAACACCAATAAACCCGCCAAAAAATATCACAGGCATAGCCGCATAACCTAACGTGTGCCAAATAAACGATTCTAATGCGCTCATGTTTAACTCCCTTCAGTCGTTAAAATAAATGATAATTTGTTAATAATACGTAAAGAATAGAAAAAAAACATGTTTGAAATCATAAAAGCTTATATCTGGGAGGAAATAAGGGAACTTTCTTGACAGACAAGTGACTATTATACCCATGTTACCTCAAGATGCTTTGTCAGGCACAAGCTCGATAACCAGAGCAAGGCACAATATGAGGTAATTGTTATTCACTTTTTGATTGTTGTAACGCCGAACTGGTTTTCGAGCTTGCGCCCCGTAGGGCAAGGCAACTTGTACCGATCTACGTCGTTATAAAATTTCGACTTAGAATGACTAGGCTTCAATTTTATGCCTAGTATCTCAGCACAATTTGCCTTGCTGACTTTGCATCTTGAGGTAGCATGGGTATATTATTCAATAACTCTCCAGAACTAAAATTTAAGAAGAATATTAATATGGCAAAACAACAACTTGATGCACTTCGTGTGTACCTTAATAAAATGATCTTAGGCCAAAGTGACTTGGTTGATGGTTTATTAATTGCTTTATTAGCCGATGGACACATTTTAGTAGAAAGCCCCCCCGGACTTGCTAAAACACGTGCGATTAATGCACTTTCAGATGGCATTGAGGGAGACTTCCACCGCATTCAGTTTACTCCAGACCTATTACCTTCTGATTTAACCGGCACCGATATTTTCCGCCAAGAAACCGGTGAGTTTATCTTTGAAAAAGGCCCGCTTTTCCATAATTTGATTTTGGCCGATGAGATAAACCGTGCGCCAGCAAAAGTGCAATCAGCCTTATTAGAAGCCATGGCAGAGCATCAAATCACCGTCGGTAAAACAACCTATAAACTTCCAGAACTGTTTTTAGTAATGGCGACACAAAACCCGCTTGAACAAGAGGGAACTTACCCGTTGCCTGAAGCACAATTAGACCGCTTCATTATGCATTTAGAGCTTGATTACCCTGATGCAGCTACCGAAAAAGAGATTTTAGCGCTTAATCATAAAGAGATTTTAAAAGAGAAAGTCGCCGAAGTAACTCCTTTGCTGAACGAGCAAATATTTGCCATTCGCAAAGAAATTATGAACATCAATATTGCACCGCACCTAGAGCAATACTTGATTGACCTTATTATCGCAACACGTCAGCCAGAGCGTTACGGCAGTCAGCTTAAAGAGTGGATAAGCTACGGCGCAAGCCCTCGTGCAACACTGGCATTGATGCGTACTGCAAAAGCACGCGCATGGCTTGATAACCGTGATTATGTGATGCCAGACGATATTATCCAAAATCTATATCCGGTATTACGTCATCGCCTTATTTTAAGTTATGAAGCTGAAGCACAAGGCATTAATGCTAACCGCGTAATTAAAGAAATCATCAACCAAGTTGCGCTGCCTGCATAATGACTTCTTTGAAAAACAAACAAAAAACGATCGCCCTGTTTGACAATACCCCCTATCAAACCGGGGTAGATGTGCAGCTGAATGAATTGCTCAGTTATAAACAGCAAGAGAAGCTGCAACTTCAACCACGTGCGACCGCCGCTTACCAGCAATTAGCCGGTAACTATTTAGCCAAAATTAAAGGCCGTGGCATGGAGTTTGCCGAAGTCCGTCATTATCAATCAGGTGATGATGTGCGCACTATTGACTGGTCTGTCACCGCGCGCACCGGTAAAGCACATACCAAACTATTTCACGAAGAGAAAGAACGTCCAGTATTTATTCTTTTGGACCTTTCCGACAGCATGATTTTTGGTAGTCAGTTTGTCTTTAAATCGGTACAAGCCTGTCATCTTGCTTCACTGCTAAGCTGGCAAGCAAAACAACGTGGTGATCGCTTAGGTGGCATTGTATTTAATCAACAACAGGTTGCCGAACTAAAACCAACTGGTCGCAGTAAAGGCCTGATGCGATTTATACATCAAAGCCAACAATTGTGTGTGCCTCAACCCTTTAAAAACAATGATCATCCGCAATCGTTATTATTACAGCTGAAACGTTTATCACGCTTAGTACAAACGGGTAGCCAAATACATTTGATCAGTGACTTTTCGCAACTTGATGAAAGTTGCCAGAAACTATTAACGCTGATTAATCGTCATAACCAGATAAATGCTTGGCAAATCAGTGATCCTTTAGAGCAATTATTACCTAAAAAAGCACTCAAAACACAACTGCAAATTAATAGCTTAAATGGCAGTGGTTTCTTTAAAAAAAATGCGTCAAAAGACTACCAAGATGCAGCCACGTTACGCCAACAAAAAATAGAAAATACTTTTATTAAGCAGGGAATCCCGCTTTATAATATTTGTGCATCATCGCCATTAATGGAACAATTTCATGTCCCCGCTCGCTAATCAAGATCCGCTGGCACAACTCAACGACATTATCGCCCCAACAGCACCGAATTGGTTTCCGCCAGCACCGATTTACTGGGCGTTATTAATCCTGATAATTGCAGTCATTTGTAGTGTTTATTATTTTCTCAAAAAGATTAAAATTCAACAAAAAATGCAAAAGGCGCAATTGGCTAAACTTGCACAGTTGAAACAACAAAAAGCAAACTTTGTGGCGCTTAATCAGTTACTAAAAGGTTGTGCTTTAAGCTATTTCTCGCGTGATGAGGTCGCTTCATTACACGGTGAGTCTTGGTTTGAATTTCTGCAAAAATACGCAACAGCCCCGATGTTCAAAAATAAACAAGAATTTCTACAACGCTTGTACCAAACAGATATCCATAGCATTGATGACAAAGACTTTTCCGATGCTAAACGCTGGATAATCGAATTACCAAAACAGATTAAAAAACACAGTAATAAACAGGAAAGAAAAGATGTTTGAGTTCACCTATCTTTGGGTCTTTATTGTATTACCTTTGCCCCTTTTAGCCCGTTACTTCTTAGCCTCACAGAAACGCAGTTATACCCAAGTGTGGATACCACTGGCACAGGGCATTACGGAGCAACAATCCGACGCGCAAAAGAATAATTTAAACGTCTTTATTCCTTGGTTAGTATGGCTATTGCTACTTTGTGCATTAGCCAAACCGATTTGGTTTGGTGAGCCGATTCGTCTACAGCAAGAAAGCCGCGATATGATTGTCTCGCTAGATCTCTCTGGCAGTATGCAAGAGGTGGATATGCAGTTAAATGGCAAAACCGTGGACCGTTTAACCTTAGTAAAAGACCTATTAAATGACTTTATTGATTTGCGCAACGGTGACCGATTAGGGTTAATACTGTTTGCTGATCACGCCTATTTACAAACCCCGCTCACCTTTGATTTAAAAACCATTAAACAGATGCTCTCAGAAACCGAACTCGGCTTAGTAGGGCAAAAAACGGCTATTGGTGAATCAATTGCACTGGCAATCAAACGCTTTGTGGAGAATAAAAATGAGCAACGAGTACTTATTTTATTAACTGATGGTGCGAATACATCGGGTATTATCGAACCGCTTCAAGCGGCTAAACAAGCGGCCAAAAACAACATTACCATTTACACCATTGGTATTGGCGCCGATGAGATGACACGCAAAGGTTTTTGGGGCAAGCAACGTGTTAACCCTTCTGCAGACTTAGATGAAAAAACATTAACCAAAATTGCAAAATTAACCGGTGGTCAATACTTCCGTGCTCGTAACCAAGACGAATTACAGGATATCTACCAGCAATTGAATTTATTAGAGCCGATTGAAAGTGACTTTTTAGAATTTAGACCTGAAAAAGACCTTTTCTATTGGCCACTTTCATTAGCGATATTAATTCTATTTCTCTTTACGCTTTATTTAAAATTAAGGGGCCGCCATGTTGCCTGAAATGAGCGCTATGCCAATGGATTTTTTACGTCCACTTTGGTTATTAGGCCTAATTGTCATCTTTGTTTTTTCGCTACTGCGTTTTAAAAATAGTAGCAAGGCAGAGCACCAAGGTTTAATAGCCCCTCACCTCAGTGCCAATATCGTGAGCAAAGCAGGTCATTCAAAGACGCATTTTTGGGCGTTTAATAGTTTAGCTGTGATTGCTTGTATCGCCTTAGCAGGCCCGACATGGCGTAGTATTGAGATGCCTGTTTATGAGATGGAAAAAGCACAGGTCATCGTATTTGATTTGAGTTATTCGATGTTTGCTACCGATATTAAACCGAACCGTTTATCGCAAGCAAAATTCAAAGCCATTGATCTGATTAAACAGTGGAGCGAAGGCGAAAAAGCAATGATAGCCTATGCAGGCGATGCGTTTACCGTTGCGCCATTAACACGGGATGGCAATGCCATCATCAATCATATTCCCCATCTTAGCCCTGACATTATGCCGGTTAGAGGCTCGCGTGCAGATCTAGCCTTAAAGAAAGCCATTGAACTGTTAAAAAATGCCGGTTATACACAAGGGCATATTGTTTTTATTAGTGATGATATAACAGAGCAACAATCACAAGAGATGCAAGAAATTCTAAAAGGTGAAGACTGGATAGTGTCTATTTTAGCCGTCGCCACAGAACAAGGGGCGCCCATTACATTACCTAATGGTTCGTTACTTAAAAGTGACAGTGGCGAAATTATAGTGCCTAAATTATCAGGACAACCACTTTATGATATTGCACAGGCAAGCAATGGTTTGTATCTCACCAGTCGTAATGACAGCAGCGATATCAACCAGCTCGGCAGTTATTACGATAATATAAAACAAACACGTAAAAACGAATCAGAGCAAGCCGCGTCAGATCAGTTCTCTATTGATGATGGTTACTGGTTAAGTTTTTTATTATTACCCCTGTTTTTATTATTGTTTCGAAAAGGTGTTTTCTTTGCCCTTTTACTGGCCGTATATTTACCTTTAAGTAGTCCGCCACTTGAAGCAGCAGAAAATACGTTAGTTGAAAAGACAGAGGACTCCATCTGGAAAAACGACCAACAAAATGCCTATGATGCTTATCAAGATGAAGACTACCAAAGGGCCAGTGAGCTTTACGAAACACCATTAGAACAAGCGAATGCGTTATATAAAAACAAACAATATGACCAGGCACTTGAGAAATTTGATCAAGCAATCAAACAACAGCCAGATAATGCAGATACCTTTTATAATCAAGGTAATAACTTCGCACAACTGCAACAGTTAGATAAAGCCATTGAAGCATACGATAACGCGTTAGCTATTGATCCCGCTATGAAACAGGCAGCAGAAAACAAAGGTGTAATTAAACAGATCCAAGAACAGCAAAAAGATCAACAGAAACAGCAACAAAACAAAGATAAGAAACAGGATAAACAACAGAAAAAGGATGATCAGAATCAACAGGATCAGCAACAAGATTCAGATCAAGATAAGCAACAAAAAGAGCAAGAGCAGCAGGATTCAGAACAAGATAAACAGCAAAAAGACAGTGAGAAACAAGAGTCACAAAAACAGTCTGAGCAAGATAAAAAACAAGCAGAGCAACAGTCTCAAAATGAAAAAGAACAACAAGCACAAGAAGAAAAAGAGCAGCAACAAAAACAACAGCAAGCAGAGCAAGATAAGCAGCAACAAGAAAATAAGCAGGATGAACAGCCGGCACAACCACTGAGCGAAAGCGACGAAGAAAGTAATCAAGAATTAGAAGCGTTACCTAACTGGCTTAAAAATATGCCCGATGATCCTTCTATTTTATTACGTCGAAAAATGCAAATTGAGTATCAAAAACGCAATCAATCTCAACCTGTTAAGCAAAAAACAAACAACGGAGTTATCTGGTAATGAAAAACACATTTTCTTTTTTGAGCCTTTTTTTAGTGGCATTATTAACCAGCTCCCCTGCCTTTTCAGCAGTTCAAGTCTCTGCAACGGTGAGTGATACGAATGTTGTATTAGGTGATCGCTTTATTTTAACCGTAAGCGTCAATGATAATGACGATGACTACCAACTTGATACTCGTCCACTTGAACAAGACTTTACGGTATTTCGACCATCACAAAGCCAAAGTAATGAATATGTGAATGGGGTTTTTAGTCAAAATACACAATGGCAAGTTAGGCTTCAAGCAAATAAAACCGGCCTACTAACCATTCCCGCATTTAAAATTGGCGACCTCTCAACCGAAGCCATTCAGATTAACGTCACTGAAGTGGTTCAAAAAACACAAAATGCACAGGATCAAGATAGCGTGGTTTTCATTGAGAATCATGTTGATAAAGACAGTGTCTATATTGGTCAATCTTTTATTTTTACCACTAAATTATACATTTCAAAAAACAGTAATGATCTTGATTTAGAAGCGCCATATTTTGAAGGTGCAGAAAACGCAGTATTTGGACAAGATAAAAATAGCCAAACCGTGCGTAATGGCATTCGTTACAATACCATTACCCGTCAATACAAAATGACCGCCACACAAGCGGGTAAATTTGAAATAGACTCTCCACTATTAAGCGGTTCTCTGCGTAAAGTGATTGCCGTTAGTGAGTGGCAAAATAGAGTCGTTTCCGACCCCATTAACGTGCGTGGAGAGCGTTTAAGTATTAACGTGCAAGCTATTCCAGACGATTACAAAGGCACCTGGATTGTCAGTGATGATTTACGTTTAATTGAAGATAATCTATTAACAGCAAAAAGCTATAAAGTCGGCGAAGCAATCATACGTAGCATTACCCTACAAATAGCATCCGTTGATAAAGATAAGCTACCTAACATCAAACTTAACTACCCTAAATCACTGCGTGTTTATCCTGATCAAGACCAGCTAGGGGAAGCTAAATCTAATGGTTTGAATTACGGAATCCGTGTTATTCGCCATGCGATCATTGCCGACCAAGTAGGTACTTTAACGCTGCCAGAAATAAAGCTGAATTGGTTTAATAGCCAAACCAACCAACAAGAAACAGCCATCTTACCCGCTCAAGAATTAACTATTTTAGCGGCAGATAAACAACAGGTTAGTAGCGTACCCACTATTCAACCTAAAATAGCGCAACCACAGCCAACCATCATTGTTGATAACAGTGCACTTATTTATTGGCAGATTGCCGTTGCATTATTAATAGCGATAATCGTATTGATGATTTTTTATCATCTTTCATACCGTCGCTTGACCAGTAATAATAAAACACAGCATAAAACCAAGGTTGCTCCGTTAAATCAGCATTATCTGACATTAAAAAATAGCTTTGCTAACAACAACGCCAGTCACTGTTATAGCGCTTTGTTATATTACGCTCAAACGCAATATCCAAATGTGAAAAGTCTCAGTCAATTTGCTGATAAAACAGCATTAAATGAAACAGATAAACAACATTTAAAAGATGAGATTCAACATCTACAACAATGCTGCAGTAAAGCAAATAGTGAGTGGACAGCCACTAAGCTCGCTGAATTAATAAAAACACATGAATCCATAAAAGAATCAGCACCTAGCGTTAATCCGATGGATATAAACCCGCAATAATAAAAATACCCGTTACTAATCAAGGTGCCTTGCCATAACTCGCTTCTTATCGAACTATGGCAAGGCAAGACGCAGCATGATGACCTTTCGAGCAATTAACTGCGTTAATTCTCTATCGGAAGAATGAAATAAAATACTTTCATTCTTTAATGGCTAGCCCTTATCAAATGTTGCAACGCAGAATTGCCATGGTTACATAAATAAGCGAGCTAGCGACCCGTAGGGCAAGCGATGAGGCAAACACCTTCGTTGTTAGGAAGTATTGATTGAACCAGTTATACCTTCAACTTCCTGCCTAAAATATGTTCACCTCATCACTTGCTGAACTTTGCAACTTGAATAGTAACGGGTATAAGTGTTACTCAGATCCCCCCTGCCTGAGTAACACTTCTTTGATACCCCCACAGCCTGCAATAGAGTAAACAAAGATTTTTAGCCTCATAGGACATATCCCCTCCTGTTAACATACTGAGTACTTTACGCAACAATCGCGCTCAAAAAACAGACAACCCGATGTTTTAGCAAACAATTCTGTGAGTGGGATCGAGAATCCCATTAACAACTTGATAACAACCTCGCATTCTATCCACGCTTACCTATTATTTAGGTCGTTCATAACCGAATATGTTTAACACTATAAATGACCTAGTGAATCATGTGCATAATCCATGTACATAACTATAGATAAGGAATATTTAGATGAAACTAACAAAAATTGCACTGTTATGTGGGCTAGCGGCGTTAGTGCCAAACCTTGCAAACGCAGATACTTTGTCAGAAGTAATAAAGAAAGGCACGCTAAATTGTGGTGTTTCGACTGGTATTCCCGGTTTCTCAGCAACCGATTCTAAAGGTGTTTGGAAAGGTATTGATGTCGACTTTTGTCGTGCAGTAGCAAGCGCTGTTTTAGGCGATGGCTCTAAAGTTAAATATATTCCACTGACAGCAAAAGAGCGTTTTACTGCACTACAAAGTGGTGAAATTGATGTACTTGCTCGTTCATCAACTTGGACTGCAACACGTGATACATCACTTGGTTTAAACTTTGCTGGCGTAAATTATTACGATGGTCAAGGTTTCTTAATTAGTAAAAAGCTCGGTGTTAGCTCTGCAAAAGAATTAGATGGCGCAACGTTCTGTATTCAAGCAGGTACAACCTCTGAACTTAATTTAACGGATTACTTCAAAGCCAATAAAATGGAATACAAAGCCGTTACTTATGATACATCAGGTCAAACGATCGATGGTTTCAAAAAAGGACGCTGTGATGCGGTTACCTCTGATGCATCTCAATTGTATGGTCTAAAACTAAAAATGGATGATCCAAAATCGGTAATGGTATTACCAGAAATCATCTCTAAAGAACCCCTTGGACCTGTTGTTCGTCAAGGTGATGATACTTGGTTTAACATCGTAAAATGGACCATGTATGCAACACTTGAAGCTGAAGAGTTAGGCGTTAATGCTGCTAATGTTGACAAAATGCTTAAGTCTGACAATCCAAGCGTAAAACGCCTGTTAGGTGTATCAGGTAAAGCTGGCGAAAATCTAGGACTTAATGCTGATTGGGCTTACCAAATTGTTAAAAACGTAGGTAACTACGGTGAGTCATTTGACAAACATGTAGGTAAAGATTCTCCACTTAATATCAGTCGTGGTCTAAATAACTTATGGAATAACGGCGGGTTAATGTACTCAATGCCAGTTCGATAAATCGCTTATTCAACTTCGAATAATTAAATTTTGAACTAAGGGGGCCTAGCCCCCTTTTAAGCACCTCCCCTCTCTAGGCCTGATTATGAATAAAACTCAACTCCCAGCCCCCTCAAGTAATGGCTTTTTAAATAATCCACAAAATCGAGCGATTATTTATCAAGTTTGTGCATTGTTATTTGTTCTTTTTCTTGCCTATTATTTCACTAATAATATGTTTGATAATGTAGAGAAACGTGGCATTACAACGGGTTTTTCTTTTTTAGATGATGTGGCTGGTTTTGGTATTAGCCAAACATTGATCGATTACGATGATGGCGGTTCAACCTATTACGATGTATTTATCGTTGGGCTATTAAATACACTTTTAGTGTCTGTGATTGGTGTGTTTGTCGCATCAGTACTTGGACTACTGATCGGTATTGGTCGTTTATCACAAAACTTTTTAGTGTCTAAACTTTCATTGGTTTACATCGAAACGTTTCGTAACATCCCTATTCTGCTACAAATCCTATTTTGGTATAACGTGGTTCTGGCAGCACTGCCCAGCCCCCGACAAAGCTTTACCTACTTTGATAGCTTCTTTTTAAACAATCGCGGTCTATTAACCCCTGAGCCTATTTTTGAATCTGGCAGTGGTTTTATTTTAATCGCATTTATTCTTGCCGTTGCTGGTGTGTTCTTTTTGGCACGTTGGGCTAAAAAACGTCATGATCTAATTGGTGAGGAGTTCCCTCTTTTTAAAGTCTCGATTGCTATTTTAATCGCGGCGCCTTTATTGGTTTACTTCATCAGTGGCCAACCCGTCAGTGCTGAATACCCGGTATTAAAAGGCTTTAACTTTAAAGGTGGCCTAGCGATCATTCCTGAGCTATTAGCGCTTATTTTTGCCTTGAGTATCTATACAGCCACTTATATTGCTGAAGCGGTTCGTGCGGGTATCGAAGCAGTACCTTCTGGGCAAAAAGAAGCGGCTAAAGCGTTAGGCTTAAAAGATCACGTTATTCTACGTAAAGTGGTTTTGCCACAAGCATTACGCGTCATTATTCCGCCGGTAATTAACCAGTATTTAAACCTTGTTAAAAACTCATCACTCGCCACCGCAATCGGTTATCCCGAGGTAGTGACGCTCTTTTCTGGCACAACGCTAAATCAAGTTGGCCAAGCAATAGAGATTATTTTAATGACCATGGCAGTTTACCTCACCATCAGCATTGTTATTTCACTCGTATTGAATTGGGTAAATGCAAAAATGGAAATTAAAGGAAGATAATTATGGCGACTTATTCGATTAAAGAAGCAAAAGCAGCCCCGTCCAGCAGTAAAGGGATTTTTTTCTGGTTAAAAGAAAACCTATTTCCTGATGTTAAAAATAGTTTATTAACATTAGTGGGTATGTACTTTGTTTACCTCACTATTCCACCTTTACTTAACTGGATGATCTTTGATGCAACTTGGAGTGGCACGCAAGCTGAAATAGTCAAAGAAGGGGCAAGATGGATTTTCATTATTGAAAAATTCGACCAATTTATGTATGGATTTTATCCAGAAGCATTACATTGGCGCCCTAATCTGGTGTTATTTATTACCTTTGCTTTTCTTGCTTCGTTTAAGCTAGTAAGCAACCTTAAAGTAAAAATAGCCTTCATGCTGCTTTACCCTGTGGTTTGTTTTTTGCTCATTAGTGGCGGTTGGTTTGGCCTTGAAACAGTAGAAACTGAAAAATGGGGAGGATTGATGCTGACCTTAGTGGTCGCAGCAGTGGGTATTATTGCTTCTTTTCCATTGGGTATCGTTTTAGCACTAGGCCGTCAGTCTGACATGCCTATTGTGAAAACATTGTGTGTTGGTTTTATTGAATTTATTCGTGGTGTGCCATTAATTACTATCTTATTTATGGCCTCAGTTGTATTGCCGCTCTTTTTTAGCGATGGCATCGACTTTGATAAACTTTTACGTGCATTAATCGGTATCACGCTCTTCCAAGCAGCTTACATTGCAGAAGTGGTTCGTGGTGGTTTACAAGCTATCCCGAAAGGACAATATGAAGCTGCAAAATCATTAGGATTAGGTTATTGGCAAGGCATGATATTAATTATTTTGCCGCAGGCATTAAAAATATCTATTCCTAACTTAGTGGGGTCGTTTATCTCACTTTTCAAAGACACAACCCTAGTACTAATCATTGGCCTCTTTGATATTTTAGCCATGGTAACACTCACCAATAGTGATACTAGCTGGCTAGGTTATGAGATTGAAGGTTATGTATTTGTAACCTTAATCTACTGGGTTATCTGCTTTAGCATGTCGCAATATTCAAAAGCTGTTGAACGTAAATTCAACACTGAACACTAAATAGGAAATCTTATGTCTGAACAAGAAATTATGATCTCAATGAAAGACGTTAATAAATGGTATGGCGATTTCCATGTACTTAAAGACGTTAACTTAGATATTAAAAAAGGCGAAAAAGTGGTTATCTGTGGCCCTTCTGGCTCAGGTAAATCAACGACAATTCGTTGTCTAAATCACCTTGAGAAATTCCAACAAGGCAGTATTAATATTAATGGTACTGAGCTGATTGATGACGTTAAAGTTGTACGCCATATTCGTGCGCAGGTCGGCATGGTATTTCAGCACTTTAATCTTTTTCCGCATTTATCGGTATTAGAAAACTTAGTGCTTGCGCCTACTTGGGTGCATAAAGTGCCACGTAAAGAAGCAATCAAAAAAGCGATGTATTACCTTGAACGAGTGAAAATTTCCGATCAAGCAGACAAGTACCCAAATCAACTTTCAGGCGGACAACAACAACGTGTCGCGATTGCACGTTGTTTATGTATTAACCCTGAAATTATGTTATTTGATGAACCCACCTCAGCGCTTGATCCTGAAATGGTATCAGAAGTATTAGATGTAATGGTTGAGCTTGCCGATGAAGGTATCACCATGATCTGTGTAACCCATGAAATGGGCTTTGCTAAAAAGGTGGCGGATCGAGTTATCTTTATGGATGCAGGACAAGTGATTGAAGAAAATGAACCTAATGAATTTTTTGATAATCCACAATCGGATCGCTTGAAACTATTTTTAGAACAAATTTTGTCACATTAAAGGCCACTCAAAATTTAAGGGTTAGCATTAAAATGCCAACCCTTTATCTTTCCCAAAAAACGCGTCAACCCCTATAAACATTAGCTTACAGCACACCTTTTCGTTTTCTTCGATTCACCCTCAGATTAATGAGATCAAGCTCTCTCTTATCTAAAAAACTTACCTATTTACGTTGCAACAAGCACTTTTAAAAAGTAGCCTTAATCCGTACATCTGTTTCTGTACACCGATATCACGGAAGATATCTAATAAAAATGAACTGTTAAATAAACCCTAGCTAGTGATATAAAAAACCTAGTGAAGGGTAAACGACCCGTTTTTATTGGACTCTTTAATAATTTATCATGGAGTTTTTTATGAAAAACATGTTATTAAAAAGTACACTTGCACTTGCTATTTCAGCATCAATCAGTGCATCCGCTCTTGCAACACCTGCAGCACCCGCATTAGCTTGGGCTGATTACTCTAATCTTGGTTTCGTTACAATCAACACTGACGCAACGGTTGGTTACAAATCTTCTTACACACGTGTAGACCTAGTTGAAGTACCTGTTGCTTGGAATGTTTGGGCTGGCGATAAAGCTACTTCTTGGCAAGTTCTTATCAATGGCGATGTGGCTATTGAAGGTGCTGGCCAAGGTGGCAGCGCAGTTATCCCTTTCACAACGGGTGGCTTAAAAGAAATGGTTGTGCGTTTATGTAACGCGGATGGTTGTACTGATGGTGCAACAACACAACTACTTATCTCTGATACTGACGGTTCTCATTTAGGCAACTTGCAAATGACAACTGACGCAGTGAATACGCCTTATGCACAATCTCCAGACCAAATCGTTGGTACTTACTTTGTTGAATGGGGTGTATACGGTCGTAAATTCGAAGTTAACGATATCCCTGCTAACAACCTAACGCACATCATCTACGGCTTCATTCCAATTTGTGGCGGTACAGGTGATAACAAATCATTATTAGAGCCAAACCCTAAAGGTCACGCATTACTTAAAACAGTCTGTTCTGACTCACAGGATTACGAAGTTGTTATCCACGATTCATGGGCGGCACTTAACTCTACATACGGCGCGCCAGCTAAACGTTTAGATGGTAAAGCAGTCGGTTCTTTAGAGATTGGTAAAGGTAACTACGGTAACCTAATGGCACTTAAAAATGCTTATCCACATCTTAAAATTCTTCCATCAATCGGTGGTTGGACATTATCAGACCCATTCCACGGTTTTGTTGATAAAGCCAATCGTGACGTATTTGTCGCCTCTACTAAAGAATTCTTACAAACTTGGAAATTCTACGACGGTATCGATATTGACTGGGAATTTCCAGGTGGTGGCGGTCCAAACGCAGATCTTGGTGACCCAATCAATGACGGTCCAGCTTATGTAGCGTTGATGCAAGAACTTCGCGTTATGCTTGATGATCTAGAAGTTAAATATAACCGTAAATATGAACTAACATCAGCAATCGGTGTTGGTTACGATAAAATCCAAGATGTTGATTACGGCGAAGCTGTTCAATACATGGACAATATCTTCATGATGTCTTACGATTTCTACGGTGCTTGGGGTCCAAATACAGGTCACCAAACTGCAATTTACTGTGGCGCACACGTTTCTGCAGACAAGTGTGACGGTACGGGTGAATTTGCTGGCAAACCTGAATACACACTTGATAACGCAACAAAACTATTACTTGCACAGGGCGTTCCCGCTAAGAAATTAGTCGTTGGTGCTGCAATGTACGCTCGTGGATGGCAAGATGTTGTTGCTGAAGATGGTAACCCACTCGGTTCTATCGGTTCTCATATCGATTCAGCTGAAGGTAGCCCATTTAACGGCTCTTTAGGCGGAAGTGGTACTGATGTAAACGAAGCCGCTTGGGCATGGGAAGCTGGTATCATGGATTACCGTGGTGCACTTAAATTCTTAGAAGCAAACCAAAATGCAATCGTTGGTTGGGATGACGTGGCTAAAGCCTCTTACATTTGGGATGATATTAGTCGTACATTGTTAACATACGACACACCACAATCAGTACTTGCTAAAGGTGACTACCTACGTGGTTTAGGCCTTGGTGGTATCTTCTCATGGGAAATTGATGGCGACGGTAACGGCGAGATCTTAAACGCAATGAACCAAGCTGTACTTAACCCACAAGGTACAACTGATTGGACTGGTCCAGTAACACCGACTCCAGTAGTAACACCTACTCCAGTAGTAACGCCTACTCCAGTAGTAACGCCTACTCCAGTAGTGACACCTACGCCAGTAGTAACACCTACGCCAGTAGTGACACCTACTCCAGTAGTAACACCTACGCCAGTAGTGACACCTACGCCAGTAGTGACACCTACTCCAGTAGTGACACCTACGCCAGTTCCAGGTGTTACACCATTTGTTCCAGGTACAACTAAAGTAACTAACGGCGATGTTGTTTCTTACGGTGGTTCTTGTTTTGTAGCTCAAAACAATCCTGGTACTTGGGAAACACCTTCTGCTGTATCATGGTTCTGGAATGAAGTGCCTTGTGAAGGTGGTCCAGTAGTGACTCCTACACCAGTAGTTACTCCTACACCAGTAGTTACTCCTACACCAGTAGTGACACCTACGCCA
>NZ_PJBZ01000102.1 GCF_002835995.1 Psychromonas sp. Urea-02u-13 | reverse complement strand
CCAGAACAACCATTAAAAAACATCAAATAATTAGTACGACTTCGTAATCTTGCCCTTGGTTTGCTTGTTTATGCTTTCTATTAATTCCACCTTTAAAAGATCCATCTGTTTTTAATAGGTTTAAAGCAACGTGACGCACTGTTGCTAAATTCTCAGTGGAATTCTTTTCTCTAATTCTGCAGGCATCTTCGTTCGTCGAAACACCAAATATTCAAAGAATGTTAACTCACAAAGAGGAGTTAAAGAGACAATAATGAGGTAAGCATTTAGTCATTAATTACTTTGTAAGTTAAAACGCTTTATTCCATCTACTAACCTTTTTACATTGAAGTTTATTAATAAGCCCGCATTTATATTTGTTAGTTTCATATACGTTAGTATTTGTGCTGAATATATTGGGCTCATTTTATCAACTGATTTTAGCTCAATGATTAACTTGTTAGGTAATAATATATCAAGGCGGTAACCAGCATCAATTGAAACATTTTTATAATTGATTGGTAATAAAACCTGTCTTTCTGCAGTTACTCCAGCTTGGTGAAGTTCATACATCAAGCAAGTTTCATAGGTTGATTCTAACAAACCTGGGCCTAGGGTTTTATGTACTTCAATGGCACAACCAATTACTTTTTGGGTTAGCAGATCATTTTTCATAAAACCTCTTTTAAAGGACTGTTCTCACAAAGAGGAGCGAATGAACAATGAGCAACATTTAAAAAAATTTATCTTAAAGTGAAGCGCCTCATTCTGTTCTCTTTGTGATAATTAATATCTGCTTTAATAGTTAAGTTAGATAAAATTATTTCACAAAGAGGAGTGAAATAGAAAACAATGAGAAACACTTTGAAAATCGATAAAAATCATTTCTCTTAAAGCGAAGCGCCTCATTCTGTTCTCTTTGTGATAATTAATATCTGCTTTAATAGTTAAGTTAGATGAAACTATTTCACAAATAGGAATGAAAAAGAAAGTAATGAGTAAACCTTTGAAAATCGATAAAAATCACTTCTCTTAAGCGAAGCGCCTCATTTGGTTCTCTTTGTGATAATTAATATCTACTTTAAAAACTCTTTCACAAAGAGGACTGAATGAGAGAACAATGAGAAACCAAACTTAAAATAGTTGGCGAAACTAAAGTTTCACTTCCGAAAATACTTATACATTTTTCATCCTGAAGCTAAAGAGTGCAATATTGAAGTCTTGGACCCGAAGTTAACTATTCACAACAGGGCCTAAAATAAGTGTTTAGGCACGCTACCGCCACTAGGTTGCAGAACCCCAGAGTCTGATAGTTAAAAAATTGAGGCGAAAATATAGCGTAATTCAGCACTTATTGCTAGAAAATTTACTTATTACAGCCTAATTTAAATTTTATTGCGCTTTACCGATAACTGCTTTGATATTTAAGGATTCTATTTTTTTAGCTAGTGCTTGTTTAGCATCTTCGTCGCCATGTACGATGATTACTTTTTCTGGTTTGTGGCGAATACGTTTGATGAAGTTGACTAAGTTTGATTGGTCGGCATGGGCAGAGTAGCCAGATATTGTGTGTATTTTTGCATTGATCTCGGTTTTTATTCCATCGATAAATGCGTAACCGCCACGTGGGCCATATTTTTGAATCTCTCTGCCGGGCGTCCCTTGCGCTTGATAACCGACAAAGAGCACATCTGTTGTAGGTTCACTTAAAAATCGCTTTAAGTAATTAACCACACGACCACCGCTACACATACCACTGGCAGCGATCACAATAGCTGGCTTTTTACGTTTCGCTAAATACTCGATGGTCTGACAATGCTCTTGATGGGAATCAACCGTATATAAGCTTTCAAAGTTTAGTGGCTGACGACCTTGTTTTACTCTGCGTTTAGCTTCGGCGTCCCATAGAACTTGTAATTTCTGATAATATTGTGTGAATTTAGCTGCCATTGGCGAGTCTACGATCACTTCAATATCGTTTAGTTTATTGCTTTTACTGCGCGATACGATCTGCTCTAATTCGTAGAGTAGCTCTTGTGTACGTCCAATACTAAAAGCGGGAATGATGACAATGCCGTTATCAAAAACTGCTTTTTCAAGAATACCTTGTAGGCTTTTGGCACGATCTTTACGGCCTTGGTGATCTTTGTCACCGTAGGTGCTTTCTATTACTACTATATCAGCTTTATAGGGGCTTTTAGGTGAAGCGAGTAGCGGAGAGTAAGTTGCGCCTAAATCTCCGGAGAACACTACTCGTTTCGATTTTTGCTCTGTTGGTTTTATATCAATTTCGATATACGCCGAACCTAGAATATGCCCTGCGGGCTGACATTTTACTTTAACTTTTGTATTGTTGCTTAAGGATACAGAGGACCATTTTTTATAGGGAATGGCGACTAGCTGTTTTTTAAGTCGACTTAAGCAGGCTTTAATAATTGAACGGTTACGTGTTACACCTACTTTAAGTGCATCTTCGATCACTAAGGGTAATAACATTGCAGTGGCTTCACTGGTGATAATTGGCCCGGTGAATCCAGCGGCGAGTAAGTAAGGAATACGCCCTACATGATCGATGTGGCAATGGGTTACTAATAACGCTTTTACTGTGCTGATATCAAACTCAATGGTGAGCAGATTTTCTTGCTTTTTTCCAGACGTTTCAGCGCCTTGAAATAAACCACAATCCACCAACAGGCTGTTGTCGTTATCAATGATTAATTGGTGGCATGAACCAGTGACACCTGATACTGCACCATGGTGGATTATTTCCATTTTTATCTCATTATGTATTGTTGGTTAATGGACAAAGTATAACCACCTTCAAAATTGATGTTTATTTGCTTTTTATTTCTAAGTATTAGATCACTGTTTTGTTAATAGTTTTCTTGATGGTTTTTATCGATGTGTTGGTTTTGTGACTTGGTGTTTACCGCTCAGGGATTCCCGATAGAACAACTCGGGAATGACGGGGGGGGTTGTGGAAGAATGATGCCCCTTATTGTCATCCTCGGAGTGGTTTATCGAGGCTCTCCGTTGGGTAATAGCTACGCACTGAGATTCCCGATAGAAGAACTCGGGAATGACACCTATTATTGTCATCCTCGAAGTGGTTTGTCGAGGATCTCCGTTGGGTAATAGCTACGCGCTGAGATTCCCGATAGAAGAACTCGGGAATGACAGCAAGTATCGCTACTTACTTTTCAACAATGAGCTATTTTCTTTATAGTTAATGTTTAGCTGTTTAATAATAAGCTTTGCTATATCACCAGGCATAGGGAGGTCATTCGCAATACTCTTAAAAGAGTGTATCGCCTCGACCACTTCTTCTAGCACAATTCTAGCTTGCCCCCAGTTCGAAAAATTGGCTTGTATCGCTAATTTTTGCATCGCTTTCAAGCTTGGTTTATTACCAAAACCACAAAAAGCAGTTGCATGCTCACCATAGGACGATGGGCTAAAAGTAACATCATAAAATGGGGCTAACTGCCATTGGCCACTATCTTGCTGTAGAAAGGCCCAGTTTTTACTGTGATCATCCTGATTTAAAGCAAACAAATTAAATACCATTCTACGAAACATAGCCTGGCCGACTGCAGGGCTTCGACAAATTAAGCTACTTACTTTAATTAAATCCTCATAATCTAGACTTGGCATTTTATAATCAGCATCAAGTAAACCACTTGCACTGTGCATATGTAACCTTCCCTCTTCACCATTCCTATTTTTAACTAAATCAAAACGCTTTACGGCTAACCATTGCCGTGCACCAGAAGTATGCGGAGCATCTAACAACCTCCATTCTGGTACATCTATATTTGCTTGTTTTGCCATACTTAAATATGCAGCTTCACATACCCCTTCATCATGGCCAAGTGCTAATTGTGAAGATGTAAATTTCACTAAAAATGCTTCACCATCATCTAT
Organism: Psychromonas sp. Urea-02u-13; assembly: GCF_002835995.1. GTDB lineage: Bacteria > Pseudomonadota > Gammaproteobacteria > Enterobacterales > Psychromonadaceae > Psychromonas. The sequence continues at coordinate 16,201 of NZ_PJBZ01000102.1, read as the reverse complement.
TGGTTCAATACTACAAAAGTCATTTTTGTGGTTTAAATATAATTGCGCTTTCGGCCTTGCCCCACCCGAGCTACCCGCATTGATTAATGCTTGTAACACCTCGGAAGTTTGTCCATCAAAAAGCGCTTGAGCCTGCAAACCTAATTGTGAAATTGATAACGGTTGTTGTTTGCTATTTTGTTTTAGCTCAGAAACGGGGAGATAAGATAATGCCCCCATGCCACCCCTACCAACAAATGACAGCCTATCCATCGCTGTGATTTGTGTCGGTAATATACCTTTTTGCCTAAAGACTCTCCCCATCAATAATAAGCCCCAACCATCAGGCAGCGAATCAGAAAAGGCACCGTGTAAACCAGCATGCGGTCGCCGAGGCGCTAATTGTAATGATGAATCGAAGCTAAGGTTGAAAGGAGAGAGATTATTAAACTGCTGTAAATAATCTCTCTTATACTGAAAAAAAGTCCCTTGTGAGTTTTGTGCTAAGGTGCCAACTGCGACGTTAGTTGCATCTGATAATTTACGAAACACCTCTAATTTACTGACACGCTGATAATTCATGATCCTAATACCTCAGCAATTGAGCTAGGCATTATATTGACAGCCTGCTTCTTAGTGAGTGAGTTTAAACGCACGAGCTCATCCAAACTCTGCCAAAGCAAAATGAACTGACGAAAAGAGATCTGTTGCGTTGTTTCAAACTTTTTTATCGTTGAAGCTGGCACAGTGCTTAACTGAGCAAGCTGGGCACGGGATAATTTAGCCTCTTTTCTTTTGGTTATCAGCCATTCACACAATGATACTTGAACATCGTTCGCAGACAACATAGAAAACTCATTCATAAACACCTCTAATAAACACTATAGTATCTATTATACTCCCAAAAAATAAAAAATGGACACTATGATGTCTAAATAAAGATATTTCATACTAAGATTATAAAATCTAACAGCCTCAGGTTGTGTCGGCAACTCTGAATGATGAGGATGGTGTGCGGGAATCACATTATCCCGTCATCCTCGAAGTTTTTTATCGAGGATCTGCGCAGGGCAATAGCTACGTACTGAGATTCCCGATAGGACAACTCGGGAATGACACCTATTATCGTCATCCTCGAGGTGCTTTGTCGAGGATCTCGGTTGGGTAATAGATACGCGCTGAGATTCCCGATAGAAGAACTCGGGAATGACACCTATTATCGTCATCCTCGAAGTGGTTTATCGAGGATCTGATGTTGGGTAATAGCTACGCGCTGAGATTCCCGATAGAAGAACTCGGGAATGACACCTATTATCGTCATCCTCGAAGTGGTTTATCGAGGATCTGATTTAGGGTAGCTACGCACTGAGATTCCCGATAGGACAACTCGGGAGTGACGGGTGGTAAATATCATCATCCTTAAATTATATCGCAGCTATGCTTCGTCTAATTGCGACTCTAGGCTACTTAATAATGCTTGAAAGGCTTGAGTGTATATTGGTAACTTTGCTTTGATCTGCTGTATTTCATGCTCGTCATAGGTATGGGAGGATAAGTTTCGCATCTCAATCATATCTAACCAAATTGTTTGATCTGTTATTAACTCCTGTGCATAAGCTTCTTTAAAGCAAGCACGGGGGCTTTTCACTTCTTCAATACCTAGCATGTTTAACACTCGTTTAATTGCCTTCCAAGACATCTCATAAGTAAACTCAAACCGCTTAACTATTAAATCTAGGTAAATATCTTGTAAGCCTGACGCTAATAAACTTGGTAGTGCATCTTGTGCTTCGATGAGCTTTGTTAATGCGCTCGCATAATTATAAACTGCGTCTTGTGCACGTAGAGGCTTAGTTGCACTAAATAAGACCTTACCTGTTGTTTTAACACGCATAGAAAAGCGATCTTCTGTCATTGCGATGTTTGAAATGTCTATTTTTATCAATGTACTAATTTGTTCAACTTCATCTTTAATTTCCGATAACAAGCAACTGCGATCTATTGCATCACCATTAGTGTCAAGGTAAGCGATATCAATATCACTATTTTCTTTTGCATCGCCAGAGGCTTCTGAACCATATAACCAAATACGGCTTGGTCTCGCTTTTTTTAATATTATCGCTTTGACAGCATTGATTATAGCTTTGCGGTTCATGTGAGGGCTCTAAAGGTTGGAAATCGATACTGAACATGCTACCGCAACTACTAAAATATTGAAAGTAGCAGTTTAATGGGCAATAAAGTTCAGGGCTAAAATACTGCTATAGCTGAGATTCCCGATAGGGGAACTCGGGAATAACGGGCGGTAGCACTCGGTATGACGGGGGAATGTGTGGCGACTCGGAATGCTGGTAAGTAAATTCCGTCATCCTCGAAGTCTTTTATCGAGGATCTGGGTTGGGTAATAGCTACGCGCTGAGATTCCCGATAGGACAACTCGGGAATGACGGGGTGGTAGCAGTCTGTATGACGGGTTTAGTTTGTTAACTCGGTATACGGGTGAATGTGTGGCGACTCGGAATGCTGGTAAGTAAATTTCGTCATCCTCGAAGTTTTTTATCGAGGATCTAGGTTGGGTAATTATGCCTTACCGTCATCCTCGAAGTTTTTTATCGAGGATCTTATTTAGTGTAATAGCTCCGCGCTGAGATTCCCGATAGGACAACTCGGGAATGACGGGTGGTGTACGGGAATGGTGCCCCTTACCGTCATCCTCGAAGTTTTTTATCGAGGATCTGATTGAGGGTATAGCTACGCGCTGAGATTCCCGATAGGACAACTCGGGAATGACGGGGTAGCACTCGGGAATGACGGAGGTAGCACTCGGGGGTGACGGGGAGCACAGTAGGCGAAGTTAAAACTTCACTTACGCTGGATAGCGTAAGTATCTAATGATAATACTATTATTTATTTGTTTTTGCTGGCTCTGTTTGAACTGATTCTTCGTTAACAGCGACAGTCTCATCTGGCTTTTTGATGAAATGACGCACTAATACTAAAAACACACCAAACATGCCGCCTAGTAGCGTTGCTAATACACAGATAAGAGCACGTTTAGGGCCTGCTTTTTCTTCAGGTACGATTGCAGGATCAATAGTTTTAAATACGTACTCTGCTTGCACTTCTGCTAGCATTTTATTTTTGAACTGCTCTTCAATCATTTGGAAAAATAGTGTGCGTACTTCTGCGATGGCAGTTTGTTCTAATTGTTTACGTAAGTAACCGATATTTTTTTCTGTTTCGGTTAATTTGTCATTTTTCATCCAAGCATTGATTTCAACCACTAAAAGCTCAGCCCATTGCTGTGCAATAATTGGAGAGTGATGTGTTACTGATATAGTCACCATGCCATTTTCTTTGTCTTCTGAAGTTGAAATTAGCGTTTTGAATTCTTTATTTGCTTCCCACATGGTTGGTTTTAATGGTTTTTTTGTTTCTTCATTGACTAACCATTGTTTGTTTTTTATATCGTACAGTTCTGCATCTAAGATATGTTTAGCGGGGGCTTCATTCCACTTTTGTTTTTCTTGGTCCCACTCTTTTAATTCTGGGATCCATTTTTCTGATGCCATTAGTGGTACAAGCAGGTCATTTTTTTCAATGAACGCATCGATGAAGATACGTGACTGTAATACAGCTAGGGCTTGTGTTTTGACATCTGTTCCGCCTGAGCCACCGATGTTTACACCAGCAAGCGCAGCAAGACCACCGAGTTGACCACCTAAACCTGAACTTCCTTCATCTTGAGCAGGTGCAAGCAACACCGCTGATGTGTAGGTATTAGGTTGTGAGATTGCGTAGAAAACACCACCACCTGCAAATAGGATGCTGAGTAGTATGATGATCCACTTACCTTTCCAGATAACCAGAAAAAGCTCTTTTAGATCAATTTCATCATCGGCCATTTGGTTTTGTTGTAATGGCATCATGTTGTTTTGGTATTGCTGATTCATTTTTTGACCTATTAAGCTGTTTTAATTGTAAGTGGTATTTTTATCACAGGTGGCATAAATGCCAGCCTACGGTTTATGTTTGTAATATGTAAGCGGGAAGATGCAATACTAAACTCTTGGCCCCTATATGTTTAGTCGTAGGCGAAGCTAAAGCATCACTTCCGAAAATCTAAAACCAGTAAAATAACGTATTGCCACCGGTATTCTCACTCGGAAGTGGGACTTCAGTCCTGCCTTATTTTAAATAGGCGAAACTAAAGTTTCACTTCCAAAAATCTAACCCTAGCAAGACTGAAGTCTGCGCCTATATGTTTAGTCGTAGGCGAAGCTAAAGCATCATTTCCTAAAATCTAAAACCAGTAAAATAACGTATTGCCACCGGTATTCTCACTCGGAAGTGGGACTTCAGTCCTGCCTTATTTTAAATAGGCGAAACTAAAGTTTTAGTTCCGAAAATCTAACCCTAGCAAGACTGAAGTCTGCGCCTATATGTTTAGTCGTAGGCGAAGCTAAAGCATCACTTCCGAAAATCTAAAACCTAGCAAGACTGAAGTCTTGGCCCCAGGGTATATCAACGCCTTCAAGCTTGAAGGCGTTTGCGTTCTTAGTTTCCGTTGATTGCGCTCCATGCTACACCTAGTTGGTAAACTATCTGTGTTGCGGATGCGATTGTGCTTAGGCCATCTAGGTAATCAACATCGATTGGGACGATGATGGTATCACCAGCACGTAAGGCTTCATTTTCACGGCTGAACCAGAATGAATTATTTGGCACTAATACTGAGCCATCTGCACGTACCACATAAACGCGATCACTATCAGCTTGAGCTTTCATACCACCGGCTAGATTGATGTAATCATCAATCATTTTATCATTAGTAAACGTGTGCGATGACGTGTATTGCACTTCACCGACAATAGAAATTGAATCGCTTTGCTCTGGAATATATAACTTATCTTCATTCGCCAAAACAATATCGAACTTATCATTACCTTTTAATATTTCAGGTAAATTAATCACCATACGACCCATTGGTTCAGTTGTTTCTAGCTCATTAACTAATGCCATTGCATCAGTAGGTGTTGATGAAAAGCTCGCTGATGAGCTATTTTTACGTAGCGTCATACCCGCTATTTGTTGCTGTAGTTGGGCTCGTAAAAAATTCATTTGTACTATTTCACGTTTTTTAAGTTTTTCACGTGCAAATATCGCACCGTTCTCATCGGCAAATTTTGTCAAACCACCTGCGCGCGTAATAATTTCAGAGATTGTCGTGCCACGTTTAAAGGTGTACTTACCAGGGAACATAACTTCACCCTGCAAGTCTAAAATCAGCTCATCATTCCAGCCTGGTTTAGAAAGAATATTTAAACGATCTTTTGCTTTAAGCACTAACCCGCCGTTTTCAGCATTCTTCGTTTCTAACAAAATATTAGTTTGCTTGATAATAAGCTCGGTATCTTTGTAGGTTGTTCTAGAAAGTTCTGCCCTGTTCGTAAATGCAGACTCTAATAACCCACCACCCGCTTTGATTAAACTATTAACATCTGCATTTTCAGTTAATGGGTAACGACCCGGGTACTTAACATCTCCCGCAATATCTACAATTTCAGCGGGCGAGAGCAATGACGCTTGCGCTTTAAGTCTATCTAAAATAGGCTTTAGTTGATCTTCACGTAAATTTAGTCGCTCAGCTTTCCCCAACTGTCCAGCAGTTAACGGGACATCTTCTTTTTTGGCTGAGTCTGTTTTAAGCACAGCACCCGTCTGTCCATCAACGACTTCTATCGTAGAGCTCGCTTGCATCAAATCGCGCTGTAAAGATTCCTCTTCAAGCTTAAGTTTATTTTGCTCAGTTCTTGTTGATTCTGTTTCATCTTTAATACCTAACCAAAATTCTGCATCAACATCGTTTGAGAAAACAAACAGCTGATCACGATCCTGCAACACTAAGTTATCTTTTGATTCTGGTGAATCAATCGCATTAGCTAAATCAAACTGGAATACTTTAATATCGCGGTGCGTATTAATCTCACGTACCACTAAGGCATAGTTAAGGTCGGTTGTTACTTTTAGATCGGTACTAGTAGAACTTAATAGGTCGGTAACTTTCATGCCCTTTTTAAACTGATAAACACCTTGTCGTGCAACTTCTCCGCGAATTGCGATGCCGGATGAGAAACTATCTCTTACCTTAGGTATTTGGATTTTATCGCCACTTTTAACAATAAAGTTTTTCCCTTTTTTACTGTTCAGATCTACCGTTTCCACCACAACACCCTCTTCAGTGATTCGCTGAATAGAGACTCTTTGTAGAAAAGCAGTTACATCTGTGCCACCCGCATTTTTTAGCAACTCCACTAATTTTGTACGCTTTTTAAGTTCATAAATAGCAGGACGTTTAATAGCACCTTCAACTGAAACAACCTCTTTAACCGTTGGGATAAATAGTGTATCACCGCGCTCTAAGCGAATATCATTTTTGGTGTCGCCTTTCAACAACAGGTCATACATGTCTAAGGTTTTAACCACTTTACCTTTACGCTTAAGTTGGATGTTACGCAGACTACCCGTTTCTTTAATACCCCCAGAGGCAATAATGGCTTGTGTTATTGTCGTGATACCCGCAACGTTATAAGCCCCCGGTTGCACACTTTCACCCACAATATAGACCTGCATCATACGCATGCTGCCCATACTGATTGTTGCATCAACACCGATGATTTTATTTTTTACTGTTTTTGTCATTAACGCGCGAAATTCGCTAAAAGTTAACCCTGATGCGTTAATAGGGCCTAATGTAGGTAGGTTTACCATGCCTTCACGCGTCACTTTTAATATAAACTCTTGGTTTACTTTACCGTAAAGCTCTATTTTCAATTCATCGCCAGGGCCAATTAAATAATCATTGGGTACAGGAAAATCATCAGAAAGTGTGAAACTTTCAGGTGTGCCTTTTAATACCTCGTAACCAAATGGTTTTAACTCACCTTCATCAAGACCAAGCTCTTTATTTAGCTCTTTAACTTGCAATGCCAAACCATCAAGTTGTCTTTTAATATCAACGACTGGGCCAGTTGATGAAACTGTTTTTTGTGGTCCTTGAATGGTTGTTTGAGTTGGAGCCTGTGAAGCGCCTCCGCCAGTACCATTTATTACACTCATAGGGATACCATACTGCTTCGCTAATTGTTCCTGCTGTGCTTTTGGTAACTGCTTAAACTGAGCCATCTGCTCAGGGGTCGGCGTTTGAGCAAAAAGTGAAAGTGAAACAAACAGGCTAGAAAGCGCTATTTTTTTGCTCATTGATTTTGCGATAGTAGAAAGTTTCATAGTATTAATATTCACAGTAAGTTGATTGCTTCATTGAAAATCGAATTAAAAACGGAGTTCATATCCGCTCCAAAAATTTGTTTCGCTATTTTTTGAGCTGCGCATTATAACATCGCTTTGCCCAAGCCCCAAATGGAACTGCCCGATGCTGAGAGGAAAGCGATAATCAAGCTGTAAGCTTTGCTCTTGATAATAACTTGAACCTTCAGAATCACGGTAGATTAGACTCATTTTATGGTCATTTATAAACTGTAAGTAGAATGCTAATGAAAGGCTATTGCCCCATTGCAAGCTATTGATTTCTTTGTGTTGATAACGCTGTTTATCGGTAAATTTTTTAAATTCACTTTCATCCACACTTTGCTTCTCTAATACAATACGCACGCTGTTTTCATAAATATTAAACTGTCCATCCCAGCCAATGATATGGGCACTATTTTGTTGCTCATAATCAAAGGAGGTAAAAGAAGCAAACAAGCCATGATAAAGATTTGAAAAGCTAGGTAGTGATAGTCGCCCATCTAACCCATATTGGTTGAGGCTGTTATCCATATCGTCTTTTTCAGTCATTTGGTAGGTAGCACCTAACTCTAAAAAGCGAAGTGGTTTTATTATTAACCGTGTAGATGAAAGATATTCAAAATCACTTTCCAAAAATTCAAATACCGTTTCCAAACTCCAATAACCTAACATCGGCAATTGATCACCCAGGTAATTAATCGAAATAGATGGATTAGATTGTCCATAATTTGCAAAACTTAAGTTATGTTGCCAACTTGGTCCCCACCAGCGGTCAATGGCCCCAACAGTCAATAAAAATTTACCTGCATTAAGCGCTAAATAAGAGTCATTCCAAACAAAGTCTTGTTCACTACCATTATCTGTGGCGTATTTACTGTAGCCGGAGTTAATGCGAAATGAGAAGTCTTCAAACATATTCTCATAACCTGCATAGACCCCCCACTCATCTTTATTGGTTTGGCCAAACCCCGTAGCAGAAGGAGGGCTACTGCCTATCACCGTCTTAGCGTATTTTTTACCACGCTGTACTTTGGCACTCATTAACATGTAATTAATATGTTTTTGTGCAAATGATGCACTAGGCTCGGAGTCTTTATTTCGAATATCATCAGAAAATGTCGCCCAACGAAGGGGGTAATGGTTAATAGGCGCATCGAGTAAACCAGCATCGGCAAGTAGCTGTAAATCAGCTCGAATAAAAGGATCGTTGGTTTCTAACCACGGAGAGGCATTAACCCAAAGAGGAAATAAAAGAAATAATAATTTAGGGTTAATATTCACGACACGTTTGACTTACTTTTCAGGTAGAATTTAATAACTGAACTTTAACATCTAATCATTCGTTAATCCATATCAACACTTTCATACGAGGTTAGCTTTGAAATTTATAATTCCATTTTTGTTATTAATCTTCAGCCAACATTTAATGGCCCGTCCATTGCTAGAGAACAACGCTGTTTGTAAGAAATTCTTTGCTTACGATATCTACCTTAGTTTTTTTAAAATGGGCTATTTAGAGCGCACTATTAAATGGAAAGACCAAAAAGGCAGTGTCGTGACTAAAAGTCGCGTCGATGTTTTTGGTATTGGCTCCACTTATCAACAACTAACACACTTCTCATGGTCTGAAGAGCAAAAATCGTTTTTACCTCATGATTATAAACAGACAATGACCGGTTTTAAGTCACGTACTATTTTGGCTAAGTTTTTTGATAATGCGACTAAAAGCACGGTTATTTTGAACAATGAAAAAACTCGCTTTGATAATCGTGGCAAGCACCTTTTTGATTTAGATACCTTAGGTTCACAAATACGTTTTAATGTGATGAATAACATCCAACAGTTTACCCTTTCTCGCCAAGCAAGTGATGAGATACAAACCTATCAATTTAAGATCATAAGTAAAGAATTGCTAAAAACAAAAAAATGGGGAGAACTTGAAACTATTCGTGTGAGTCAAATTAGTGATTCCGAAGAGATTGTTTTATGGTTTTCACCAAGCCTTGATTTTCAGATGGTTAAAGTCGAAAACAGTGGGTTCATGAATAGTGCTGCATATTTGGTGAAAATGGATATTGATTGTGTAGAGAAAAAAGTAACTAAGTGAATCTATACCTAGATATTGAAACTTCAGCCCTGCCGGTTCTGTTTCTTGCCAAACAGGTACAGCTAAAGCAGCACTTCCAAAGACATGGAGCCTTGGTAGTAATTTACAGTAAACAGTTAATCTATGCCTAGGAAGTGGGACTTCAGTCCTGCCGGTTCTGTTTCTTGCCAAATAGGCGCCGCTAAAGCAGCACTTCCAAAGACATGGAGCCTTGGTAGTAATTTACAGCAAACAGTTAATCTATGCCTAGGAATCTTAGCTTCAGTCCTGCACGTTTTGTTTCTTGCCAAACAGGCGCAGCTAAAGCGACACTTCCTATAAATTTTCAGCTGGTTTTTGTTTATTAGCGACCTTTCCATCAACAAAATTGATTTGGTAATCAGCACGATCACCTAAACAACCATCAGAAAACCACATAATGCCAAAGATTGGAATAGCCATCGGTATTAATGCACACCCCGTTAAGGCAAAATAATTAGGTCTTTCACGTAACATATAAATATATTGTTCGGCCTGCTTATTTTTATTACTGCGATGCTTTTCAGGTGTTCCTAACTCATCCGTTACTTCATGTGTCGTCATTCCCGCTTCGATAGCTGTAAATTTATTTACACTTGAACAGGCTGACAACAGGAACACTGTTGATAGTAGTATTAATAATTTCATTTCTAAACTCCGAATTAAAATATCATCTGAGCAGATAAACCCACATAGTTTTTACTTATTAAAGGTGCGACTTTTAATGCTTGGTTTTCAGAAACAAACAAGTAACTAAAAGCATAACCAATAGCGGCACCGGCTAATACATCTTCAATTTCATGTTTGTCTGCATCAACACGTGTATAAGCAGTCCAACTTGCTAACAAATACGCAGGAACACCGTATTTCCAGCCATAGCGCCTTTCTAAAAAAGATGCGCTACTAAAAGTAATTGCTGCATGCCCACTTGGGAACGCATCGTCACCACTTCCATCCGGGCGCTCTTTTTTAACCGTTTTTTTTAGCAATACTGTCGTTAATGCTGTTGCGGATAATGTATAAGCTAGCTCTTTAAAACCTTGCATATCTTCATGATAATAAGTGATTCCGACTGCTGTTAGAGGCATTGCTATTTCTAAGAAACCACCACTTTTTTCTTTAAAAGAAGCTTGAGAATAACAACTACATAAAACCAACAGAGCAGATATGAAATATTTCACGCAATGATTCCTAACAAAATAAAACAATATAGCAAATTTTGTTCTTTTTTTAAATCACTAGGGTGTTAATGAAGATTGCCGTAAAATACCCTGTCAAGATTAGAAATGGTTAAAATAAATAACATGAGCAAACAATGGTTTATTGTGTATTGTAAAAGTCGAGAGGAGAATCGCGCCCTTGAAAATTTACAAAATCAGAAAATAGAATCTTTTTTCCCTAAAATTAAAAAAGAAAAAACATCTCGAGGAAAAAAAACAATTTGCGAAGAAGCATTGTTTCCTAGTTACCTGTTTATTCATATTGATCAAGAAGATGGTAACTTTAGTCGTATTCGTTCTACTCGTGGCATTAATGATTTTGTTCGCTTTGGCGGTAAAGTAACAACCGTTCCAGACAAGCTTATCGAGCAACTTAAAAAACTTTGTTATGTTTTAAATAATCTTGATGTAGATACAAAATCGCTATTGAAAAAAGGTGATAAAGTTGAAGTGATGCAGGGAGCCTTTAAAGGAGCGACCGCTATCTTTTCATGCGATGACGGCTTAGCGCGTTCGATGCTACTACTTAATATATTAAACCAAGAGAAAAGTATCGCTTTTTCTAATAAAGAGATTAAAAAAATATAGAGGTGTTCATGCTACTTCATCAATTCCAAAATTTACGTTTAGCACAGGCTTTCTCTGATTATTTAACGTTATTGAATATAGCCAACGTTATTGATCACGATAACTTTAGCTATCAACTTACTTTAAATGATTCAAGTCAGTATGAGAAGGCACAAGCCGAACTCGCACTATTTTTAGAAAATCCCAATCAAGAAAAGTACCTTTCAGCTAGCTGGGACTCTGGGAATACCGACACACCACGCTCTGAACTGGCTTATGGAAACTCCAATTTCATGCGTAACTTTGTTCAGCATGCTGGTTTATTAACCCACTCTGTTTTTGCTTTTTGTGTGCTCATTTTTGCATTAACTAGCTTAGGTTTGTTTCAACCGATGCAATCTAGCTTAGCCTTTTTTACCTCTCAGCCCTTTGATTTTTCGCAAAGTTGGCGCTTTATAACCCCCGCCTTTTTGCACTTTAGCGCGTTGCATATTGTTTTTAATTTACTCTGGTGGTGGCAACTTGCGGGTATCGTTGAAAAACAGCAGGGCAAACAACGTTTATTAATACTCTTTCTGTTTACCGCCGTGGCATCTAACCTTGCACAGTACTTTTTAGTTAGCCCTTACTTTGGCGGACTAAGCGGTGTTGTATATGGTTTAGTTGGATATTGTTGGTTGTTTGGCGTATTGAATAAAGGTAGTAAAGTTTACCTAGCAAACAGTTACTTTGGCTTTTTGTTGTTTTGGCTCGTACTAGGTTTTATCGATTTATTACCCGTTAACGTTGCTAACTATGCACATTTAGTTGGATTATTAGCAGGATTACTGTTGGCATTTGTGACAAGTAAATTGAAGGTTTAAACAAAATAGATGATCAATTTTGGAAGTGAAACTTTAGCTTTTTTGACGCTTTAGCTTTTTGAAACTTAGCATGGCTAAAGCATCACTTCCTAATCGCTTACAATATAATAATTACGGGTGTTTACTGGTAAAGGTATTTAGTAAACAACAACTCAATTAATGGCTTTTTACCGGTCTCTTTGTAAAGTAGATTATTCACTTCATCTAAACAACGTTGGCGAATCCCTTCTCGCTCAGTAATTGATTTCACGACTATTTCAGTTTGCTCTCCAAGAATAGTAATGATTTTATCTCTGATAAGTGGCTCGTGATTTTCAATCAATGCGTAACTGCTTTTAGAGTCCACCATCAATTCAACCGTTAATCTCACAAAACCAATTCGCTTTCCAGGTTTAATATAGTTGGTGATAATATCTGGAGTGAGTTGAAAATATTGATAATCAACTTTAGCTTCTGATGATTCTTCGACAGCTTCTTCTGCCATTAAAAAAGAGGAACTAAACGACAAACAAAGCACACACAAAAGCGCTCTTTTAAACATGGTATTTTCCTTTAACAAAGATGTTTATAAATATGAGTGATACAATAGCAAACAATCTATTTTTTTTCCTGTTTACCAAGGGTATTCATGAGTAATTGCATTCTTCCTCTAGGCGCTCTAACAGACTGGTTTTCAGAGACAAAACCACCACACTGCAAAGAAAACATTGCTGGTTGGCTTTATGATCACAACTCCCTGACAAAAAAATTAGAAGCTCGATGTACTCACTTTTCAGTACAAATAAAGCAACAGATAAATGTAGTACCAAGTGGTCACCTTTCGAAGCACTTTCAAGATGAAGAGAAGGTGCTGGTACGTGAAGTTTTTTTACTGTGTGATGATAAACCAGTGGTTTTTGCGCAAACCGAAATTCCTTTTTCAACGCTTTCCGAACACCAAGCTAAACTCGCTGAAATTGGCGAGCAGTCCCTTGGTAAAATCCTATTTCAAGACCCAACCATGTTGCGTGGGCAAATAGAGGTGAGTGAATTCGACAACGATTCCATCTTTCATCAACTCGCTAACGATTTAAAACAACCAGTAGAGCACCCGTTATGGGCAAGACGCTCACTCTTTTATTTAAATAATAAACCTTTATTAGTCAGTGAGTTATTTTTACCTGCATCAGGTATTTACAGCTAAGAAAATAGAAACCTGCAACGCTCTCCACTTGGTAATAGCAATAACTTGAGGACATGAAACTTTAGTTTCGACACATTATGATGATCAGTAAACAAAAACAACAAACTTACGCACAGTTGATGCGCATTGATAAACCGATCGGTTCCCTTTTACTACTATGGCCAACGTTGTGGGCACTTTGGCTAGCTGCAAAAGGCTTTCCAGAACTTAACGTATTGATCGTTTTTACGCTTGGTGTATTTATAATGCGCAGTGCGGGTTGTGTTATTAACGATTTTGCGGATAGAAAAGTAGATGGTTTTGTAGAGCGCACGAAGAACCGCCCCTTACCCTCTGGCCGGGCAACTAGTCGTGAAGCGATTGTTTTATTTTTAGTCTTATCGTTAAGTGCTTTTTTATTAGTCTTAAGCCAAAATTGGCTCACTATTCAATTATCCGTTATCGGCCTTTTACTCGCATTTTCCTATCCCTTTATGAAACGCTTTACCCACCTTCCGCAATTGATATTAGGTTTAGCATTTGGTTGGGCAATTCCGATGGCTTATGCTGCCCAGGCGAATCAAATTGATAATGTCGTTTGGATCTTGTTTATCGTCAATGTGCTTTGGACTATTGCTTACGACACTCTATATGCAATGGTTGATAGAGACGACGACCTAAAAATAGGCATTAAATCGACTGCTATTTTATTTGGAAAATACGATAAATTCATTGTTGGACTATTGCAGTTCAGTAGTTTGTTATTATTGGTTTGGCTTGGCTTTCTAGAGCAGTTGGGTGCTGTATATTACTTAGGTTTGGTCGTAGTATTAATACTGTTTTTTAAACAACAGATCGCGATAAAAGAGCGCGATAAACAAGCCTGTTTTAAGGCTTTTTTGAGTAATAACCTAGTTGGTTTTGTTATTTTTATAGCGTTGTTTTTAGGGTACTTATAAAAAACGATACCATTTCGTCATCCTCGAGGTTGTTTATCGAGGATCTGGTTTGAGTCATAGCTACGCACTGAGATTCCCGATAAAACAACTCGGGAATGACGGGGCGTGATGCGAGTGACGCGACTCCTTCCCGTCACCCTCGAAGTCGTTTATCGAGGATCTGATTTGAATAATAGCTCCGTACTGAGATTCCCGATAGAAGAACTCGGGAATGACGGCCTATGTATAGGGCAATAGCTACGCACTGAGATTCCCGACAAAACAACTCGGGAATAACGGCCTATGTATAGGGCAATAGCTACGCACTGAGATTCCCGACAAAACAACTCGGGAATGACGGGGTGATGTGAGTGACGCACTCCTTCCCGTCATCCTCGAAGTGTTTTATCGAGGATCTAATTTTGATAATAGCTCCACACTGAGATTCCCGATAAAACAACTCGGGAATGACGGGTGGTAGCATTCGGCGTATGTCAACTCGGAATGGCCGTAAGCCAATTCTGTCATCCTCGAGGTATTTTATCGAGGATCTAGTGTGATTCAATAAATAATCTCAGACAAATCTTGCCACTCTGGATTTTGTTTATTAATTAAGCTTACCTTCCAAGTGCGATTCCAATGTTTTAACTGCTTTTCTCTGGTGATGGCATCGAACATTGTTTCGTGCATCTCAAAATAGACTAGATTTTTTAAGTTATATTTTTGGCTAAACCCTTTAACGACTCCAGCTTTATGTTGCGCAATGCGTTGCCTTAAGTTACTTGTCACACCAATATATAATACACCCTCTTTTTTGTTGGATAACATATAGGTGCATGGTTGTTTTTCTGCCATCTGCCCCCCCCTACACTCGCATAAGCTCAGTTTATGAAGTCTAGCTTGTAAAAAAATTTCAGCTTGTACTAGTTTGTCGGTACGTACCGGGATTCCCGATAAAACAACTCGGGAATGACGGGTAGTGTCTGGGTGGAATGACATGGGTAATGCGAAGTGGCGCTACTCCGTCATCCTCGAAGTCTTGTATCGAGGATCTAATTTGGATAATAGCTACGTACTGGGGTTCCCGATAAAACAACTCGGGAATGACGGGCCTTTGTAGCTTAAATGGATAAATAGGGTTTAATTTTTCCCAGTGTTTTGGCACCTATTCCTTTTACTCGGATTAGTTCGTCTAAACTGGAAAAATCACCGTTATCAGCTCGATAATCAATAATTTCTTGCGCTTTTTTCGAACCAATCCCTTTTATTAAAGCAAGTTGATTAACATCGGCATTATTGATATTTATTTTTTCTATTCCGGACTGAATATCAGTGACCGACTCTGTATTAGCAATCGACAAAATAGGATAGGTCAGCGGGATAAAAACAAACGAGAAAATTAAAAATAGTCGTGTAAATTTACGTTGAAACATAAGAACTCCTTTTTAATAAGTGTTCATTAAACTTAGTCGGCACTTAAATTTAGTCAAACATTTACCAAAAAAAAAGAACGTTAAACAATAGAACAATGGATTAAACGAATAGAAAACTATTAAAAAAACAACAAAACTAGCCTTGATTTCAAACCTTTTAAATACTCGATGTTTGTGGATGGGAAGAACTCCCGTCATCCTGAGGTGTTGTGATAAGAGGCAATGCCGCTTACCGTCATCCTCGAAGTTTTTTATCGAGGATCTGATTTGGCTAATCACTACGCCTCGTCATGCTCGAAGTCTTGTATCGAGGATCTACTTTGAGTAATCGCTACGCACTGAGATTCCCGATAAAATAACTCGGGAATGACGGAGAGTAATACGGTATGACGGATGGTGGCACTCGGAATGACTGCGAGTCAATACCGTCATCCTCGAAGTGGTTTATCGAGGATCTACTTTGGGTAGTCGCTACGTACTGGGATTCCCGATAAAAAACTCGGGAATGACGGGCCGTGCATAGAGGGCAATGCGCCTTGCCGTCATCCTCGAAGTCTTGTATCGAGGATCTACTTTGGGTAGTCGCTACGTACTGGGATTCCCGAT
>NZ_PJBZ01000101.1 GCF_002835995.1 Psychromonas sp. Urea-02u-13 | reverse complement strand
GGACTAAGGCGCTATATTGTGTTGTTACAGCTGTTGCGTTTGCACTAAGTAGCACAAGACCCACAGAGAGTATTGTTTTCATTATATTCCATTACATTGTTAACAAAAAACAAAAAGTCTAAATCAATAAACTTTTCGTGAAATTAAAGAATACAGGAGACTTAGCCACAACAAAACGTGTAATTGACTTTTATTTGCCAACAGGTAAGCAGAGGCTAAATTAGGTGTGTTTCAGTATGGAATTAATGGTTTCATCAATATAAATATAGGGCGAGGTAGTCAAGATATTAACCAGATCTTACTCATCATAATAAAATGAGCAACCGATTTAATTGGTTTATTTACATAAAAATTTGATATTACGCGGTTAATAAATATTATTTGTACTGGAGCAACATTATAGTATTTCCTCCAACTGGAACCTTAGTTCAGCCTAAGTCTCAAAACCCAAACTGCGAAACTAAACGTTCACTTCCAAAGAGCAAACCTGCAGGTTAATCTGTATTAGCCTGTCCCTTGGAAGTAGAGTTTTAGTTCAGCCGTAATCCTCAAAAAATATGAATTATGAAATTTTAGCTTTTACCAGTAACCAAGCAAACTTTGAGTTAGTCACTAAATAACGTTTCCACATACGGCCAGGTTCTTGCAGTACACGATAAAACCATTCTAACCCATATTCTTGCATCCACTTCGGAGCTCGATTTACTTTGCCGGCAACAACATCAAAAGTACCACCGACTCCCATTACAAAATCAACGCCTAATTCGTCTTGCCATTTATTTATAAAGTTCTCTTTTTTAGGAGAGGTAATAGCAACAAACAGTAGCTTGGCGCCTGATGCTTTAATTTTATCAACAACCGCTTGTTCATCTTCCCAAAAATAACCATCGTTAAAACCTGCAATCGTTAAATTAGGGTTCTGCTCTTGTACTTTAGTCGCAGTTTTAGAAACAACATCTTGTGTAGCACCGAGTAAAAACACGGGAAAATCACAGCGAGCACTCATGTTTAGTAGCTCATGAAACAAGTCAACACCTGCAACACGCTCAGGTACATCGTGTCCTAAAAAGCGCGCACCAAGTACAACCCCCATGCCATCAATGTTAATAAGCTCGCAGGCTTTAACAGAATCTGCTAATAAAGGATCTTTTTGCATGTTGACTATTTTGGCAACATTAACAACAACATGTTGTAGAAATTCATTTTTTTTAATTCTATTTTCAATAAAGTCGACCGTTTCTTGCATGGTTGCAATATCCATTGGTGCTTTTAAAAATTCAATTCTTTTCACTGGTTGCCCTTAATATTTTCAATTGGTTACTTATTTGATTTTCTTAGTTAAATTATTCCGTGACGCGGTTATAAAATGCAAAACAGTAATAAACCCATGCCTGCGTCCATCGAATATAATTAATTTCGTTAGTGCTACTTTTTGTTTTTTGATAGACAAACTGCGCTTTATTTTCAATATAAAGTGTATCAATTGAGCGCTGTATGACTTTTTTAGCAAAAGTAATGTCTATATCTGTTTTACCCACTTTAACAAGCGTAAAAATGGCCTGTGAAACACAGTGCATATCTAAAGGGTAGACATTAGTATTATAATATTTAGCAGTGCCGTCACTCTCAAATAACTCAGCTTTATAATATTTAAACCCTTTATCGATAGCATCATCAAATTGTGATGTATTAAGGGAATCTTTGATCATTTGTAAGGCTTCTAAATTATAACCCGTATGGAAGCCATCAATGAATTGGTGATGGTGTCGTGAGCCGTAAACCCAAGATCCATCTTGTCCTTGTTCTGAAACAGATTGCTGCGCCACTTTAATCGCCAGCGCTTTATATTCTTGGTTATCCGTAATTGAAGCAACCTTTGCAACCCAAGCGGCTCCCCATAAACTGGCATTATGCACAAACGTTGTTTCACCTGGGATATAGGCAAAAAAGCAACGTTCATCGTGCTCACAATAAAGTGTATTAACAATGAAATCAGCGGCATCAATCGCTACCTGTTTGTATTGCTGATTATTACTCAACAAGCTAAGTTCGAACAATGCTTGTGCAACGTAAATGGTGGTTATAATATTCGGTTTACCCTTTGGTACATAAAATGCTCGGGCATTCCAATCAAAATGATAACCCCAACATGCATGCAGCCAAACCGACTTGTCACTTTGTTGGGTTAATAACCAATCGGCAAGTTCGGTTGCAGTATCTAAATAGTCTTTATTTTGTGTACGTCGATAATCTTCTAGCAAACCAAGAATAAATAAACCAATACCTTTTGGATTACGCATTTTAGGTACAGCAAGTAACGGCCGTAAATTAATCGTCGAACGCTTGTTTAACTGTGTCCAAATGAGACCAAATTTTCCTTTTTTGAGAAAAGGAAAATAATCAAAAAACTGACTATTTAAGCCATCAAAAGGATCGGCTCCTTTAAATTGGTCTTGTTGTGACGATATTAATAATTTTTCGGCAATAGTTACTGAATTAATTGACATTGTTTACCCTAAAAGTTGGTTATATATTTTGTCTAATACTTTGAAAACAACGGGTTCACTGAAATTTTGATCAAATTTATTTTTTGCAGACAATGTAAAAGCATCATTTAATGCTCTATCACTTGTTATACGTAATAAAGCGTCGGCCAAGCCATCAACATCTCCAGCAGTGATTAATAGACCTTCTTTTCCACTGCTAATCGCATCAGGAATGCCTCCTGCGGTAGAGGCAACAACCGCAACACCAGCAGACATAGCCTCTAAAACGCCCATCGGAAAACCTTCGTTGTAACTAGGTAAACAGTAAACATCCGCTTTTGCAAGATACGCATTTTTTTCATCGCCCGATACCCAGCCTAAAAATTGCACCTGATTTTTAATGCCAAGTGAATCGACTAACTTTTTATAGAACTCAATATCACCATCACCACCGAGTAGTAACGTAGCAGAATCGTCTTTAGCTAATAACTTTTTAAACGCATGAATTAAATCAGCAACACCCTTTCTCTCACCAAGTCGACCAAGAAAGAGAATAGACGCATTTTGTTTAACACTACGATCTAAGGTTAACTGAGGTACTGCGTTATAAACAATCTTTACTTTACTTGGCTCTTTCACAATGCTATGAGCCCATGCTAACCATTGGGTAGAAAGTACAATAACACTAT
Organism: Psychromonas sp. Urea-02u-13; assembly: GCF_002835995.1. Lineage (GTDB taxonomy): Bacteria > Pseudomonadota > Gammaproteobacteria > Enterobacterales > Psychromonadaceae > Psychromonas. The sequence goes on along the minus strand of NZ_PJBZ01000101.1, from coordinate 17,190 downwards.
CAGCTAGATCAAAGGTATTCCTAATATGCGCTTGTTTTTTCAGCGAGCTCTCATTCTTATAAAACTCTTGAAATTCAGCACCATGCAGATGGATAATTATTTTATTGTTAAATAACTTAATAAAACGAACGATTAATGACTTTCTTAAGTAGCTACCTCTTGAAGACATATGTATATGCACAATGCCTACATTATAAAAGAGATTAAAATAGACTAATTTCACAAATACAGAGGCAAATAAAAATAACCGATTTAACCCTTTGTATTTTGACTCACTATAATGTGAAGCGATTAACTTCATATTCCAATTATTAAAAAAAACTCCTGAATTAAGTGTATTTAATACCGTTGCAACACCACCTTTTCCATTGATTGACGTGGCAACGGTTATATTAATTTTACTGCGCATTAATCTTCCTTAATTGTGCAAATTGCTTGACGGGATTTTCCATTTTTTGTTTTGGGTATGGAGTTAACTACTTCTACTTTTACTTCAATCGATTTTCCTAATCTATCCTGGGCATTTTGAATTAATTGTAATCTTTGAGGCGCTAAAAAGAGTGTATCTTCAACCACTACTAATGCGTTTATCTCTTTATGTGAATACTGAGTAAACTGGGTTGCAATTAAACCAGCGATGCCCTTAGGTATATGATTAAGAATATGCATTTTCTGCCCATCCTCTGCAATCAAATAATCACCCACACGGCCTTTTATATGATCAACCATAGGAAAAACACGTCCACAGGCACACTGTTTTTCAGTTGATAATTTAACAAAATCTCCGGTTTTATAACGAATCAGTGGGAACAATGAATTATTAAAATTGGTTCCTACAATTTCATGGTAACCATCACCTTGATCAATTAATTCAACGTGTGAGTAATCGGTTAAAATATGGTAATTCCCATGTTCACAACTAGCAATCGCAGCAACACGCTCAAACAACCCGTACCAGTCAAAAACGGGACATTTAAATCGTTTTTCAATTAACGCTTTATCTTCAGTGGCGAGTGATTCCGACGATGTAACAATCGATTTCAACGTTCCTTGATAATACAGGTCATTCACATCTAAATACTTAGCTAATATTAATATCGAAGAAGGATAGGCTTGGATAATATCTACACCAAAATCAACCATAGTAGTGATGTATTGTGGCAATGCTTTGGGTGTCATATGGTATGAAGAAAGCAACACCATATTTTCAAAATAGGAATAACGCCAAAATGGTGGTTTTTTTTGTGTGAATGGCACAATCATATCGCCACGCATCCAACCTATTTTGTCACCTTTAACATAACCGGCCCATTGTAATTGCCTATCGGTAAATGCCTTTTCTGCGCGAACCGATGCGATGTCTTGATAAATAGACAGTGGCGTGCCCGTTGTGCCACTGGTTTTACCTTCTATTTTAATTTCTTTTGAATCAACATTTAGAAACTGCGTATTATTTTCACGGACATTTTCTTTCGTGGTGAAATCAAAGTCACAAAGTTGCAGTGGCTGCTTGTATTGCTGTTTTTGATAAAAGGGACAATGCTCAACCGCATTTTGTAGTACTTGATCAATTTTTCCGTCATGGTAACGCTTTAATGCTTGTTTATCTTTTTCATGATCAATCAAGGTCAGCATGAGTGCTTTGCTCGATTCAGTCGCACGCATTTTTCGTTTAATCAGTTCATAACAACTCACTGCGATATGTTGTATGAATACAGGCGAGTTTTGATAAATAAAACTATTCAACATTTGTATATTTTCCTGAGTTAATTGTTATTTAAAGTCTGACACATTAATGCCTGATTTAATAATTTTAGCTGGGATGCCTGCTACAACACAGTTATCAGGAACATCCTTAATCACCACTGCATTTGCACCGATTACGCAGTTATTACCTACTTTCAAGTCACCTAATATTTTTGCACCTGTCGCAATAAATACATCATTACCAATAACAGGCACATTTTTAGAGCCTGATTTACCACCAATTGTCACATTAGTACCAATAGTGCAATTAGTACCTATCACCGTTCTTTTATGAATAACTACACCGATACCCCCATAGCCAAAAATAGTTTTAGCACCTATTCTTGTCTCACTATAAACCGCACAGTTATGAATTAAACGAATCAATAAATTACACAGCTTTGGCAATAGAGGAATGTTATTACGATAGAAAAAATTACCTAATTTATATAATCTCATTTTTAATCATCCTTTTTTTATCTCATGCGATTTTACTGAAATTCTTCAATAAAACTAAATGTGTGGTTCTTGTTCTTTTTTTATAAAATAATTTATTAGTAGTATTAGATACAAAAACAACAAAATAGGTGTTTTTGTAGTAAGTGAGTTGTTGGTAATCGAAACAATTAAAAATCCAACTACTGCAACTCGTGTTGACCATTCCCCTTTCTTAATAAAAAAGAGTAAGGGTGATAAGAATGAGATTAACAATGGTACTGTTCCAACAACTCCTAGGGTAAATATCCATCCGATAATATAATTTTCAATTACGGAGATACCAAGGTAAATATCAATTGCACCACGAAGGTTATCTGTTGCACCGAACAACCATTCTTCAGGACTCATCAGTTCTAAAATATAAAAAACATCCACGCGCGCACTGGCACTGCCATCCATATGTAATTTATTTAAAATGCGATCACCAATACCGCTTTCAAAAACAACAATAACTAACGCGATAAAAAAGAAATAACTGAAAAAACAGAGTAATGAGAAGGTTAGTTTATTCATGCGCACGCCTGAAGTAACAAACCGATACAGCGAAGGTAGAGCAATCAGAGTCAGCATTAGCAAATAAATGCCAAGTGCGGCACGCCCGCCAAAAGCAAATAATGCTAAAATCGAAATCCCAAAATAGAATACCGTCGGTAAAACGGTTCTGTGTAATAGATAGGGTAATAAGGCAACACTAATCAGCGCATTATTTAAAGGGTGGGTTAAAAAAGCAGTTGATCTAAAATAAGCAAAAGAAGAGAACTCTACATTAACCATGCGAGTATTAAAGGCATACTCTATAATGGCGACACAACAATTAAGCAGTAATAAGTAGGCAATAAATTTGACTATAAACTGTTTTTGCTCAATAGACATGACACAGATAATAGGTAATAACAGTAATGGAGATAGAAAGGTGTTTACTAAATAAGCCATGCCAGAGGTACCAAACAGTACTATTCCGTAAAAAATCACAAATATTAAAAATGCAAAACTAACTAACCACACTTTAAAAAAGTCTCCCATACGAATAATAATATAATTCAGTTCGAATTTAAGAAATAGACAGACAAAGAGCATCATCACTAGATAGGAATAGAGATGTATTTTATGTAACGGACTCCCTCCCTCGCCAGCGTATATAATACCTAGACTTTCTAAAAAATAACCATTTAAAAAAAATGCAACGGTTAAAAGTAAGAGTACGCCACGGAAGAAAAATTGATGATTCACTGAAATACCTTTTTGAGATAAATACGACAATTCAATGTGTTGAATGCTAGGTGCACACACAAATAAACCAGACTTCCCACAAAAATATTACACAGCAACGTAGGATACAGGGGCAAAGCAACAAATAATGGCGCCAATAGTTTTACTACCAGCACCATGAATAACGTTGCGCTGAAGGTCGATAAAAAAGTATCAGGGAAAGGATAGCGATACCCATAATACGTTGATACTTTATAGGAAATAAACACACCAATAACCTGTGTTAATACAAAAGCATAGCCAACCCCAATCAACCCGTAGTGAGTAATCAAAAGATAGGCGCTAATTAGGCTGATGATCAGTAGAAATGTTGATATAAACGGCAGGGCTTTCGTCTTTAGGGTGAATTGTAATCCGTGATCTAAAAAGTGCCCCCTGAAATTTAAACAAAAAATGGCAAAACTAATCCAATAAAAAAGTTCAATATCAAAACCACTAAAGTTATCACCAAGTAATATGACAATTAATTGTGGTGCAATTAAGTTAATGCCTACGGTTGCAGGCACAGTTACTAAGAGCAAAAGTGATATATATTTTTTATGCGCAACAAACAACTTCTCTTTACATTTCACCTCTTTTACCACTTCCGGGTAAAGCGGCAAAGCGATCACCATGAAGACTAATGCCATAATACCTAAGAGTAGATTTGAAAAAGCTGCGTATAACCCAACCTCTGACAGCCCTAATAGTTCTGATACCATAATTCTGTCGACCCGTGTACTCAGCGTCATTAATACGCCAGAGAACAGTATCGGAAGGCCGTAGGAGATAAATGCTTTTCTATCTTTAACTGGTAATTTTTCTAGCTTACGGCCAATTGCGTTATAGCTTAATAGACAGGCTAGTGCATTACTTGCGATAAGTGCCACTATCGCCATAATAATGGACGATGAAAATGTCAATAACAGATAAGTAAAAACAATTGATAGTATGGCTTGCAGTAACACTGAATATCTATATTTCACGACATTGTCAGTCAGTCGAAACAACTCTTGGAAATATAAAAAACACGATTTACTGATCAACAATAAAGATAAAGCGCCCCATAATACCCAAGAAAACTCATCACTAAAAACTAAACAGAGTGATAATGAAAGGGATCCGGGGATAAGCAGTGATAACAGTAATCTAAATGAATAACCTTTTAATGCTTTTTTATCACTAGTTGAAGCAGAAGGCATAAATCGAGTTAGTGAAACATTAATCCACTGTGCAGAAAAAGAGCGTGTTGCCTCCATAAACACCAGTATCAACGCTAATAACCCATATTCCGACAAACTAAGAAATCGTGTTTGCAAAGCAATGAGGAAGAATACACTCACAGCAGAGATTATCTGCACGGGCGCATAGTGTAATAATTTTTTAAGCATTGTTTAGCACTTTCCTATATACATTTTCATAGGCCTCAATCACCGCAGAGATACTAAAATTAGCTTTGATATATTCACTATCAACTACAATTTTTTTCTCTACAAAGGCCATGACTTGCTCGGTGATATGTTGATAATCTTGTTGTTTAGCTAATTCCAGCCCTAAAATTTTAATATTATTTCTTTGAAAGTCTGCCATGATTCCCGTCTCAGTTGCTATCACAGGCAGTCCAGTCGCCAACATCTCTAAGGGTACTAAACCAAAGGTCTCTTCCTCTGAAAGGAATAAGCCAACATCTGCTTCCGCGTATAATGCAACGATTTCTGTTGTCACCTTTGCTCCTAAAAAAGCGACATGAAGCTGTAATCCTTTTTGATTGATCAAGTCTTGTAATATTTCTTTATAACGAACATCTGTTGCAGGTCCAATAATGTTTAGCTGTGCCGTGTTCCCCTGTTTGATAAGTAAATCAAGCACTTCAATAATATGATGAATACCTTTTTTAGGGGTTAATAGTGCACAGGTGACCAGTGTTATTAAACTATCATTTTCTTTATTCATCATTTGAAAAAATAATGAATCAATTGGGTTATAAACAATAGCCATGGATTGATGTGTATCTTGCTTAATTGACTCATTTAAAAAACCGCTCACACATGTATACGATGAAATAAAATATTTTGATATAGAAGGCACTACTTTTTCATATAAAAAATTATTCATTTTAGATCTAGGAGTTCTTCCTATTTTTTTATAATTATGTAATGTCGCCAATGTTGGTACATTAGCTCCGATAGCAATGAGCCATGAAATAAGGTGAGAGTGAATAATATCGGGCTTAAATAATTTATTCTGAGCTTTGATACTACGTCGTTGATGCAAAATACCAGGCAACTTAAAGTACTTCGCAGCGCCGATATCAGAAACATTATATTGCACCACCTCTAAACGGTTGTGCAATTGAGTCGTGACACCATTCAGCGCAGTAAGAGAGTTTGTTGGATCAAAGGCCACTACACGATAATGAAAATCGTTAGTGGGGTTTTCTTGTAAGCCTTTAACCAACATTTGACAAACAGAATCTACCCCTCCTGTATTTTTACTTCCCCAGACAATGGTCGACAATGGAGTAACCAATAATACTTTTTTCATTGTGTTTCTATCTTGCAAGGGTTATTTATATAGCGATCAATAGAATGATCACAAATAACACGCGCAGGGTTGCCCACAACGGTTGAATTATTACTGACATTTTTGACCACAATTGTCCCTGCGCCAATCGTCACACAATCACCAATGGTAACTGCCTCAACAATGCACACATTCGGTCCAATATATACATTGTCTCCAATAATCGCACCTTTACCATGGTTTGATCCTATGGTAGTGAATTGACTTAAATTGCAATTTTTTCCAATAACAACAGTGCTGTTCATCATTACTGATGAAGCATGTCCTAAATATAAACCAGGACCTATCTGTGTTTCTTTTGGGATCTGTATTTGACATTTAATAGACAGGTGTCTGTGCATATACCAAGCAATACTTTTTATTAAAAAATTATTGCTGTTACAAAGTCTCAACCAGAAGGTGTATTTAAATGAACGATTATTATTTAATAAATTTTTTAATAATAAAGTAATAGAATACTTACCTGTATGGCGAAACAAATCCGCTTTTACTAATTCAAATGGCGTCAAAATAGATACACTCTTCTGGAAAAATTAATTTTTTTTATTAAACGATACCGCGTGTATCAATCACAACTTTTGTTGCAAATTGTGTACTGTCGGCAGCTTTAAACTCTTTGTGGTCAACCAAGACTACGACTACGTTTGCTATTTCTAATGCAGCTTCTAGTGTAGCAAGTTGTACGCCCTCTTTTGAAAGGTTCGCAGGTAGTTCATGTATGTTGGGTTCAACAGCAACAATGTCGCCAATGTCACGTGATGCCAGCTCTTTCACTATTTGTAGCGCAGGGCTTTCACGAAGGTCGTCAATGTCTGCTTTAAAAGCAAGACCAAGGCATGCAATCACTGGGCGTTTGAACTCATCAGCTGCTTTAGTAATTTGATCAATTACATAGAAAGGCTTCGCGTCATTGGTCAAGCGTGCTTGGCGAATGATGTTTGCTTCTTCTGGGCAGCTATCAACAATAAACCACGGGTCAACGGCGATACAATGACCACCGACACCAGGCCCAGGGTTTAAGATATTTACACGTGGGTGACGATTCGCTAATTTAACTAACTCCCACACATTGATTTTTAATTTGTCACAAATAACAGATAATTCATTGGCAAAGGCAATGTTAACGTCGCGGAATGAGTTTTCTGTTAATTTTGCCATTTCAGCTGTGCGGGCATTAGTAATAACACATTCACCACGAACAAAGGTTTTGTACAGTGCAACGGCTTTTTCACTACAAGTTGTAGATATACCACCAATAACACGGTCGTTAGAAACAAGCTCTTGTAATACATAACCAGGCAATACACGTTCAGGACAATGTGCCACGTTAATATCTGCAGCATCGCCTTTGTCTTGTGGGAAACTTAAATCTGGACGCGCTTCTTTTAACCACCCTGCTAATTTTTCTGTTGCACCAACTGGAGATGTTGACTCAAGAATCACTAGGTTGCCTTTTTCAAGCACCGGCGCAATGGTTTTAGCTGCCGATTGAATGTAAGAAAGATCAGGAGAGTTATCTTCTTTAAAAGGTGTTGGCACGGCAATCATAAATACGTCAGCAGATTCAGCTTCCGTTGTTGCGCGTAATTTACCTGTCATGACAACAGAGCGTACAACGATATCTAGATCCGGTTCAACAATGTGAATTTCACCTTTGTTGATGGTATCTACCGCTTTTTGATTTATATCTAAGCCAACAACATCCATACCACGTGATGCGATAACCGCAGCTGTTGGTAAACCGATATAACCTAAACCCACTACTAATACTTTTTCAATTGACATTTTCTTTCCTTAAATTTTTATTAATCTGTTATTTTATTTTAATCAGTCAGCTAATAGTGCATTCACGATACGTGCGCAGGCCTGACCGTCACCGTATGGGTTATGCGCTTTTGCCATAGTGTTATATAACGCTTGGTCGTCTAATAACTCTAAAGTAGCTTCGGTAATACGCAAAGTATCTGTGCCGACTAATTTAACCGTGCCCGCTTCAATCGCTTCTGGGCGCTCAGTGGTATCACGCATCACTAATACGGGTTTGCCCAACGATGGTGCTTCTTCTTGAACGCCACCTGAATCAGTAATAATCAGGTAACTACGGTTCATTAAATAAACAAACGGGAGGTAGTCTTGCGGCTCAATTAAAAATACATTATCAAGATCTGACAAAATGCGGTTAACAGGCTCACGTACATTTGGATTCATGTGCATAGGGTATAAAATTTGTACTTCTGGTCTTGCTTTTGCAATATTAGCTAATGCTTCACAAATGCGTTCAAACCCACCACCAAAACTTTCACGGCGGTGACCTGTAACTAAGACTAATTTTTTATTTTCATCTAAAAAAGGAAAGTTTTTAGCTAGCTCAGTACTGATATTTTCATCGCTGTCTAATTTTTCTTTTACCCACAACAATGCATCAATAACTGTATTACCCGTTGTTTCGATACGATCTTCCGCCACATGCTCTCTGATTAAGTTATCTTTAGAGCCTTGTGTCGGTGCAAAATGGTAATGCGTTAAAACACCCGTTAATGTACGGTTTGCTTCTTCAGGCCAAGGTGAATAAAGGTTACCTGTGCGTAAACCGGCTTCAACGTGACCAATTTTAATCTGTTTGTAGAATGCAGCTAATGACGCTGAAAATGTCGTTGTTGTATCACCATGTACTAACACAACATCAGGTTCAAAATCTTCAAGCACTGTTTTTAAGCCAGACAGAATATTGCCCGTCACATCAAACAGGTCTTGCCCTGGTTTCATGATGTCTAAATCGTAATCCGGTGTTATTTCAAATAGGTTTAATACTTGGTCTAACATTTCACGATGCTGCGCGGTTACACACACTTTGCTTTCTAAGTTTTGCTCTGCTGCTAACTTATGTACTAATGGTGCCATTTTGATCGCTTCAGGACGCGTTCCAAATACGGTTAATATTTTTTTCATTTTGAATCAGACCTATCTGTTTGATTAAGAAAAACTAAAGTTAATATTGAAAGAAAAATCAATATTATTGAAAAATCTTGTAATACGAAGTCTACTGTTGCATGCATTATCATTCCGATACATGCCATTAAACATCCAAGCGCTAAGCCTTGGTTAAACTTTCGTTTACTATTTCGTAAAATTTGTATTGTCTTCCATATCACGTAGAGCAACATGCCTAGCAGTAACATACTGACAAGCAAGCCAAACTCTGTTAAAAATTGAACATATTCGTTATGAGCATGATCATAAAATGCTTGGTACTCAGTCGTTTGATATTGTAAGAAGCTTGAGTAAAAACTCCCAGCCCCCGTCCCCGTTAACCAAACATCTTGAATGAATGGAATGGAGTCTCTCACCACATCATCGCGTGTTTCTGCTTGAAATGAGGTTGCTTGTAAGCGCTCTTTTACTTTATCAATCCCAAAATAAGTGCCAACAATGACCAAGTCTAAAATGACTAAACTAGCAATTAACCATTTAAGTGTATTAGGCGGACGTTTCATTATTATTAACGCTAGAATACTTGTCGCTAACAATGAAATAAAGAATGCTGTATTGCCCATTCGTGAACGGGTCATGATTAATGCCACCACCATGATGATGATGCCAATACGCACTATCCATTTTGGGCTTAATAAAGCTTCAATCACTGTTGCCAACTTTGCTCGGCGAGATACCGCTTCAACACCAGTAAGTGAACCAATCAGATAGCCAATAGCAACACTTAAACAAAGTAATAGATAGTTTGCTAAATGATTCCAGTATACGAATGATCCCGTTGCGCGTTCGCCTATGTTGAAACCAAGCGGGCTAACTTGCCATCCAGAGTATTGTAGGAAAATTGCATATACCGCTTGATACAAACCAGACAACATAATCATCCAACAGATGATTTTAACTCGTTCTTGCTTGTTCACTAGAGTTGCAATATTGATAATAAACAGGCAAAAAGTTATACCTTTAATTAAGGCTATTTCTGTTTGACTTGGATCTAACGATAACAAGGGAGAAAAAGAAGGCGCAATGCCACCTAACCATTGTAAGAAAACCCAAAGTTGAACTACAACTATCACACCCAACACTACTTTCACTTTTTTAAGTTGTGAGAATACGTTAGTAAATGAGTGTGTATAACAGACCATTATTGTGTTGATTGCTATTAGGACTTCAATCAAACCCCATGCCCAAGGACGGTTTGCGCCTAAAGGGATTGGAGAAAAAAGTATGATAAAGCAGAGGAGGTAAAAGGCGTGTTTACTGCGCACCAGAAAATCCATTTATCTGTTTGTGAATATTTTTAAAAATCATACAATCCGTTGTTATTTTTTGTAGGACTAAAGTCCCACTTCCGATTTAGGGCTTACTATAGAAGACATGAATGTCGAACTATTATTAATTTTTCTAGTAAAGTTGAGTATCTACTCTACTTAGTCACCCTTTCGATTTTTGGTTAGTTCATTTTAACTAGATAAGCTAACGGCTTTGAAGAGGGTAAATGTTGAAAATATGATGCTGAAGTAAAGCAGGACTAACGTCCCACTTCCAACTTATTGATTTCTAATTTGGTGAAGCAGTAGAGCCACCACCACCCGTACCACCACCTAAACCAGGTTGTGAAGGTGCAGCACCAAGAGATGGAGCAGAACTAAATCCGCCAGCGGCTGTTTTGAGTGCAATGTCTTCTTCATTTGCGCCACCTAATAAGGCGGCAACGATCATCTCATCTTGATCTGCTCCTGCATCTACAGCGGCTTGTACGATTTCACTTGCTAGTTCAGGGTTTGCTTCAACAGCGGCTTGTACGATTTCAGCTGCTTTGTCTGGGTTTGCAATAATCGCAGCAGTAATGATTTCTGCGATAGATTCGGGTTGTGCTTGCGCTAAATTGGTAACTACTTTTACTGCATCAAAGTTGGCTTCTTTTACGATTTGTTCAATCGTTTTACCTGATGCTAGCTCAGCAATTACTTTATCTATATTAACTTTATTATCTGTTATTGCTTGCGCGTTTGCGGTCGCGGCAACAAGTAAACTTGCAATCAAAATCTTTTTCATTTTCTATCCCTGTTTACAATTTTTATTGTTACATCTGTGATTAGGTCAAACAAATATATATATTTGCTGTACTTTATTGACTTAGATCTCCTTTGTCACCTCTTTTTTGCCAAATATGTAAATTATTTAAAATATGTCACTCACCTAGGGCTAATATAGCTTACTCGGTTTATTAATTACATAGCCTAATGCAGCATCAACTTTCAACAACTGCAAGGTTGCTAATTCACTTTCAGTTTCAACACACTGCGCTACTACCGTGATGTCTAAACCATGGGCCATTCTGACAAAAGCACTGACCATTTGTTCGTTACCCTTTTTCTCGTCGATACTGCGTGTGAAAGCTGGTGATAACTTCACCAGCGCGGGTCTAATTTCCATCATATATTGTAAAGATTCAATACTACTGCCAAAGCGATTAATACAAATCGAACACCCATTGACTGTTAATGCTTCTATTTTTGATTTACTTTCATTCAGATCACCTACAATTGAAGCCTCAGTTAAACCAATAACCAGTGATGCTCCGAATCCGCTTTCTTTGATTAACCCGGTGATTTTTTCCATATGAAGGCGGTCTGAAAAAGTTAATCGGGAGAGATTAATCGCAACTTTTTTGCCCTTGAGTTGATTCGTTTTACAACGTTCAAGAATCAGTTTGATGATGGTAAAGTCTAATTTACCTGTTTCACCATATTGACTTGCGATAGCAAAAAGATCACCCGTATTAATAGTTTTATTCTTGTATTCAAAAGCAGCAAACAGCTCTAAGTCAAAGGCTAAACGTTGACTGCAACACAGCGTATCTTGCTTTTTCAGCGTGATATGATTTTCCGGTTTTTCTAATATTTTGTCTAAAATAGTTTTTAAGTTTGTCGCACTTCCAAACGCCTCTAATGGGTTAGTCTGTTGTTGAATATAGAATCCATCCGAGCTTTCTGCTGCGTTGTTTGTTGCCATATCTAACTCAAACATGACATCTGCAAACTGCTGAGCACTTTTGAAATTAACAAAGCCAAAGACAGCCTTCGCCTCTTGCATGCTTTCCATATTTACCTGTAGTTTGTTAATAACTGAGCTTATAATTTCTGTCAATTTAGGTATTTGAAAATCATCAGTTATTAAACAAAACTCAGATCCTGAGATACGATACAACTTAACACCCTGCTCTGCCTCTTCTTGAATGACTGTCACTAACTGATTAACAAGGTTATCACCTGCTTGGTAACCCTGGTTTTTATTTAAGGCAGCTAAACCAGTAATACGCGCCATCATAATAGCGCCATTATGTGTTGCCGACTCAGCTAATAATGAATCCATCATATCAACAAAAGAACGACGGTTTTCAATACCGGTCTGCTCATCAACAAAGGCAGCACGGTGAGTTTCAGTGGCTGCTTGAGTGAGTTCATCGTAAGTGTTTTTTATGTTTGCGACCATTTTATTCATCGCAAGTACAAAATTTCTTAGTTCAGTGGCTGCCGGTAATTTTTCAATCATTATAAATTTTCGTTGCTGAATAGCTTCAGCCTGTAATGAAATAGCGGTAATCGGTTTGTACATTTGTTGCAACATGATGTACGCAAACAATAGCGCGAGACAAAAGATGAACAGTGTTGCATGTGTTATGTCATTAGCACTTTTCCAGAGCTGCTGATAAGCCAAGCCAGTATGAGATTGTACTTTTAATATGCCACCAATTGTCCACCCTGTGTCTATCATGGTTTGCTGTTCAGGCGCTGTTAAAGAAAATAGATCAATAAACCACTGCGGGACTTGTTCGGGTTGGGTTGTACTGACACGCTGGTATCGGATGCTACCGTTTATGTTTTCAAGAGTGATATGATGGTAAAAACCGCGATCAAAAATAGCATTAATGGTTGCCTCTACCACAACCGTTTCTTCATTAAAGATTGGATCGCTTAATGAAAGCCCTAAGCTAGTGGCAGTGTCTTGCGCATGCGAGGCAAGTTGCCCAGACAAATAATGTTGGGTATTTAATAGGTTTATCGATACGCTACCGATAAAACTCATCACTAACACGGAGAGAATCACCGCGTTTAACTGCATTCTTAAAGTCATGTATTTTCCATAATATTATTATTTGTTTGTTTTAAATTCACTGCGTTCTATTCGTGTGACTATATCTTCCCATCGAGTCACTCCCCCTTTACCCTTTACTTGTTTACCTAGCCCTTTCGCTTTGGCAAGCCATAAACCATCACCATTAAAACTGTAAATAGGTTTAAGATCTCTGCGTTGATTAGCGGGTAATATTTTAGGATTAATATTGTCTAATACTAAGGGCATTTGATCGATCGTTTCAGAATATATGAGTACCATGTGAGGTTGATTAATAGCCAAAGCACGGACATACATTAAACGCATTTTACTGGGCTCAACCCCCATCGCTTTTAATGTAAAATACTTTGCTAACGCAAAATCTTCACAATCACCACCTTTTGTACCAATAAATTCAAAGGGTGTTGCCCAATAGTCTTCTTCTTTCCAATGTACAATATCATCAACAAAACTTATTTTCTTGTTGAAAAAGTGATTAACCAAACGCATTTTTTGCCAGTCATCTTTCTTCTCATTATCAACCATTAAACTCATCCATTGCGTCAACAGTTGAGATGAACGGTCCCCATAAGCTTCATTAAATGTTTTTTTGAATTCGGGCGTTAGATAGGCGATCAGTTTTTTAGAGTCTTGAGAAAACAGGTTGCTTGATAAAAGAAAGAGGATAATAAACACATGGCGATATTGCTTCACCATGTGTGTTATTTTATTTTTCATTAATAGTAATGCCACTACGAAGGCGTAACACGATGTTGCAAACTAAACCTCGTTAGCATGTTGTTATCCTTTATCTATTAATGATTAGCGCTTAAATAAATAAGTTAAATTTACTGTTTACGCCATGTTGTCCCGTTCGGGCCGTCTTCTAATACAATTTTTAGCGCTGCTAATTTATCACGCGCATCATCGGCGCTTGGCCAATCTTTATTAGCACGTGCGTCGTTACGTTGTTTAATGAGTGCTTCGATCATTGCGACTTCATCATCAGATTCATCACCTTGCATAAATTGCTCTGCGTCTTGATGCAAAAGCCCCAGTACATTACCCAATGTAACCAAAAGACGTGCTAATGAAGCAGCCTGCGTGCTATCGACCGCTTTAATACGATTAAGCTCTTTGGTTAAATCAAATAATACTGCTAATGCTTCTGGTGTATTAAAGTCATCATCCATGGCTTTACAGAAACGTGCATAATAATCACTGTTTTTATCAAGCTCAGAAGCACTAAAGTCGATATCTCGAATGGCAGTATAAAAACGTTCTAAACTAGCTCGAGCTTGCTTTAGATTATCTTCAGAGTAGTTAAGTTGGCTACGGTAATGCCCTGAAATCAAGAAGTAACGCACAGATTCACTGTCGTAAACCTCTAATACATCTTTAATCGTAAAAAAGTTATTTAATGATTTAGACATTTTAACTTTGTCGACTTGTACCATGCCAGAATGCATCCAGGTATTTACGTATTCACCTTGGTGTGCACAGCATGATTGTGCTATTTCGTTTTCATGGTGTGGGAATGACAAATCTGACCCACCGCCATGTATATCAAACACTTCACCTAAATGTTTATTATTCATCGCAGAACATTCAATGTGCCAACCTGGACGACCGTTGCCCCATGGTGAAACCCAGAATGGTTCATCGGGTTTTGCCATTTTCCATAAAACAAAATCAAGCGCGTTGTTTTTACTTTCTTTTTCTTCGCTATCAACACGAGAGCCGGCTTGTAACATTTCTAAATTCTGACCACTTAATTTACCGTAGTCTTTATAACTTGCGACAGAAAATAACACATCGCCATTTGAAGCTACATACGCATGGTTTTTGCTGATCAGCTTTTCTATCATCTCGATGACTTCAGGCATATGGTCAGTAACACGTGGCTCTAAATCAGGACGAATCATATTTAATGCATCAAAGTCTTTATGCATTGCGTCGGTGAACCGTGTTGTTAGTTGATCGCACGTTTCGCCTTTTTCATTTGCGCGTTTAATGATTTTGTCGTCAACATCGGTGATGTTACGGATAAAGGTTAAATCGTAACCACTAAAGCGAAAGTAACGTGCCACAGTATCAAAAGCCACAAAAGTACGGCCGTGACCAATGTGACAATAATCATAGATGGTAACACCACACACGTACATGCCGACTTTGCCAGCGATAAGGGGTTTAAATTGCTCTTTTTGTCTTGTTAGTGTGTTGTATATCTTTAACATCTGAATTCCATCTATGCGTAATAAAAAGTCGTTACTTAGCGGCGTACTATTTCAGTAATTTGACGCAAAAATAGTAAACGGGGGTAAGCAGTTACAATAAAAATTCATTCTAACCTGAGCGCACAACAAATTCACCCTAGTATTTAATGAATTCGTGTATTTAATGCATTAGGTGAATCAGGTATGATAGCGTTTTTTATTATAGATAGGATCTGATTATGATTACGTTACACACAAACTTTGGTGATATTAAGCTTGAATTAAATGAAGAAAAAGCACCTAAAACCGTCGCTAACTTTATTAAATACGCAGAGTCAGGTCATTACGAGAATACTGTTTTTCATCGCGTAATTGATGGTTTCATGGTACAAGGTGGTGGTTTTGCACCAGGCATGGAAGAAAAAGACACAACTAAACCTGTTAAAAATGAAGCAAACAATGGTCTTTCTAACAAAAAATATTCTGTTGCAATGGCCCGCACAATGGAACCGCATTCAGCATCAGCTCAGTTTTTTATCAATATTAATGATAATAAATTTTTAGACTTTAAATCAGAAACAACTGATGGTTGGGGTTACTGTGTATTTGCAGAAGTGGTTGATGGCTTTGATGTTGTTGATAAGATTAAAGATGTTGCAACAGGTAACTTTGGTTTTGTACACCAAGATGTACCATTAGAAGACGTATTAATCACTAGTGTAACGGTTGCTTAATTATGTCTACGCTCTTTATTGCTGATCTTCACTTAAGTGAGAACCACCCAAAAATAACACAGACATTATTTTCATTTCTGGAAAGCAGAACAAAAAATATCGATGCCTTGTATATTTTAGGCGACCTCTTTGAAGTGTGGATCGGTGATGATGAGCATACGCCATTGATGGATGAGGTCGCATCGAAATTAAGCGACTACTCAACCAACAATGGTATTCCAATCTTTTATATTCACGGTAATCGTGATTTTATGGTTGGAAAAAAATATGCCAAGCAATCATCTATGCAGTTATTACCAGAACACCATGAAATTAATTTGTATGGTCGTAAAGTATTATTAATGCATGGCGATACTCTTTGCTTGGCAGACAAAAACTACCAAAAAATGCGCAAGGTGATCCATAATCCTGCACTGCAATTTGTATTTAATTTACTGCCCTTACATTATCGTAAGAAAATTGGTTGGAAAATTCGCACCGCAAGCCAATCAAAAAAAGTGTATAAAAATAATGTAATGATGGGTGTCACACAGAGTGAAGTCGAACGTTTATTAGTAAAACACAACTGTGACATATTGATCCACGGGCATACACATCAAGTAGCAGAACATCAATTTGAAATATCAAACAAACCCTATACTCGCTTTGATGTAGGCGACTGGTTTACAAACTTTAGTTATGTAGAAGCGGATGAACAGTCTATAAAATTACACATAAAACCAATAGCTTAGTTTTATTTCAGATGGCGTCTTAGGAGTTTTATTTTAGGTGGCGTCTTAGTACTTTTCCTAAATTATTTTTGGGTAATTCAGTCACTATTTCTATCTGTTTAGGTTGTTTATAAGCCGTTAAGTGCAACCTACAATGATTTTTTATCCTATTTATTGTTATTGAATGATCATTTAACACCACAAACAATTTCCTGATTACCCATAAAGCTCAGCCATGCTTAAATAACGTTGTGGCATAGGCGGAGTACGTAAGGCAACGTACATAAACCGAGGCAGCATATCCTCAAGCGTAAAACGACGGTTGAACCTATAACAATATTCAGCTAA
>NZ_PJBZ01000100.1 GCF_002835995.1 Psychromonas sp. Urea-02u-13 | reverse complement strand
GACTTTTTTAATTTCAGTGGTGGGATCAGTAAATTCTAATCCGCCAATATATTCGGGATTAGCCAGTGTGGCTGTATTTTCTGTGGTCAAACCAATCACGGCTATTTTAATGCCATTAACGGTGAATATTTTATAAGCATCAAAATAACGCTCACCGGTCGCTTTGTTATAAATGTTAGCGGCTAGCATTGGGAACTCTGCTAACTCTCGTTGCATTTCAACTACTGAAAGAGGGTTATCAAATTCGTGGTTACCTACTGCCATGGCGTCATAACCAATGGCATTCATACCAATGAAGTCTGGTTTTGCATCTTGTAAATCAGACTCTGGCACACCGGTATTGATATCACCGCCCGATAGCAGTAAGACTTCACCGCCACTTGTCGCGACTTCAGCACGAATGCTATCAATCACTGTTTTACGTGCCGCCATGCCGTATTCACCGTGTTTATTTTCCCAAAAGCAGCCATGGTTATCATTCGTGTGTAATAACGTAAATGTTTTACAGCTATCACCCGCTTCTGCACAGGTGGTTGGTGCTTCACCATTATTACTATCATCACAACCTGTTAGTGCTGCTATAACCGCTGTTGCTAATAAACCTTTTATTAAAATATTCATGTAGTCCTTTCCCTTCTGATTTTTAAATGTATGTCCATTTTCCTGACGAGAGTTAGTCTATTTAGTGAACAATGTTGGAAAAGTGACGTGGATCGATGGCTTATTATTTACTATGATTAATTACAGTTTGATTACAAAATGTGTTGTTCCTTAATCGAGACGTCGAATGCTGAGATTTACAAAAGATTTTAATTGTTGCAAAACAGTGAGTTGCAAAAACTTTGGGGTAAGTGGCAGTGAGTCATATATTCAAAAGAGTGAACGCTTAGGTTACCTTTCAACGGAGTGTAAGTTGTGTGGCAGTAACCCTCCTTGGATAAATAATGAGCTAGTAAAGCAAGTACTTGAAGAAAAATTAGAAAAACAATTTGCTCAAAAGGTGGTTGGATGCAAAAAATGTAGCCCTTATTTTTTAATTACCAATACACCTAAATCTAAGCGCCACGGATTCACCTCAGCAGGCACGCAGCGTAAAAAATGTTGTCAGTGTGATACTGTTTTTACCTTGCCTGATTTTAAAAATAGCGCCGCTTTGAAGGTGGTTTTAGACTCTTTATTAAGCAAAAAAGAGATAAAAACGGCGATTAAAGAGAGTGGCTTATCTGCTCGTTTGTATTATTTTTACCTTAATAAATTGGCGCTCATTTTTTCTAATTTCAGTCGAATTAATGAAGAAAAATTATTAACCCGAGAATATTTAGGTATGCACAGTGAAGGGCGGTTACTTGAACTTAGCCATCAGCGTGGTTTATATGCGCTTTTTAGTGCAGAGATAGACAGTGGTTATATTTTATTGCAAACGCATAATTTAACGAAACATTTGTTTGCCGATGAATTTATCTACCATGAAAAAGAAAACACACTGGCCGCTAATATTAAATCTTATGATCTGGAGGAAGTGTTACTGGCGCGTTATCAACAAAACTTAAAGCGTAATCATTTTGAGCAATTGATTGTTGGGGATTTAAAACCCATTGTGAAATGTAATGCTATTTATCCGGATAAAGTTGCTTATATTCACTTTCAATTATTAAAGGCGTTTACCGGCAAGGTGGGTACATACGATCATTTTATAGAGCATGAAAGCACGTTAAGGTCGGCTGCATTAATGTCCTCTTATGTTTCTATTAAAAGCACACGCGCTAATGTTTATTTCTTTTTACCTTTTATTGGTGGGGATGAAAGCCTTGATGGTAAACGTTTAGGGTGGTGGAATGATATCTGGTTTAGTAATCGAGTCGGTGCATTTTGCCCGATTACCTGCAAATTAAAGTCACACCCTACATTTACTTTAAATAAAGGGGATGCCATTGAAAATTTTTATCAGTACTTAGATAAGAGCATTAATAAAAATATAAATAGCATGCAAGTGATTGATAATATTTTAGAAATATATCGTGCTTTATATAATTATTGCACTCCAATTAAAGGCCAAACCGCCGCTTGTTTGTTAGGCCTGAGTGATAGAACTTATCAACCAGAACAGTTATTCGATAAGGCGTTGCAACAGATAACCGCAGAATGAATTTATTGATTGTATTTGTTGTGTGGCTTGTTTATAATTTGCGCCTGAATTTTTATGATAATTACGTGTGGTACTCTGTTGATTGAAATAATTCATCAAGCTGAGCAGCGACACGGCCCAAAAGAGGTTTTCCAAATGCAAAATGCAATTCACCCAGAATACAAACAAATCGCAGCAACTTGTTCATGTGGCAATGTAGTAAACGTTGGCTCAACAGTTTGTAAAGATATCACTCTAGATATCTGTGGCGCTTGTCACCCATTCTACACTGGTACTCAACGTGTTGTTGATACTGGCGGTCGTATTGAGAAATTCAAAAGTCGTTTTGGCGCACTTGCTTCTAAATAAGCTTGTTGAACCTTACGCAACAAAGGCATCCTCGGATGCCTTTTTTTATGCCTGAAGCTTTATAAATAAAGACCATAAATACGAGCTGTCGTATTGAAGCTTTATAAATAAAGACTATAAATACGAGCAGTCGTATTGAAGCTCTTTATTAACA
The DNA here is from genome assembly GCF_002835995.1 of Psychromonas sp. Urea-02u-13. GTDB lineage: Bacteria > Pseudomonadota > Gammaproteobacteria > Enterobacterales > Psychromonadaceae > Psychromonas. Next base: position 18,157 of record NZ_PJBZ01000100.1, on the reverse strand, counting down.
ACGGGCAAAAGTCGTTTTGGCGCACTTGCTTCTCAATAAGCTTGTTGAACCTTACGTAATAAAGGCATCCTCGGATGCCTTTTTTTATGCCTGAAGCTTTATAAATAAAGACTATAAATACAAGCAGTCGTATTGAAGCTCTTTATTAACAACGGGCAAAAGTCGTTTTGGCGCACTTGCTTCTAAATAAGCTTGTTGAACCTTACGCAACAAAGGCATCCTCGGATGCCTTTTTTTATGCCTGAAGTTTATGATTGGGTGTGATGTCGCTGCTTTGAGTGTGTTTATAGTGGTGTTTGAAGTTGATATAAAGGGCAGGGGGAAAGAGGAGACGGTCTTGAATCATTTGTGAATAGATTCAAAACCGCTATAAATTAAGAGATATTAAACTAAGGGTATTAAACTGTTTCTTTTTATAAATAGAAACGAGCACCAAACATCCATTTATCTTCTTCTTTATTATCATCACTATCTAACCCAACTTGATAACCGGCATAAGTTAAGACTTTAGGTAAAACTCGGTATTCAACTTGGAAGGCGGCTTCGCTATAACCTGCCACGTTGTCATCATCGTCAACCATTTCATAGTTAGCAATCAAATTAAGGCCATTGTCTAATGCATAGGCTGCAATGAATTCAGCTGCGGTATTATCAGAGCCTGCAATCGTAATACTTTCATTTAACGCATAGACACCAGCGACGTATAAACCTTTACCGTAGTTGCCATAACCTGCAGAAAAGCCATTCGACATTGCGGTTTCATCTGCTACATCACCATTGCTAAAGGCATAACCTACATTAAATTGCTCAAACTGTAACTGTAATGAAGCTTGCAAGCGTGAGTCATAGACTCCTTGTGTACCTTGCCAGCCTGCGCCAAATTTTAGTGCCATGCTTTCTGAAAGGTTAAAACCTTTACCATAGCTAACCATTTTGTTTGCGCGTCCTGTACCTAAGTTGCCATGATCGTTATATAAAAAATCATTGGCAAAAGCAACGGGACTATCTGCAATACCCATGACTGAATAATAAGGGGCCCACTGACGTCCAACAACGACTCGGCCGATCGTCGTATGTGTTGCACCGACATAACCTAAACGACTTGATAGTACATCTGGATTTTTATCTGTCGTCTTATCATTATTTAAGTAATTAACGCCCCATTCAATTTTTGCGTCAAAGCTTAAATCTTGAGTTAACCCGCGCTTGCCTTCAAAATTAATACGTGGAGAAGGAGCGTTAACTTGCGCGTCACCATCATCTCCAGAATCTCCAGCTAGGCCTGCTGATAAATGACCTCCAATTGAGAAACTATTTTCTTCGTCAGCATAAACTTCATATGCGTACCCGGTTGGCATTATAAATACAGTCGATAAAGCTATAGCAATCCGTGTTTTCTGGTTCATACAAATCTTCCTATCTTTAATTAAAGGGTTTGTGCTGGAACAATTCAAAGATAGTGCCTTTTTGTACGAAAAATAGCCTGTATGTTTATTTAGTGCGTAGTCGCGACGTATGTCACATAAATGTAACAGTATTGTTATGAGCGTGTAATGATTTTTAGTGTCGCTTGTTTCGTTCGAGATCTCATTTGTTCGAAAATGGTCTTTTTTTGTGTTTTTTGTTCTTTATGGTTGAGTATGTCGTTGTAATTAAGACTTTTTAGGGCATTAATTATCTGTTTGAGATTGCTTGATAATTATACTGAGGCAGTTTTCTTAGCTGAAATATACATAGAACGTTGTACTTTATCTTCTGAAATCGCGGAAAAAGACAAGCTAAATCAAAAAAATACTTTAGTAATTCTTTCATAATCTGCTGAGAATTTTTAATTTTGGCTTGGAGCATGAATGAGTGAACAAATCAGTACAGAAAGCGTAAAGGTTTCATCAAAAAGAATGGAGCGTTTTTTAAATTTTGTTGAAAAAACAGGTAATAAAATACCTGATCCAGCATTACTTTTCTTTTGGGGTTTATTGTTGGTATGGGGATTATCTGCATTATTATCACAATTCTCTTTTGGATTAATACATCCCATTACTCAGCAGGGCATGGAAGTTAATAACTTATTAACTGGTGAATCATTAGCGCACTTCTTGGCAAATATGGTTAAAACCTTTACCGGTTTTGCACCATTAGGTATCGTATTAGTGGCTATGTTAGGTATCGGTGTTGCGGATTCTTCGGGGTTTATAAATACCGCGTTAAAAAAGATGTTACGTTTTACGCCGGCTAAATTATTAACACCAATGTTAATTTTGGTGGCGATTGTTTCACATACCGCTGCCGATGCCGGTTATGTGTTAGTTATACCTTTAGGCGGGATCATTTTCCATGCAGCAGGACGTCATCCTTTAGTGGGTATTGCGGCTGCTTTTGCCGGAGTATCTGGTGGTTTCTCTGCTAATTTCATTCCCTCTGGTATTGACCCGTTAATTGCTGGTTTTACGCAATCCGCAGCCCAAGTCTTTGATCCTAATTATATTGTAAACCCGCTCGCTAATATCTATTTCACGGGTCTGTCTTCAATTTTAATTGTTGCGGTCGGTTGGTGGGTGACTGAGAAAATAATAGAGCCACGTTTAAGTCAAATCGCCATTGATGAAGATGCAGAAGAAGCACCTAATTTAGGTGAAATTAGCGAAAATGAAAATCGTGCCTTTAATCGTGCATTGGCTGCTATGTTATCGGGTATTGCATTGTTAGTTGTTTTGTTAATTCCGGAGAGCTCACCGCTACGTTCTTTAAGCGGAGAGTTAACTGCTTTTGACGCACCCGTTATGCAATCAATTGTGCCACTTATCTTTATACTTTTTGTTATTCCGGGTGTTGTTTATGGGCGTACGGTTGGCAAGTTTAAAAGTAATGATGATGTGATTAAATCGATGTCCCATACCATGGGCACAATGGGTAGCTATATTGTAATGGCTTTCTTCTGCGCACAATTTTTAGTGGCTTTTAGTCAATCAAATATTGGTGTGATTTTAGCGCTTTATGGCGCACAGTTTTTACAATATTTACAGTTGCCAGGGCAGCTCACTATTGTGGGTTTAATTTTACTCACCGCATTTGTTAATTTATTAGTCGGATCTGCCTCGGCAAAATGGGCATTAATTGGTCCGGTATTAGTGCCAATGTTAATGGCGGTTAATATTTCCCCTGAGTTATCACAAGCCGCTTACCGCGTGGGTGATTCGGTGTCGAATATTGTGTCTCCGTTAATGGTGTTTTTCCCACTGGTTGTTGTGTATTGCCAACGTTATGTAAAAAGCACTGGTATAGGAACATTGGCGTCAATGATGATGCCTTATTCTATTGCGATGTTGATTGCATGGACGCTGTTTCTTTTGGCGTATTGGGCATTAGGTATTCCGCTTGGCATTCAAGCGCCATATATTTACCCGGCTTAAACTGCGTTGTAAATCACCGCAATAAGCGCTTAATGTAATTTTAGGCGCTTTTAATCTACAGTAAGGACTCATTCTTTATCCGGTGCTTACTGTGCAATATCTGCTAATCTTTTTTATTGTTTTTTTACCCTCCTCTTTATACGCGAGTTGCCCACGTTATAGCTGGGATGAAACCGTGACCCTAAAAAAGATTAATGATGGTGATACGGTCACCTTAGAAAATGGCCGATTAGTGCGCTTTATTGGTATTAATACTCCTGAAATTAACCACCGTAATCCAAGCCGATCAGAACCTAATGCGCTTGAAGCAAAAGCCTTGTTAGAAAGGTATCTTCGCCCGGGTGATAAATTACATTTAGTTTTTGATAAAACTAAACAAGATAAATATGGTAGAAAGTTGGCTTATGTGTACAGCAAAACGGGGCGGAACTTAGCCTTGTTGCAATTAAAATCAGGATTAGCAAAACATTGGGTGATTGGTAAAAATGACAAATTGTGGCGATGCTTTCAAGATGCTGAGCGCAAAGCCCGATTACGCAAAAAAGGCGTTTGGTCTGGTTTTAAGCCATTGCGTGCTACTAGGCTAGAAAAATCGGACAAAGGTTATGCGTATATCTCAGGGCGAATCACCGATATAAATAAAAATAAGAAAGGAATGATATTACGCATTGATAAACGTTTAATTGTTTCAATCAGCAGTGCCAAACTAAAAATATTTAAAAAGAATGGCATCAAACTGCTATTACATGAAAAAGTATTACTCTCAGGAAAGTTGATTTTTTCACGTGGGGAGCCTAAATTGACTATTTACCACCCAGCACAAATGTTACCGTAAAATGAATTAAAGCTATAACTACGCTTAATTTTTGACTATTATCACACTTTATTTGCGGGTTAAGCCCGCTTCATCATTATTGGAATTTATCAATGTCAGACCTGCGCCAACAAGCTCTTGATTATCACGAGTTCCCTAAACCAGGGAAAATTAGTGTTGAACTAACAACATCTGCTGAAACAGCAGACGACTTATCATTGGCATACAGCCCTGGTGTTGCGGAGCCGGTACGAGAAATTGCGGCTAACCCTGATGATGTCTACAAATATACGGCTAAAGGTAACTTAGTGGCCGTTATTACTAATGGTACTGCTATTTTAGGGCTGGGTAATTTAGGCCCTCTTGCATCAAAACCTGTGATGGAAGGTAAAGCATTATTATTTAAACGTTTTGCAAACCTTGATGCCATTGATATTGAAGTAAAACACCGCACACCAGAAGAATTTATCAATACTGTTGCTAATATCGCCGATACTTTTGGTGGTATTAATCTTGAAGATATCAAAGCACCAGAATGTTTTGAGATTGAAAAAGAATTAAAACAGCGCTGTAGCATTCCTGTTTTTCATGATGATCAGCACGGTACTGCCATTGTAACGGCTGCGGGAATGATCAATGCCTTAGATATTCAAGGCAAAAAAATTGAAGAAGTAAAAATTGTTTGTATGGGCGCCGGCGCAGCTGCCATTGCTTGTATGGAACTACTGATTCAATGTGGCGCGTTACGTGAAAAAATCTATATGTTAGATCGTAAAGGCGTTATTCATACTCGTCGTGATGATATTAACGAATACAAACAGCGCTTTGCTAATAATACTGATCAACGCACATTACAAGATGTTATCAATGGCGCCGATGTTTTTGTGGGTGTTTCTGGTCCTGATGTTTTGTCTGGCGAGGATGTTAAATTAATGGCGCCAAATCCAGTTATATTTGCCTGTTCAAATCCTGATCCTGAGATTAAACCTGAAATTGCCCATGCGGTACGTGATGATTTAATTATGGCAACAGGGCGTAGTGATTATCCTAACCAAGTTAATAACGTACTGTGTTTTCCTTTTATTTTCCGTGGTGCATTAGATGTACGTGCGACAGAAATTAATGAAGAGATGAAGGTCGCCGCTGTGAACGCAATTCGCGCGATTGCGAAAGAGCCAGTGCCTGATTCTGTATTGAAAGCGAGTGGTTCAACATCACTTGAATTTGGTAAAGGTTATATCATTCCAAAACCAATGGATCCGCGTTTATTGAAGAAAGTGGCGGGTGCAGTTGCACGTGCAGCGGTAGCAACTGGGGTTGCTCAGATTGATCTTCCTGAGAATTATATGGTTTAGTCTAAGTACGCTAAGTTATTTATAATAAAATGACATTTAACGTTTGAACCCATTAATTATTTTTTAATTGATGGGTTTTCTGCTATTTACAACACAGAAATATACGAATCCAGTCACTTTTGATTACATTGTAAAATCAGTACTGGCATCATCTGTTAATAAGTTGTAAATTAGGCGGATCTATTTTTTTAATTTTCTATTACTATTTTGTAAGGGTACTGTATGTCAGGAAAATCTTCCTCTTCTCAGTTTGAAACAAACAATATTGCTGATCCGTTGTTTATTCACGCAGAGCATATCGCAAAAGACTTTTCGTTATTTCCGGATAACTCTTTACCATCAAACACTGAAAATTTAGAAGGTTTGATTGAACGCAAGCGTATTAAATCAAATTTAACCGCCATCAAAAAACTCGGCGTGGATGCATATATCGCACGCACAGTGCAGCCTGCAGAAGATAATAAACGTCCAGGTGTTAAAACTATCGTTGAAGGTTTTAACGGCAAGATAGTGACAGAACAATTAAACGGCGCATTTTATTGTGCTGAGATGGAACTAGATTTTGGCGGTTATATGCGTCGAATCGGTATCATCGGCCAAGAACGTAGTTCTAATAATGGCGCGTGGATGCCTGAGCATCACTTAGCGGCTAGTAAAGCGATTCGTAAGTTTGCTGATTTATCACTTCCTATTGTGTATTTAATTGATACTCCGGGAGCAGATGCAGGCGAGGAAGCAAATAGCCAGAATCAAGCACACAGTATTTCTCAAATGATCACTGAAAGTGCAAATGTTGATGTGCCTACAGTTGGTATCGTTGTGGGTGTTGGTTATTCTGGTGGTGCTATTCCACTAGCAACAGCGAATATCTTACTCTCTGTACGTGATGGTATTTTTAATACTATTCAGCCTAAAGGTTTACAAAGTATTGCACGTAAATATAACCTTTCTTGGCAGGAATGTGCACAATCTGTTGGTGTTTCTCCTGAAGAGTTATACACCAATGGTTGTATCGATGGCATCGTAGATTACTCGCCTGTTGACCAAGATGAGCGTCAACATAACCTACAAAAAGCGGTTATTTCGAGCATTCTATCTATCGAATCAACCTCTGTTGATTTTGTACGTAAATACCCTGATATTTTAGAACATTACAACCGCAGTTTATCGCGCTACTTAGATCCGTCAAATAAATTAGTGGCTGTTGAAAACGCCTCTGATAATGCACATCTTTTAGCGAAAAACCCAACAGTACATAATAATGCATTTGGTACGACTTACCGTTACATGCGTTACTTGACACTGCGTTCGCGCATTAAAGCAATTCAAAAAAATGAATACGGTCGTTTATCAAAAATGACGATTCCTGAAGGGGATCTTAAAGCACGTATTGAAGACGATCGTAAAAAAGTATTTGTAAGCTGGTTAACTAACCCTGATAAATTGATTTACGACGATACGTTAAATAAAAATTGGAAGTCTTTCCTTGCTAAGCGTGAAGATAAGAGTGTTGAGCGTAATGCCTTCACTAAGTTGATTTTAGGCGAACCTGCTGCAAATTATAATAATGCACGTAGTACGCTGATGATTAACCTAACATGGTCTTTATACAACCGTTGGAAAAGCAGCGCTGAAGATAACTTCCGTGCATTAATTGCTTACCTTGAAGACGAGAAAAATCTACCGCTAACAGATAGCTGGCCTGAACTTTCTAAGCTAACGACGATTGATGTTGTTAGTCATAAAGATACACGTGAGTGCTTTATTGTACATTGTCGTCATATGTTGGTATTCAATGCCTTATATGACAACACTATGGGTAACCTTGCGTCAATTGCAAAAGAAGCAATGGCAACCAAAGAGTTATCTCGTGAATCTGTTTCATCATTAGTACGTAGCTCATTAAAAGCGGCATTAAGTAAAGTGAGTGATGACGATTACGAAGAGCTAAAAGAAAGCTTTAATGCTTGGATTCAATACTTCACTGATCAAAGTGAACGTGGTGAAATTCTAGCTAAAGTTGAAGAGTGGAAGAGTATTGGTTCTCCACAAATGAACGCAAGTTTGTTTGTAATCATCACTTACTTCTTTGAGAAAATTCTACCTTCTTACTATGCAAGCGATGAAGATGCGTCTGCCTATAATGGTGCTATTAACCCTGTGCGTATCGGTCGTCGTAAAGACTTCTGGAACCGCTTAACAATGGGTTATCAAGATCTATTAATTCAAGCTGTTCTTCGTTCTGAAAAGAACAAAAAGAACAATTCTCACGACGCTATTTTAGGCAAGTTCTTTACTAACTTTAAAGAATCTCGTACTGACTTAATGACCGCTAACCTTTTAGAATTCCCTGGTTTCCGTCTATCAGTTGAAGATGCGTTAGATAAAAACATCAAACCCTGTGGTTTAGTGTCTGGTATCGGTGAGTTCAAACTTGCAAACGGCGAAACTCAGCGTGTTGGTGTTGCTGTTTCTAATCTTTCATTCCAAGCCGGTGCCTTTGATATGGCAAGTGCAGAGAAATTCTGTGCACTATTAGTTAAATGTGCAAAACAGCATTTACCTGTTGTAGCGTTTATCAGTTCTGGTGGTATGCAAACTAAAGAAGGTGCTGCTGCACTATTCTCAATGGCTGTGGTAAATGACCGTATTACGCGTTTCATTCGTGATAACGATTTACCGGTTGTTATGTTTGGTTACGGTGACTGTACAGGTGGCGCACAAGCAAGTTTTGTAACACATCCAATGGCGCAAACGTATTACCTATCAGGTACTAATATGCCGTTTGCTGGTCAAATGGTTGTTCCTGCTTATTTACCATCTACATCAACGTTATCTAACTACTTGTCACGCAATGCCGGTGCAATGGATGGTTTAGTTATCAATCCATTCTCTGATGATTTAAATGATAAGTTACGTGATATCGATGAAAACATGCCAATGCCTACGATTACGATTGAAGAAACAATCGAACGTGCGTTAACCGGTTTTGTTCCTGTCTGTAATATTGACGAAGATTCGTTCTCTCAAGCTGATCCGCGTGAACTAATGAAACCGGTTAAAAAAGTATTAGTGCATGCACGTGGTTGTACTGCGGTTAAATTAATACGTAAAGCAAAAGATAACGGCATTAATGTTGTCTTAGTGGCATCTGACCCTGATATGACGTCTGTCCCTGCTGACATGTTAGGCGAAGGCGATAAGTTAGTTTGTTTGGGTGGTAACACATCAGATGAAAGTTACTTGAACGCAAGCTCTGTATTAAAAGTTGCTGAACATGAAGAAGTCGATGCACTTCATCCTGGTATTGGTTTCTTATCAGAAAGCCCGCAATTTGCTGACTTATGTGTAAGCCATGATATTAACTTTGTTGGTCCAAGCATGACCAGTATGTTAACAATGGGTAACAAATCAAACGCAATCAAAACAGCACAAGATAACGGTGTACCGGTTGTTCCTGGTTCTCACGGTATTTTAACCGGCGCAGAGCAAGCACTTGATATTGCAAATGGCATGGGTTATCCCGTTCTGCTTAAAGCTGTAAATGGTGGTGGCGGTAAAGGTATCTTGGTCATTGAAAAAGCTGAAGATATGTTTACTGGTTTTGCGCAAGTATCTGCTGAAGCACGTAGTGCATTTGGTAACGGTGACTTGTACCTAGAGAAATACATCACTTCATTACGTCACATCGAAGTACAGTTATTACGTGATAAGCACTGTAATACCAAAGTGTTGGGTATTCGAGATTGTTCTGTACAACGTAACAACCAAAAAGTAGTTGAAGAGTCGGCATCAACCATGTTGCCTGCTAACCTACATGCTGAAGCACTGAAACATACTGCCGCATTAGCTGACGCGGTTGATTATTTAGGTGCGGGCACGGTTGAGTTTATTTATGACCTTGATGAAGATGCTATCTACTTCATGGAAATGAATACACGTTTACAAGTAGAGCATCCTGTTACGGAAGCAACATCTTGTATCGATATTGTTAGTGCGCAATACAACATTGCTTCTGGTGCTAACATTGCTGATATGAAACCAGCTGATAAAGGCTACGCAATTGAAGTACGTGTGACGGCTGAAAAAGCTGCACTAGATGCTGATGGCGTTATGCAGTTATTGCCACATCCTGGTAAAGTGATTGAGTATTCTGTGCCTGAACAAGACAACATTGAAGTTATTTCAATGATTGCTGAAGGTAAAGAAGTATCACCTTATTACGATAGTTTAGTCGCGCAGTTTATCTGTACGGGTGAAGATCGTAACGATACCGTTAAGAAATTATTAGCCTTCTTAGACAAAGTGGTTATTAAGGGGATCGCAACAAATATTCCTTTATTGAAGCGTATTTTGAACGATGAAGTGTTCTTAAAAGGTGTTTACGATACAACTTACTTACCTAAGTTTATGGCAAGACTTGACCAAGCAACAATGATTGATGAAATGGAAGCTTCTGCCTCTACTGGCGGTAGTGACGTTTCAATTACCGTTGATGGTAGTAATGAGCTGAAAGTAATGGCACAAAGTGCAGGTATCTTCTACCGTGCATCGTCACCTGCTGAACCTGATTTTGTACATGAAGGTGACATTGTTAATGTTGAGCAGACATTAGGCTTGATGGAAGCGATGAAAATGTTTTCACCGTTATCGCTATCTAGCTTTAATCGCCAAGATGCCGTGTTATATGATGCAAAAACTAAGTTCCGTGTTGAGCGAATTATCAACGCAAATGGTCAACAAGTATCAAGTGGAGACTTACTTTACATCGTAACCCCTCTATAGAGGTTGCCTGTCACAAAAGAGCCAGTCAATTGACTGGCTTTTTTTATGTCTATAAAAAAAGGAGTATAATAGCGATACTTCTTTGTTAGCTGTACGGATTAATAAAATTGTTTAATTTCTCATCTTGTTCATTATCTCGCTCTCTGCGTTTTCTGTTTTTAAGTTGCTTATTAGTAACGACCTCACCGATTTTTGCAAAAGTAGCAGAGGTACTTGTTTTACATTCTGGCCATCAAGGAAATCAGTGGACTCGCGATATTCAAAAAGGCATCGAAACCCAATTTGAAGATGAAAACATCGCCCTTTATGTTACCTATTTAGATAGCTACCAAGTATTAACCGAGCAGGCACTGGCGCAGTACGTTGATTATTTTTCGCGTAAATTTGAACAACGTGATTTTGATGCAGTGATTGTGAGTGGTGATAATGCATTAAAACTAGTGCAACGTTATGCGGATCGTTTATTCCTAAATACGCCTATTATATTTACCGGTATTAAACGTCATAAAAAATCTTTATTGAATTTCACTCACAAAATATCGGGTGTGATTGAATCTGAGAATATCTTAGGTACTGTCTTATTATCCCTGTCACTATTCCCTGAAACACACTCTATTTATATCGTTACTGGCAACTCACGTGAAAGTAAAATTACCACCAAAAGTATCGCTAAATTCTCCAAGCAATTATCACAAAATGTGATCACTTTTAATGATGAAACGGAAGTTTCATTAAAACAGAAAGTCAGCAAGTTACCTGAGAATTCGGTGTTGATTTTTGATGACTTCTCCCGTGATAGAAATGGTCAGTTTGTTAATCGAAATACTATGCTTAAATCATTAATTGGCGTGTCGAAATCGCCGATTTTTGTGGTTAATCGCCACGACCTTGAAGGTGGTGTTTTAGGCGGGTTGGTTATCAGTGGTTTTACGCAAGGTAAAACGGCTGCCATCAAAGTATTAGATCTTTTGCAAGGGGTGCCGATTGAAGCATTACCCGTTGAAGTTAACGTCAGTGATAAATACTTCTTTCAATATGACGAGATGTTACGTTGGAATATAAGCGTTGAAGAGATTCCAAGTGGTAGCGTTATTTTAAATGAGCCAGCGACCAAACTGCATTTGACGGACTCATTTACGGTGGCTCTTTTTTCTATCTTATTAGTTATCCTCTTTGCCTTTTTGCAATGGTGGAAAGTGCATAAAATCAAGTTGGAAAAATTAGATGTTCAGCGTAAAAGTGACAGAATCGAACATATCTTTAATATCTCTTATGACTTTGTTTTTGTATTAGATCTGTTGGGTAACATAAAAAATGTTAACCAAACCGCCCTTAATTTTGTTGAACAAGATCTTAATGAAATAACAGGATTACCATTATGGGATACAACATGGTGGTATAAAGATCACGATAGCCAACAACGATTAAAATCAGCAATGGGTGTTGCACGATTAGGTAATCAGATCCGTTTTGAATGTTTACTGTTTGATCAAAAAGAAAAGCCGCATGCTTTTGATTTATCAATTCAACCCATTCGTGAAGGTGAAGACGATACCGAAATCACTTCTATTATTGTTGAAGCACGTAATATCAATGAAATAAAAAGTGTTGAAGAAGAAGTCCGTAAAGCTAATAAACGATCTAACCTATTGCTTGATGAAAGTCCGTCGATGTTGTTAATGTTAAATGCGCAGGGACTTATTTTATCGTGTAATAAATATGGTTGTAACTTATTGGGTTACGCTGATGGTGAGTTGATTGGGCGTAATTTAGTGACGCTTTATTCGCAGCTAATTAACATCAGTGATTTAAAAGAATATCTAGAAAACTGTAACAGTGCCGATGGCCTGTTGCTCTCTCGTGAGATTTCTTACTCAACAAAAGAAAATAGAAAAATTTGGATCAATGAGCGTGTTAGAAAATTAGCGGACCATGATCAATACTTCCTGGTTTGTGAAAATATTACCGAACGCTATGAGCTTTCTAAAGAGCTTAATTATAGAGCGTCGCACGATTATCTAACGGGTTTGAAAAATCGCCTGTTTTTTGAAAACCAACTTGATACTTACCTTAAAGATCTTGCTTACCAGAGCACCCCTTATAGCTTGATGTATCTTGATATGGATAAATTTAAGATTATCAATGATACCTGTGGCCATCAGGCTGGTGACGAAGTACTCCGACAGATAGCAACCATATTAACGGAAAGTGTCTCTGCACATTCTTTAGTCGCGCGTTTAGGTGGCGATGAATTTGCGATTATTATGCCGCAAACGGAATTGATTGAAGCTAAGCTGGCTGCACAACGTATTATTAACGCCATTGGTAAACATTATTTCCTATGGGAAGGACAGCATTTTACACTCGGGATTAGTATTGGTTTAGCGGAATTAACCGATGCCGGCCGTGGTGGTGTGCATGCATTAAGTTGTGTAGACAGTGCTTGTTACACAGCGAAGGAATCTGGACGTAACCGCATTCATGTTTATGAAGAAGATAAACAAGAAGAACTACGCCGCGAAGAAGTTGTGTGGGTTAATAAAGTGCAAGATGCCTTACGTGATGAATCTCGTTTTTGTCTTTATGCACAATTGATTAAACCCGTTGATGGTGAAAGCGATTACCTGCATTACGAAATTTTAACGCGCATGATTGATGAAGCGGGTAATTTAGCGCCACCTGATAAATTTATTCCTATTGCGGAAAGTTATAACCTCGCCGACAAGATAGACATGATTATCATCACTAAGACCTTGTCATGGTTACGTAATCATCCAGAGCATGTTTTAAAATTAGATATGTGCTCAATTAATTTATCGGGTCAATCTATCGGTGATCCACAATTTATCGATGATTTGGTTGAGATATTAAATAACTCTGCATTACCGCTTGAGAAGCTTTGTTTTGAAATTACAGAAACGGTTGCCATTGGCAGCTTTAGTAATGCCTCTAAGTTGATTCGCAAGTTGAAAAAGTTAGGCTGTAAATTAGCACTTGATGACTTCGGTACTGGGTTATCCTCCTTTGGTTATTTGAAACGACTACATGTTGATTATCTTAAAATAGATGGCGTGTTTGTAAAGGATATGGCAAATGATGAACAGGATATGGGCATCGTAAAAAGTATTAATGAATTGAGTCACTTGTTTGGTAAAAAAACCATTGCCGAGTATGTGGAAGATGAAGTCACCATTGAAAAGCTAAAAGAGATTGGCGTAGATTACGCACAGGGGTATCATCTAGGAAAACCAGTGCCAATTGATATGATGGCACTTTTATCTGACAGTATGGGTGATTAAAGATTAATGGATATTGCACTAATTTGTAACGACAGCGCGCTAAGTTCAACTGCTAAAAAATTGCGTGAAAAGTGGGGCTTTGTAAATCACCAGAGTGATGACTTTCGTTTGCATTTATTACCAGAGCATCTTGCATTAGAACAATTAGATGATCCTCAACAAGGGTTAGTTTTTGTTGATTTTGTTTCTGGCGCTACCGCGCATCGTCGTAAATTTGGTGGTGGTAAAGGGCAAGCAATTGCTAAAGCAGTCGGTTTAAAACCGGGTGTGCAAATCGATGTTATCGATGCAACGGCTGGACTCGGACGTGATGCGTTTGTATTAGCATCTTTAGGCTGCAATGTTACTTTAGTGGAACGCTCACCTGTGGCCGCCGCTTTATTAGATGATGGTTTGCAAAGAGCCTATATGAATCTTGAAATTGGTGAGTGGATGCAACAACGTATGCAACTCCATTTTGGCTCAAGTGTTGATTTTCTTAAAAATAATCAAACCGATGTTGTATACCTTGACCCTATGTTTCCACATAAAAAGAAATCCGCATTAGTTAAAAAAGAGATGCGTGTTTTCCAAGGGGTGGTGGGTGCCGATTTAGACGCCGATGATTTATTAGATGCCGCATTAGAATCCGCACGTTACCGTGTTGTGGTAAAGCGCCCTGATTACGCGCCTTTCTTAAATGATAAAAAACCGTCAATGAGCATCAAGACCAAGAAAAACCGCTTTGATGTCTATGTGAAAAAAGCGATCCCGACCAATAGCGAATAATAGCAGGGTAAAGCCTAAGCTATATTTATTCGTATCGTCCTAGGAGCTATTATGAAACGTATTCTCATGTTTACGCTGTCGAGTGTATTATCTTTGTCAGTTAACGCGGGCAATATAACCATTGAAAAAAATGATTCATTAATTCGTAATGATGTCTTTGATGAAAAAAGAGCGCGCGCGGAAGAATATAAATTAAACGAAGAAGAACGTAATGCGCAGAATAGTCGTTGGTCTTCTTCAATTGATCCAAGCTGTGGCTTGTTAAAGAATCGTTACCTTCTTTATTTTTGTGCTTCTAACAGGCGTTATTACAAAGAGTATGAATCGGGAAACCGTCCTCAATATCGTGAGTTATCAACCTCAGAAGTAAAAAAAATACGTAATACAAAAGATTAATAGTTAAATTTTTATTTTAGATCGGTTATTCTGCGCACAATTAATTTAAAACTAACTATTCAGTGTTCACTCTGTGATGAATTCGTTTTTTCATTACATAAATAAACACAGCTGAAAACACGCTGAATAGTGTTAACCAAAGTAGGAATTTATAAATGTTAGTACTTGGACACCAAAACCCTGATTGCGATAGCCTTTGTAGTGCTATCGGCCTTGCCGCTCTTTTTAATAAAATCGGTCGCCCAGCAACACCTGTTTTACAAGGTGAACCAAACCCTGAAGCACAATTTCTACTTGAGCAATCTGGTTTCCCAACACCTGAAATTCGTACTTCAGTTGCCGGCGAAGAGATTTTTATTGTTGATTATTCTGATTGGGGCCAAGGCACCGCAGATATGAAAAAAGCAAAAATCCGCGGTATTGTTGATCATCACAAACTAGGGGATATCACTACAAGTGAGCCATTAGAATGTTGGATCTGGCCTGTTGGCTGTAGCGCAACAATTGTTTACAACATGTATAAATTTAACAACCAAAAGCCGGATGCGGATGTTGCTAAATTAATGATGGGTGCAATTATTTCTGATACGGTTAACTTCCAAGGTCCTACTACAACAGATATCGATAAAGTGGCAGCTAAAGAGCTTGCTGAAATCGCGGGTGTTGCTGATTTAGCTGCATTTGCAAAAGCACAGTTTGAAGCAAAATCAGATATTGCTTCTGTTTCTGCTGCAGAGCTTATCCTACGTGACCAAAAAGTATTTGAAATGGCGGGTGAAAAATTAGCCATTGGCCAATTAGAGCTTACATCGTTAGAAACTGCATTCAGTAAAAAAGATGAAATGTTAGTGGAAATGGGCCAACTTCAAGCAGATAAAGGCTACCATTCAACAATCGTATTATTAACTGACATTACTAAGCTAGATACTACTGCGCTGATCATCTCTAAAGATGCAGACAAAGTAGCAAAAGCACTAAACAGTGCCGTTGTAGATCATATGTTTGAACTACCAGGTGTTGTAAGTCGTAAAAAACAGATTATTCCGTTTTTACAAGAAGCGTTCGAAGCTTAATCAGATAGCTTTTTAAATGTTAAAAAGGGCGGACATCGCAAGGTGTTCGCCCTTTTTTATTGCTTAAATATCAGGTATAACTTGTGCTTGTTATTTCTTTTATGCTCTTGAGGCTTTTATGCATATTCATATTCTTGGTATCTGTGGCACCTTTATGGGTGGTGTTGCTATTCTCGCGAAATCGTTAGGTTACAAAGTAACGGGTTCAGATAAAAATGTTTACCCTCCAATGAGCACACAGCTCGAAGAGCAAGGCATTGAGCTCATTCAAGGTTTCGACCCAAGCCAATTAGACAGTAAACCTGATTTAGTGGTGATTGGTAATGCCATGAGTCGTGGTAACGCTTGTGTTGAAGCGGTGCTTGATAAACAAATTCCTTATATTTCAGGGCCTCAGTGGTTACTAGAACATGTTTTAAAAGATAGATGGGTACTTGCTGTTGCGGGAACGCACGGTAAAACATCTACTTCTAGTATGCTGGCTTGGATTCTTGAGTATGCGCATATGCAACCTGGTTTTTTAATTGGTGGTGTGCCTGAAAATTTTGGTTTATCGGCACGTTTAGGCGAAACGCCTTTTTTTGTGATAGAAGCCGATGAATACGATAGTGCTTTCTTTGATAAGCGTTCTAAGTTTGTTCATTACCATCCTCGTACCTTGGTATTAAATAACCTTGAATTTGATCACGCAGATATTTTTGACGACCTTAATGCGATTAAAAAACAATTCCATCACTTAGTACGTACTGTACCAAGTAGTGGGCGCATCATTTTACCGAATCATGACCAAGCGCTAATGTCAGTAAAACACATGGGCTGTTGGAGTGAAGTCGAATACTTAGATAATAGTGTCGGTGGTAATTGGTCAACTGAAAAAGTGAAGCTAGATGGCTCTCAGTTTGAAGTATTCCTTAATAATGAAAAACAAGGGCAGGTTAATTGGCCATTAATGGGCGATCACAATATTGCCAATGCACTCGGTGCGATTGCAGCTGCACGCCATGTCGGTGTGACACCTGAAATTTCTATTGAAGCCTTAGCTGAATTCAAAAGTATTAAACGCCGTATGGAAGTTAAAGGTAAGGTTAACAATATTACTGTTTATGATGATTTTGCTCATCACCCAACGGCGATTAAAACAACCCTTGCAGGACTTCGCGCTAAAGTGGGTAATGAAAGAATTATTGCCGTGCTTGAGCCTCGCTCAAATACAATGAAATTAGGCATTCATAAAGAAGCCATCGTGAGCGCATTAAATGAAGCGGATCATGTTTATTGTTTTGAAGGTGATGATCTGAATTGGTCGATGCAAGAGATGTTTGCAGAGCAGGGCAAAGATGTTGATATATCTACCAATATAAACACGCTCTGCGACAAGCTGGTTAAAGTAAGCAAAGCTAACGATCATATATTGATTATGAGTAATGGTGGTTTTGCGAGTATTCATCAGAAATTACTTGATAAGTTATAGGAAAGGTCATGTTGAAAGAAGTGTTACAAGAAGAGTTTAGCGAACAAATTACCTTAGGGGTGACTGGTGCATCGGGAAGTGGTTATTTTTTATGTTTATTACAAGCATTAGTTAATAATAATTGTCAGGTTTACCTTTTACTATCTGATGCAGCGAAAATTGTATTAAAAACAGAAGTTGATGAAGATTGGCCTGATGAATTGGTCGCTTTAAATATATTTTTAGCAAAGCGTTTCAATGCTAAAGATAAGCAAATTATTGCTCTTGGCAGCAAAGATTGGTTCTCACCGGTTGCTTCAGGTTCATCTGCTCCTAAAAAAATGGTTATCTGCCCTTGTAGCTGTGGCACCTTTGCTTCTATTTCCCAAGGATTATCAAATAACTTAATTGAGCGTGCTGCTGACGTTATCTTAAAAGAGCGTGGTTTATTAATTATCACACCACGTGAAACGCCATTCTCAACATTGCATATACGTAATATGTTAACGCTCTCGGAATTAGGTGTCACTATCATGCCATTAGCGCCTGGATTTTATCATCAACCTAAATCGATTGAGGATTTACAGGAATTTATGGTTGCAAGGTTATTAGATCATCTTAAGATTGATCACCAAATTAGTAAAAGATGGTGTGAATAGACCGATTTAATCATAAATTGCTAATGTTTGTATGTTAATTGAACGTAAACATCAACGTTTTAATAAACTGTAATTTATAGGCTAATTAAGTGTTGCCAACGTGATTCAGATCCCTATAATGCGACCCCACAGACAAGGTAACTAACGC
>NZ_PJBZ01000099.1 GCF_002835995.1 Psychromonas sp. Urea-02u-13 | reverse complement strand
CTCCTTTGTTTTCCCGCATTGGAAAAATCAGCAACAATACGTTGCAATTGTATTGCTCTGGCACAAATTGTGCCCATGAAGGATGACGTGAGCAAGTCAGTGATTTAGTCTAAAAAGAATGAGGTGAGCTAGGCAACGTCTATTTCTACCTAGTGCCTGTCATAATTGTAAGGTAATTCTTTAAGTTGAATAGGTTGAATAAATTAAATTTATCCAACCTATTCACGGGCTTTATTGATTATGAATGTGTTTTGCGAGTACAAATTTTACGAAGCAATAACAGCGGCATAAAGAAAATAAACAGTAACGATCCACCACCTCCTGAATTACTTACTGATACAGGTTCAAAGGTGACTTTTGTAACAAAACCTTGATCACTACCATTCGATGCACTTTCATCTTTTGTGTAACGCCAGATAACTTCATTGGTGTTTTCAGTTAATAGATAGGAAAATGCTTGAAATTCACCAATGCCTGAAATTCTATTAATGTTTCTTCCATTAATTATCAATGATAAATAATCAAAATTAATTTCTGAGCTAACCGCCCATTCAAAACTTAACATTCCCGTGCCTGTTATTTCAGCAATAAGCACGGTTTCTTGATTATCGGTAATTCTTGCTGTTTGTAAAATAGTACTGTTTGCTTGGAGGGCCCACTCTGCATCACCGCCAGTAAACCACTGGGTATTACTGCTTACAAAATTCGCTTGTTCGGCAATAGCGGCAATATCACTCACTGGTACACCTGTAAAGCTACTCGTTAGTGTCACCGCATCGGTTAAATCACTGTCAATACTGATCGTTGCTTGGCTAATACCGGTTGCGGTTGGCGCATAAGTAATCACTAATGGGCAAGTTGTCCCTGCTAAAATAGTGTCACAGGTGCCTTGCGTGTAAGAAAATGTATCTGATCCAGATAGTGCCAAAGTAATATTGGCAGTTTCTGCCGCATTATTCGCAATCAAGAGTGTTTGCGTTGATGTCGCATTGATTGGGGTGTAAGGGTAGTTCAATTTATTTTTAAGATAGAGGTTGCTAGTAACCGCTGTTATCCAGCTCGCATAATTTGCAACACGAGTATAGACACCAGGGTTGCCTGCTGAAGCACAACCTGCTCCCCAGCTGACAATACCGATTTGCTTCCAACGACCAGCATGATGATAAACTAACGGACCCCCACTATCCCCTTGGCAAGAGTCTTTTCCACCCGAAACAGGTGCCGCACAAATCATCGAGGATGAATCGTAATTCGCGCCCAAATTAGTGCTACACGCGGCATCGGTTTGTAACGGTAATTCAACCTCTTTTAATATGTTAGATAAAGCGGGTACTACTTCTTGACCGGGAGAATAACCGACTGTAGATCCCCAGCCCATTGCGGTGACTGAGTATTCACTCGCAACGGCCAACGTTGTATTATTTGCATCAAGCAAGGTGATAGGGGTTACATCGTTTATTGGTGTATCTAGGTGGAGTAGGGCAATATCATCACCGCTTGCGTTATCCGAAGGATCATAGTTCTCATGCACACTAATATTAATGATATTGGTTGTCGCAGTGGCTGGGGTTGATTTTTTATCATATTCACCCACTTTGACAGTGACAGCACTGCTAAGGATAGGTGTACCACTATTGAATAAGCAGTGCGCAGCTGTTAACACGGTATTGCTGTTAATCAATGAACCGCCACAAACAAAACCGCCTGCATTGACGCTGACTACCCAGGGCCATTTTCCTTCTATACTGTCTACACCACCGACAATACGTGTGGAAATATCATCATTGGCCATTAATAATGGGCTTTGTAAGAGCAGGAGTAGGATTAATGCCCTGTTGAATTTTTTCATTATTATTCCTTTAAATTAGCGATAGCAGTGAGACTTCTCATTATGACTATCGTTCTATCAAACCTTGAGAATAAAATATGTCACTCTGTTAATGTAATTTTAATACCTGATTAACCATTGTCTAATATGACAATGCACATTTATATTGTTCTATAAAATGATCTATGTAATGTTATGTGTGCTGGTTGTTAATATCAGGGGTAACAAGTTATGAAGTATTATATTAAGCAGGGTATTGCTTTTTGATGAAGGGCGAGTTATTTAACAATCAAAATATTACCGTTGACGGCACATATTTTCACATGTTGCTGAACATCAATGCTTTCATTATCACTGTCTTCAGCTAAACGTGCGGTCCAGTTAACACCAGAATGACGGACTGAACCGGCAGAATGTGTCACGGTTTCACTGACTGCCACAATTTGCCCAATCATATCACTGCTGTTATCACTGACTTTACCGGTCCCTTGGAACTGTTTAAGCGGTCCCCACATAAGTAAACTACTTAAGACTGTAAAAATACCCACAAACAGTAATTCCATTTCCCATGTAGAAATAAGGTTAAGTGAGACCAATGCGCCTGTTAATGCACAGCCCATCGCGAAGAACAATAACGGACCACTTAAGCCAATTAAGGTAAGTTCAACAAGCAGTGAGACACCTGCTAGCAGATATAATAATTTATCATGGTTTGAAAAAAGATAATCAATCACAGTATCCATCTTGTTCTCCTTTGATTAGTCGGCCACTTTTAATGAGCTAGAAACAGCGATCGCTTGTGCAACAGTATTTGCGATGTTTTCACCGGTATTACCGTCAGTTAATACAATGGTTCCTTCATGGGCAATCGCCGCATGTGCTTTTATGGCATCTTGTGCCAGTGTTAATTCTACGGCTTTTTTACCTTGGGCCGTTGAAGCTTGCTCACCAATCACTTTAAGCGCGCTTGCTTCTGCTTCTGCAACAAGACGAATCGCTTCCGCTTTACCTTGTGCTTCTAATACGCGTTTCTCTTTTTCAGCTTCAGCTGCTAATACTTGCTCGGCTTTTGCACCTTCTGCATCAAGGACACGCGCTGCTTTTAAGCCTTCAGCTTCAGTAATTGCCGATGTTTTAACACCTTGTGCGGTTAAGATAACGCTACGTTTTTCACGTTCTGCGGTCATCTGTTTTTCCATATCTTCTTTGATTGACTGTGGTGGCGTGATATCACGAATTTCATAACGAGTGACCATGACACCCCAAGGTTGAGTCGCTTCAGTCATCGCACCTAAAATTTGTGCATTAATAGTGTCACGATTCTGGAAACATTCATCGAGCTCCATTGAACCGATGGCGTTACGCATTGATGTCATTGCGAGTTGAATAACGGCTAATTTGTAGTCTGTTACATTATTTGTGGCGGCACCTGCATCAATGACTTTCATAAATAATATGCCATCAATTTGCAGAGTAATATTATCTCTAGTAATCGCAGATTGTGATGCGATATCCAGAGATTGCTCTTTTAAATTACGATCTGCGGCGACGCTTTGAATAAAAGGAATAATGAAATTAAGGCCTGCGTTTAATGTGCCTGAGTATTTACCCATGGTATAGATAACATAACCGCGATTTTGTGGTACAAAATAGATACCTTTTTTAATGGTAAATAATAGAACAGCAACAAACCAAAGCCAGGGTGATGTTGTAATAGAAAGTAATTCGTTCATATTTAACCTCTTAGTTAATGTAAATAAAATAATTTGTGACATTTAATGCCTTGATTAAATCATTTTTTACTCAACTTAGAAAGGGCTATTTAGCAAATCGTGACATATTATGCGATATTGTCGCGTGGATCATGAAACATGGTATTAAGCTCATCGAGGTATTTATCTAATCCTGCTTGTTCGACGATATGAATACAGCCTCGTTCTAGTGATATCTCGCCTTTTTTCTCTAACGTCTTTAACACTTCGTTAATGCGCGGGCGAGATAATCCCGTCACTGTACTTAGTTGTTGTTGCGATATGCGAATGGAAGGCGTTGAACCTAATAACACCGGGGTATATCGGGCGAGTTCCAGCAAGGTATAAACAATACGACAGGTTTTATCATGTAACGCGGTGAGTTGTGATTGCATTATTTTAGGTTGAGTATTACCAATACAATAAAATAACCATTGATACACTTCCGGTGAAGTCATACTTAATTTCTCAATTTTGTCGCGAGGGAAATACAGAAACTCAATCGGTGTTAATGTTTCTGGTACTAGAAATAAGCTTTTTTCTCTAAACAGTGAATTTGCACCAATCCAATCCCCGCCACCAAACACACAACCGCGAATATTCTTCATATTAGAGGTGGTGTAAGAGAAGGTCGCTAAACCGCGGATAAAATAATAAACACCTGGATGCTGAGGTTTTGCATTGGTGGACACTTGTGGAGTGAAATTATCCCCGTAGTAGGCGATATTGAGTAGTTTTTCTTTTACCGTTGCAGAAAGCGAGGTGGGCCATTTTATTTTTTCAACGTCATATTGCTGCATTTAATACTCAAACTTATCGGTAGGAGTATTAAATATAGCAAAGGCGAGTCAATATGTTAATGCAATATAACGATCACTGGCTTAGCTTGCTCGCTTGCTGGTTGATGATTTTATTGAATCTTTATATAAAAGTGAAAATGCTTGTTCTGAAATGGGCTTCGAAAGGTAATAACCCTGCAATAAATCACAGCCCATATCAACTAACGCATCCTGCGTCGCTTGATCTTCAACGCCTTCAGCAACAATGCGTAATCCCAAACTTTTAGCGATAGCAATCGAGCCTTTTACCGCGGCCATCTGTTTATTATCAGACATCATATTGTTGGTGAATGATTGGTCTATTTTGAGCTCAGTAAAAGGACTATAAATTAACTGGCTTAAAGAAGAGTGACCGGTACCAAAGTCATCAATGGAGACTTCAACACCATTAAGGCGCAAACGGGTTAAGTTCTCTAATGATTGCGCTAAGTTTGGCGATAATTCCGTTTCTGTCACTTCAACAGTGAGGTATCGATTAGGCAATTTATAATGCGCAAGCAATGACAGTACCATATCGGTAAAGGTGACATCGGCTAAATCGGAATGTGAAACGTTGACTGAAATATGCAACGGCCAACCATTTTGGTGCCAATTTGCACAGCGATGAATAGAATTATCTAGCATCATCTTGGTTAACTGCGTGCCTAAATTGAGCTGGTAAACGCGGTCTAAAAAATAATAGGGCGTTAATAAACCATGTTCAGGATGTTGCCAGCGAATCAGCGCTTCTGCGCCGGTTATTTGTAATGCTTCACGTTCAAAATGCGCTTGAAAATGTGGCGTAAATTGATCGTCTTTAAACGCATTGATTATATCGCTGTCATTTATTTGAATATTGCATTGATTCGTACGTACATGCTCTTTAGGTAGATTAGAAAAAAGATGTTGTAACTTAGCAATACTAATGGGCTTATTTAAGTTAGTGATTCTTTGTAAACCATAATAATTAGCCATGCGCATCACTGCTTGCTGAAGGTCCGGGGCAACAGAGCTCGACAGCACAATATAGGCATCAGTCTCTTTTTGTGCAAGACGACGGAGCAACTCGATACCATCCATTTCAGGCATATTAAGATCGCATAAGATAAGATTCGGCTGGTGGCCAGCCGTTAAATAGTCGATCGCCTGTTTACCATTATTAACAATGTGTACAGGGGCATCACAGGTTTTTTGCAGCATGCTTTTTAATGTTTTTTGTTGAAAAACATCGTCTTCAACGACTAATATATGTGTAATTTTCATCATATTTACCGGTTTAAGCGACTGACTTAACAAGTTTAAACTGCTTGCTGAGGCGTTGATTATTAAGTATGAATGCTTTTGTTTCTGCAATACTACTATGGCGTAGTTGTTCAAAACAATACAAGGCTAAACTACGAACTTCTTGTTTGCTCCATGACTTAGGCCATGCCTTTGTCAAGTTGTTGTGCAGTAAAGCCAGTGTTTCAAGATCGTTACTATTAAGCGTTAACGCACGCAAAAGCAACAATACTGATCGCTCAAAATATTCTTCTTTTATCAATTTTGACGCTTGTTTTTTGAACTCATCAGCTTCACTGTTATTACTTTCAACTTGGTTACACCATCTTGCATAATAAAAATGCAGGGCTTTATCTTCTAATATTTGTGTCTCTTGTAAAAGAGGCGTTATGGCTTTCGAGGTTAATCGATATTCTTTGCTTAAACCCAGTAAAAGCTGCGTTTTTGATAACTCAATTAAGCAGATCGCTTGTTCAGTATGTTCAGGGTTTACTGAAAGCCATGATTGATACTCGCTTAACATCAGTTTGGCTTTTTTATGTGCGCCACGTAATGTATAAAAACGGGCCATTGCAATTAATTCCATCGCTTTATATTGTGTTTGAATAAATTGTGTACGCCATACTTTACATAACAGCATAAAGCGATCGCTGTGTAATTTTTTGTCTTTTACGTCGCAAAATTGTAATTGGTCAAGGCAAATCATGGCCGCCAGTTGATGTATTTCTATGGTGTCACGAAATGAGTTTTGCACACGAAGCTTGGTTGTTTTTATGGCATCGGCTGCGGCACTTATTTGAAAGTCTGCCAACGCAATCATGGTTTTTATTTTATGGCGTTGAATATTATTTGGTGAAGCTTTGACTGACTCTGTGATTGTTTCTAATGCTTTAGAGAACTGGTTTTGCTCAAAATACTGAGTGGCTAATAGGTGCAATGCGGCTGTTTTGTAAGCTGGCTCAGCGATAAGTGACGTTAATAATTGTTCACTATATTGGAAGTGGCGTTGTTCAATAAACACCTCTGCTAGTAACAGTGTTATTTGTGCTGAGTTTGATCCTTTACGCAGAGTAATTAAAAGATTTCGTGCATCATTTGTCTTGCCTAATTTTAATAACGCTTTGGCTTTAATGATCTGTGCATTAAAGGCAACATCCTGGCCTAAAAATATCGCTTCTTCAGCAAAGGTTAAACTCTCGGTAAACTGCCCATTAGCAAAACTCGTTAACAAAGTTGATAACGAGGTTTTTTGTTTACCAATACCTGGCAGTCTTTTACTAAAAGTTGAGTAACTCAATGGCTTAACCATATAACCATCGGGTGATAATTCAGCAAATCCACGTACCACATCAGACGAAGCATCACCGGTAACGATCAACAGAATACAATCGGCAGCTAATAGCTTTTTATGTTGCAACTCATCAATCAGCTGATGACCATTTTTAGCGTCGCCTAAATTATAATCACACATCACCAATTGGAAGTTTTGTGTGGCACATTTTTTCAACGCCATTTTGGCATCGTGCGCAAGGTGGACTTGTTTTTGACTAAAACCAAATTTTAATAACATGCCTTGGGTCGCAGTACGATACATAGGGCAATCGTCAATGACTAAAATAGGGCGTGTTTTATCAAAATTAAAATTACTCATCAATGCTTCCACTTTTCTAATGCAGGTTCTAAAGAAGTCGCATTATGAGGTTATTAATCACACAACTCTGTTCTTTAAAGAACAGAGTTGTGTGATTAATACAAATAGAATAGCGGTCCATGTTACCCATGCTACCTCAAGATGCTTTGTCAGGCACAAGCTCGATAACCAGAGCAAGGCACAACATGAGGTAACCGTTAGAACGTTAACTACGTGAACCTTCTAACGGTAGGATTAAAAAAGACGTTAATCCCTTATTGTTATTCACTTTTCGATTGTTGTAACGCTGGGTTGCCATGGTTGAATAACAAGCGAGCTTGCGCCCCGTAGGGCAAGGTAACTTGTACCCATCTACGTCGTTATAAAATATCGACTTAGAATGCTAGGCTTCAATTTTATGCCTGGTATCTCGGCACAATTTCCCTTGCTGACTTTGCATCTTGAAGTAGCATGGGTATTTATAGGAGCACTTAGGTTTGAATTTAACCGCTATACGAAAATATCCTTTACTCATAATGCTGGTTTTATTAAGCGTTTTTAGTCAAGTAAACGCTGCCGAACAAGTAACAACAGGTAAGGTATCTGCCCTTACTAAGGTGATTGTTGGATTGCCGCAGAGCCGTGCTGTTGCTGGCGTTGATCAATACCAGCAATTGACACAGTTTATCAAGGCATATTGGCTGTATTGGGGTGAACAATATAATTACCATGTCAGCTTTGCTGAATACCCGGTTAATGAAATGCAAAGTGCCTTAAATCGACATGATATCGATATTATTTCGACGGGTTTTTATGAATCAAAAAATCGCTCAAGTTATTTGTATAGTATTCCGTATGTGGCCTTAAAAACGGTATTGTATCGCCATGTTAATGCCCGAGAAACACACAAAACTATTTCGGTATTAGAGCCTAGTTTCTTTCAAACGACGATCGGTAACCGCTTGCAACGAAAGAGTGTGAGTAGCAGTACACGCTTGTTTAGCAATGAGTCTGATTATGTATGGTCATGGGCGCCTCTTGTTGCCCAAGTAGAGTATGAAAAAAGTGCCTATTACGGTAATTACATTTCTGAATATCTCGATGAAAGTGTGCCTCTGCGCGCCATTACACGTTATTTCGAAAAAGACTTAATGCTGGATATCAATCGAGGCATTCGTAATTTAGACCAACAAAAATTAGTGTTTATATGGGAGCGTTTATTTACCGCGGATAGCAATGTGTTTGAATTGTTGGCGGGTAGTTATGAAAAGGGCATTAGCCAATCTATACAGGAAGCGTTGGTAGATAATCCAGTATTAACCTTTGCTTATATGGCGCAGGGTGCAGCTCCCTATTTTATTGAAAATGATATCACTGTAAAAGGGTATTATATTGAGTATCTTGAAGCGCTTAGCGCTTCGATGGGCATTACTTTTGAAGCAAAACGTTATGATTCATTTAATGAAATACTTGAAGCCTTAAAGAAACAACAAGTTGATATTTTCCCCGGGTTATTTAAAACAGATAAACGCTCTAATTATTTGCAATTTACTCAAGGTATCGACCAAGCGCAATTAGCCATCGTTAGTTACAAGTCTTACAACGCCATCGAAAAACTAACCGGATTACATGTCGCGGCTGTGCGCGGTTTACATGAAACGGAAATGTTAAAACGTTATATACCAGGTATTAAACTGTCTATTTTTGCAACCTCAGAGGAAGCGATGTCTGCCGTTGCTAACCGAGATGTAGATGCCTATTTTGGTAATATTTTAAATATTGCAAATTTAATGGCCACTATGCACGTGAGCAATTTAGATATATATAAGATAGACGATATCAAAGACGACTTAGTATTACGTATTGGTGTTAATAAAAAGAACAGTAATTTTGTCACGCTTTTAAATTCGGGCATTCAACGCCTTGGTGTCGATTTTCAAGAGACCTTACATTTAGGTTGGCAACAACAGTTATTAACCTCATTAGATGATAATTTCAAATCACGCATCGTTGATAGAATCGTCATTATTAGTGTCATTGTGTTGCTGATTTTTGTATTACTGTTTGTGCTTTATCAATGGCAGTATCGCACGCGCCGAGAGCAACAAATTAAAATAGAAAAAGCCCTTAAAAAATCTGAAATTGCAACGGATAAAGCGGTTGAGTTAGCCAGATCAAAAACTGAGTTTTTAGCTCGAATGAGCCATGAAATTCGTACACCCATGAACGGTGTTTTAGGGATGGCTGAAGCACTTACTTTTACCGAACTTTCAGCTGAGCAAGATGATTTACTAAGCACGCTTAATAGCTCTGCACGTAATTTAATGGCCTTACTGAACGACGTACTTGATTTTTCTAAAATGGATGCTGGAAAATTAACCCTTGAAACACTGCCAACAGACCTTAAGGCAGTATTGCAGGGCGTGATGGATACGTTTCGTCATAAGGCGGCATCAAGTGGTTTAAATTTTAATTTATTTGTAGATGAAAAGCTGAAGCAAAACTACGTCACTGACGGTATTCGCTTGATGCAAGTGGTTAATAATATTATTTCTAACTCCTTAAAGTTTACAGAAAAAGGTTACGTAGAGCTGCGCCTGCAGTTGATTGATGATCACTACTCTGAGCTAGACGGGACGGTAAAACAGCTGATTCATATCGAAGTCAGAGACAGTGGTATCGGTATTCCGGAGAATAAATTAAATACTTTATTTGACCCCTTTGTACAAGCCGAAGGTGATATTACCCGTCGCTTTGGTGGAACTGGGCTGGGTTTAAGTATCTGTAAAGAAATCGTTGATGAGATGCAAGGCACGATAACCGTGCATTCTAAAATCGGTTTTGGTAGTGTTTTTACCATTGCATTACCGTTAACAGCAGTTGATGTGCCAGTACAAGATAAACGCCTGGATCTTGTGAAAGCTAAACCACAAGCTTCTGCACATTTATCAAGGTTAAAACTGTTATTAGCAGAAGATAATGCCGTTAATCGCAAAGTGATTGAAGGACAACTTAAGCGCTTAGGTATTACTGACCTTACGTTAGCCGTTAATGGTGCAGAGGCACTTGAATACTTTAAAAATGATGATT
This sequence comes from Psychromonas sp. Urea-02u-13, assembly GCF_002835995.1. GTDB lineage: Bacteria > Pseudomonadota > Gammaproteobacteria > Enterobacterales > Psychromonadaceae > Psychromonas. The sequence goes on along the minus strand of NZ_PJBZ01000099.1, from coordinate 12,126 downwards.
ATGACATTGTTATTTCTGATTGCCATATGCCTGAAATGGATGGTTTCGAGCTGGCAGGCGAGCTAAGAAAACTAAAAATAGATCAAAAACCTTGGATCATCGCGTTAACAGCAGATGCATTAAGTGGTGCGTCTAAACGTTGTATTGATGCCGGATTTGATGATTACCTCTCTAAGCCTTGTCCGTCTGAAGTATTAGAAAATAAATTGCTCGCGGGATTAATGAAAATTTATCCAGAAACGAGTACTCCACTCAATATTGAAGAATTATCGCTGTTACCAGAGGTCGCTGATTCGTTCTTGAGTGATGATGATTTTGCGTTGTTATTTAATCAAGATAAACAAGCTGACGTGATCAGTGATTATGATTTTGATGCGATATTTAATCAAGAAATACAGAGTGATAGTACAAGTACGAATGACAGTAGCGCTAACCTTGATATTGATATTGATATTGAGATGGGCATGGAAAGCATCAGTGGTCTCGACCTAGACCTTGAAATTGATGTTGGCAGCGATCTTACAGACTTCTTTCCTGTTCAAGAACAAGAACAAAAAAGTGTAGAGAGTAGGGCGCATTCATATGGATTCACACACTTAGATATTGACCATGTATTTGAATCTAATGCAGGTGATGAAGAGTTAATTGGCATTATATTTCAGGCCTTTTTACAGGGAGTGGAAAATGATTGCAAAGAGGTTGAGGCGTTACATAAACAGGAAAACATACAAAGCTTACAAAGTTGTGCACATCGAATCAAAGGTTGTGTTTTATATTTAGGTGCCTCTCAATTAGGTGACGTAGCTTGTGAGTTAGAGTTACACGCGCTGAGCTATTCTGAATCTGAACTGACTGAAAAAGTAACTGCGCTTTGCTCTGGCCTGTTATTACTAGCCACTGAAGTTTGTGGCTACCAAAACAAAAATATGGAGAAAAATAATGAAGTGGCATAATAAATTTGATAATCGTTTAATGCTCTTATGTAGCTCAATTTTTTTGTTTTTCTTTGTTGTTAATAGCTCACTTGACCTGTTTGAATATAAGTCTGAGCAGAAACATTGGCGCGATACAAATGCTGAAAAATATAAACGATTTTTTATCAATCTGTTCAATAATGAATACGAACAGTTGTTAGAATTTGTGTACTCTTATGCAAGTGATGATCAGCTTTATCAAATTGTGAATAATCATCAAACCTTGAATAAATTTTCTGCCTCCTTTGATGATTGGTCGATTACCAGTACGTTACTTCACAGTCAAAACGAACGCTATATTAAACAGCGACTCGCGCCGTCATTATTAGCTAATAATCAATTTAACACGGTATTCGTACAAGATAATAATGGTCAGATCATTCATTCAGTGAGTGACCTGGAACTATCGCTTCACCGAGAACTGAGTGGCCTCATGCAAGAGGTTAATAACGATAATAAAAAAGGCTTAGTGATCGTACAGCAGCGTATTTTTTATTATGTTAAAACACCTATTTTTGATTCACAAAAAAATTATACCAGCAATGGTTACTTGACGGTATTCTCACTGTTAAATGGGAAAAAGGTCGATAATATTAGTCAAAGTATGGACAAATCTCTGTTTTTAATTGATAGCGAAGCGATGCAAAAGAATGTGCGCTTTAAATTAGATGATAGCTTAGTCGCCCGTGAAATCAATAGACAACAACTTGCCTATTTTGACTCATTTACTTACGATTTATTTGCCGATGCTGAGTTGCTACTGCCGTTTAAAATCAACCTAAAACTGACGGTTAATAACAATAGAATAACGACGTTTTATATCCGCCTAGCGATACAGTTAGGTGTGTTTTTATTGAGTACTTTTGTGGCTTTATATTTAATAAAACGTTTTGTGACTAAGCCGTTAGGGAATTTACTCCGTGACATGCACATGGCTGAAACAACCTTAAAATTACCCGAACAACGTCATAGTAATTTTTTACTTAATAGTGAATTAGGGGGGTTATATACGACCTTTGAATCTTTATTTTTGCGTCTTGATGAAAAACATAAACTTAATGAAGCCTTATTAAATGCCATTGGCGATATTATTATTACCGTAGATGATCAAGGGCTCATTACTTATGTTAATCCGCCGGCGGAAAAGTGGCTTGGTTTTGATCAACAGGCACTGCTGACACAACCGTTGTCACTGTTTTTGGTTAACCTTAAACAAACGGAAATGAGTGCGACACATTGGTTGTATAACGCGTTGAATAAACAACAGGACTTTCATCAGGAGTGTTTGTTACGCCGTTTAGCCGATGATAAATTAGTGGATAAAATGGAAGTGATTGTACGACCGCTGGTGGGCCTAGACCATGTTTCTGGTGCGATGGTTATTCTACGCCGTAGTGAGGCTGGGTTAAGTCTTGTTAGTTAAGCTGCTTTGTTAATATTGCAGAAGGTCAGTAATACACCTTGTTTTAGTATTATTAAGCGCTAAAAAAAGGGGGTTAAGTAAAATACTTAACCCCCTTTTTGTTTTTATACCAATTCAATTATATATTGTAATTGGTATTATATGGCGGTGTGATTAAGCACGGCTCATGAATTTCTTTTCTGCTGTATTAATTTTAATTGTCTCATCGCTCGCAATGTACTCAGGTACTTGTACGATTAAACCTGTTTCTAGTGTTGCAGGTTTAGTACGTGCGCTAGCTGATGCACCTTTGATAGACGGGTCAGTTTCTGTAATCGTCAGTGAAACAGTTTGTGGTAATTCAAGTGCAACGGCTTGGCCATCAATCACTAAAACTTGTAAACCTTGTGTTGCTTCAGTGATAAACAGTAATTCATCTTCAATTTGCTCTTTTGAGAAATTGTAAGGTGTGTAATCTTCATTATCCATGAACACCAGCTCATCACCATCTGCGTAAGAATACATTACGTCACGATGAATAAGGTCGGCCATTGTTAACATGTCGCCATCTTTAAATGTTTCATCGGTTTTAGCACCGGTCACTACATTGTACATACGCATGCGGTATAAACTACCACCGGCACGGCCTTGAGGTACTGAACGTTCAATGTCTTTAATGATATAAACACTGTTGTTAAATTCGATAGCGCTATTCTTTTTTACATCACTTGCTTTTGGCATTGCTAGATTCCTTGATTAAATGTTTAGTCGTTTTTTAGTGCTTTATTCACTATATGCAACGTGCAGGTTTAGGTAATCCTGCTATTTTTGTTGCTTGTTTTGCGGGACCTTCTGGAAATAAACGGTAGAGATAACGGCTGTTAACTAACTCTGCACCATACTTTTTTTGCATCGCTTTGACGAGTGCTCGAATAGCGGGAGAGGTATTAAATTCAAGATAGAACTCACGTACAAAAAATACCACTTGCCAATGTTCATCGGTCAATAAAACAGATTCTAATTGAGCAATCTCTGTGGCTAAAGCTTCCGTCCACTGTGTTGAATCTAAAAGATAACCTTGGCTGTCTGTTGGGTATTGTTGGCCGTTAAATAACACGTTTATTCCTATTTTTTACTTTCTGGTTGTTGAAGTCTACCTGTTGTAATAGCACTTGTATATCTAGGGCCGTAAATGCGATTAAACGCAGTTGCTCAACGATTAATAATGCTTCACCTGAAAGTGTTGGTTTGTAGTTTTCAAACTCTTCGATGGTAATGACCAGTTGTGCTTCATCGACTTGTTGTGGGTTATAGGCGAAGGCTATTTGTTTAGCCGTTGCACTAATTAACCCTTGTAGCGCGATATTGTGCTCAAACTCGTCGAACTTATGACGATGTGATGCAAGTGCTGCAATATAGGACACTAAGGCATCACAGCGATTCACTAAGGCATAAACTTCGCGGTTAAGCTTTTGTTTTGAAGTGGGCTCAAAAAGCATACTTTGCCATGCACAGGTTAACTTCGCATCTGCTTGAAAGGTTTGAAAGCGGGTTAAGCGATAGTTTAAGTTTTCACTGCGCCCAAATTGATACTGCTGACTGACCACATTAAAATAGCGATTACTTAAGGTTAACAGGTCCCTTACTAACGAAGGGAAACGTTGGAATTGCCAATCGGGAAAAATGAAACTAATCGCTAACACACTCAATATACAGCCCAGTAGCGTTTCTAATATACGTGCCGGTAAAATATCGATGCCAGTGCCGGTTAATAGATTAAAAACAAACATCACAAACAAGGTAATAAAGATAACCGCCAATGCATAATTAGTGCGTAAATAGTTAAAGAAGAAAAAGGCACTGGTAATCATAAAAAAGACCTGAATCCAACTGTTATCAACTAACAGTAAAACCGGATAACCGAGTAATATGCCCGCTAGAGTACCCAGTGTTCTTTGCATTAGGCGCTTACGTGTTTCACTAAAACTGGGCTGACAAACAAATAACACAGTGAGTAAGAGCCAAAAACCATGTTCAAGTTGAAATGCCTGCTGAATAACAAAGGCCAGTACTAAACTGATACTGATACGTATTGCATGTTTGAAAGTACTATTGCTTGGCGACATCGCGTTTATCAGCGTTTTCCAGTACGCGGGTTTGACTGCATTTTCGGTGTCTAAGGTAATAACAGTGAGTTCACTTTGTTGGCTGACTGACTTTAATAAATCATCTACACCTTGTAGATTTTCATAGATAGCTTGTAACGCTAACATTGCTTCGTGATTGTCTTCAGTCAGCTGTAGTCGTTGTTTGAGTAATTTTAATTGGTCTGCCAGTGCTTTCATGGTCCAGGCTAATCGGCGTGAATGTTGGTAATGTTTTTTATCATTGATTGCTACACCCAATTGGAAACAATCTTCGCTGAGTTCTAAAAATAACTGGTGATAACCTTCTAATATTTGGCTTTTACCAAAACTATTTTCTAACTGACTGTATAAATATTGGCTCGCGGTAATACGTTCATGAATTTGTTCGGCGACAATATAGAAGTGATTTAATTGCTGTAGTTCATTTTGTTTTTGGCAGACATTAAAACGCGATTGTATGATGTTTTGCGATTGCTGTAGACGCGCCATAATTGAAATGTTACGAATTGCCAATTGTTGGCGAATCGCATACAAGGCTTGTTGGCTATGTCCTTGTACTTCATTAAACAGAGCTGATTTTTGCTGTTTGTAACGGCTCAATGAGAAAAATAGCTGTGCGAGTTGTTCGCGCAGTGAGCGGTTGGGGTTATAGAAATTCCAAATAATTGAAAATAAGCCATACCAAAGTGCACCGATGGAAAGTAGTAGGGGTTGTACAAACCAGGCAATGCCATCTTGGTGTCCGATCATCGTATAAATGGCGATTAAAATGGAACCAAATCCCACCTTACTGTATTGCGTCCCTAATGCGCCGAGCATCATAAAAACAAAACTTGAAGATAATAAACCCAGTGAAAATAACACCGGGTAAGGCATTAATAATTCGACACATGATGAGGCAATGAAAAAACAGGTCAAAATAGCAGCCATGAATTTTCGTCTTCCTATGTGGTTATCATCGGTTTCTACAATGGCACAGGCCATCACGCCTAAACAAAGTGAGATAGAAATATTTAATGCAGGTTGGTCGAATACTTTTGATGTGAAGTTGCCAATAGAGGGAATAAACGTAATAACCATGGCAATAAAAACGCGAAAACCGGCATGAATATTTGAGTCTGAGATAAGGCGACGTAACAATGGAGATAATGCAATGTTCATACATTCCCTTAGAAAAATGAAAAGCAGTGTAGCGAAGCTTCAGAATAAACCTTTGATCTTAATCTTTATATTAACCCTTTTAATTAATAAATCAGCTGGTTTTTTAATACTTTGGGCGCTTATCTAATGCAATTTATGTGACATCAATGCTCAGTTTTGCGATAATGCGCACAAATGGAACCTCACTTTTTACTTCAACATATAGAGAATGGAACATGTCTGCACAAATCATTGATGGAAAAGCAATTGCGGCTGCAATTACGGATAAAGTAGCACAAGGCGTTGCACAGCGAGTAGCAAAAGGATTACGTGTTCCTGGATTGGCAGTAATACTAGTGGGTGGCGACCCTGCATCACAAATTTATGTGGGAAGTAAACGTAAAACCTGTGAGAAAGTAGGCTTTACATCAAAAGCATTTGATTTACCTGCAAGCACGTCACAGGATGCACTTTTAGCCTTAATTGATGAATTAAATGCAGACGCAACGATTGATGGCATTTTAGTCCAATTCCCACTGCCTGATGGTTTAGATGAAACGACAGTGATTGAGCGTATTCATCCTAACAAAGATGTTGATGGTTTCCACCCTTATAATGTTGGCCGTTTAGCACAACGCATTCCATTATTACGCTCTTGTACACCGCGTGGCATGATCAGTATGCTTGAAGCCATTAGTGTCGATATTCGTGGTAAACATGCCGTTGTTGTTGGCGCATCTAATATCGTCGGTCGCCCAATGACATTAGAGTTGTTACTTGCTGGTTGTACAACAACAACCTGTCACCGTTTTACCGAAGATCTACAAAGTCATGTTGAGCGTGCTGAAATTTTAGTGGTTGCACGTGGTAAAGCTAACTTTATTCCTGGTGAGTGGGTAAAAGAAGGCGCGATCGTACTCGATGTGGGTATTAATCGTTTAGAAAACGGAAAAATCACGGGCGACGTTGAATTTGATGTTGCTAAAGAGCGTGCTGCTTGGATTTCACCGGTTCCCGGTGGTGTAGGTCCAATGACAGTAGCAACGTTGATCGAAAATACGTTACTTGCATGTAATGAATTCCATAGTTAAATAATGCTCTCTTAACAAATTAACTGATGAATTATGTTTGTATTCATCAGTTATAGAACAAAAGTGTGAGGCCTCGCAAATTCCCTTGTGTTGAAATGCGGTATTTAGTGAACTAAAAATGCCGCTTACAGATAATATCGTAGTGACCTATTGTAATTAGTTGAAATAACTCTATTCCAACTAGCATTTATAGCTTAGGTTAATAGAGAAACTACGGTAAAGGAATAGCGGATGGCACAATCTAATCACACAAAAAACAGTAGTGACGCTTACGATCTGGTAAATAACGAAGCTGTTGTGGACATCGCTAATTATCAAAACCCCGAAGAAAAAGTTAGCTCTGAAAGCTCTGCATTTGAACAAGTAATGTCACAAATGAATATTGCTGATCGTCATGCGTTTGATGTGCAATATGAAAAATACTGGCAACAGGCGAGTGAAGAGGGCGAATTACTGTCTGTACTCATTTGTGAAATTGATTTCTTCAAAGACTACAATGACCATTATGGCCATCAAGGCTCTGCCTTTATGTTATTGGTTATTGGCCTCGCACTTAAAAACACCTGTGAAAAATTTGGCTGCTATTTAGCATGTTACTGTGGCGATGAATTTGCTATTTTAATTAAAGGCGGTGACGTTGAGGCTGCTCATGAAATTGCGGAGTCATTAAGGGTTGCAGTAGAAAAATCACGTACAGAGCATAAACACTCTCAAGTGAGTGATGTGGTCACATTAAGTATTGGTATTTCAAGTGTTTATCCGACATCTATGAAAGTCTTAATGAAAAAATCAGTGATCGCATTACAGTGTGCTAAAAAATCAGGCCGTAATCAGGTAAGCGGTAGTGCTGAACTGAAAAATAAAGAGAATGGATTAGCAAGTAGTGCTATTGAACTTGAAAAAATTTCTGCACCAGAATTGAGTGACTTCGATCGTTTAATGACTGAAATGCAGATTCCTGATCGTCGTGACTTTAATACTTATTTTGTTAATGCATGGCAAGAAGCTTCACGTGATGAAGAGTTATTATCAATGGTTATCTGTGAACTCGACTTCTTTGATGAGTATGCGAAGTTGCATGGACAGCAAACCAGTGAAGACATTCTTTTGATTGCTGCTTGTACACTAAAAAGTAAAAGTGAAGAGTTAGAATGTTTTGTTGCTCGACTTGAAGCACAAAAATTTGTTGCTTTAGTGAAGGGTGGCAATGCAACTAAAGGTTTAAAAGTAGCTGAAGGGTTACGTTCTTCTATTCAAGAGCTCGCAATGGACCATGCTTCTTCTCCAGTGAGTGACTACCTCACAATGAGCTTAGGTTTATCAAGTGTTTTTCCAAGCGATGAAAACTCAATGAAAGCATTGATGTTTAAAGCAGATGCTGCCTTAAGTGATGCAAAATCATCGGGTTATGATCAAGTTAGCGTGAGTTAATAAAAATAACCTTTGTGGTTTCTTAGTGTTTCCTCCATTGATTGTCATGGCTATAACAGACATAAACATTGCTAAGTTGATAACTTAGCAATAAAAAGGCCTCTCACAATACTTATTGTGAGAGGCCTTTTTATTGTCTGCGCATTGGTGAAATTATTTAATGCGGACTTACTACGACTTTGTTTCTGCCTGTATCTTTAGCAATATACAGACCGAGATCAGCTGTTTTGATCCAGTTTTCATAGTTAGGTACGTTACCCGTAATATGAGAAACACCAAAGCTTGATGTTATTTTAACGACTTTATTTTGATGCTTAAGAGCTAATGCTTCAATGCTAGCACGAATACGATCAGCAACAAGTTTGGCACTTTCCAAGTTAGTATCAACCAAGATTAACGCAAATTCCTCACCACCATAACGACCTGCAATATCTGTCTCACGCATGTTTTCTCTAATACAATCAGCTACTTTTTTGATAACTTCATCACCAAACGGATGACCGTAAGTATCATTAACATTTTTGAAGTGGTCAATATCAAGCATGATTAATGAAGAAGGCTGTTGTGTACGAGTATGGCGTTTGTATTCCGCCTGACAACATTCTCTCCAGTAACCTTGATTGTGTAATTGCGTTAAGGTATCAGTATGACTTAAATGCTTTAATTTACGGTTCGCTTCTAAAGCCATTTGTTTATTCAAAGCAACATCTGTGACATCGTAAATAATCAGACAGACTTGTGTGACTTTTTGGGTAATATCACTGAGTGGCAAAAAGGTAACATTCTGATACATAAATTCAGAATTACTGGTAATAGGGCGGTAACTTTTAAATTTAAAAAGGTACGGGCGCTGTTCCCAGGTTGTAAATGCCTTGTTTTTTAATACACAAAGCGTATCCAGTTTTTGCTGTAACCAATCTTTGGGAATATCGGTAAAAAGTTCGTTTAATTTTCTGTCTACAACATGCGCAGTAAGAAGACCAGAATGGTTTTCCATGAAACCATTCCACACTTGAACATTCATCTCTAAATCAATAACCACTAAACCAACATCGATATTTTGCACCATATCGATTAGCCAATGGATATCTTTAAGCTCTATACTTGCACTCATTAGTTTAGTAAGTATCCTATTTTGTTAGTAAGTGTATCAATGGAGTCTTCTGTAAATAACAGTAAAAGATCGCATTTAATATTGTAATTATCAATAGCATAGTTAACTTCTATCGCTAGTGTTTTTTGCCAATGTGCTTGTCTGTCGGTGATTAAATCTTCAACATGACAATGCTGACCTAATACGTTAGGTTGTCCTTGACTGAAATGAATGTCAAGTTGCTCTGCAAGGCCACTTAAAAATGCCCCTATCAGTATATTAGAGATGTCATTCATCACCTCTATTTCAATATGGTCGTCTAGCTTTTCATCATATTTAAGTAACTTAGCCATATCTTTAAAGCTAGAGTCGTGGAATATGATCAGTGCTTCCCCACTAATACCAGAACTGATAAACCCTTGTGAAACCGCTGAGACATTATCGTTACTGGCAATAGAAGTCAGGGCCATGTGTAACTCACTGGTTTCTAGCGTATTTACGTTAGGGATAGGTAATAAAACAAATACATCCAGTAAACGTGCGAGCAGATCACCGGCGCGCCCCATGGCAATATTTGAAATTTCCTGCATGGCATCACGTAAGCCAATGGTAATCTGTGGTTCATCATTTTTATTTTCATTGTCGATTTCAAGAGAATGATGACTACCCGCTTTATAAATACCATACGAGGCTAATAAACTAACTAATTCTTCTTGATTGATGGGTTTTTGAATAAAATCAATGGCACCCAACTCACGTACTTTTTTATGCGCTTCAGGTTGAATATCACCTGAAATAACGATCACAATGGCGGGTAAGTCTTCTTTACAAATTGCTTCTAATACTTGGTATCCATCCAATATAGGCATATTCAGGTCGAGAAAAACAATATCTCCTTTCCCTTGTCGAATAGCCTCGAGACCAAGTTCGCCATTTTCTGCAAAACTGACGGAAATGTCCCAATCCTTTGGGAGAGAGCGCGCGATTGATTTTCGCGCTAATGCAGAGTCGTCACAAATTAAAACGGGTAATGACATAGAACCCCTGAAAATGATAATGGAAAATAAGAGTTTTTAACTAATATAAATAGAATAGGCTAATAATAACATTTAGTGCAGTCATTTTAACGGTTTAACATTTATTTTACATAAATAGAGGAAATTGTGAACTATATTGCAACGAATTCGTTTTAATGAGGATAATCAATGGTTTTGAACTATTTATTGATTATTAATATGTCAATGACATAGGAGATTAATCATCTAAGACGTCATTTAGTCACTTTATAAATTGTACCGGTAATTTATAAAGTGACGATTATTCTATTTATGCCATTGTAGTTGGGCTTATAACAGCAGCTAAGCGTGGAGGCGTTCGTGGCGAATCGCATCGAGCATCTCTTGGGTGGTTTTAATTTTTCTAATTTTATGTAAAAAAACCAGTGCTTGTGGCTGTTGTAAACGCATAAACGTTAACCATTGTTTTATACGATTAGGCAGGTATTTTTCTTTGTCACCGTAAGTTTGAATATATAAATACTCGATCATCAAATCTAAAGTTTGTGGCCAAGTATAAGGCGCTTCTACTTCTTTTATTACTTGCGCTAAATTTGGCATTGCCAGTGAACCTCGGCCAATCATCAAGCGGTCACAGCCACTAATCTCCATGCATCGTTTGGCATCATCAAGACTAAAAATATCACCATTAGCCGTTACCGGAATATTGATGGCTTCTCGTATCTTGGCAATCCAGTGCCAATGTGCGGGCGGTTTATATCCCTCTTCTTTAGTACGTGCATGAACAGCGAGTTCATTCGCGCCTGCTTCTGTTATTGCTTGCGCATTTTCAATCGCTAATGACTTGTCTTCATAACCAAGGCGAATTTTGGCACTCAAAAGTTGATGCGTCGGCATCGCATCACGGACTTCTTTGACTATGTTATAAAGCGTCTCAGGGCATTTTAATAATACCGCGCCACCTTTGCTTTTATTCACCGCTTTTGCCGGGCAACCAAAATTTAGGTCGATACCATCAGAGCCGACTTGTATGGCTCTATTGGCATTTTCTGCCAGACATTGTGGATTTTGACCCAGCAGTTGGATACGTACAGGTGTGCCAGAGAGGGTTTTACTGCCATTGTCTAATTCGGGGCTTATACGGCGAAATACTTTAGCGGGTAATTTCAGTTCAATAACACGTATAAATTCAGCAACACAAAGATCAATTCCACCAATTGAAGTGAGCAACTGGCGCATATGGTGATCCATTACGCCTTCCATCGGGGCAAGAGTGACTTTCATGTAAACAACTACTTAAAATAAAAGGATCGCATTATACCCGTTATCACGCAAGGTGCAAAATCCAACAAGCACTCAGCTAAGGTATTAGGGGCATAAACTCACCGAGTCAGTGGATATACCCATGCAACTTCAAGATGCAAAGTCAGCAAGGAAAATTGTGCCGAGATACTAGGCATAAAATTGAAGCCTAGTCATTCTAAGTCGATATTTTATAACGACGTAGATGGGTGCAAGTTACCTTGCCCTACGGGGCGTAAGCTCGCTTATTATTCAACCATGGCAGCCCAGTGTTACAACAAGCGAAAAGTGAATAACAATAAAGGATTAAAGTCTTTTTTTTAATCCTTTATTGTTAGAAGGTTCACGTAGTTAACCGTTCGATAGGTTACCTCATGTTGTGCCTTGCTCTGGTTATCGAGCTTGTGCCTGACAAGGCATCTTGAAGTAGCATGGGTATATACCTGACGCACTTCAACTTGCAGGTTAAAACCTCTGAAAATTATCGTTAATTCTCATATTTAAATCGGCACCGATTGTAGGTAAAGTAA
>NZ_PJBZ01000098.1 GCF_002835995.1 Psychromonas sp. Urea-02u-13 | reverse complement strand
TATAAGTCCTTATTTCTCTGTATTTTCTGCATTAGTTTTTATCAATGCAGGTTACTTAGCAGAAACCTTTCGAGGAGGATTTTAGTCAATTCCTGCCACGCAATATAGTGCTGCAAAATCACTGGGTATGAACAGTATTCAAGTGTATCACTATGTTATTTTACCGCAAATGTTTAGACGTATTTATCACCCGATGACCAATCAATTTGTTTGGTCAATCTTGATGAGTTCGCTAGGTATATTAGTGGGTATGAATGAACTGTCAGGCGAGACACAAAGACTTCAATCTACTTCGTTTAGAACCTTAGAGTTTTTTATGATGGCCGCTGTGATGTATTTTGTGATGACAAAATTAGTGCTGTTAGCTTCTAGTTTAATTGCAAAGAAAGTATTTAAAGGGGAGCTTTCATAATGAATTTATTTACGCCTTTATCGTGGAATGATGCAGGTTTTATTTTAGCGGGTATTTTAAATACCGTTTATATCTCACTCGTTGCGATCATTATTGGGAGTATTTTAGGGCTGTTAGTTGGATTTATAAGAGCAGAATCGAATAAGTCTATCAATGTGTTGTTAGGTGGTTTTTTAGATATCCTGAGATCAGTACCGCTGATTATTCAGTTGATACTGTTCACGACCTTTATCGGTGCGATGGGTTACCCATTAAACCCGTTTGTGGCAGGCTCAATTATATTATCGCTTTATACTATGGCTTTTATGAGCGAAGTGTTTCGAAGTGGTTTTGATAGTGTGCCAGAGAACATGGTCAAAGCAGCAAGATCGCTAGGCATGACTTACTTGCAAACCGTCCGCTACGTGAGAGTGCCGATTGGAATGCGTGCAGTTTTCCCCTCTTGGCTGGGTGTTGCGTTAAGTGTCAGAAAAGACTCGGCATTAGTTTCTGTGATTGGTTATATGGAATTACTCAGAACAGCAGAACAGTTGATATCAAGAACACAGCAACCTCTTATGATATTACTCGGCGTAGGATTGTTTTATTTTATGATCTCTTACCCGTTGTCACGTTATGGTAAATATGTAGAAAGGAAAATGGAAATATGATTGAAGTCAAAGGGGTTCATAAATCTTTTGGCGACTTAGAAGTGTTAAAAGGGATCGATTTAACCGTTAATCGCGGTGGAGTTGTGAGTATTATTGGTGCAAGTGGTAGTGGTAAATCCACGCTTTTGTATTGTATTAATGCCATTGAAAAAATAAATGCTGGCAATATTATTGTTGATGGCATCGATGTGCATGACAAAAGTACTGATATCAATGAATTAAGACAAAATTTAGGCATGGTTTTCCAACAATGGAACTCTTTCCCTCATTTAACCGTGTTAGAAAACGCGGCCCTTGCGCCACAGATTGTGAAAGGTTTTAGCAAAGAAAAAGCACAAGAAATTGCTAAGAAAGAACTCATTCACGTAGGGCTTGGCGATAAACTTCATGAATATCCAACCAGAATGTCTGGTGGTCAGCAGCAACGCCTTGCTATCGCACGCGCATTAGCGATGGAGCCACCGTATATGCTTTTTGATGAGGTGACTTCAGCGCTTGATCCTGAACTAGTAGGGGAAGTGTTAGATACATTAAGACTGCTTCGAGATGATGGTATGACCATGATTTGTGTGACACATGAAATCGCCTTTGCAAAAGAAGTCTCCGATAAAGTGGCCTTTTTCCATGAAGGATTAATTGAAGAAATGGGCACGCCAGAGCAGGTATTAGGCAACCCGCAGAAAGAGAGAACACAACAGTTTTTAAGCAAAGTACTTTAATTTTTATGCTTGATGAGTCTCTTTAAAATATGACCTAACTGCTTGCTGTGCGTTTTGTAGAGCAAGTATTACAAGGTCTTATGTTTATTTATTATCGTTTTTCCTACCTGAAACAGGGGCTGTTTAGACTCTCTTGTTACTTAGGTAGGTAATCCCCTCTCCTTGATTCTTGAAAGAATTGAGCATATTTCCCACTGGCTTTTAGTTTTGCTAACCCACGATTAAAGAGATATAAATAATATCGACTCTTAGGTTTCTTCATGGAAAGTGCTAAATAGTTATTACTCTGATTAACCACTTTGTGGTGATGAGTGACCAAGGCGCTTTCTCTGGAAATTCGGTTTGTAAGAGGTAATAACCTACATCCACAATTTGTACACGATCATTAAACAACTTTTTAAAATTCTGTAGGTCAGAGGTCACTCTTTGAACCTGTAATTGATCTGATTTGTCCGCTTCATCAAATTCCTGTCCGTATGAATAAGCAATCGTTGCACCTATTTGTATGTTTTTTAAATCATCCATCGAACGCCAATTAAAGGCATGGTCTTTTTTATGAAAAAACACTTGGGTTTCATGTAAAAGGGAGTCGCTAAAATAATACACTTTGTCTCTTTGATCATTTTTAAAACAGGCGCAATGCCGTCCGCTTTACCTTCTTTGACCAAATGAAAGGCTCTTGCCCAATGACTAAATTGATACTCAACTTTCACTCCTTCTAAGGCAAATGCTTCGATAATAATATGCGCGGTAACACCGTAGTATTTTAGGTGTTTTGAAACAAGGGGAGGGTATTCGCCAACGGCAATAAGGATTTTGTCTTGGGAAAATAAATTTGCAGAGAAAGTGATAACAAGAAAACACACTGTACTTATAGTCTTTGACATTGCACCTCCTTAATATTCGTTTAAAACATGTGGTTAAGGATGTTTTTATAAGCTAATTGTATGAACCATTATAGCAAAGGGCAATTTTTTTGATTGTTTATATACCTTTCATGACACATTTCCAGGAAACTTGTTAATAGGTATGCTTGTAATGGTCGTCGCTAAATAAAGTTAGCTATCGATATCGTCGTGTGAGTCTAAGCGTTTAATCATGAAGTCAGTATTATTATGTTGATGAAATGTTAAAACTAGCTGAATAATTGACCTATTTGATTTCCTAAACTACACAGGAAAGTGTTATTCTCGTTATTATTATCATGCTTTTAACCACTCGCCACATGGCTGTTTTTTCTTCATGTTTTTGTATCACTTCACATGTTTATATAATACTTATTTTGCAGTATTTCTATTGTGTGAATTGGGTTAAATAACGCACTTTCATTAATCATAAAACAAACTACTATCTAACCCTGCCTGCGGGTTCTTTTGGCTGTATTTATTAATATTCAGTGAAACCTGATTGGCCTTTTGCCTCACCTTTGGAACAAAATTATTATGCTTTCTATCTTTGATATCTTTAAAATTGGAGTGGGGCCGTCAAGCTCTCACACAAACGGGCCAATGATCGCGGGTTACAACTTTACTCGTTTACTTGAGTCAAATCTGACACAGGTAACACGTGTACAAATTGACCTTTATGGCTCTTTATCATTGACGGGTATTGGCCATCATACGGATCGTGCAAGCATTTTAGGTTTACTGGGCAATCGACCTGATACCATTAAAATTAGCAGTGCGAATGTGGCCTTGCAAAAAGCGATTAAAAAATCTCGTTTGTTATTGGCAGGCACTCAGGATATCGCCTTCGACTATAAAACAGACATGCTTTTTAATTCAGACGAATTACCCTTACACGAAAATGGCATGACCATCAGTGCGTTTGATAAAACGGGCGTACTGCTGAGCAGTGAAACCTATTATTCTATTGGCGGCGGATTTATTGTTACGGCGAAAGAATTGGCAGAGGGAAGTGATGAGGTTGAAGTCGCTGTACAGTATCCTTTTAAAACAGCGGATGAAATGCTCGCGTTAGCAGAGAAAAAGGGCCTGAGCTTAGGTTCGATGGTTATTGCTAATGAACTCACTTTTAATGACATCGATATCATCGATCAAAAAGCGGATCAAATATGGCGTGTGATGACTCGTTGTATGGAAAGAGGTTTTGAAACAGAAGGCATACTTGAAGGTGGCCTGAATGTGACACGCCGCGCGCCTAATCTATTAAAAAAATTAGAAGCAAACAGTGTCTACGAAAAAGATCCAATGGAAATATTAGACTGGATTAACTTGTTTGCTTTTGCTGTTAGTGAAGAAAATGCATCCGGGGGCCAAGTTGTTACGTCGCCAACTAATGGGGCTGCCGGTGTTATTCCCGCTGTGTTGACTTATTACCACCGCTTTATAAAAGAGCTTGATACTAAGCAAATTAAAGACTTTATTGCCGTTGCTGGTGCGATTGGTATTTTGTATAAAACTAATGCTTCTATTTCTGGTGCGGAAGTTGGCTGTCAAGGCGAAGTGGGTGTGTCGTCATCGATGGCTGCTGCGGGCTTAACGGCGTTACGGGGTGGTAGTAATGAACAAATTTGTATTGCCGCTGAAATAGCCATGGAGCATTCGCTTGGTATGACCTGTGACCCAATGGGAGGCCTTGTTCAAGTGCCTTGTATTGAGCGTAACGCGATGGGCGCAATGAAAGCGATTAATGCATCAAGAATGGCACTTAAAAGAAATAGTAAGTGTTTAATCTCATTGGATAAAGTAATTGAAACTATGTACCAAACGGGCAAAGACATGAATCGAAAATATCGTGAAACGTCTCTTGGCGGTTTAGCATTGATTCACCTTGCTCCACCTTGTGAGTAGGTCAGTAGATCAATTGCTAAAGTAGGTAATAAAGATAACGCGAATGGAGTACCAAGTAGTACGTGCCATTCGCGCAAGTTTGATATTAACCAAAATGGTTAAAAGCGATTTTATTGCCATCAAAATCACGAAAGTAAGCACCGTAAAATACGTCTGGTATACGTTGACCAGGCTGACCATCACAGGTTGCGCCTAACGCAATGGCTTTATGATACATCTCATCACATTTCTCTTTTGAACCTGGCGCAATTGCTAACATATTGCCGTTACCGCTATTTTGTGTTTCTTGGTTATAAGGAATACAAATGGCGAGCACGGGTTCTTCCATGCTTTTACCAATAAGTATACCCAAGCTACTTGAAAATGCAGGAATCAGCCAGTTGAGAGGTGGCCATATTCAAGGCATGAAGTTGAGGGTTTAGTCACTCTAAATCAATGCTTTATAACGCTGAAGAGGGGTACCTCTCACCTGGTCCTACGGAAGGCTCGCTCGAAAGCCAGCTCTGCGTTACAACATTCGAAAAGAGAATAACCCTTCTCTTCATGCCGTGCCTTAATCTGACATCCGAGCGAGCCTCTGAATCTGCATTTTTAGGTGGTTTGGGTATATAATACGTTCCATTTTTATCAGGGTTTTAGCACCGATTGGCGCTAATAGTTCATTATAAAACGCTTCTGATTTTTCTAAATCAGTGACACCGATGGTTACATAACTAAGCATATTTGTTCCTTTAAAGTCTGATGAATGTTGTTCATTTTTAACGACTCAGGCCATTGCTATTTAGCCATTTAGCTATTTAGCTATTTAGTTAAGCTAAATGGTCTTCACCCTGAGTCGCTACTGTCTATCGTTTAACGCTCTGCTGTTTAATCTTCTTCAACCAGTGTCATCAAAGAGGTATTACCTCCTGATGCAGTGGTATCGATACTAATGGTTTTTTCAGTCACTAAACGCTGAATTAAGTTATCAAAATATTCAGAACTGATAACCGGTAAAATAGCGCCATGGCGTTGTGCTAGTTTTGCACTTACGTAATGTTTACTTTCACTGCCGCCATCAACAACCACACCAGATAAAGCGGGATGTGCGAGCATGGTTTCAAAATGCACTAGTTTTGCTACTTGAAAGACATGTTCTCCTGCACCGGTGGCAATAAACTTATCTCTAAAGGCTAATGCTTCTTGATAAAACAGCTCAGAAACAGCCGTGATCACTGTGTTACCGGTGGCGAGTGCGGTTACTATTGATTGTACCCAGTAGTTAAAGCTCACACCTTGGTCGGCATAACAGATAATGTTACCGCGATTCTCTAAGTAAATAATGTTTGATTCACCTGTTGGCCCAGGCAATTGTTGTGGTTTTTTGAGGCGCTTTTCTATATTGATAAGCTGTGAGCGGGCGTATGCAAGTGTTTGATTTAAATCGTCTGCTAAATCCTCAACAATTTCAACATGAGCAATCTTAGCAAGTAGCTGTCGCACACATGAAATACGTGTATTTAACTCAGTTGATCGCCATTCTTTTTCTGCCTCATTGGCTTTATTCATGATGTCTGTTGCTTCAGCTTTCGCTTTTTCATCACTCATGATGGTGGTTAAGTTACTGCCAATGGAGTTAAAGAAATCGGCATCAGGAGTCGATTTTTCTTTCATTAAACGGGTTAAATAATGCGGACCGCCTGCTTTAGGGCCAGTGCCTGAAAGGCCACGTCCACCAAAAGGCTGTACACCAACAATAGCGCCAATCATATTACGGTTAATATAGACATTACCCGCGCGTGATAATTTTGCCAACTCGATAGCTCTGTGCTCGATACGAGTATGAATACCCATGGTTAAACCAAAACCTGTGCCATTAATGCTATCGATGACCTTTTCTATTTGATCACCTTTAAAACGCACAATATGCACACAAGGACCAAATACTTCTTGTTTTAACACATCGATATTCTCAATTTCATATAAGCGAGGCGCAAAGAAGAAGTGCCCGTTTTCATCAACCACATCACTAGAAAATGCACATTGGTACAATAATTTTCCGTGTGATTTCATGTGTTCGGCATGTGCATTAAGCGCGTCTAATGCTTTTTGGTCGATAACAGGGCCAACATCTGTGCTTAATTTTGCAGGGTCGCCAATATGTAATTCAGCTAATGCACCTTGCAACATGGTTATTACATTATCTGCAATATCTTCCTGTAAAAACAGCACGCGTAATGCCGAGCAACGCTGTCCTGCACTCTGAAAACCTGATGAAATAACATCATCAACAACTTGCTCTGGTAGGGCTGTTGAGTCAACAATCATGCAGTTTTGACCACCTGTTTCTGCAATGAAAGGAACTTGGTCGCCACCTCGATCTGCCAATGTTTGTGAAATAAGCGTGCCGGTTTGTGTTGAACCGGTGAACATAACTGTTTGAATGCGAGAATCAGGAATAATCGTACTGCCTACGGCGCGACCAGGCGCAATAACGGCTTGCACTACATTTTCAGGTAAACCAACGGACTGCATCAATTCAATCGCACGCAGGGCAATTAAACCGGTTTGCTCTGCGGGTTTGGCTAATACTGTGTTGCCTGTTGCAATGGCAGCCGCGACTTGGCCTAAGAAAATAGCCAGTGGGAAATTCCATGGGCTGATACATAACACTACACCACGTGCTTCGAGTCTTTCATCTTCACTTAACTCAAGGGCGCGGGCTGCATAGTAACGACAAAAATCCACGGCTTCACGGACTTCATCGATACCGTCTTGGGCGACTTTTCCGGCTTCTTTGATACATAATGCAATCAGTTCGTCGATATGGCGCTCTAAAATATCAGCGATACGACAAAGTAAGTCTGCACGTTCAATAACCGGGGTTGCCGACCAACTGCTAAAGGCTATTTCGGCTTTATCAATCATGGCTAACATATCGTCATGGCTTGCATACTGATGAAAGCCGATGATTTCACTGCGATTTGCCGGGTTCATCACGGCATTCGCTCCCGCTGGCACATCACTTTCAGTTAATACATGATCTGCAAACCAATTGTCTAAAACGGGTTTTAAGCGGGTGATTTCGTTGGCATCGGATAAATCTAGTCCTTTGGAATTATCGCGGCCGTGTGCGCCTTCCCCTCGATAAAGATCAATCGGTTTGATGATCTGATGATTGTATTTAAGTTTAAGGCGTTGCGTTTTTTCTACCGGATCTTCTAATAAAGACTCTACAGGTTGTGATTCATCAACAATCGCATTTACAAAGGATGAGTTAGCGCCATTTTCTAATAAACGACGCACTAAGTAGGCAAGTAAGTCTTCATGATGACCCACGGGGGCATATATACGGCATTGAATGCTCTCATCGGTAACGATTTGATCATATAAAGAATCACCCATGCCATGTAAACATTGAAACTCAAAACCGGCTTTATCTTCGCCAGCTAGTTCCACAATAGTGGCTGCGGTATAAGCGTTATGTGTGGCAAATTGCGGGTAGATGGTATCGCGATATTCCAATAATTTATTCGCGCAAGCATGGTAAGAGACATCGGTTGATGACTTACGTGTGAATACCGGAAAATGGCAGAGACCTTCTTTTTGCGCATTTTTAATCTCAGTATCCCAATAAGCGCCTTTCACTAAACGCACCATCATTTTTCGATTACAGCGCAGGGTTAAATCACGTAACCAATCAACCACAAAAATAGCGCGTTTTTGGTAAGCTTGCAGTGCTAAACCAAAGCCTTGCCAATCACCTAAATCACTATCGCTAAAGACCGCTTCAATAATATCTAATGAAATCTCAAGGCGTTCTGACTCTTCTGCATCAATGGTTAAACCAATGTTGTATTTTTTAGCCTGTAAACATAATGCTTTTAATTTGGGCACTATTTCACTCATGACACGCGCTTTATGAGAAAACTCATAACGTGGATGAATCGCGGATAGTTTGATTGAAATGCCCGGTACTTTACGTGGGTCGTTTTTACCTGATTTAAGCGCAACTTCGCCTATTGCGGTAATGGCGTTTTCATAGGCCGCAAAATACAGTTCGGCATCTGCCATAGTACGTGCGCCTTCACCGAGCATGTCATAGGAATAAACATAACCTTGTTGTTCTTTTGTTGCGGCTCGTTCGGTTGCTGCTTTAATGGTTTCACCCATCACAAACTGTTGGCCCATGATTTTCATGGCATAGTTCATCGATTTACGGATAACCGGTTCACCTAAACGTCCCACTGTTTTTTTCAATAAACCGAACTGGTCTTTTTTACGTTTATCTGTGTAACTAACCATCGAGCCGGTGAGTAATAACCCCCACGATGAAGCGTTTACAAATAATGAGTCACTGGCACCTAAATGTGTGCTCCATTGGCCTTGAGAAATTTTATCGCGAATTAATTCATCTTGTGTATGTTTGTCTGGCACACGTAATAATGCTTCCGCTAAACACATCAATACCACGCCTTCTTCTGAAGACAGAGAATACTCATTGAGTAGCGAGTCAATCGCGCCATTACCTTCCTGGTCTTGACGAATTTTTAACACCATCTTTCGCGCACGATCCCATGCCCGACTTCGTGCACTTACGTTAACTTCCGCTGCTGGCAATATATGGTCTACTGCAATATTTTCGTCAATACGGTAAAACTCACGGATTTGTTGTCTAATCGGGCAATCTGTCATTAATGAACCAGTAAAAAGCATGGCTGTTTCCTCAAATACGGGCGGGTTATATTTAGCTAAAGTTGTGCTACGATTTATTATAAATGAAGGTTGAAGATGCATTTTTGTTTGCTCAAAGAACAACCTTTTCTTTATGACAACACTTTAGGGGAATAGCGATATTATATGTGGCTTAAACACGCAATTATTTAAGTTTATATGGAGCTAAGTCACAGGTTTTTAGCAAAAATGTTGAATGCGTTTTAGTGAGGAAGAGAAAGCAAGTGTTAACAACTTGTAAATAATAAGTTGGCATTTTATCGTAATAAAATACACAGTGGTTTTATGGCTTAATTATTCAATAATCATAACGTATTAGGGGTGTGCAGCGCACTTAACCCTCTTTTATTGTAATGATTTAAATAGGTGATAAGAAGACAAGCTATCGGCGAATGAAAATTTAATGTTACCGACCTGCTAAGACAAGAGCTTCCTTAAATTTGCTCAATACAGTGCTGAATGCTGATCCCTTTTAAAAAGCATTGTTTAATGTGTTGTTCTTGGCTTTCTGACAAAATAAAGGGCTTTTGTTGGCTAGACTTTGCAAAGTGACGAATGATACGGCGGCGGTAAATGGCTAAACGATTGTATTGCATGATCACGCCAGAAGCCGCAAAAATAAAACAGCCACATATAATGTAAAAAATCAGCATAACATTGTCCTTTTTTGGTTTTATCTATTGGTATATACCCGTCACCATTCAAGTTGCCAAGTTCAGCGACTGAACAAAGCACCTTGATTGGTAACGGGTATAAGTATAGCGTTGATGGGCAACTCTGGTGTAAATGTCCAGTGTTTAAAATACTGTGATTCGCCTATCAAATCAATTATCTATTCATAGTAAAAGTGGTCGCTTATTCATACTCTATAAGATTGAGGTTTAGAGGAGGCGATAAGTGATGACGGTGACCAGCAAACTAAAAACAAAACTGAACATGAGACTAAATAAAGTCAATAGCCGTCGCTTACCCATCGTTATATTTACTGTTTATTGCCTGGTGAGTTTGCTCGCAGCCACTTGGTTGTGGCAATTTAGTTACCAACGATTAACCACGTCGAGCCAGCAACAACTTGAGTTGTTTTCTAGTCACCTTGATAGTCAGCTTGAACGTTTTGCTTATCTCCCGCAATTATTAAGCCGACAAAGCTTGATGATTGATGCCTTACTCAATCCTAATAACAGCGCACAGCGTGACATTATTAATCGTCACCTTAATGCAACTAATCAAATAATAGGCGCATCTGATACCTATTTACTCAATATTAATGGCACCACAATCGCAGCCAGTAATTGGTCGCTAGAGGCCTCTTTTGTTGGCCTCAATTTTGCTTTTCGTCCTTATTTTCAACAAGCGATGAAAGGTAAACAGGGCGACTATTTTGCCTTAGGTTCAACATCGGGCAGGCGCGGTTATTATTACTCTTATCCTGTGCAGTATGCGGGTGAGGTGATTGGCGTGGTGGTGGTAAAAATGGATATATCTTCCATTGAAAAAGACTGGAGCGAGAAATCGTTGCACTTTCTGGTGACCGACCCCCATGGCATCGCCTTTATTTCAACGCAGCCGGCGTGGTTATTTCAAAGCTTGGGTGAACTCAGTACGGCCGTAAAAAACGCGATTAATCAGGAGCGACGTTATCTAGGTAAAAACATTGAGGCCTTACCCTTTGAGGGTGAATTCGAGCAAAATCCTAGTTTAATTCGTGTCAGCATGAGCGGAGAACGGCCTAAAAACTATTTAGTATTAACCAAAGAATATGCCAAAGCCGGCTGGAACGTACGTGTTTTTGTTTCCACTAATAGCATCACCTACAGCATCGTGATTTTGTTGGTCTTACTGACGCTGCTATTTAGTTTGTTGTATCTGGTATTAGTGTTAATACGTCAACGTCAAAATAGAAACGATGAAAAACAGCGTTTACAGGTGAATGCTAAGCAAGAGTTAGAATTTCAGGTGATGCAACGTACCTCGGCTTTACACGCTGAAATAGACGAAAGACAGAAGGCAGAATTAGCCTTAAAGAACACACAAAAAGAGCTAATCCAAGCGGCGAAATTAGCGGTACTAGGGCAACTTTCTGCCAGTATTAGCCATGAATTAAACAACCCGCTGGCCGCTATTCGTAGTTACGCAGACAATGCCTTGGTTTTCCTTGAGCGTGAAAAAATAGATAAAGTGACAGGTAATCTACAACGTATTACCCATCTTACGGAGCGCATGGCACGTATTAGTGCGCAGCTGAAAGCCTTTGCACGAAAATCAGATGGTGTCATGAGTATCATCGCGTTACAGCCGGTATTATTAGCTACTTTTGAACTGGTTAAACCACAATTGAAAGCAAGCCAAATTACCTTAGATATGCATCTGCCACGCAATATTATTCAGGTAAAAGCAGAGCCGATTCAACTTGAGCAAATATTGGTTAATTTATTGTCCAATGCGATTCAAGCGATGCAGGACAGTGAAGTTAAGAATATTAACGTGACCTTATCTGCCTCTGCAGGAAAGGCTGTTGTTGAGGTCATTGATACAGGACCTGGCATTGCCGAGTCTGATATCGGGCAATTGTTTGAACCCTTTTTTACCACCAAAGAAACGGGGCTGGGTCTGGGATTATCTATCTCACAACAGATTATTAATAGCATGCAGGGCAAGCTATGGGCCCAAAACACAGCCGACGCGGGTGCGATGTTTTCTATCTCTTTGCCACTAACGTCTGCACCTGAAATTCCACTAATACTGCCACAAAATCAGGAGTTAACATGAGTCCGGTTTTTTTTATTGATGATGAATACGACCTTAGAGTCGCCAATCAACAAACCTTTGAGTTAGCTGATATTGAAGCGCACTTTTTTGCTGATGCAGAATCCGCATTAGTGGCGATGCAATCAACAATGCCCATTGTGGTGATCACAGATATCCGTTTACCCGGTATTTCAGGGCAACAATTATTAACCTCGTTAGCCAAAAAAAATGCAGATTTACCGGTTATTCTGATCACCGGACATGGCGATATTTCCATGGCGGTGGAGGCCATTCACGAAGGGGCCTATGACTTTATTGAAAAACCTTTTTCAGCGGATCGCTTAATAGAAACCACACGCAAAGCAATAGAGAAACACCAGTTAGTCATTGAAAATAAAAGCCTAAAAAAAGCCCTACAAAGCAAAGACACATTAGGCCCAAGAATCATTGGTAACACAGCAAGTATGGTGGAACTGCGCCAAATGGTTGCACAAGTTGCTGATACTCAAGCGGACATTTTGTTATTTGGTGATACAGGTACAGGCAAAGAGTTAGTGGCACGTTCGCTTCATGAACAAAGCCAACGCAGTGCGAATAACTTTGTTGCGGTGAACTGTGGCGCAGTGCCTGAAAACCTCATTGAGAGTGAACTATTTGGTCATGAAAAAGGGGCCTTTACTGGCGCGGATAGTGTGCGTATTGGTAAGTTTGAATATGCACAGGGTGGCACGTTATTTCTTGATGAAATAGAATCAATGCCCCTGCAAACACAAGTACGTTTGTTAAGGGTATTGCAAGAGCGCAGCGTGGAAAGAGTCGGATCAAATACCGCGATAGCCCTCGACATTCGTATTATTGCAGCCACTAAAATTGATTTAATGAGTTCACCCGATTTCAGGCAAGATCTGTTTTATCGCCTAAATGTAGTGACTTTAAAGCTACCGAGCCTAAAACAACGTAAACAAGATATCCCGATGCT
The DNA here is from genome assembly GCF_002835995.1 of Psychromonas sp. Urea-02u-13. Classification (GTDB taxonomy): domain Bacteria; phylum Pseudomonadota; class Gammaproteobacteria; order Enterobacterales; family Psychromonadaceae; genus Psychromonas. The sequence goes on along the minus strand of NZ_PJBZ01000098.1, from coordinate 9,803 downwards.
TTTTCATCATTTTTTGCTGGTGGCTGCAGCGCGTTACGGTAAAGCTGCGCCTGCGTTACCAAGTCATGATCTGCAAGCGTTATTAACACATGATTGGCCCGGTAATGTGCGTGAACTACGTAATGCTGCTGAGCGTTTTATATTACTCGGCTCCATAACTGGGTTAAGTCATCAGGACAAGAATGAAACAGAGCAAGCGGGTTTAAGTTTATCTACGCAGGTGGAAGCCTTTGAGAAAAGTCTCATAGAGCAAGCGTTGAAGTTAACGGGGGGCAGTATTAAGGACTCGATGAGTACACTGAATTTAGCGCGTAAAACGCTTTACGATAAAATGCAAAAACATGGATTAGAAAAGAAAAACTACAAAGGATAGTGGTTTTTCTTCGTGCCTTCGGTGTCTGGTGGTTAAACGCTTTTGACCTTACTGATAGCTGATAGCGAACAGCTGACAATTAACCACGAAGCCACTTCGTGGTTAATTGTTTTGGCATTATTTACCGATAATCTCAGGGCCCATCATCATAGTAGGTAACCAGGTTGAAACCCAAGGTACATAGGTGACGATCAGCAAGAAGATAAACATAACACCCACTAACGGTAATGACGCTTTAACCACTCTCATCATGGACATTTTAGCCACACCTGCGGTGACAAATAGATTAAGCCCTACGGGTGGCGTTATCATGCCTATTTCCATATTCACCACCATCATAATACCTAAATGAATCGGGTCGATGCCCAGTGCAATTGCAATCGGAAAGACCAAAGGCGCGACAATAATCAGCAACCCAGATGGTTCCATAAATTGACCGCCAATGAGCAATAACACGTTAACCACAATTAAAAACGTGATTGGCCCTAGTCCTGCTGAAAGCATCGCTTCGGTTATCATCTGTGGGATACGTTCTTCCGTTAATACATGTTTTAAAATCAAAGCATTGGCGATGATAAACATTAACATGATGGTCAGCTTACCCGCTTCAAATAACGTTTTACGTGTATCTTCATGGCAAAATACGTGTGAGGCTTTACGCCAATAAGCTTTAGCTTGTTTCTCTTTAGGCTCTTTGTCTGATAAAGGTCCCATGTCTTTATAGATAAAATTAGAGATAAAAAAGGCATACACAGCGGCTACTGCAGCCGCTTCCGTTGGAGTAAAGATACCGCCGTAAATACCGCCAAGAATAATCACGATCAGTAATAACCCCCAGCCCGCATCTTTCGCGGAATCAAAAACTTCCTTCCAACCTACAAAGGGCTGCGCGGGGATGTTTTTGATACGTGCATAAACATAGATGGCAAACATCAACATTAAACCGGCGAGTAATCCTGGGATCACGCCACCTAAAAACATACGTCCAACAGAGACATCCGTGGCGGCAGCGTAAACCACCATCACAATGGAGGGAGGAATCAAAATACCTAAGGTACCGGCATTACAGATAACACCAGCGGCGAAGTCTTTGCTGTAACCATTTTTGACCATACCGGCAATGACAATACCGCCAATCGCAACCACGGTAGCAGGCGATGACCCAGACAGTGCGGCAAACATCATACAAGCCACAACGGATGCCATAGCGAGTCCGCCACGTAACGAACCCACTAATGCGATAGCAAAACGTATAATGCGTTTTGCTACGCCACCCGTGGCCATAAAGCTCGATGCTAAAATGAAGAAGGGAATCGCTAATAGCGTGTAATGTCCGGCAAAGGCATTAAATAATGTTTGCGCAACAGAGGCTAAAGACGCATCGGAATGAATGAGTAAAAATAGTATGCTTGAAAGGCCCAGCGAAACGGCAATAGGCACCCCTATTATCATAAATGCGATAACCATTAAAAATAAATATAACATCGCCATGATTATTCTCCCTGCTCTGATTTATGTAATTCTGCTAAGTCTTCTTCTGCTTCGTGACTCGCCACTAAACGGTCAATTTTTCCGGTGGCAATTTGCCAAGCCAGTTGCATAAATCTAAAGGTCATCATCGCCATGCCAAGAGGCAGTGCAAAGTAGGGAATAAAGCGCGGTAATCGCTCGTAGCGTTCGCCCTCATTAAACCAAGTAGAGAGGAACTGTAAAATGTCGGGCATAGGGATATCTTCGGTTTCATACCATGCTCGGTCGGTAATAAAGGGTAACCAATAGTTCCAAGAGCCAATTAATAAACTGATAGAAAAGAACAAACAACAAAACACAGAAATAAGCGCCAGCGTTTTTCTTAATCCGCTAGGGGCAAGGTTAATAACTACATCAACGCCAATATGAAAATGCTTTTTAACGCCATAGGAAGCGCCGACTAAGACCATCCATGCAAATAGAAATACGGTGAGCTCCACGGCCCATAAAATATTGCCATTTAATACATAACGGAAAACAACATTTGCGAAGGTGAGTAACGTCATCAGGCCTAAAAACAGGGCAATTAATGTTTCTTCCAAGTAATCCGTTTGTTTCCCTATTTTCGTAAAAAGTTGGGTAAAAAATCCAGTTTTCATTGCCTTGCTCCGAAGTGAATTGTTTGAGTTGTTTGAATTGTATGAAAGCACCCGCTAACAGATAACAAGTGCTTTATTGACGACTGTCTTGAAAAATACCGTTAATTCGACGCTAAGGCCGCTTTAATCATGTCGCTACCGATATCTTTTTCAAACTTCGCCCAAACTGGCTTCAGCGCGGCTACCCAAGCTTTGCGTTGTTCAGGCGTTAAGGTGCGAACGATGCCACCGGCAGCAATAATATTTTGCTTGTTGGTTTCGTTTACTTTGCTTGATTCGGCGTTTCTTGTTTGTGTTACTTCACTGAGAATGGTGCCCAGTTGAGTTTGCACATCACTTGGTAAACCCTCCCACCAATCATTTGATGTCACGACTAAATAATCTAAAATGCCGTGATTCGTTTCAGTCACACCATCTTGTACTTCGAAGAACTTTTTACCGTAGGTATTTGACCAAGTATTTTCTTGTCCATCGATAACTTTGGTTTGCAAACCGCCATACACTTCTTTAAAGGACATCTTTTGTGGATTTGCTCCCAGCTGCTCAAATTGCGCCACTAATACATCGGAGGCTTGTACGCGAAATTTCAGTCCTTTAGCATCTTCAGGCATCAATAAGGGTTTGTTTGCAGACATCTGTTTCATGCCGTTATGCCAAAACTCTAACCCCTTTAGGCCACGACGTTTCATTGCATTTTTTAATATATCGCCAGACTCTGAGTTCTGAAAACGGTCGACCGCATCAACATCGGTAAACAGGAAAGGTAAATCAAAGATACGGTACTTTTTAGTTATTTTTTCAAACTTAGAAAGTGAAGGGGCAGCCAGTTGCACATCGCCATTTAACAGCGCTTCTAACACTTGGTTATCGTCGTAAAGCGTTGAATTAGGGAATACTTCCATACACGCTTTACCGTTCATCTCTTTGTTCACTCGCTCTTCTAATAAAGAAGCAGCAACACCTTTAGGATGTTTGTCGGTATTGGTGACATGGCTGAACTTTATTACTATTTCACCGGGATCACAGTTAGCTGAAGCATTAAAACTAGTCAGTATTGCGGCTGTGCCGATAGATAATATTGCGATAGGTTTTAACATGTTGTCTTCCTTGTTCGGTAATTGTCAGGGTTCATTGATGGAAATATTGATTTATAAATTGCACGCTATTTAGGTGAACTAGTTACCCTCTAGCAAGCATCTAGTAACTACATAGATAGCATCTAATAAGCACATGGATAGCAACCACATAGCAACGCTTATGCCAATGTGAGTAGATGGCCCTGTGGCGCGCTTTGTTTACATTTAATTAACAATCAGAGGGAAGTTAATACAAAGAAAAGGGCGGAAACCCACACAGAAATAGGGTGGTTTGGGTGGGAGTTGACCCATTCTTTAAATGGCCAACAGGAAATGTTAAATAAATGTTTAGCTAAAGCGAATACATAGAGTTAAATGTAATTTATTGTGTGAAAGATGTGGCATCACTTCCATTTAGTACAAAGAAATCATTAACAAAAAACCTTTATTTGTACTTTAAATTATAGGAGTGGTAGTTTGTTTGGCGGATATTATTTGCACAATCTGCTCTGAGTCGGGCACCTTCTTTATTGGGCTACTTACTGTTCTTTTTAGCTATCCATTTCTTATTTGTATTTTTAAGGTTAACTCAATGATAAAGAATCAAAAAAAAGCGACGATGTTTGCCTTAATCGCAGTGGCTATGTGGTCTACCGTTGCGAGTGCTTTTAAAATAACCTTAGATTATTTCTCCCCTATTCAGATGTTGCTGGTGGCAACATGCACCACTATTTTATTGTTAACGGGCATCTGTTATCGACAAAAAAAATTACATTTATTAACAGAGTATGTTGCTAAAAGACCCTTCTTTTACCTATTGCTTGGATTGATTAATCCGTGTTTGTATTACCTTATTTTATTTCAAGCCTATGACCTTCTCCCTGCACAGCAGGCGCAATCTTTAAATTATACTTGGGCTATTACGTTAAGTATTCTGGCGGTGCCATTTCTTGGTCAAAAACTCAGAAAGCAAGATATTATTGCCATTATTCTTGCCTACAGTGGGGCGTTAATCATTGCCACCAAAGGCGATTTGTTAGCATTAGATTTCAGCAGTCCATTGGGGGTTTTTCTGGCTTTGTTAAGCACGTTACTTTGGGCTATGTATTGGATAATCAATGCTAAAAATAGTGGTGATCCTCTTGTTTCATTGTTATTAGGGTTTCTGCTGGGCTTACCAATTCTTGTTATTCTGACGGCGATTATAAGTGATTTTAATATGCCCGATTGGCAAGGCTGGGCTGGCGCTATTTATATTGGTTTATTCGAGATGGGTTTTGCTTTTGTCGCGTGGTTAACCGCATTACGTTATGCAGAAAACACTTCAAAAATCAGTAACCTTATTTTTATCTCTCCTTTTGTGTCGTTATTATTACTAAATATGATTATTGATGAACCTATTTACCCAGCGACGATTGTAGGTTTAGCCTTTATTATCGGCGGGTTACTCGTTCAGCAACTTAAAAAGTCCTCTCTCTCACGATAAACTGAGTAAGACTAACACTCTATTTTTAGCCTAAAAGATGACAGGTTAACATTAAGAGAGCGCCACTCTCCTTGTTGTAGGGGACAAGGAGTTGCGAATAATGGACTATTAATGTGACAAATAATTGCCAGTAAATGACTCTTTCTGAGAATGATAAGCACTATAGTTAAAGGTTAGAGGCTTAAAAGTATCGAGCCTGACTTGAATGCTAATCAGAATAGGGAATACCATTATGAACAAGTACATCACACCTTTATTAGTTATTGCCTCACTCTTGTTCTTACCCTTACCCTCATCCTCTTTTGCAAAAGCTTCCGTAGATGCTGAAAATGAACGTTATATCGTTAAGTTTAAAAAAGGTGGCAAAGCTTCCTTGCTGAATGCAGTAAACAGTCATAAAGGTAAAGTAAAACGTGAGTTAGATAATTATCGCGCCATCGCTGTTGAGCTACCTGCTGCTGCGGTTGCACAATTTAAAAAACGTGCTGACGTTGAACTTGTTGAGCTTGATCCTAAACGTTATTTATTAGCTGAAACGACGCCTTATGGCATCACTATGGTACAGGCCGACCAAGTTACAGATATTGCGGGTAACGTAGCAGGGATGAAGGTCTGCATTATGGATACCGGTTATGATATTAGTCATCGAGACCTGCCTTCAAATGGTGTGACGGGAAATGATGGTTATGCACAGTATAACTCGGGTAATTGGTATGAAGATGGCCATGGTCATGGTACGCATGTAGCCGGTACTATTGCCGCGCTAGGTGATAACGGCTTAGGCGTTGTTGGTGTTAATCCGAGTGGTTCTTTAGCGTTGCATATAGTGAAAGTCTTTAATCGCAGGGGGGCATGGGCGTATGGCTCTGACTTAGTGGCTGCTGTTGGACAATGTATAGAAGCAGGCGCAAAAGTGATTAGCATGAGCTTAGGTGGCGGTGGTTCAAGTATTGTTGAGCAGAATGCATTTGAGGATGCTTATACTGCGGGTTTATTATCAATTGCAGCTGCTGGTAATGATGGTGATAATGGCCTTTCGTACCCCGCATCCTATGGTTCTGTTATCTCGGTGGCAGCGGTTGATGCAAGCGAAAATGTAGCGAATTTTTCACAATTTAACAGTCAAGTTGAAATAGCGGCCCCCGGTGTGGGCATCAATTCAACATTACCGAGGAATAAGTATGCAGCCTGGAGCGGTACATCCATGGCGACCCCACATGTGGCTGGTGTGGCGGCATTAGTTTGGAGCCATTATTTAGAGTGTACAAATGAAGAGATTCGTACTGCATTAGCAGCTTCCGCCTTAGACCGTGGTACTGTTGGCAGGGACCATTATTATGGTCACGGTATTGTACAAGCGAAAGATATGTACGATTCCCTGAATTTAGCTTCTTGTGACGTGGTGAAATCTAATACTCCACCTGTGAGCTCCTTTACTGCTAGCTGTGAAAATTTAGTCTGTAATTTTGACGCTAGCGGTAGTAGTGATGCTGATGGTGATGCCATTACATATTCATGGAACATTGACGGAGTTATATTGGAAAGCGTTGTTGTGGAGTCCCATGATTTTAATGCTGCTGGTATCTATAGCGTTACATTAACGGTGACCGATGACAAAGGCGCAAGTGACTTCTCTTTGCAAGATATTACGGTTTCCGATGCACAAGAGGTCAATCCAGACATCACGCTTAGTTTTTCTACTGAAACGGTGGGGCGGAATATAGAGGTCACTTTAACTTGGGAAAATGCACCAGAGGGACAAGTTGAAATTTATCGAGATAAAACTGATAGTGATAAAACTAAAAAAATTACAACAGCTAACGATGGGTTTTACGAAGACTTATTAAGGAAAAATGGGAGTTACGACTATAAAGTCTGTGTTCTGGGCACTTCAGTATGCTCCAATCAAATAACCGTTGATTTTTAATCTCGTTTTCCTCACTCATAAGGCGCTGGCCTGAGAGGCTTAGCGCTTTATTGTTGGCATCTACGTAGCAAGTTAGGATATTCTAATTTTATGCTTCAATCTTATTCCAATTCCATTAAGTATGGATCTAAATTTTGCGTAGGAAAAACGGCTTAATTCAAAGCGTAAGTTGACGTGCTACCGAGCGATTAACTGCGTTAATCCTCTAGCGCACATTAAATGAAACTAACCATTTAATGATTAATCATTAGTTTCATTTACGAAACTTGCAACGCAGAAGTAAGTTGTTTTAACTAGCAAAATAGGTCCGCTATTTAGTGTAATTGGTCTGAATATTACATAACGACCATATCGTCTCTGTGTACAACCACTTTACTCAGGCAAAAACCTAAAATTTCTTGGATTTTTTCTGAGTTTTCACCTTTTATTTTATATAAATCTTGGTGGTTATACTGACAAATACCTTTGCCAATAAGGGTATTATTACTGGCATCAATAATGTCGAGTGATTCTCCGGCTAAAAACGTACCTTGTATTGAGACAATGCCAGAAGGTAAAAGAGAAGCGCCTTTATTTTTTACCGCATTAACTGCGCCACTATCGATCAACAGTTGACCATGGCTTTTTAAGGTATGCTTTAACCAGCTCTTTTTGGCTTTACTGACGCTTTGATTTGCTAAAAAATGTGTTCCCGGGTTTTCTCCCGCTAATATTTTATCAAATACTCGACTATTAGTGCCGTTCAGAATGTACGTTTCAATACCGTTTTCAACTGCTTTTTCAGCTGCTTGAATTTTAGTTTTCATGCCACCGGTAGCAATAGGGTTATTAGTTGTACCTGCCATGGCATAAATTTCATCAGTGATCTCAGCAATTTCGTTGATCATGACGGCATCGTTATTACTTCTTGGGTCTTTATTATAAACGCCGTCTATATCACTTAAAATCAATAAACAGTCCGCTTCGCTCACAAGGGCAACTAAGGCAGCTAAGTTATCGTTATCACCTACTTTTAATTCATCAGTGGCCACAGTATCGTTTTCATTAACAATGGGGATAATGCCATTGGCTAATAAGATACGTAGTGTATTTTTGATATTGATATAACGCTCACGATCTTTTAAGTCGCCATGAGTGATTAACAGTTGGCTGCAGGGTACATCAAAAAAACGTTGCCAATTAGCCATCATTTGCATTTGGCCAACCGATGCCATTGCTTGTTTGGTTGGAATAGAGGGGATAGGGGAGCCGTGTTGAATTAAATGACGACCTGCCGCTACGCTACCAGAAGACACCAAAATCACTTCTTTATTTTGCTCTTGGCATTTGCTAATAAAAGCCGCTATAGCGCTAATATATTTACCACTACAGCCATTTTTTTCTGGCGAAACTAACGCACTACCAACCTTGATGACCACACGATTAAATTTCATTTTTATCTCTCTTATTACCGTAGGCAAGAATGCCTCGAATATGACTCTTTTTGCTCATACCAGTCCCACTAATTTAATGGTCTAATATTGCGCAGGAAAAATAAGCGAGTTCAAGGCGCAAGTTGCTGTCTTTCGAGCGGTTAACTTCGTTAACCCTCTATCGGGGAATTAAATTAAAGACTTTAATTCCTTAATGGTTGTTCCCTTTACAAAACTTACAACGCAGAAATCGCTTCTTTTAACCAGCAAGATTGATCCGTTATTTAGTGGAATTGGTATTACAATGCTGCGCGTTACTGTTAATAGGGGGAGGTTGTTAACTAGAATGAGCTGATATTAACAATAATAACTTGTCGATTAGATGCTTTATTAGCTCGCTTCCCCCTTCATAACGCGACCTTTAATATAATGATTTTAAAGACCATAAGCTACGGATGCTATGACTTTTTTACACTGAAGTAAATAATAATATGGACAGGAAAGGTGGCTCACTATGATGAGTTTTAGTGGTTTCTATAAAGACAATCGATATGCACGGAATAGCCAATAACCCACGGCAAGCACATTATCATTGAAAATGCTTTCAGCACTCCAAAATACGTATTGCTATTGCGTTGCTCCTAATTATTTCAATAAAAAACGACCACGAAGCCACTTCGTTACACAGAGAACACGAAGAAACCAAGAGCAAAAATTCGATTTGCTCTTTAACCTTCTTTTTCTTCGTGCCTTCGTGGTTAATTTCTTTTGAATTTATTTAAATTGTTTAATCGCACCTTTCAAATGTGGTCGGGAGATAAAGACTTCACCCCAGTGAATGTCCCATAGGTTCGAGTGTATAAACTCAATACGAAAAAAACGCAACATGTGCGGTTTCTTTAAATGTAGTGGTGGTGAAGGGCTCGAATCAATGAATACCCCAAGGTTCGAGCGTATAAACTCAAGACGAAAAAAAACCGCAACATGTGCGGTTTCTTTAAATGTGGTCTGAGATAAATGATTCGAGCCAGTGAATGCCCCAAGATTTTATATTAAAGGTTCTCTAAAACGAAAAAATCCGCTTAACTCAAAGAGCTAAGCGGATTATTCTTAATGTGGTCTGAGATAAATGATTCGAGCCAGTGAATACCCCAATATTTTATATTAAAGGTTCTCTAAACGAAAAAATCCGCCTAACTCGAGAGCTAAGCGGATTATTCTTAATGTGGTCGGTGATAAAGGATTCGAACCTTTGACCCCCTGGTCCCAAACCAGGTGCGCTACCAAGCTGCGCTAATCACCGAGATTTTAAAATAATTTAGTTTTGGGATGAAAATTAACTAATTTATTTTGAGTTTAAATGGTTTGTAAAGAGAAGAGTTGAACTCTTACATCTTGCG
>NZ_PJBZ01000097.1 GCF_002835995.1 Psychromonas sp. Urea-02u-13 | reverse complement strand
ACTTTTAATAAAGTGACTAGGCTGAAAGCTTGCGCTTATCTTTAGCACATTAAACAGATAATATCGGTAATAGTTGATGCAAATCCTTGCAGATCATTCACCGACTATTTATTCTAGGGGCATAATAATCAATTTGAGTAAAAGTAATGAATTCTAACGCGCAACAATTAATCAAAAACAGTATTAAGAGCATTCCTGATTACCCAGTCGCGGGTATTATGTTTCGTGATGTCACCAGTTTGATTGAAAATGGTGAAGCGTTTGCCGCTACCATTGCACAATTTGTAGCACGCTATAAAGACGTAAAAATCGATAAAGTTGTGGGCACTGAAGCGCGTGGTTTTATTTTTGGTGCGCCATTAGCTGCAGCCATTGGCGCAGGTTTTGTACCAGTACGTAAACCAGGAAAACTGCCAAGAGAAACAATCCAAGAAAACTACACGCTTGAATACGGCACAGACATACTGCAAATTCACATCGATGCAATCAGTGAAGGCGAAAACGTGCTGTTAATGGATGACTTGTTAGCAACCGGTGGCACTGCAGAAGCGTCAGTTAAACTGATACAGCGTTTAGGTGGCATTGTGATTGAATCTGCATTTGTTATCGAACTACCAGCATTAAATGGCGCAGAAAAGTTGAAAAAACTAGGCGTGCCACTGTTTTCTTTAATTAGCTTTGAAGGCGAGTAATTTTAGTGAGTTATCAAGTTTTAGCCCGAAAATGGCGTCCGCATAATTTCTCGCAAGTTGTTGGACAGCAACATGTTTTAACCGCACTCAGTAATGGTTTAACCCAAAATAGAGTGCATCATGCTTATCTGTTTAGCGGTACGCGTGGTGTTGGTAAAACAACTATTGCGCGTATTTTGGCAAAAAGCTTAAATTGTGAGCAAGGTGTGACCGCCACTCCTTGTGGTAAATGTGAAAATTGTGTCGCTATTGATCAAGGGCGTTTTGTTGATTTATTAGAAATAGATGCAGCATCGCGTACTAAAGTTGACGATACGCGTGAACTGCTTGATAACGTGCAATATAAACCTGCAGTAGGGCGCTACAAAGTGTACCTTATTGATGAAGTGCACATGTTATCCAAGCATAGTTTTAACGCACTATTAAAAACGCTTGAAGAGCCTCCTGAATATGTGAAGTTTTTATTAGCTACGACTGATCCTCAAAAATTACCTATTACCGTATTATCGCGTTGTTTACAGTTTCACTTAAAAGCGATTTTACCCGATCAAATAGAAGCACAGTTAGCACATATCCTCAAACATGAAGACGCAACTTTCGAGTATACTGCGCTGAATGTTATCGCTAAAGCTGCCGATGGTAGTATGCGCGATGCGTTAAGCTTAACTGACCAAGCACTGGCTTTTGGTGCGGGTAATATAGAATACCAATCGGTATTAAAAATGTTAGGCACGCTTGATAATAGCCACCTGCATTATTTATTACACTTTATAGCATCAGGTAATGTCGCTAAAGTATTTCAGAAAATAGAAGAGTTTGTTGTACTGGGTGCTGATTTTGCAAAACTGCACCAAGAGTTGGCTGGCTTATGTCATCAAATCGCATTGCAACAATTACAACGCCCACAAGCGAACAGTGAAAAATCAGCGATTCAATTATTAAGCGAACGCTTGAGTCCTGAAGAAGTGCAGTTGTATTACCAAATAGCACTTGAGGGATATAAAGATTACCGCTTTGCACCTAATGGTAAAGTCGCGTTAGAAATGACCGTCATGCGTTTATTAGCTTTTAAGCCTGCTAACTATATTGAACTTGATGAAAAAGCATTAGTTAATAACACATTAGTTAATACCACAGTGCAAAGCGAGGGGAATATTGATTTGCCTTCTTTTAACCCGGCCCCAGAGTCCATTCAACCAGCTGCACTTATTGAAACGACACCAGTAGTTGAACAAGTCTCTGTTATTGGCAACGACTCATCGCCAAGTTTACCGGAAACACGACTCCCTGAGCCTGCACCGGTGACCGTCGTCGAAACGTTAACTGCACAAGAAATGCCAGTACCAACACCGGTCATTGAAACGTCGCCAGTGCAAGACGTATCAAGCCAACCAATGCCGAATCAACAAGCACCAAGTCAGCAAGCTGTTATTGAAACGCCACCCGTACAGGAAGCACCTGCTAACAGTCCTGCTGTCGAAGTGGCTGCGCCGATTACTGAAGCAGTGCCAGTACCAGTAAAATCAGAACCTGTTTTAGAATCAAGCAACTCACGTAATATGTTACGTAGTCATCGTTTAAAGCGAAACGAAACAAAAAAGTCACAGGCGACAACTGATCATGTAATCAGTACACCTGTTGTCGCAGCGTTACCGAAGGTTGATAACATCATTCCCGATGTTGCCGCTAAAAAAACTGATTTACCCATTACACCTGTTATACAAACTGACAATGTAACCTCTGCGCCAAACAGGCAAAATTTTTCACCTGAGTTGCCGCCTATAGAGCAATATCAAGAGAGCGAGCAAGCTGATAATCGTTTTGATAGTCAGTTTGATAGCCCTTATGATCAGTTTGAGAATAATAGTTACGACCCTTATAGTCCGCCTGAAGAGATGCAATCGGTTAATACCCAAGTGGCAGCGTTACCTTCTGTTAGTAATAATGTACAGGCGCCTGTTATTGATAATAGTGCGCTTAATACTGGTATTGTTACTAAACATGCGAGTTTTAGTGATCAACACTTTGAAGCGGTAGAGATAGACAAAGCTAAATATGTTGAAGATAAATTAACGGATTCATGGTCACTTGCGATTCAGACAATGCAGGTACGTGGTTTAGTTAAATTACTCGCCAAAAATAGTGTGATGAAAAAAGTGGACGATCAAATCGTATTAACACTCAAAGCCGAACATCAACACCTATTAAATAACAGCGGGTTATGTGAAGAACTACAAATGCAGTTAAAAAGCTTTTATGGTGCTCAATATAATATGTATATTGAAGTGGGTAACGTAGAAGGGCAGTTAACCGCCTTTGAATCTGAGATGGCGCTCTACGAACAATATTTAAACAATGCAAAACACGCTATCGTTGACGATGAAAATATTAAAGCATTAGTCGCTAACTGTGGTGCAAAAGTCTATGAAAATAGCGTGATACCGTTATAATCGAATGACACATTTAAAGGTATTCTTTAACGTAAACCTTTAAAGAATACCTTGCAGAATAAATTGAAGAAAAATAAGAGAGAAAAATATGTTTAGTGGAAAAGGCGGAATGGGCGATTTAATGAAAAAAGCCCAAGAAATGCAAGCTAATATGCAAAAAGCACAGTCTGAAATCGCTAATATAGAAGTGATTGGCGAATCAGGTGCTGGTCTAGTAAAAATAACCTTATTAGGCAACCACAACGTACGTAAAGTTGAGATTGATCCTGAGCTTATGGCTGACGACAAAGAAATGCTTGAAGACTTAATCGCTGCAGCTATGAACGATGCCGTTCGCCGCGTAGAAGAAGTCAACAAATCTAAAATGAGCGGACTGACTGGCGGTATGGATTTACCCCCTGGTTTCAAAATGCCGTTCTAGGCGTTTATTTGCTTCAAAATTAATAGCTTGGCTTTTATTGGTTCCTTGATGGGGCATATAGGGGCCAAGCTTTTTTTGTATCTGTACATTACTATCACTGCACACTTACCTATTATCTAAGTCTTTCTTGGTTTCTGATCTTTATTACCTATTCTTGTTGATTAACCCCCTGTGCGACTCTCCTAAGCGTCCTTACTGACAAACTCTGTTTCATCGATATCGTGTGTTTATAGACTTCCTTTAAAATTTTATTATTGGTGTCAGTTCACTGGTTCCGATGCTTTCTTTAACGTAAAGTTCTTAAATAATATAAAGTGTTGTTATAGCCCTTTTACAGGGCTAATTTTCCATAGTTGAATTGAATTTTTTAAGGGGGTGTATATGAATGAAGAACAGAATTACTCGGTTGGCACTCCCGGTGTAAAGTGGAACAGTGCAGATAAAGCACAATGGCGAGCACAACAACAGTTTAAACGCAGTTATAAAGAATGCGTATTGGCTGAGCTTGAAGAGATCGGGGATGACTTTGAATTGGTCCAGTATGGCGCGTTGTCTTATGCACCTGATGATTATCCGTTATTTGTTATTAAATCTAAGCACTGGAAAAGCGATCGTAAAAACGTATTAGTGACCGGTGGTGTGCATGGTTATGAAACCAGCGGCGTCCATGGCGCACTTCGCTTTGCAACCACCGTTGCAAAAAGCTATCTGAACCAGTTTAATTTTATAATCGTGCCCTGTGTGAGCCCTTGGGGATATGAAACGATAAACCGTTGGAATCCGAACGCGGTTGATCCTAATCGTTCCTTTTATAGTGAGAGTCCGGCTGAAGAAGCTGCTCTGTTAATGGCCTATATTCGCTCGCTTGATACTGAGTTTATTACCCATATAGATCTACATGAAACGACGGACACGGATAATAGCGAATTTAGACCGGCGTTAATGGCGCGTGATGCCATTGCACAAAAACACTGGGATATTCCCGATGGTTTTTATTTGGTTGGTGATAGTACTAAACCGGTAGATGCTTTTCAAAAAGCGATTATAAAGTACGTTGAAAGCGTAACGCATATTGCACCCGCAGATGAAAACCAGCGATTAATTGGCACGCCATTAGCACAATTCGGCGTGATAAATTATGCCGCTCGTGAGTTAGGTTTGTGCATGGGCTTAACGGATGCGCCTTATGTTACAACAACAGAAGTTTACCCAGATAGCCCACTGGTTGATGATGAAAACTGTATTAACGCTCAAGTTGCTGTAATTTTCGCTGCACTTGATTATTTAAAGTAATCATCTGGACCTGATAAAGTATATTGAGGTAACAGGGGGATAAAAGGATCCATTTTTCACTTTATTCGTAACCTGAGATGAGAGATGAGAGATGCGCGGGCTTAAATGTTATCAAAGAGGACCTCGAGGCGTAGGGTGATTTTAGCTTCGGAGTCACGTACTGAGGTTGCTTCTTTATACCAGTTTATTTCCGGTCTTATTTCATAATAAAACCATTTTCTGAAAATGTTCTGTCGGTAAGCAATGGATAAATGGTAGTTACTAATGTAGTGATGTGGTTTCTCTTGCGACGTAAGGCTGCTTTGATAATTAAGGGCCTGCGTTGCAGAGATGTATTGGTAAAGTGTTAACCCTGTGCCTAACTCCAATAAATCGTCTGTTTCTATTTTTGCAACATTCGCCCAACGTAATAAAAAGGCTTCATTTATCGCGTAATCTAAATCGATGAGTGATGCACTGCCCGTGGTCTTTTTTCGTTGGTATATTTTCTGTGTAAAGCGGGAGACTAAATAGGTAGAAAGAGGATAAGTATAACGATAACGTGCTTCAATACTTGGTTTTATGGTCACTTTTACACTGAAGCTTTGATGCTCTTTGACCACCCAATCATAATTTAGACCAAGTGAACTTTGTGGCTCGGTTGTATCGTTTGGGAATAAATTAATAATAGAGTCTTCGGCATCGGGTTCAAAAACGACTTTTAACTTTTTGGTCATTTTTGGTAAATGGACTCGCATTCTTACTTTTGTGCTGTAGCGAATATTTCCACCTTCATCCCATGAAATATCATTATACCAACGCACCATTGTGCCGGCATATGCATCATTCACTATGCGTTCATCAACGAAAAAATCATCGAACCACAGCGCGGGTTGGCAAAAAGTTTGATTTATATAATGATAGGTTTTATCAATAATCGTAGTGGATTCATCGTGGCTGTAACATGCCTCTTTATGTTTGGCAGATAATAAGGGAGTTTGAAAGAGTAGAAAGATAAACAGGGAAAGGGGGGGGTAATAAATACGCAGGTGTTTATAAACCACTCTCAATGGCTGAGCTTCAGCCAAGTGAGAGTAATTAAAAAGATTACTCTTCGTCTTGTTCGAAGCGTTCTTCGTCTTCTTCGTCCAAGGCTTCAAAATAAGCTTGTTGTTTTTCTTCATATAATATTGCCGCCGTTTCTTTATCTGCGATTGCTTTTGCAGCTAGATCGTTACGGACTACACGTTTTTCTGATTTGCGTTTGTTGCCCGCTTGAAGATTTTCAAGACATTCAGCAAGTTTTGCTGTTGCCCATTCTGTCGCTAGTGCTTCAGTTTCAAAACCTTTCTTTTGTTTAGAAACGCTCGTTTTACGTGCGCTAACTCGACGTGTAATTTCCGCATTCCATTGTTCGCCATCTTGCTTAATAGAAAAGTCGAATTTTTTTTCTTGTGCCATTTTTGTTTTATCCTAATAAATATTCTTTACTGAAATTCAGTTCACTTTAATTTTAACATGAAATCAGTTTATTTGTTTTTAAATTGTTGGCCAATTAAAGCCATTGTCTTTTTTCGCTGCGGGCGCGCCACTCGTCTTTTTTTGTTCGATAAAATTACGGATCAACGCAGTTGTCGCTGGATTATCTTTACAAAACGTTTTTAAGTATAAAATTTCTACTTTTTTACGTGCCCACGGTGTTTTTCGTAAAAAGGTTAAACTAGATTTTAAACGTGGATTATTAATAAAACAGTTAATGTTAAGTAACTCTCCCATTGCTTTCCAGCCCATCTTTTTTTCTAGTTTAACTAAAATTTCTTCCAACTTTACACCGTGAAGTGGGTCTTGATTCATGTTGCTACCTAAATTGATTTTGAAGCCAACCTATAGTGTATCAAAAAAATAAGACATTCATTGTTTTAGTTATTGCTAAAATTCATATTTTGGGCGTTTTACGCTAATTAATGTTTTATTTAGCGTAAAAGAACCCTGTAAGGTAGGGAGATAAAACGGCATTAAGTCTCTGTTCTGATTTTGGGTTCTGTTGCTAACGCCACAAATCCTGCAGGACTGAAGTCTGAGAGATCCCCACAGAATTTTACCACTAAACGATACTTAAACTCACTGTTTACGGGGGCGCGACTTTAGTCGGGCTGTTTTTATATTTCAAAATCAACCCCGCGGGACTAAAGTCCCGTCCCCAATGATGTTCTTTATCTTATTGAAAGTTAATTTTTGTTCAATATTATTGAACTGATTAATTTGTACAATACAAAATTCAGGGATTGTGCTTATTGGTAAAACTACCAATAATTGCAATGCGTTACGTTTTATTTCTAAGGGGATTCTTCAGACTGAAGTCCCACTTCCCAATAGGCGTGGTAAAGTCTCTTGGAAGTGAGCTTTTAAGCTTGCATCTATAGCTAGCTCACAAACCCTGAAGGACTGAAGTTCCACTTCCAAAATCACTGTTCTATTACAAAGAGGTTAATAAGAACTTATTTTATTTCAATGCTATAAAAGCTGGTGGTGCCACTTACTTCATTACCAACAATCAAAATGGGTGTTTTTGTTGGGCTGTCTTTGGCTGCTACAAATTTAAACCCTTCTGGTCCTAAATCACCTGCATCAATTTGATATTCTTTAATACCATCGCCGTTAGTATCTTTATTATCTTTAGGATTAACACTTAAGTCGCGGTTATTAAGGTACTGTACAAAGGTTGCGTTGCTTGGAGCACTGATGTTGTACACCATAATGCCTCCCATACGTTCAAGGCCGATAAAGGCATAGGTTTGTCCATTGATAACACCGGTTGTGATGGCTTCCGGTTCAGGGCCTTTGTTATCACTACGATCTTCGTTTTTTAGTTTGTTGTGGCTCTGATTGAATTTCTTCCCATATTTTTCAGCAGTAATGCGCTCAAAGTCGCTGCCTGAATCAAAGACGAGTGTTTCACTTTGCATATCCCAAATAGAGAAAGAGCGACCACCAAAGGTCATCAGGCGGTCTATTTTTCCGTCACCATCAATATCACCAAATTGCTGAGTAATTGAATGTGAGAACTTAACCTGTCGCACTGCATCTTGGTATTTTCCTCCTTTGTTAAAGTGGCTTAAATCAAGTGCATTTTTTTGCGGGTTATAAACACTGCGATCAAAGGCATCTTTCAATTTGATATCGTCGCTACAGGCTTTGTCTTCTAAGTTGTAATAAAAGTTAGCAGATTCACACTCTGTTTGTGCAACATCAATTAACCAATCACTTCGGTCGTCACCCTCATTCGCTGTGATTAAATAGTCGTTATTATTAATACTTACCGTGGCAATAGAGTCAGGCTGGTATAAGCCATACCCAGGCTCATTTTTGATGTTTACTTTGTTGTCTTTGTTATTGCCATCAAATTCGTTACCTTTAAGAGTATGGTCTTTAAAGCCCAAGGCGATGATTTTTTGGATTGATTTTGTCTGTAAATCAATCACTGCAATGGCATTATTTTCTTGCAGGGCAACATAGGCTTTGTTGCTGTTGTTATTAATGGCGATGTATTCTGGCTCTAAGTCTTGCGCTACCGAGGCGTTATAGCCGTTTAAGACTAATTGTTTTGGCAATTCATGATGACGTTTTCCACCGATATTAAAATCGCTAAAGGTCAAACGGGTTACCACTGTACTCAGCTTTTCTTGCTGCCAATCTATATCGATGATCGCCACTTCACCTTCAGGATCAACGGCGTAATTATTGCTACTTGGTTCTGCTTCAATAGCGACAACTAATTGTTGACCATTTTCAGTGAAGGTCAGCATGTCAGGTAGTGCGCCTACGTAAACTGCACTAATAAAGGTTAAGTCTTGGCTATTATAAAATGCGACCCAACCTGCATCGGTTTTGGTTTTTGCTTCAATCGCCACGGCCAATAATCCATTATTTACATCAACACTATTTGCAGCGCCGGCTTCAACGTTTAGGTATTTGAGTAAATCGGCTTTAATATTTAATGTGCTGTTTAATACCGGGTTATTGATATCTGCGCTATTGATGACATCAATCTTGCCTGATTGTGCATTAACCACAAATGTTTGTTGGCTGATTTTATCAAAAGTCACTATTTCAGCTGCACTTTGGTCAAAGACATTACTGTGGTAACGCCCTTGGGGTTTGAGCTCTATTGACGTTTGAAGTGTTGTGCTTGTTGTTGAGCATGCGCTGAGTGCGCTCGAAAGAATAAGGGTTGTTAAAAAGTTGTGTTTCATTTTTAGCCTATAGGGTTGTTTTAATTAGAGATAACAACTTTTTACACAATTAAGATGACACTAATATGTCGATATTGTGACAGTAAGGTGACAACATTATAGTTCTGCTTATAAAGTCGGTCGCTAATAATGGGATGATGCTAAGACTGTTTGTTTAATTAATCAGCAGTTAAACGTTTTTGTCAAAAAAAGAGCGTTAAGCGCTTGTAGTTGAAGAAAAATTGTATAGAATACTCATCACTTACTAAGCACTTAGCGAAGTTAAGTAACTGCCCGGATGGTGGAATCGGTAGACACCCAAGATTTAAAATCTTGTGCATTCTGTGCGTGCGAGTTCAAGTCTCGCTCCGGGCACCATATTTAAATAAAAAGCCTCGTAGATATACGGGGCTTTTTATTGTCTAAAATTCAGCTTCACTATCAACATACAAACCTCCCTAATAACATCGTTCTGCCCTACAACCTCACGGCTAGCGCATTTTAATCCCTTGCTACGTAAGGTTTTCAGCAGATATTATTAGTTTAATAATGAGAATGACTAAAAATGTCTCAATATAGCTACTAATCCAGATTAATTAGCTCACTTTGATAGTTATTGCATTGTGTCGCAATGTTTTTAAAACCTGTTTTTGAACAGTTTTTTTTCAAAAACAGGTTGTTTTTTGTAATGCACTTGCCGTGCCTACAACCTCTCTTTATCACTTAAATTTATTGCTAATCAATATTATGCGGCTTGCATTCTGGTATGCTTTTTTTAGATTTTAAATTTAAGGTAAACAGATGACTGAATATATTATGCTTGCGATCATTATGGTCTTTATGTATTTCGTATTAATCCGCAATAAATCGACGCCAAAAACCGATTGGGAAAGCTTACCTAGCTTGACTGAATATCAAAAAACAAAAAAAAGTAGTAGTGAACAGGGTAAGTTATGTTGCCAACATTGTGGACACCATGAAACCATTGAACGCTCGTTAAATTCAGAAAAAGAAAATCCAACAAAAAATAAATTTTATCATGCTTGTACTTGTTGCAAAGTGGTTTTATGGCGCAGCCAACGCCAGTAAAAGCGTTCATTGACCAGAACTTAGCTTATATAAGTTAAGCGAACTAACTTGTGCTATAAATTAGTCAAAAAAAGAGGGCGCTGAGTAGGGAGTTAAGTATAATGCGCTGTGTGTAAAGCTAATAGGATACCAGTGTGGATACAAGTAACGAAAAACGACTTAATAAGTTTATCAGTGATTCAGGTTTTTGCTCTCGACGTCATGCAGACAAGTTGATCGAGCAAAGTCGCGTAAAAATTAATGGTGTAGTACCAGAGCTCGGCACAAAAGTGCAACCGGGTGACGCAGTGGTTGTTGATGGCCAGCGTATCAATGCCGTTGAACAAAATAAGTCAGACCGTGTTTATATCGCTTATAACAAACCGATCGGTATAACCTGTACAACAGAGCTTGATGTACGTGGCAATATTATCGATGCGATTCGTCATAAAAAACGCATTTTCCCTATTGGACGATTAGACAAACCTTCAGAAGGTTTAATCTTTTTAACCAGTGATGGCGATATTGTAAATAAAATCCTGCGTGCTGAAAATGCCCACGATAAAGAATACCTCGTGACCGTTGATAAACCGCTGAGTGAGCGTTTTGTTGAACGTATGGAACGTGGTGTGCCGATACTAGATACCATTACAAAGCCGTGTACTGTAAAAGTACAAAGTCGTTTTGTATTTTCAATTGTTTTAACGCAAGGCCTTAACCGCCAGATTCGCCGTATGTGTGAGTTTTTAGGTTATGAAGTGACTGAGTTACAACGAACTCGTATCATGAAAGTGACATTAGCTAATTTGAAACCGGGTCAATGGCGTAATTTAACGGCGCAAGAAATGCAAGATATCAATCAAGCGGTATCAAGCTCTTCAAAAACAGCCGTCGAAACAGCGCAACCGAATGCCAACTCTGCACCGAAAAAGAGTGCACCTAAACACCCGAAACAAAGCCCTTATGGTGACTCGCCGGGTCAAGGGAAAAGAATCTTCGTTAATAAAAATGCATCATCGACTGAAAAACCAAAAAACGGAAAGCGCACCTTAACGCTTAAACGTAAATAAATGAGTCTCGGTGAGTTCGATTTAATTAAGCGTTATTTTAAACAAGCAGCTTTAAAAAACACCCATGCCGATGTTGTCATCGGTATTGGTGATGACTGCGCCATTTTAGATGTCCCTGAAGGTTATCAATTAGCGGTAACCACGGATAGCTTAGTGGCGGGTGTGCATTTTTTTGAAGATGTTTGTGCTTATCGTCTTGGTTATAAATCGCTTGCGGTCAACCTCAGTGATCTTGCTGCGATGGGAGCCCTGCCTAAATGGGTGTCTCTGGCGATCACCTTACCCAGTGTTGATGAAAAATGGTTAAGTGAATTTTCACGTGGCTTTTTTGAATTAGCCAATAAACACAATATCAGCTTAATTGGTGGTGATACGACCAAAGGTCCGCTTTCTATTACCGTGTCTGCAAAAGGTATTGTGCCTCGTCAGAAAGCATTATTACGCAGTGGCGCCAATGTTGGCGATCTTATCTGTGTGTCTAGTGTACTTGGTAATGGTGCGCTTGGGCTTGCGAGTAAATTAGATCAGATGCAACTAAAAGAGCCTGATAGCTTTGTTGACGCATTAGAGTTAACTGAACCACGTAATGAATTAGGTGTTTTATTAACGCATTACGCTTCAAGTTGTATCGATATTTCCGATGGTTTGTTACAAGATCTAGGACATATTGTTGAAGCTTCACAATGCTGTGCAACGGTGAAATTAGAAACGTTACCGTTATCGATTGCCATGCAAAAAGAGATTGAACATCAAACGCTGAGCCTGGACCAAGCATTACATTATGCCTTAACCGGTGGCGACGATTACGAACTGCTATTTACCATCAACGAACAACACTATAAGCAATTGATCTTACAAACGTTGCCCGTTGCGATTACGGTGATCGGCGAAGTTGTAGAGCAACAAAGTCAAAAAATTCAATTAACAAATAATGATGAAAGCGTATCAAGCCAATTGTCTGGCTGGGATCATTTTAAGCAAAATTAAACGTAACTATTCCGTACCTCACAAAGTTTGAGGTGTTTTTATACACTGCAGACAGTAGTTACAATTAAACAATCATTAAACAAGTATTAAACAACAATATCAGGTGAGAATTAAATGAAACGAGAAGATTTAAAAGGTTTAAAATTGACTAACCCGTTGCATTTGGCTGCTGTCGGTTTTGGTAGTGGTCTACCTAATAAAGCGCCGGGCACATTTGGTACTTTAGCGGCTGTGCCACTGTATTATTTATTATCTTTTTTATCGCTTGAAACTTATATCATCATGTTAATTATCACTAGCCTATTGGGTTTTTGGTTTTGTCATGTGGCGAGCCGAGATATGGGCGTGCATGATCATAAAGCGATTGTTTGGGATGAATTTGTCGGATATTGGATCACTATGGTGGCAGTGCCGTTTAGCTGGCAGTGGGCGATTGTTGGTTTCATTCTATTTCGTTTTTTCGATATTTTAAAACCTTGGCCAATTAGTTGGTTAGATGAAAAAGTAGAAGGCGGTTTTGGTATCATGATTGACGATATCGTTGCGGGTATTTTTGCTGCTATCGTCTTACAAGTCTTAATTCATTTTTATGGTTGATAAAATGGCCTTTCTTTATCGTCAACTAAAGATTATAACGTTACTCTTTTCAGCGTTGGTTGCAAACGTCAATGCGTCGATTATTGATCTAGAAAGAAGTAATCAAAAAGTCGTGCAAATCGCCGTTAAAGAGACGCCTTATTCATTATCGCCTTACGCATCTCGCGGATTAGACGCTCAATACAGTCATCTATTTTTTGATCCTCTGGTGCGTTGGGGGCAGGGCGGCGAATTAGAATATCGTCTTCTGGCAAAACTGAAGACACTTAAAAACAATAAAATCCGTTTTCATCTCAAAAAAAAGATTTACTTTCATTCCGGTAATTTACTGACCAGTAAAGACGTTATATGGTCATTGAATGAAGCGAGGAAAAATAAATGCCTACAACGTAAACTGCAACATATCGTTAATGTTAAACGTATTAATGACTACCAATTTGATGTTCAAACAGAGTTAACACAAACGCAATTACTCGATTACTTGAGTCATATCTTTATTCTTGATAGTGCCTATTACAAAAAGAATAAAATTGATCATCATAGCGCGCAAACCGCATTATTACCGCCGATAAAAACCTTGCCACTTTCTGGGACTGGCCCTTATCGTGTGACCTCTTTTTATGCCGATGTTAATCTACGTGTTGAAGCGAATGTGAGTTATTGGCAAAATCAGCCTCTGTTTAAATCGTTAAATTTTGTAAAAATAAAATCGATTGATTCGCGGTTATACGCATTATTAGCGGATGATATTGACATCAGTGAAGCGATTTCCAATAAAAACATCAACTCAGTCTATCTATTAGACGATAAACAAATTTATCAAACGACCTCTTTGAATGCCTTGTTTCTGATGATTAACGAGACTAAAAATGATTTATTTGAAAGAAGAACCGCGCGTAATGCGATTCATTTAGCCATCAACCAAGCGGGTATGTTGAAGCATATTCTTAACGGGACGGGGACTTTTTCGAGTAAATTGAATGTCGTTGCGTCAGACATGTATGAACCTGTTTATGATGCAACACGCGCTAAATATCTTCTCAAAAAAATGAATGCACCTAAGCGTTTGTCTTTATTAGTGATGACAGACAAGAATGATCATAGCCAAGAGGTGGTGCTAGCATTAAAAAACATGCTCGACAAAGTGGGGGTTAAATTAGATGTCACTGAAGTTGACAGCATTGAACAGTGGAACAAAGTTCAATTTAACTATGATTTGATGCTCGCAAATTGGAGTTCACCGTTAATTGCCACGGATAATGTTTATCAGGATATTTTTTCTAATAGCTTATTGTCGGGTTACCTTGAATTACTTTTCGAGCAACAGAAGAAACCATTAACCATGGCTGAAAAAATAGTTTTGTTCGATCAATATCAAACGTCAGATAGGATTGTGCCACTGTTCTCACATAATAAAATATGGGCAACGGATAAACAATTTGATTTACAAAGTGTGTTCTCCGTTACTGCAACACCTTATTGGCATCTATTAAATCTTAGCCACTAAGGTGCTTACTTAGACGTTACTGGTTAAAGTAAGCGTTGATTTGTGCTTCTATACCGCTCTCGTCTAGCTGCAGCATTTGGTATATCTCTTGCTGACTGCCTTGTTCTACAAAGGTATCTGGTAAACCCAAGTTCAACGTACTGCGATTGAGTTTTTGCGCCATAAAGAACTCATTGACCGCAGAGCCTGCACCGCCCGCAATACTATTCTCTTCAATAGTCACAAACTGCTTATGTGTTTTAGCGAGTTCAATTAACAAGGCTTTGTCTAATGGTTTAACAAAACGCATATCAACTAAAGTGGCATTCAATCTTTCAGCAACAGGAATGGCTTGTTGTAACAGTGTTCCAAAACACAAAATAGCCATGTTTTCACCACTGCGTACTATTTTTGCTTTACCTATCTCTAGGCTTTTCATGTTTTTATCAATAGTTATGCCCGTGCCAGTACCACGCGGATAACGTACAGCGGCTGGTGTGTCTAACATATGACCGGTATACAGCATATCGCGACATTCTTGTTCATCAGAGGGTGTCATTACTGTCATATTAGGGACGCAACGTAAGAAGCTTAAATCGTAAGCGCCTTGATGAGTCGGACCATCAGCGCCAACAATACCTGCTCTGTCGATAGCAAATAATACGCCTTGATTTTGAATGGCAACATCATGAATGACTTGGTCATAAGCACGTTGTAAAAAGCTCGAATAAATCGCTACGATAGGATTTAAACCTGAAATCGACATACCCGCAGCTAGTGTGACGGCGTGTTGTTCTGCAATTGCCACATCGTAATATTTATCAGGGTGACGTTTAGAAAACTCAACCATACCCGAACCTTCACGCATCGCAGGGGTAATAGCGGTTAACTTGTCATCTTTATCTGCCATGTCATTAAGCCAATCACCAAATACTTGTGAGAAGGTTTGTGTGCTCGGTGGTGCTTTAGGTAAGTCTTGGTCAGGTGTGAATTTTGGCACTGCGTGGTAACGAATAGGGTCAAGCTCAGCTTGTTTATATCCTTTACCTTTCTTAGTCATAATGTGTAAAAACTGAGGGCCAGAATGACTACGCATATTACGTAACGTATCCACTAAATCGATGACGTTATGTCCATCCATTGGGCCAATATAATTAAAACCAAACTCTTCAAAGATGGTCGCTGGTGAAACCATGCCTTTAAGGTGTTCTTCGGTACGTTTTGCGAATTCTTTAATTGGGGGAATATTGGATAATACTTTTTTGCTGCCTTCACGTAATTGCGTGTAAAGGTCGCCAGACAAGATTTTTGCAAGGTGATTATTAAGCGCACCTACATTTTCAGAAATTGACATCTCATTGTCATTAAGTACCACTAACATATCGTTATGGATTGCACCTGCATGATTCATTGCTTCAAAGGCCATGCCTGCAGTAATTGCTCCATCACCAATAACAGCCACTACTTTACGGCCTTTTTGCTCTTTTTCTGCTGCAATCGCCATGCCTAGCGCGGCACCAATTGAAGTCGATGAATGACCCACACTTAATACGTCATATTCACTTTCTTCGCGCCATGGGAAAGGATGAAGTCCTTTAAAGGTGCGAATGGTGTGCATTTTGTCGCGACGACCGGTCAGTATTTTATGCGGGTACGCTTGGTGACCAACATCAAATACCAGATGATCAAAAGGCGTGTGGTAAACATAATGTAGGGCAACGGTAAGCTCAACCACGCCTAAACCAGAAGCAAGATGACCACTGGTTTGACTCACACTAGTGAGTAAAAATTGGCGTAATTCGTCACAAAATTCAGGTAACTGTTCCTTTTTTAATAAACGCAGATCTTCAGGATAATTGATACTGGTAAGTAATGGATAATTTTTAAGATCTAAAGGCATAAGTTTAAGTCGCGTTTATCAAGGAAAAGGGAGAAGCTTATCTATCTCGTTTTATTATATATAAGGCAAACGATTCAAGTAACTGGGTATTATAAGGCAATTGTGACAAAGCATGAAGCGCTTCTTGATAAAGAGAGTGCGCTTTTGCGATCGCTTGCTCTAAACCGAGTAATGCAGGGTAGGTCGATTTGTGATGTGCAATATCAGAACCCTGTGGTTTACCCAGTGTTTCAGTATCACTGATGATATCTAAAATATCGTCTTGTACTTGAAATGCGAGGCCAATAGCCGCTGAGAAATGTTGTAATTGTTGTAAATGTTCAGGTGCGATTGTTTCATCACTTAATGCGCCTAGTGTAACGGCTGCTTTAATTAAGGCACCTGTTTTAGCCGCATGTATTTTTTCTAGGCTAGGTAAATCAACTTGTTTGTTTTCAGCTTCCAAATCAAGAGATTGTCCGCCACACATACCCGCTTCACCAGAGGCTTTAGCAAGCACACTGACCATTTTTAATTGTGTTTTAGGGGATAAGTGACTAATTGGATTAGAAATAATATCAAAAGCTAACGTTTGCAGTGCGTCTCCGGCTAAAATAGCAGTCGCTTCATCAAACTGGATATGACAGGTTTTTTGACCACGACGTAACGCATCGTCGTCCATTGCCGGTAAATCATCGTGAATCAATGAATATGCGTGAACACATTCAATGGCACAGGCAAGTGGGTCAAGTTTTTCAAGTGATGAGCCAAGCATTTCACCAACCGCATAAACAAGAAAAGGGCGCACACGTTTGCCGCCAAGCAATGCGCCATAGGCCATTGCTTCATTTAATTTTACAGAGGTTGGGGCTGTTACTTTAATATGCTGACTAAGTTGTTCATTAACGCGTTGCTGGTAATGCGTTATTTTTTCTAAAAGTTGTGTCATAAAAATTACGTTTCACTAAATTCTTGAACAGAAGATTGAGTATCATTTTTCATCAAAATAGACACTTGTTGTTGTGCCTTTTGAAGTTTTTGGCTGTTACTACGGGCGAGTGAAATACCACGCTCAAATTGCTTTAATGCATCTTCTAAAGGTAATTCACCTGCTTCAAGGTGACTCACAATTTGTTCTAGTTCAACAATCGCTTCTTCATACTGCATATTTTCAGGTTTTTTTAAGGCCATTTTTTTTATTCTCTAATATTTTTTCCAAGACTACCCTGCACACATCATAAGTCAAACAACAGAGGATAAATTATTTATAAACAGTGATGTTGTTAGCCATTATATCGGTTAAAATTAATGTTTCACTGCAAACTGTCGATATAAAGCTATAATCACAGCTGTGAGTTTAACTTGTTTTAATTAAAGGAATATTTTGTGGATTTAGCAACGATAATCGGAATTGTAGGCGCATTTGGTTTTGTTATTATGGCAATGCTATTAGGCGGCACTATCGATATGTTTATGGATTTGGTCTCGGTACTAATTGTATTTGGCGGAACAGCATTTGTAGTAATGATGAAGTACAACATGGGACAATTTGTTGGAGCAATAAAAATTGCCATGAAAGCCTTCATGTTTAAAAGTGATTCACCAGAAGAGTTAATCAATAAATCAGTTGAAATGGCAGATGCAGCACGTAAAGGCGGATTCCTCGCGTTAGAAGAAGCTGAAATAACCAATCCTTTTATGCAAAAAGGCGTGGATATGCTCGTAGATGGTCATGATGCTGACGTCGTACGCGCGACGCTTGAAAATGATATTCGCTTAACGGCGGGACGTCATGAAGTGGGGGCGGATATATTTAAACAGATTGGTGATGTTGCTCCAGCTATGGGCATGATTGGTACATTGGTCGGGCTAGTGGCGATGTTATCAAACATGGATGACCCTAAATCAATTGGTCCAGCAATGGCCGTTGCACTACTAACGACACTTTACGGTGCTATTATTGCGAATATGATGGCGCTGCCTGTCTCCGATAAACTAAAGTTGCGCGCACAGGAAGAAAAGTTAAACCGTAGTCTGATATTAGATGCCGTATTAGGTATTCAAGATGGTCAAAATCCACGTGTTATCGAAGGGGTATTACGAAATTATCTACCTGAATCAAAACGCACGGCGATTGGTGGCGAAGGTGGTGAAGAGTAATGGCTGAAGAAGAATGCAAATGTCCCCCAGAGGGACTGCCAGCATGGATGGGTACCTTTGCAGATTTGATGTCACTGCTAATGTGCTTTTTCGTATTATTATTATCATTTTCAGAAATGGATGTTTTAAAGTTTAAACAGATTGCGGGCTCGATGAGAAACGCCTTTGGTGTGCAATCGATGCTTGAAGTAAAAGACATTCCTAAAGGTACGTCGGTAATAGCACAGGAGTTTACGCCCGGTAAACCCGACCCGACCCCTATAGAAGTTGTTATGCAACAGACCATTGAGGTCACAAAAGCCAAGCTTGATTTTCAAGATGGCGACTCAAGTCGTGTGGGTGGGCAAGAAAACGTCAAAGAGCGTAAAGTCGCTTCTCCGCAAGAATCTGAAGCTGAAAGTGCCTCTGAAGCACCAACGCAGGAAAAACAAAGTGAATCAGAGGAATCACAACTAGAAGACTTTAACCCCGCACCAGGCGTTTCTGCGCAACATGGCTTAGCTAAAAAAGTGGCCAAAGAATTACGTGAAGAGATAGAAGACGGAGCCATTGAAATTGAAGCGCTAGGGCAGCAACTTATTATTCGTGTCCGTGAGAAAGGTGCATTTCCATCAGGGTCCGCTTTTTTACAACCAAGATTTAGACCAGTGATTCGCAAAGTAGCCACCATTCTAGTTGATGTACCGGGTGTGATTACTATTTCAGGGCACACCGACAACGAGCAGATACAATCTGAGTTATATCGTTCAAACTGGGATTTGTCTGCACAACGTGCCGTCTCTGTTGCCCATGAAATGCTTAATGTGCGTGGAATAAGAAACAAGAAATTAGTCGTGGTGGGTTATGCCAACAGTAAGCCATTAGAAGACAGTAACAGTAAACCCGACAAGCGTCGCAATCGTCGTGTAGAAATTATGATCATGCAGGGGGAAGCAGCTGAAAGCGAAGAGATTGGAGTCTCTGAAAAATAATAAGTGTAAGGATACTCACTAAAATTATCTAATGCTTAGGTGGTTTTTATGTTTTATAAGATGAGTAAATAAATGATAAACGTTGAAGTATGTATTGATAATATTGAGTCTCTTTTTACAGCGCAAAATGCAGGTGCAAACCGCATTGAACTATGTAGCTCACTTGCCCTTGGTGGTCTGACACCAAGTGTCGGTTTAATCACACAAGTGATGAAATACACAAAAATTCCGGTTTATACAATGATCCGCCCGCGTGATGGTGATTTTTTATACTCAAGTGACGAGATAGAAATGATGCTCGCTGAGATACACGCAGTTCAAAAGTTAGGTGTACAAGGTGTTGTGTTTGGTTTACTTAATGAACAAGCACAGATTGAAAGTGATGCTTTACAAACATTAATGAACGCGAGTAAAGGGCTTGGTGTGACGTTTCATCGTGCTATTGATTGTTGCGTAGACGCTGAGCTGGCCATTGATACTATTTTAAGCGCAGGTTGTGAACGTGTACTAACATCTGGTTTGATGAGCACCGCAGAATTAGGCGCTGACTATATTAAAGCGATGGTTGAGCAGAGCAGTGGACGTTTATCGATTATGGCTGGCGCGGGTATCAGTGCCAATAATGTGGCTGGTATTGTAAGAATGAGTGGCGTACAAGAAGTACATCTGTCTGGAAAAGTAAGCCGCAGTAGTCAAATGAAAATAATAGAAAACTGTGGTTATCTACCTGAATTTATGAAAATTAATGTGACTGGTGGTGACAAAATAGAGGCTGTTAAACAGGCCCTACAAGATTTTTAATGGCTTAATAGGTCACTAAAAAGTATAATCTGCCAAGAATGGGCTTCCGCAACAAAAAAGAGAATATGAAAATACCTAAAAGAATACAACCCCTCGTTAACGATGGTTTAGTTGATAAAGTACTGCGTCAGTTAATGAGCGGAAAAGAAGCAACCGTTTTTGTTGTGCAATGTGGCGAAGAAATTCGTTGTGCAAAAGTATATAAAGAAGCGAGTAAGCGTAGTTTTAAACAAGCTGTTTTGTACAATGAAGGCAGAAAAGTACGTAATGGACGTCGCGCCCGCGCAATGGAAAAAGGATCCAAGTTTGGCCGCAAGCAACAAGAAGAAGTCTGGCAAAATGCGGAAGTGGAAGCATTATATAAACTAGCCGATGCAGGCGTTCGAGTGCCTCAACCTTATGGCTGTTTTGAAGGTGTATTGTTGATGGAACTGATCACGGACGAAACCGGTTTTGCTGCCCCTCGTTTGAATGATGTTTCCATGTCTGAAGAACAAGCCGTTGAAGACCACCTTGATATTGTGCAACATATTGTGCGCATGTTAAGTGTCGGTATTGTGCACGGCGACCTTTCTGAATTTAATGTGTTAGTGGATGAATGGGGCCCGGTCATTATTGATTTACCTCAGGCGGTTGATGCATCTGCAAACAATAATGCTAAAAGTATGTTGTTAAGAGATGTTAATAACATGCGCTCATATTTTGCTCAATTTGCGCCAGAAATTGAAAACACAGAATATGGTAAAGAAATTTGGGCACTTTATGAGTCAGGAGAATTAACCGCAGATAGTGTATTAACCGGTTTATTTGATGAAGATACAACCAGTGCTGATGTTGGCAATATCTTAGATGAGATTGATGCTGCGCGTACTGAACATGAAGAGAACCAGGAACGTATTGTTGCGTTTGAGATTTAACACTTTAGTGCTGACTGTCAGTTGTGCACCGTGACATTAAATATGTAAAAAACATGCAATAAAGGAATTATATGCAGCCATTGATTAAAAGAAATCGTTTTAAATTGGTGGCCTTAATTGTCGCTAGTATTGGGGGAATCATCGCTTATACGGCTTTTTCCCCACTACGACGAGCACAACTAAGAGTTAATCGCTCAACCTGTCTAATAATAAGCATGCAGATTCCAGCGTAACAGATGAAAAAAAACAAGGCAGTCTGCGTGTATTAACCTGGTCTGGTGCACAAACCTATCTACCTCGCTCTGGCCATCCTCAAGATTTAGAAGTTATCTATCTTAAAGAGTTTGCCGAACTACATAATTTAGTCTTTGAAAATATTAAAGTAGATAAATTTTCCGATCTCATTACAAAATTATTAGCAGGGGAAGGAGATGTTATTTCTGCTAATTTAACGGTAACGGCAAAGCGTAAAAAACAAGTTATCTTCAGTGATCTCTTCATTCAAACCAATGAATACTTATTAATGGGAAAAAACAGTAAAGCGCTTAAAAATGGTAAAGCACTCAATGGAAGAGAAATCGTTTTACAGAAGGGAAAAAGCTATGAAATTAGTACGCTAGGGTTACAAAAAGTATTTCCTAAACTAAAACTGCGTTATATCGATAACAACATCAGTAATGAACAAATCTACGACGGTTTAGCCAGTGGTGAATATGACCTGACTATTCAAGATGATAACCTTGTTCAATCTGCATTAGGTTACCGAGATGATTTAAAGCGCAGTTTACAAGCCAGTGTTAAACACGATATTGCATGGGCCGTTGCGCCGACCAATAAGGCATTATTAAAACAACTTAATATTTACCTCAAAGCACAAACATTAACGGTGAAAGGGCAAAGCTTAATTAAGAGCCAATGGCAACAAATTGAGCAAAACAAAACCGTTCGTTTCGTATTACGTAATAACCTTTCTTCTTATTATATTTGGCGTGGTGAGTTACTCGGTTTCCATTATGAGTTAGCGAAGCGTTTTGCTAAAGAGCATAAACTGCGTTACGAAATTATTGTTGCGCCGGATAATGTCTCTTTGATTGATTATATTATCGAAGACAAAGCCGATATCGCACTAGGGTTCTTAACACCGACGGATCAACGTAAAGCCAAAGGCATTAGTTTTTCACGACCTTATCATTACGCCTCAGAGTTATTGATTTCACATCAAAGTTTTCCTGAAATAGCCAATGCAACTGAAATAGGTGACGGGGAGTTACACGTGCGTGCCTCTAGTTCATATTGGCAAACCGCGTTAATGTTACAAAAAGAAGCCACTCAGCTTCAGTTAATCGCAGTTCCTGAGGAACAGGAAACAGAATCTATTATTGGTTATGTTGCTGAAAAGAAGTACCAATTTACTATTGCGGATAGCCATATTGTCGATATTGAAACGACCTTCAGAGATGACATTCAATCGTTAATGTCTTTGGGTGAGCCTAAAGCGTAAAGTTGGGCGGTAAAATCAGGTAACAATGAATTATTGGCCAATGCTGATACCTTTATTAAAAAGCATTATAAAGGGCTTTTTTATAATGTTATTTACAACAAATACTTTAAAAACCAAAGACGTTTAACCAAGCATTACAACGGCTTCGATGATTTGAAGAACTCTGGCGTACTATCACCGTACGACGATATCGTTAAAATACATGCTAAACAGTATGATTTTGATTGGCGTTTATTGGTGGCTCAAATGCACCAAGAAAGTCGTTTTGATCCTAACGCAACCTCAATGGTAGGCGCCAAAGGGTTGTTTCAGGTGATGCCTCGTACGGCAAAAGAGATAGGCATCAAAAATGTCCATATTCCTGAGCAAGGCATTAAAGCAAGCGTGCGTTATATGAATTGGGTACGTGATCGCATGATTAAAAATGACGTGCAAAAGGATGAGTTAATCTGGTTTACATTGGCTTCATACAACGCCGGTGCAGGCCATGTACGTGATGCAATGCGTTTAGCGAAACTTAAAGGCTGGCGCAATGATATCTGGTTTGGTAACGTTGAAAAAGCAATGCTACTTTTATCGCAACCTAAATATGCAGCTAAAGCCCGATACGGGTATGTACGCGGCCAAGAGCCAGTGACCTATATTCGCGAAATCAGACGTCGTTTTGAAACATACCAAAATATATTTAAAAGCGAATAAAGAAAGGAAGCTGTCAGTCATTAGTTATCAGCTGACAGCTTAAAACTACGTCACCACCAAACCACACTTCATTACACAAAGCATACGAAGAAATCACCGTTTAACCTTTCTTTTCTTCGTGCCTATTTCGTTCTATAACCCTCTTACCTTAGAGGGAAGCCTTCAAGCTTGCATCAGTTGATCTCTCCATAAACCCAGCAGGACTGAAGTCCTACATCCGAATAACACGCCACATTCCTGGGGGTATAACGCTGAGCC
>NZ_PJBZ01000096.1 GCF_002835995.1 Psychromonas sp. Urea-02u-13 | reverse complement strand
CACTTAGTCGTATTAACCTTATACGACTAAGTGCCTCTGTTTATAATGTGGTTAGCCAATCACAACAAAATTAAGGTCATCAAATAATTGAGTTATTAATGGAAAGAGTTATCTAAATCCCCCATTAACGCGACATAAATACCGTGACAAAACTCAACGGCATCATCACTTTTAGCCTCCCAGCTTGATGTCCACACTATTTCAGTCTCTCCATCACCGGTCTCATTTAATTGCACCGTACCGATATAATTAGAAACTTCATGGCTCGAAATGGGTGATGGTCCTTCGTCAAGGCTGTATTTAAATTGATGATTTACTTCATCTAGTGATAATAGTGTTTCAGCAAAGGCGCCATTTAAAAGGCGTTTAGCACCAGGGACATTGCCTGCTAAGTTGCCAATTTTATCTACTTTCTCGATAACGTTAGGCGCCCAATCTAAGCGATGAAAATCATGAATTCGATTCCAGACTTGATCGACAGATGCGTGGATAACTTTTGCTTGATTCGTTGTATGCATAAAAATTCTCCTGTTAACTCATATTCATTCAAACAAAGCGCTGTACATCACTATTATAGTTCATATTAAATGCTCCTAAATATCTACAGAGTGAATTAGCGAAAGTAGAATAGAAAGGAGAATATCTTGCATAAACATGGCGTTTAAATTGAACTTAGTCAGGTTTTTACAGCCATAATTAAACAACGCAAAACATTCATCATATTATGCACTTACATTTCTGTGCTTAGTAAAGAAATGGTTGTGTTAGCCGGTACAGAAAACCTTTAAGATAACAATGCTAACGTCATCAACTAGCGTTAAGATGCATATTTTGACACAATATTTTAAACAAACTTTTCAGGTGAGCATTTATGTCTGTAATAAAAGAGAAGAGCAATAAACCACTCAAAGTAACCGTTGTAGTATTAGGCGGTTTTTTAATTGCTGCCAGCATAACCCCCTATATCAACTCCTACTTGCTCTCGAATGATAACACCGAGAGTGTGATTGAATCAGAGACAGCAACCGCTACCTCTCAACAATTAGAAATTGAAAATACAGTTTCTGCACAACAGGACATTGAGAGTGTCACTAATAGTGACACTTCAAGCGCACAACAAACAAGTAAAGCGGTCACCACCACGCCACAACAGGAAAAAGTGATATTACCCGCCTTACATGACTCTGATGCCTTTTTCTTAAAAAACATCAAAACAGCGGATACAAAGTCACTGTTTGTCCCGTTAGACATTATTCGAAATATGGTGGTATTTGTTGATAATTTTTCTAGTGGTGAGTTAGTCAATAACTTTAACCCGTTAGAGACGCCGGTCAAATCGTTTAGTGTTAACGAGCAAAAAGGCATTGTGACTATAGATAGTGATAGTTACTTACGTTACGATAAATACGCACAAGCGATCAGTGAGATTGATACACAAACATTTATTGATTTGTATTCTTTATTAAGCCCATTGATTGACCAAGCGTATCAAGAGATAGGGTACCCAGCAGGCAGTTTTAATCATACCTTTGATAAAGCCATTGATCACTTATTAGAAACGCCCATTATTCAATATAAGTTAGCACTCAGTTCTGACTCTGTGATGTATAAATATGCAGATAAAAATCTAGAATCCTTGCCTGACACACAAAAACAGATGTTAAGAATGGGCCCGGACAATTTACAAATAATCAAACAAAAATTACAGGAAATACAAAGCGAATTACAACGCTTATAAGCGTAAAACAACTGAATTTAACGGTTATATCGCCATGATTAGTCACCCATTATCTGTTAAACTGCCCGCTCAAATTTTTATTCACAGTATGACTGTATTTGACGAAGCACAAGGATATTTTTTATGAGTCTGGCCAACAAAGTATTAGCCGTTAATAACGACCTGCCCATCCGTACAGATAAACCTGTACACAGTGGTAAAGTTCGTTCTGTTTATTGGTTAACCGAAGCTGACAGTAAACGTCTAATCGAAGAAAAAGGATATGATGTTGGCGCTGATGCACCACTTGCAATTATGGTGATCAGTGATCGTATCTCAGCATTTGACTGTATTTGGCACGGTGAAGGTGGCATGAATGGTGTACCAGGAAAAGGTGCTGCCCTTAACGCAATCTCAAATCATTGGTTTAAACTGTTTAAAGAACAAGGTTTAGCTGATAGTCATATTCTTGATATCCCACATCCCTTTGTTTGGATTGTACAAAAAGCAAGACCTGTCATGATCGAAGCAATCGCCCGCCAATATATTACCGGTTCAATGTGGCGTTCATACGAAAAAGGTGAGCGTGAGTTCTGTGGTATTAATATTGCTGAAGGTTTATCTAATAACCAAAAATTACCAACGCTATTAATAACCCCTTCTACTAAAGGTATTTTAGAAGGTGTTCCCGGTGTACCTGCTGTTGACGATGTAAATATTACACGTAATAACATTGAAGATAATTTTGAAGCATTCAACTTTACCCAAAAGTCTGATATTAGTTTCTATGAGAAATTATTAAAAGAAGGCTTTGACGTGATCAGCAGTGAGCTGGCTAAAATAGACCAGATTTTTGTTGATACCAAATTTGAATTTGGCTACGTTAATGACAAAGCAGGCAATGAAAAGCTTATCTACATGGATGAAGTAGGTACGCCTGATTCTTCACGTATTTGGGATGGCGCGGCATTTCTTGATGGTAAGATTGTTGAGAACTCAAAAGAAGACTTCCGTCAGTTATTATTAAAACACTTCCCTGATCCAGATATTTTATTAAATAAAGATCGTATGGTAGAACGTTTAGCATTAGCGAAAGACAATGCTCTACCTGCTGAAGTGCTAATGAAAATTTCTGCAACCTACACGGGTATCGCAGAAAAAATCATCGGTAAGAAGATTGTACTGAGTGACAATCCAAAAGCTGAAATTGTAGACATTCTTCGTGAACAATACGGTTTAATTGATTAGTTAAACATTTATATTAAACTTTAAAGCAGAATTAAGTTTCTGCTTTTTTTTACCTAATATAAAGTAAAACACGCTCCGTCACTTTATTAGAGACATTACTACAAATAAAAAAGGAAAACATATGAATGGTTGGTTAATATTTTTGATTATTGCAATCGTACTAGGCGTGATTTTAAGTAATCTATTATTACTCAAACAAAGCGCGAAACATAAAATACCCGATCACATTATAAAAGCAGTAGCCGCCAGAAGACTTGCAGAAGAGCAGGAAGCAGAAAAGTTAGAAACACAAAACAAAAAGCCAACTGATGATTAATCAATTGGCTTTTATTAACAAACTCAATAAGGTTTAAAATTCTTGCGTTTGTTTCTCGTTTTCGATTAAAGCACCACGTACATGGTCAGTAATACTAAGATAGATCTCAGTGATTTTTTGATCTGTTAATGGTTTCTTATCTTCATCTAACCACAGGATAGATGTTGTACCGCCGGTCACTTCACCCAGTTGAATAAAGTATTCATCTTGTGCAAGTTCGAAGGGTTTAATATTGTTTTCTAACCAATAATCATCACTTGGTTTGGTATATTTTAATAAGAAATAACCCAGATTTTTATCTTGCTCGATTATTTCAAAATTAAGTAAAGTGAATAAATCGGGTAACTTACCCCAAGTATCAATAAACTTACTTTCAACAATCCAAGTATTTTGATGATTATCATCAAACCCTAGTTTAATCGCAAGTGGCTGTTCATCACCCTTTTCAAGTTGTTCAGACTCTTTCACTTTATAAGCGTAGGCTAATAGGTCATTAACAAAACGTGTTTCAATTTCATTTTTACGACTGCCAACAAGATTAAACTTAAGCTCAGTGCCTTCGTTGACTTCTTTATAACTTAACGCATCAACCGTTAAAGAAACGCTGTGCCCATCCTGTTGTTTTTCAACCGTCAGTTTATAACTCGATTCTTTTAACAGCGTGTTTTCATT
Source organism: Psychromonas sp. Urea-02u-13 (assembly GCF_002835995.1). GTDB lineage: Bacteria > Pseudomonadota > Gammaproteobacteria > Enterobacterales > Psychromonadaceae > Psychromonas. Next base: position 19,752 of record NZ_PJBZ01000096.1, on the reverse strand, counting down.
AAAGTAGCTACCAAAGGTAATGTTTTCGCTGAAAATACCCGTTTCAATTTGATTTGAAGCGGTGTTTTTATTAATTATTTCAACGTCATTCGTTGCTAGATATGATTCCAGTAACTGCCACACTTTAGCTTGCATATCTTCTTTCTGGTTAAATGCGTTAAACCAGATTTTAGTGCTGCCATCTTCTGTCTTTTCTAATAACACACCATCAATGACGGGCATTAGCTGCGTCGGAGGACGTACATCAACATCTTTTGTTGTAAAACCAACAGACTTTTGATCTTCAGTTAATTCAGGAATAACGTAACTATCACGCGCTTCTTCATTACTGAAATCACCACTATTATAAGCGTCAACTAAAGTTGCATCTTGATATTCAAACTCACCATTAGCTTGCATGCGTGTATCAAAGCGGACACAGGCAGAAAGTGATAAAGCCAGAATAACAGCCGCAGTGCTACGGCTATGTTTAAAAGTTAATTTCATGAAAATAGTTTTGCTTCTGTTAAGGCATCACGGACATCATTATGGAATTCATCCGCAAGAATAGTTAAAGGTAAACGACAGTCTGCAGAAGGAATCAAACCTAACTCTACACATGCCCATTTCACAGGGATCGGATTAGCTTCAACAAACAATTTATTATGCACTGGCATTAATTGTTGATTAATTTGTTGTGCTTCAAGAGCGTTACCTGCGAGCGCGAATTCACACATTTTGGCCATCTGAGCAGGAGCAACATTGCTGGTCACAGAAATAACACCATTACCACCTTGTAACATGAAGTCACAACCTGTTGCATCATCACCACTGTAAAGCAGGAAGTCATCAGCCACTAACGCTTTGATTTCTGCAAGACGGTTTAAATCGCCAGTTGCTTCTTTAATGCCAATAATGTTATCAATTTTAGCAAGGCGAGCAACCGTTTCTGGCAACATATCAACGGCAGTACGGCCGGGTACGTTATACAAAATTTGAGCTAAGTCAGAGGATTCAGCAATCGCTTTAAAATGTTGATATAAACCTTCTTGCGTTGGTTTATTGTAATAAGGCGTTACGTTTAAGCCTGCAACAATGCCACTGTGAGCAAATAATTTACTGAAGGTGATTGCTTCTGCTGTTGAGTTAGCGCCATTACCGGCAATAATATCGATACGGCCAGCTGCAAATTCAACGGTTTTCATCACAACTTTAACGTGATCATCAACATTAAGTGTTGCAGACTCACCCGTTGTACCCACTGCAACAATTGCAGAAGTACCAGATTTTATATGAAATTCAACCAGCTCTTTAAGCGTAGAAAAATCAATTTCGCCAGTTTTATCCATTGGAGTCACGAGTGCGACAATACTTCCTGTTAACATATTAAAATCTCCTCTTTATAGTCACTCAATATTACTTTTGCGAGACACTAAAAACAAGCAATAAAGCGAATAGATCGTGCCACCAGCGACAAATATTCCACTTTGTTGCTTGTGTTCAATGAATAAGAAGATATTCTACTTAAAATTGAACTTTTTTTACTTTATTGAGGTCTGCATGCCAGTTAATAATCATGATGTTAGCGTTTCTACTTTCCCACAAATCATCCTAGAGGGGTCAAAAGAGAAACCGGTATTAGTTGTTTTTTGGTCACAACAATGTCCAGTGTGTTGTGAACTTTTACCCTTACTTGATAAAATTCATGCTGAAGATGAACAAGCCTTTGTCTATGCACGTATTAATTGCGATGTAGAACAGCAAATTGTTAATCATTTTGGCGTTCAAAGTGTGCCAAGCGTATTTATGTTTATTGATGGTAAAGGCGCGGATGGATTTGCAGGAGAACAAACAGAGCAGTTTATCCGTGAATTCATTAATAAACACACACCGGATCAATCGCTACTGCTTTTACAACAAGCGCAAACGTTATTTGCCCAAGGTGAAGTAGAGCAAGCAAAAACGCTGTTATTAGAGACGTTAAAAATCACCGATAAGAGTAATGAAAATTACAACGATATTAACCTTGCACTAGCACAGGTTTACTTAGCATTAGGTGAGTTTGAAAATGCATCTCCGTTGTTAGCGTCGATTCCAATGGCCGGTCAGAACATGATTTACCACAGCCTAATATCACAACTAGAGTTAGCAAAACAATCGTCACAAACACCGGAAATTACAGCACTTGAAAGCGCACTAGAAGAAGTGATTAGCACGCAACAAGAAAAAGCGTCCATTGAATACCAATTGGCGATTCAATATAACCAAGCAAACCGAAATGGCGAGGCGTTAGCCTTACTTTATAATATTCTATTAGTTGATATGAATTATGAAGAAGGTGACGCGAAGAAAACTTTGCTGGATATATTAGCAACCATTGATGATGCAAAACTAGTCAGTGAATATCGTAGAAAGCTCTATAGTTTGCTTTATTAATATTCTACTGTGTGAGCTTGCTTTTTTGCTCGGCTAATTTACACAGTAACGCTTCAATTCCTATTTCTGGGCTACTTAATATAAGTGGCCCTTTTTCTTTTATTTCTTTTATTAAGTCAATCGCCCCTGCCATCGACGCTTGCGCTAAAACGATGCAATCATATTTAATTTGTTTTGGTTTAGTAACATCAGCAATAGCAATATTAGCAATAACATCATCAATGACGTCAGCAATAGTCTGTAAATAGGCGCGTTGTTGCCCCTTCAAAAAATACTGCCAGCTATTTTCAACAACACAATAATCGATACCTTGCTGTGTCTGTTGTTTTTTTTGCGAACTACGCATCAATGCTTCTGTCGGCACTAAGGTGTTTTTTAACGCAGCCAGCACTAAGATACGATTCCCCGACATGACGGCTAAATCCGCCATCGCACGATCAATACGTATAACAAACGAACCATTGTCCAGTTGGATTTTTTCGGCGACTTGCCCAAGTGTCGAGCAAGTACATACCACCCTTTGAGCGTCTTTAGCGGCATTCAAACATACCGTTTTAATGTTAACTTCAAGCTCGGGTGTGATGCCCTTTTCCATCGCCTCTTCAAGTAGCGTACTGTTAACAATATGCTCAGTGCTTAATGTAGGCAGACATGCATGATTAGGTTGATGTTTTGTCACTAAATCAGAAAACGTAGCAACATGTACCTCTGCGGTATGCAAAAACGTAATATCATTTTTCTTCATGCCTTTATTCTCCCGACTTTGAACTACAACTCGCTATCTTGCATATTAATATATCCAGGCATCGATTCAATACGTTTGCACCAGGCTAAAATACCAGGATATTGGTTAAGGTCGAAGCCACCTTCTTCTGCGACATGGGTATAACCATAGAGTGAGATATCTGCAATGCTCAGTGTATTTCCGACCAGAAAATCCGTTGCTAGCAATTGTTTTTCCATCACCGCTAATGCTTTATGACCACCCGCTTGCAAGTCTTGATATTCCTGTTGTCTTGCTTTAGGCAGGCTTAAATAAATATTAATATAACGCGCGACAGCGATAAAAGGTTCATGGCTATACTGTTCAAAAAACTGCCATTGCAGTACTTTTGCTCGTTGCATTGCATCACGGGGTAATAGTGAGCTCTCAGAAGCTAAATAATTCAAAATAGCATTCGATTCAGCCAAGCAAGTTCCATCAGGAGTTTCTAATAACGGAATTTTACCGTTACTATTCTTTGCTAAAAAAGCAGCGGTTTTTGATTCACCTTTTAAAATATCAATGTGTATCCACTGATGTTCTATTTTTAGTAACGCGCATAACAGTGCGACTTTGTAACAATATTTGTAAACTCAAAAAATTAATCACCAAGGCACGAAGAAAAAAAAGTTAAAAGCGAAGTTTAAATACGCATTCCCCAACGAGGAAACAGCCTTAAATAGCAGCTAACTGAATGGTGATAATCATCATTTCCTGTAACAGGATATTAACAATCTATCGAGAAAACGGTGATAATTCAATCACTTTAATGACTAACCTCTTACAGTTAAATCGAAACTCAAATAGTAACGCCGGTTATTGGCGCATTGACACCTTGTTGAATAAAGGTTGAGAAACGTCGAATGGCTTGTTGGGCGCGCTCAGGTAAATTATCAAAATCAATATTGTCTAATAAGTTTTTAATCTCTAAACCCAATTCAGTATCGCCCTGAATAGTTAAACGGCGTTGAAAAAATAACGTATCAGGATCTTCTTTACGCCCTGCAATCAAGATTAATTCATTCACATTAGCAGAGAATGTCACATCAACTTGAGGGCTACTTTGTGCAATCACTAATTTATCGTCCGCAAAACTGATATACCAACACAACTTGAGATCGGTCACTTCCACTTTAAGCCATTTGTTCTCTAAAAATTCCAGATCACCATCCTCAATCGCCTCTTTAAATAAACGCGACAATAATTCAGAGAGTAGTTTTTTTTGGATGAAAAAAGGCAACAGTGCGCTGGGCAAAGACAATAATGTAGGGGCTTTGCTGACTAATTGATGATGGAAGTTATTCAGTAATGGTTTGAGCATAATGATTCTCTTTGCAAAAAAGAGCAGTATAAATGCTAAAGAATCACACAACCCTGCCCTATATCAATAAATGTTTTGTCGAACTTTTTACAATTGTGCCTCTTTGAAAAGCAGCTGGAACAATTATGGAACTTCTTTGCCCCGCGGGTAGTTTGCCCGCATTAAAAACCGCCATCGATTGTGGCGCCGATGCTGTCTACATTGGTCTTAAGGATGATACCAATGCACGTCACTTTGCAGGCCTTAATTTTAATGATAAAAAACTGGCAAAGGGAGCCCAATATGTACGAGATCATAATAAGCACCTGCATGTTGCGATTAATACCTTTGCACACCCAGGAGGCGAAAAACGTTGGCAAAATGCCGTTGATAAATGTGTCGACTTAGGCGCGAATGCTGCCATTATTGCCGATATTGCCACCTTGGATTATGCAGCCAATAAATACCCTGAGTTAGAATTGCACTTGAGCGTACAAGCCTCGGCGACCAATACTGCGACCATCGATTTTTACAAACAAAACTTTAATGTTAAACGTGTCGTTTTACCGCGTGTATTGTCGATTCACCAAGTAAAGCAGCTTGCACGACACACTGATGTCCCGCTGGAAGTCTTTGCCTTTGGTAGCTTATGCATCATGGCGGAAGGACGCTGTTATCTTTCTTCCTATTTCACCGGTGAATCGCCGAATACCGTTGGTGCTTGCTCGCCGGCCAAATATGTTCGCTGGAGTGAAACAGAGAAAGGCCTTGAATCTCGCCTTAACGACATTTTAATCGACCGTTACCAAAAAGATGAAAAAGCAGGCTACCCCACACTGTGCAAAGGTAAATTCAACGTTGATAACAAGCTTTATCACGCACTTGAAGAGCCAACCAGTCTCAATACCTTATCAATGGTGCCAGAGCTGATGAAGGCGAATATTTGCTCAGTTAAAATTGAGGGACGCCAACGAAGCCCTGCTTATGTAGAGCAAATAACACGTGTTTGGCGTGAAGCGATTGACAGTTACAAAGCGAATCCCGCCTTATATCAAGTGAAAGATGAATGGAACCGCGTGCTCGCGAATGTATCTGAGGGCAGCCAAACGACCTTAGGCGCTTATCATCGTGATTGGCAGTAAAGCTTAGCAATTCAATAGGAATAACATGAAATTATCACTCGGCCCACTTTTATACTATTGGCCAAAACAAAATATCGAAGACTTTTATCAGCAAGCACTTTCCAGTGAAGCGGATGTGATCTATTTAGGGGAAACCGTTTGCAGTAAGCGCAGAGAACTGAAACCGCGTGATTGGATAACCTTAGCTAAATCATTAAATGGCCAAGGCAAAGAGGTGATTTTGTCGAGCATGGCGCTGCTTGAAGCGCCCTCTGAAGTAAAAGTACTAAAACAACTCTGTGAAAATGGAGAATTGAGTGTTGAAGCCAATGATGTGGGAGCCATTCAGCTACTTAGCGAACTCAAGGTGCCTTTTGTCTGTGGCCCAGCGATTAACTGCTATAACGCCTCAGTGATAAACCTATTTGTTAATAAAGGTATGCAACGTTGGGCCATGCCCGTGGAGTTATCACGAGATTGGCTTGCTCAAACAGTTTCTGATTGTGAAGATCTAGGTATTCGCTCTCAATTTGAAATTGAAGTCTTTGCGCACGGTTTTATGCCCTTAGCTTATTCAGCACGTTGCTTTACTGCACGTTCAGAGAACAAAGCCAAAGATGATTGCGAGTTATGTTGTATCAAATACCCACAAGGCCGTCCCACGACCACACAGGAAGATCAACAAGTGTTTGTTTTAAACGGGATACAGACGCAATCGGGGTACTGCTATAACTTGATTAATGATATAGCATCAATGCAAGGTTTAGTGGATGTGGCACGCATCAGCCCCTCTGACGATCAAGCTTTCAGCGTATTGCAGCAATACAGAGAGGCCGTTACAACAGGCATTACACCGGTAAAATTGGCGCAAAAAGAATGTAACGGTTTTTGGCACAAGATAGCAGGATTACAAACACAGTATTAATGGCCCAAAGTGCATTAAGCCCATAAACATATAAATCTGAAACAAAAAAGCCTCACATCCTTATCGGGTGTGAGGCTTTTTTTACGAAGAGGTTAATAAATCATTACTTGATTACACCTTCGTATTATTAGTACTTCCATTTACTATTAGTGATAATGCGACAAACATACCCACTGCAGTTACACCAGCGAATAAGCTAAACATTGCAAAAATAGTCATTGTGTATTGCCTTTAAATAAGAGAGTTAAAGCAATCCTTTGAAGTAAAATGATGTCCCTAAAATATAGTGATACAGCGTGTATCTATCCTATAAAAATAGACAATTGTAAGCAACAGAGCAAGTAAGTTTACAAAGATTTACACTTCTTGTGTGATTTGATCAAAGCAGTTGTTATCTCAAAATAAGATTATAAGTGTAGAAAATAGGTGTTAGAGAGACGTAGTAGCGAAACAGAGGAAAGACTGAAGACAAAAAATAGCACAGGTAAAAAAACCAAACCCTAGATAGCAAAAAAACCCAGCTAGATAACTAACAGGGCTTTCTTAAAATGTGGCAGTGGGCTAGGGATTCGAACCCTAGAACGGGTATAAACCGTTACACGCTTTCCAGGCGAGCTCCTTAAGCCACTCAGACAGCCCACTACATTTTCAGTGATTAAACACTGCTTTCTCTTTTCCATCTGCTTAGCTTATTGGGCTAAGCGGAGCGGATAATAGAGAACTCCCCTCATTAAATCAACCACTAATCGCAATTAATCTTCAATAAACCCTAACTCTTGTCGAAGATAGACAGTTGCACCTAATAATCCAGGGTTATCATGTGTGATCACATACGTTGGAATTGTCGCTAAATAGGTCGAAAATCGTCCTTTAGCTTCAAAGAATGTTCTAAACTCACTGTCTTTAAAAAATTCAACAAAGCGTGGCACAATACCACCCGCAATATAGACACCACCCGTACAGGCAAGATTCAATGCTAAATTACCTGCAAAGCCTCCCATCACTTCACAAAATAACGTTAAGCTACGTGTTGCCAGCGAACAATCTTTATTAAGCGCAGCCTCAGTCACCTGTTTTGGTTCATGAAAATCAACCTGTTTACCTTCTAAACGACAAATTGCATGATAAATATTGACCAGCCCTTGCCCTGAGAGTAAACGCTCAGCAGAAACATGGCCAAACTGCGCCTGTAATAATAACAAGACGTCTGCTTGTTCTCGGCTATTTGGTGACACACTCATATGCCCCCCTTCACCGTCTAAGCTGAGCCATTTATTCGCAGCATGAATAAGGTGAGAAACACCTAACCCCGTACCCGGCCCAAATATAGCCGTTACACCTTGATGTTGTGCTTCGCCTTGACCTATTTTAATTTTCTGTTGGTCAGTTAAAAAAGGTACTGCTAATGAGATACCCGTGTAATCATTAATAACAAAGAGATGTTCAAGCTGCAGTTTTTCTTTTAATACGAGTTTAGAAAACTGCCAACTTAAATTAGTCATCGACACTAAATCATCTTCAACGGGGCAAGCAATTGCCAGACAAAGAACACTCACTTTCTCAGAGAGTGTTGAAAAATATTGAAATAACGCAGCATCTAGCGTTAAAAACTCAGCGCAAGCAAAGGTACGTATTTGGCTTACTTCACCGCTTTTATTACAACAAACAGCCAAACGAATATTAGTTCCACCGACATCGGCAACAACAGATAACATATTTATTCTCCCCAAAAATTTTAGTATGTACTGATCAAACTCTCATTTGTGTAATTAAAAAACAGATATTTTGATCTAAAACAGGTTTATTCTGTAATAAAATGACAGTTCACATTCAATTACCTATAATCGTCAGTGAAATTTCCAAAATCGTGTAATTTATTTTCACCTATTGCTTTCAAGAATTTCAAAACTGTATTTACATAATCAAAAGTATTATCTAAATACACTAATGAATTCAGTTAGTTTAACGTAAAAAAAACAATTTATAGTAGAGTCGTATGAATACTTTAGAGTTAATCCAAAAAAACATTGATACTTTTAGCAAATCTGAAAGAAAAGTAGCAGAAGTGATCATTGCTTCGCCACAAGTCGCAATACATTCAAGTATTGCCACACTTGCTAAAATGGCTGATGTAAGCGAACCCACAGTGAATCGTTTTTGCCGCAGGTTAGACACTAAAGGTTTTCCTGATTTTAAATTACACCTCGCACAAAGCCTTGCAAATGGTACGCCATATGTAAATCGCAACGTCAATGAAGATGATGGCCCAGAAGCCTATACCGCTAAGATTTTCGAATCGACTATGGCCTGCCTTGATGTCGCTAAAAATGCGTTAGATACGTCGCTGGTTAATCGCGCGGTGGATGTGTTGACACAAGCCAATAAAATATCTTTCTTTGGCCTTGGCGCCTCTTCAAGTGTTGCCCACGATGCACTGAACAAATTTTTTAGATTCAATATCCCAGTGACTTGTTTTGATGACATTGTAATGCAAAAAATGAGTTGCATTAATAGCAGTGAAGGTGATGTCATTGTATTGATATCCCACACTGGTCGTACTAAAGCATTAGTAGAAGTTGCAAGATTAGCACGTGAAAATGATGCCTTTGTTATCGCGTTAACCGCTTATAACTCCCCTCTTGCTGAATACAGCAATTTGGTACTTTCAATGAGCGTACCAGAAGACACCGATATTTATATGCCAATGGCATCACGTATTGCACAACTGGTCCTGATCGATGTATTAGCCACAGGCTTTACATTGCGTCGAGGTCCTAAATTTCGAGATAATCTAAAACATGTTAAAGAAGGTATTAGAGATTCTCGTTTTGATAAATTCGAATCTGACAGCGAGTAATCTTGCTGTTAACTCAACCAAAATCATTCATGAAAACAATTTATTTTACAGGAGTTTATAATGACTAGACGCACTAAGATCGTAACCACATTAGGCCCAGCAACAGACAGAGATAATAACCTTGAAGAGATTATTATTGCAGGCGCTGACATGGTGCGTATGAATTTTTCTCACGGCGAAGCGGCTGATCATGTAAAACGTGCTAATGCGGTACGTGAAATTGCAGCGCGTTTGGGTAAACAAGTTGCCATTATGGGTGATTTGCAAGGCCCTAAAATTCGTGTTTCTACCTTTAAAGATAACAAAATCCAACTTGCTGTAGGTGATCTGTTTATCCTAGACAGTGATTTAGAAAAAGGCGAAGGCACACAAGCATCAGTTGGTTTAGATTATAAAACACTGCCTCAAGAAGTGAAAAAAGGCGATCTGCTATTACTTGATGATGGTCGCGTACAAATGGAAGTAGACTTTATTGAAGGTAATAAAGTGCATACCGTGGTCACTATCGGCGGCCCCCTTTCAAATAATAAAGGGATCAACCTTAAAGGCGGTGGTCTTTCTGCACCCGCACTGACACCTAAAGATAAAAAAGACATTATTACAGCAGCCGAAATTAAGTGTGATTATTTAGCGGTTTCGTTTCCACGTAATGGTGATGATCTACATTACGCACGTAAACTTGCACGTGAAGCAGGCTGTAATGCAAAAATAGTCGCAAAAGTTGAACGTGCTGAAGCCGTTGAAACACAAGAAGCACTTGAAGAGATCATTCTTGCTTCTGATGTAGTGATGGTTGCTCGTGGTGATTTAGGCGTTGAAATTGGTGATGCGCGTTTAGTGGGTGTGCAAAAAAACATGATCCGCACCGCACGTCGATTAAATCGAGTGGTTATTACAGCAACACAAATGATGGAATCGATGGTGAGTGCTCCGATGCCAACACGTGCTGAAGTAATGGATGTGGCGAATGCCGTTTTAGACGGTACAGATGCAGTGATGCTTTCAGGTGAAACAGCCGCTGGTGATTTCCCGGTTGAAACAGTAAAAGCAATGAGTGATGTTTGTATTGGCGCTGAAAAACACCCAAGCATTAACGTGTCTAATCACCGTATCAATCATACTTTTGCAGATCCTGCTGAAGCACTTGCAATGACAACCATGTTTGCTGCCAATCATACCGTAGGTGTTAAAGCGATTGTTGCATTGACAGAATCTGGCACAACGCCATTATTAATGTCACGTTTAAGCTCTGGTTTACCTATCTATGCACTTTCAAGTAACCAACAAACACTAAGTTACTGCGCACTTTACCGTGGTGTTACACCGGTTCAGTTTGATTCTACAACAACTCGCAGTGTTGAGTTTGTTCAGAATGCAATACAAACATTGAAAGATAATGGTTCAATTAAATCTGGCGATTTGATTCTTATCACACACGGTGATGATCATAATGCGGGCAGCACGAATACCTGTAAGATTGTTGAAGTCGTTTAATCATTAAACGGTACTATTGAAAAAGGATCTTTAAGATCCTTTTTTTATGTCTATAATTTATTCTAAATATTTATTTGTATATTACATATACAAAACTAAACTCAATAGAGTTCAAACATATTATTCCTTATTGGAAATAACTGTTTCCCAAGCCTAGGATCCCCCTTTATCTTAGGCTTCTTGTCCTTTTTTTTATACTGCTAATACGAGACTGAAAAAGAAGTGAGTAAAGATGAGATTACAGGCTGACCTGTTGTAACTTCTCAAACTTATTATTTTCCCCTAAGATCAATTCAAAACGTCCCCTGACACCAAGCTGTGAGAAAAATGGAACAAAACGCATCGCAGGTATTTGAATCATTTTCCCACCCTCTTCACGTACTTTTACAATGGTATTGGGTGTTCTATAAAGTTGTTCAAAAGATTGATAAGAGATATTTAGTCGGAAATAAAAATGTGTCACGCTTTTACCTTAATACTTAGATGTGTGTATACCCATGCTACTTCAACATGCAAAGTCAGCAAGGCAAATTGTGCCGAGATACCAGGCATAAAATTGAAGCCTAGTCATTCTAATTCGAAATTTTATAACGCCGTAGATTGGTACAAGTTGCCTTGCCCTACGGGGCGTAAGCTCGAAAACCAACTCGGTGTTACAACAATCGAAAAGTGAATAACAATTACCTCACGCTGTGCCTGTATCTGGTTATCGAGCTTATGCCTGACAAAGCATCTTGAGGTAACATGGTATATTTGTTAATTAAAACGCCTTTCTGAAAACAAAATTACGATTAGATAGATTAGCCACAGTAAATCTAGAATATAAACGCCATTGGCTAAGCCATGCTAAAAAACGCTTTTATGTTACCTTATGGATAGCTAACCATTCAAGCATGTCATGCTCAATTTAATAAAAATCAGGCGGATTCCAAAGAGTGCTTAAACAAACATAACCGTTAAAAAGAAAATCCCCTTAACAAGCCGATTCAATTCAAGCCAAATCAAAAAATTAAAGCACATAAAACCTTGAACCAGGTGAGCATAATTAAAGATGCATATTTCCTAAGCCACTAGCAAATCAGATATTTTGTGCAATACTCTCAAAATAAGAGTCACTCAATGAGAGTTCCCTATTACAAATGCTAGACTGCATACACATTTCAACGAGGTAGATATTACAATGTTATTTTTAGCCAAAAAGTGGATTGGTGGTTTGTTAATGCCCTTACCGCTTTTTCTTCTTATCTTTTTTATCGCGCTTATTTTACTCTTTTTTACCCAAAAACAAAAAATGGCGAAAGTGTTATTACTGTGTAGCTTTACCTTTATTTTGTTAATCAGTTTCATGCCTGTTGCTGAGCGATTAACACACAGAGTCGAACGTAAACATTTGCCTATTTTACAAAAAAATGTCGCGCAGAATTTTGATTATATTTTATTACTCGGATCAGGTGGCATTGCAGACCCCAGTTTACCCGTCAATAGCCAGCTATCAAGTATTGCTAACAGCCGTTTTTTGGAAGCGCTTCGTTTATTTCAAGCGAATCCAAAGGCAATATTAGTGGTTTCAGGCGCAAATTTGGGGGATGTAAAAACACACGCACAAATGATGCAAGAACTAGCGATTATAATGGGCATACCCAAACAACAGATTATTCGTTTAGATAAAAGTCTTGATACCGATGATGAAGCTAAACAGATGTCAAAATTAATCAGAGGGAAAAAGTCAGCGTTAGTAACCTCTGCAACACATATGGACAGAGCACTAAAGCTGTTTTATAAATATGGCACGGCGCCCATGGCGGCACCAAGTCACTTCTTAGCGAAAAATCGCAGTGGTGATATTCCAAGTTATTATTATATCCCTAATGCTTATCAGTTATATAAAACGAAAGTTGCTTGGCATGAGTATTTAGGAAGAGCACAAAATTGGGTAAAACGCTTACTCTAACGCATTACAGATAAGGTATTAAAAGAGAGTGAAAATATAGTAAAACCATAGTGCAGATAATGTCTAGCGAGCAATAACAGAGGTTAAATCACAGTGGGCAAGAGACCCACTGGTGATCATTAATTTTAGAAAAAGACATTATACTAATTGTTTTTGTTGCTTGACAACTGCCTGTGCAACAACCATGTGCTCCCCGTTGAATGCCATTGAAGGCGAGCCATACAATTCGAAACCTTCTGCTAATAATTTAGTGATACGGTAACAAAATTCTGAATCATCTTTACCTGTTACTAACTTGTAATTCTCTGTTTGTTGAGTCATATTTACTTCCTTTTATTATGAATGTATTACCTGTTTGAGACAGCATACGACGGCATTATTAAAAGAAAAAATCAAACAAACTAAAACTGTGAATTGCCACCATCAAAGCATAAAAAAACGGCGTATTTAACGCCGTTTTTGTGAAGGTATGCTAAAACGAATAAAAAACAAACTATGGACGATAAACCTTTACGTTATCAAAGCCAGCTTCTTTTAAATAAAGAGCTTGTAGTTGGCTCATCACGCCACGCGCACAGTATAAAAGATAAGTTTTATCCTGTGGCAAAGTTTCAAATTGAGTAGCAAGCTTGAAGAAGGCTAAATGCTTCACTTCAACACCGTCAATTTCTAGTGGTGCGTCATCTTCTTCTTCTGGAGAGCGAATATCCAATACCACTTCGTTCTCTTTAAAATCAGAAACAGATTCAACTTCCGTCACTTCCTCATGAGCAGCGCGGCCAATATCGCGAATATCGAGTACATTTGCCTCAACAACCACTTTCTCTATAAGCGAAAGATCAAATTTTGCTTCTTCAGCTTCGATCTTTTTCATTACCGCTTTCACTGTTGGGCGTTGTGAAATAACACCACAATATTCAGGAATCGTTTCAGACAGTTCAGCCGTACCAATTTTACGGGCACAATCAATAATGTCTTGTTTATCCGTGACGATAAGTGGGCGTAAAACAAGCATATCCGTTACTTTATCAATAACAGAAAGGTTACGTAACGTTTGGCTAGACACTTGACCCAGCGCTTCACCGGTGACTAAAGCTTCAATCGCTAAACGATCTGCAACAAGAGCAGCTGCACGTATCATCATACGTTTTAAAACAACACCCATTTGGCCGTTATCTACTTTCTCTAATATTTCAGCAACAACGGGCTCAAAAGGAACAGAGATAAATTTAACACGATGTGATGAACCAAAACGCTCCCATAATCGGTAAGCAACTTGCTTCACGCCAATTTCATGGGCAGCACCGCCTAAATTAAAGAAACAGTAATGTACACGAGAACCACGTTTAATGAATTGGTAACTAGAAACACCCGAATCGAAACCACCAGAGATAAGTGATAATACTGATTCTTGAGAACCCAGTGGGAAACCACCCAATCCTTCATGACGTACATCGATAAAGAATAATTTTTGGCTATTAATTTCAAGTTTAACCGTCACATCAGGGTCTTTTAATTTAACGCCTAATGCTTCTGTATGCTGGTTTAAACCACCACCGATATAACGCTCTGCTTCACTTGAAGTAAACTCATGCGTACCGATTCGTTTTACACGGACACAGAATGTCTTTCCGTCTAAGCCAGTACCCACATGCTCTTTTGTTTGTTCGTAAGCATCGTGTAAGTCAGTAAATTCTGTTTCTTTCACTTCTAAGAAATGCGCAATACCCGGCGTACTTGATAACATTTTAATCAGTGTTGCTTTATTTTCTGCACTTTCGTTATCAGTACGTACAATGATCTTGTCCCACTCTAAAATAACCTTCACATCTTCGTCATAGATAGTTAGGACGTTACGGATATTTCCCTGTAGCATTTTGCTGAAACGTTTACGTACAGGTTTACTTTTCATCATAATTTCAGGGAAAAGTTTGACAATAAATTTCATGTTAGATCACTGTGTTAGTTAAGTAAGATAAGATGCCGGATTATACCGACTATTAAGATTGCTGTAAAACCGAGTGCGTGACTTCACATTCACCTAAATCAGAGGCGATAAAACTCGACTCACCAGAAATAGTAATGGACAGCTCCATGGTACGTTTCGCTAATTTAGCAAGTTGTTGAATTTGCTCAAAAGGAAACTGATAAACAGTCAGGTTTTTCAGTTTTGCGAAGTCAGACTCGCCTTGTCTCCACCACACATCTGATTTGCTATTAAAGCTATAAACACTGACCGCTTTTGCTAAACGGCTGGCTTTTTTAATGCGCTCAAAAGCGGGCTCACCCATGTCTATCCACAATAAAAACTCATCGGATAAACTTTTAGCCCAAATATCAGGATCATCAACATTAGACAGCCCCTTCGTAAACGCTAAAAACTCTTCCTGTGAATGTAAACAAAAAGCCACAATACGCGCCATCATACGTTCAGTAGTTTCCGAGGGATGCTGTGCAACCGTCAGAGAAAACGCGTCGTATATATCATTGTTTAAATCTGAACGATTAACGGTCAGTTTGAAAATAGTGGGTTTTAAAGCCATTTTTATTTATTCCAAGGATTAGATGGATCATAAGCAGGCTCGTCATTTGCCTTATTCTTTGGTTGCGTATTTTTTTTAACGCCACGCATATCAGAGGCATGCTCAATTTTGAAATTAGTTAGCTCTGTAATTTCAGCTGGAGATTCTGAAACAGGCTCACCTAATGACGAACGATCACGCGGTGGGATCATTAGCTGTTTATCGTCTGGCCACGCATAGTTTTTATAAACATAAAGGTAAAAGTCTTCTACTTTATCCTTCGCCCACTCATGGTTACGCAACCACTTCATCGTTGACTTAAGTCCGGTATGAAATTGAAAACGCTCGATATTCATCGTTTCACTAAGCGTTTCCCATCCGTATTGATCTGAAATTTCAGTTAGTAACTGTTCCAATTTTAGACCGTATAGTGGATTAGGTTGTTTTTTAGATTGAGTCAACACAGGCTCTGTCAAAATATGTTTTCCTTTTAATTAAGGCGCTGATTCTATCGCTATTTGCATTAAATTGTAGGGTTAATTAACAAATAAAACGTCTAATAGCCAAGGATGATAGTGACAGTGCCATAAAAAACATCTTGTGACGCCTAATTGCTTTTGTTTTCTTCCTCGTGGTTAGTCATCTCGCACTGCAAGCGCATTATAATTGAAAATGCTTTTAGCACTTCAAAATACGTATTGCTATCGCGTTGTCCCTATTATTTCAATAAAAAACGACCACGAAGCCACTTCATTACACAGAGAACACGAAGAAACCAAGATCAAAAATTCAATTTGATCTTTAACCTTCTTTTTCTTCGTGCCTTCGTGGTTAATTTCTTTTGAATTTATTTAAATTTTTTAATCGCATTTATAATGTATTTGCCCTGAGTCATTTCGCTTAAAAATGCGAAAAGGCTTAGAAAGCATTCTTATCGGTAAATCCCCTGGCGATGGTTAAAAATACAATTTTAACATCAAACACCAAATTCCAATTTTTGATGTACTCAAGGTCGTAATCCACACGTTTCTGCATTTTGAATAAACTGTCGGTTTCTCCTCGCCAACCATTAATTTGTGCCCAGCCAGTGATGCCAGGTTTTACCTTATGGCGCATCATGTAAAAGTCGATATCATCTCGGTATTGCTCATTATGTGCCACGGCATGTGGCCTTGGCCCGACAATCGACATATCACCTGCTAACACGTTAATAAACTGAGGTAATTCATCTAAAGAGGTTTTGCGTAATATGGCGCCTAGTTTAGTAATACGCATATCATTTCTGGTTGCTTGCTTCACGTCATTTCCATTTTCTTGGACCGTCATAGAGCGGAACTTCCACACAGAAATACGCTGCCCCGATAGGCCATAACGAACCTGTTTAAAAATAACATCTCCTTTCGAATCCGCTTTTATTAAAGCAGCAATCAACAACATTGGCAGTGAAATTAAAAGAAGAATACTAATAGATAGAACAATGTCTAAGAGACGTTTGGCAATTAAACTGCCTCCCTGGTGAGGAGACTCATTAATGCTTAGCGTTTCAATGTTGCCAATACAAGAGACTTGCGCGCCTAATAAGCTGTAAGATAAATAACTTGGCAGAATACGTACATCAACGGTGGTATTGCCTAATTTTTTTAAAATGTCGGCAATTCGATTCTGCGCAATACTCGGTAGGGCAATATAGACCACATCAAACTGCCCCGCTTTTGCGCTGTCCACACCTTGATTAACCCCGCCCTGTAATTTATTAGCAAATTCCTCAGGTAAACGCTCAATCGTTCTATCATCGTAAATAGCGACTAATTCATAACCTTTTGCAGGATTGTTATTTAACACAGCGGCTAATTCGATACCTGAGGTTGTTAAACCAATAATGGCAATTTTCTTAGTGTGAAAAATGGAGGTACGGAAATAATTAACAATAATTTTTAGTGCGATTCGCCATGTAGTCACCCCGAGTGAGGTAATAACAAACCACAGCCCGATAGCAACACGCGAAACATCTTGACCACTCTTGTTAAAAAATAGAAAGGTGGTCACACATGCAATGGCAATCAAGGCGCTGATAACGGTATAGATAAGCTGCACCATGACTTTGTTTTTTGACCAATAACGATAAAGCTGGATGGTTTCCGAAAAAAGTAAAAACGAGGAGGCATAAATAAGGCTTAAAACCACATAGGTTTGACTTAACTCTTGTTGCTTGAATTTTAAGATAAGCAATAACGTTAATGGAATAAAACAAAAATCGAATACACGTGATAACGCAGAGAATTGATTAACTTTATCCCTTCTAAAGCCTTGTTCATTCATGAGCCACTCCTGTGTGCAAACTTAAAAAACCGCACCCACCATATCTTAACTTTATTTTTATGACAGTTAATTCATTTAATTTTCAGTCTTTATTTCTTAATATCTTTGTGTATCAACAACATAGAAAAACGCCTTAAGAATGACAGTTTCATCACGCCTTAAAGAGTGTAAAAGTTGTCATTATTATTGTGTTTTTACAGGGGCTAAGCAGAGAGAAAGACGCAGATAGCAGACTCGTTTCATTAAAAGTACACGTTGAATTTATACAGGGAAAAGATGCGCATTAAGGCTAAAATAACAGTAACTGCTTGTTATCATTACAACTGCATATTCTCATCCATCGCGATCACCCATTCTCATCGATGCCGATCACTTTTTATAAGTAAAAAGCACGCCAAAATCACTTTGCTTTGTTAAATCTGCATACTTACTTTTTGTTTTTATAAAGAGGAAAAGTTATGCCAACAGAGCCAATTTCTATGAGAAAACTAAAAGAGATATTACGCTTAAAATATCAAGCCAAATTATCACATCGTAAAATAGCCAAAAGCTTATCGATCTCAGCCTCCACCATTTCCAATTACATCACTCGTGCCAAGATGATAGGAATTGAAGCATGGCCACTCTCTGATGAATGGAATGATACAAAACTGAATAAGCATTTTTTACAAACCCAACACACACCAAGAACCGCTATTCCATTGCCAAACTGGCCTGATTTTCAACTTGAGTTAAAACGTAAAGGGGTGACTAAACAGCTACTCAGGCAGGAGTATGCTGAGCGTAACAGTGATAACCACTACAGCTATCCTCAGCTCTGTCGTCATTATAAAGAGTGGGCTAGCAAGCTACAGCCTTCAATGCGCCAAAACCACAAGGCAGGCGAAAAGCTGTTTATTGATTATTGTGGACCAACACTGCAACTCGTTAACCCTGATACGGGAGAATGTCGGAGCGCACAAGTATTTGTCGCTGTGCTAGGCGCGTCTAATTACACTTATGCCGAAGCAACACTCTCACAGAAGCTTGAGGACTGGGTGATGAGTCATGTGCGATGTTTTGAGTTTCTTGGTGGCGTTCCTGATCTACTTATCCCTGATAACTTGAAATCAGCGACTACGCGAGCTTGTAAATATGATCCTGATTTGAACCCAACCTATCAGCAGATGGCAGCTTATTACAATGTAACTATTTTGCCTGCTAGGCCACTTAAGCCTAAGGATAAAGCCAAGGCAGAAAACGGTGTGTTGATTGTGGAACGCTGGATAATGTCGGTATTGCGTCATGAAGTGTTTTATAGTTTATCTCAATTAAATCAGCCTATTAAAGAGCTTTTATTGCGAATGAATAACAAACCGTTTCAAAAAATATCGGGCACTCGGTCATCATTATTTAACAGTATCGACCTGCCTGTATTGAAACCTTTACCGCTACAAAACTATCAATACACCTACATTAAAAAGTGATGGTTAATATTGATTACCATGTGGAAGTTGAAAAGCATTACTACTCCGTCCCCTATGGATTGATCCGCAAGCGTTTAGAAGCACATGTTTCTGAAAAGTTAGTCACTATTTACCATCAAAATCAGTGTGTTGCACAACACTTAAAATCAACTCGATTAGGTGGTCATAGTACGCACAATGAGCACATGCCAAAATCTCACCAAGAGTATGCAAAATGGACGCCTGAGCGCTTTGAAACCTGGGCAGAGTCGCTTGGTAGTGCTGTTTTAGAGTGGGTAAAATTCCAATTACACAGCAAGCAACATCCACAGCAAAGTTACCGCATATGTTTAGGGCTACTCACCCTAACTAAAAAATACCCTAAAGAGCGCCTCAACGCAGCCTGCCGACGCGGGCTTGATACGGGGGCATACCGCTTACAAAGCATTAAAGCGATCTTAACAAATCAATTAGATCAGCAACCACTACAGACAGAATCTCCTGATCAATTAATCAATATCGAACACGATAATCTTCGTGGCGAAAATTATTACCATTAAGGAACAGTAATGAATAAACAACTATCCGAACAACTCAGTAATTTACGTCTGAACCATGTATTTAGTGCACTTGAGGTACA
>NZ_PJBZ01000095.1 GCF_002835995.1 Psychromonas sp. Urea-02u-13 | reverse complement strand
CCTTTAGGCAATAACTCACCAGCTTTATTATTTTTGCTGTTCCGAGTTCGTTTTAATCCTGCATTAAATATCGCATACGCCTCTGCTCCCGTTGTTACATTCACAAACTGCAAAGTAACACCTTGGCTTTTATGCTCGCCATATTGCCCTGTTGAATAGTCATAATAGATATAAACATTGAGAGAAAATAACGTGGCAATATCAGAAACCAATTCTTCTTTATTTTCATTGAGCCATTTTTTAGGCACTTCTATTTGACTCTGTGACTGTATGGTTAGCAGACCATTAACAATATTAATTTGATCGCCTCTTTCAAATAGTTTATTAAGTAATGAAAATTTATTTATAGTGGTCATTATGCGATACTCATTTTGTAAGCTAGTGGTCAGCCGTCAAACTATTCCACCAGCTACATTCCAAACGAAAACCAACTTAATTAAATATCTTTTTGAGTTGGCTTCTCACTTTCGTTAGCCGCTACACCTAACGAAAGGAAATATTCTTTCTGTGCTTCGCTATGCTCAAGCTGAACAACAGGAGTACGCTGTACCTCCTTTTTGTTTTTTTCATCGCAATATATAGCTCGGTCTTTACGCCTTATTCTTCGAGCCTCCCTATCTAAATTTTTATCCCCTGATAAATGTCGGTAATTTGCTATTAAGCTTTTTTCACCAAGTTCATTGATGTAGCGATCAATTAACCAATATCCAAATCGTTTCCCTTCTAGCTTCTGCAATGGTGCGCCATGAAAGTTTTTAACGTGTATTGCTAGTTCATTTCGGCTTATTCCATTGAGAACAAGATCCAATACCAAACGCGATTTACTGTTAATGTGGGGGATATAGCAATCTTCAGCTAATAGATTTATTGTCGTGAATTTTCCCATATGAGATTCAGTTGATGTATTAGGGGAGTCTTTCGATATGCTTTGCTTTTTCATCGCCTAAACCTCCCCATTTTCAAAATGGGCAAGCTGTTCTGCAGTCCAGCCTAATAAGACTTTTCCTGCTCGCTTGGGTGGCGATAGGGTTTTGTCTTTGGCCCACCAACGCCAAATTGTACGTCTATTTTTTTTGTAGCGGTTTTCTAAATCAGAGTAAGTTAGATACATAAAATAAAGCCTCGTTAATGAATGAGACTTTAATTTACTAGATGGGACTTGTATCAGGTGACCGATATGCGACAACTAAATTAATAACCACTAAGATATCTCTGCCTGACGGTAGAGGCTGCCACTCCCATTTTAGGTCCTATTATTTTTGCCATCTCGCTTATTGATATATTAGGCCGACTCTTTCTAAGTTCATCAGCTTGGCGTTTAGCCTCTAAAACTCTATTCTCTTTTCCCTTCTTTCTTTCTCTTGTTGCTCGCTGGGTTTCATGAGGGACAATATCCCCCTCAATACTAATAAGAATGATATCTGAATATTGAGATATAGCCTCTATAAGTTGATTACATGCATTCTCAAAATCGCCTTTATTAATATAAATTTTAATATTATAAAATAGGTTCAAAAGCCAACCAATTCTATTAACATTAGGCACGTTAGCAAATTTTTTTTCGTATAAATAAACCCCTAATGCCATGCCCTCACCTACAGGAACTGTTGTACCATCCTGACGATAAGCCACATTAACATCTGTAGGTAAATTTAATCCTTTCAGTATTTCAAGGAGCCTATTAGTGTATTGATTTATCGACTGCAGATTAGACCCCATCGAATAGCTACCATCATCATTTTTTTCACCATGTTTTTGATAAAGAGCTTGTTTTTGCTCAGCCGTCGTCAGCTGTGTTTCATATTTAACATCAATGCTAGGCTTCTTATTTTTTCTAAACTTGATGGTCTTGCTTTGCCTTAGATCTGTTGGATTGAATATTTTATCGGACTTTTTATATTTTTTTATCTCGTTATCATCCATGTTTTTGCTCTCCGAAATTTCCTTCAATAATTTTTGCCTCAATACCAGTCAATCTCACTTCCCACTTACGTAACGCTTCACGCTTTTCTGAAAGGTAGCTGTATCTATCATAATGCTTTGAACTCACATCATTAAGCGCATGATTCTGTAACCTGTCGCGTAACTCTTTAGATATTCCCAGTTCACCCATTAGCGTTTTACACGTTCTTCTAATGTCACGAGCAACAAAGGCCTTTGTCTCTGGATTAGCTTCCCTATAACGCATAATGGCTTTTGAAAAGCTGTCTGTTCTTAAATGCTGGTTGCTGTCATTCTTACGAGGGAATATAAATGGGCTAATCGTAGCTTCACCCTGTAACGCTTTCAGAACTTTAATCGCACTATCAGTTAACGGTATTAAGTGTGAGCGTTTGTTTTTACTAACCTCGCCAGTGATCAATAATGTTTTTTCTTGCCAGTTGATGGACTCCCAGCGACTAGCCACTAATTCATAAGGCCTTTGCCCTCCCGTATGAAAACAAAGCGCCAATAGGTCTGACACCATAGGGCCAACCCTGTTTACTGTGTGAAAGGTATTTAGCAGCTCTTTTACTTCATTGAGTGCTAGCCAATTCTCGCCCACTTTTTCTGCGCTTGATTGCTTTGCGATAACTTGAGCGGGATTCGTTGTTAGTCCAAATTTAACGCCGGTGTGAGCCTGTGCGGGGTTTAAATCATGCTTAAGCCCAAAGTTAAAGGCTGCAACGATATAGCTTCTGACTCGGTTTGATTGAACTACCGCGCCGCGCTGAATCATGCTTGAAAGTACAGGGACAATATCTGTTGGCAGTATGTCTTTAGCTTTGCTTTGAGGTTGGATAAATGGATAAACTTCTTTTTCTAATGACTTCAACACCGCTTCATAGGTTCGCTTACCATCAGTTTTCATTCTATCGGTATACGCCCTAAAAAGTTGCTTTATGCTTCCTTTCATTGCCTCCGCTTGCCTTGCCTCCTCTTTCTCTTGCTCTAGCTCCTGTAGGACCTTCTTAGGGTCCCCACCTCGCGCGACTATTTCCGCAAACTCATCACACTTACTTTGGGCTATTGTCATAACAAAATTATCTGACACTAAGCCCATTCTAATAAATTGTCGTTTTCCATTTATGTAATACCTGTATATCCATCGCTTAGTACCTGTTGAGCTAACTTCAACACCTAAACGGCCTTTACCTCGCTCGCTGGAGGCTCTGTAGGACTCATAACGCTTGCCCGTTACCTTCAAGCCTATTACTTGATTGTGAGTTTTAAAAGTGACTGTAGTCATGATAACTGCCTGTAGTTGTGCCTGTAGTAAGAGCGAGAATGAATGAGATGCATTAAGACAATAGACTAAACAAAAAAAACCTCAAGTCCTTTTAAACAAAGGAGTTAAGGCTTTTACACTATCTCATAATGTTTTTTAAAATCTCACCAATTCTACGACTCATAATCGGCAGGTCCCCTGTTCAAGTCAGGGAGGGCCACCACTTTTTAAAACCTTCTCAGTAACACCTCTAAAATACTCAAACCTTTTAACACCCTACAACTGAATACTTTAACTATAAAATAGACTGCTTTTACACTGCGACTCCCTCAAAAAAATCTGCTACAGTCTGAATCTATTAAGATTAATGAGTTACATTTTATTTCACACAACAGTGTTGGAAATTATTTCGCTTATAAGTAATTAAAGCCTTTAATCGCTTATAAGCAGTTATTTTTCTAATTTTAGAGGATGTTAATAATAACGAATTGGAGGTGTTGGGGTACCGCTCTCTGATTTGTGTTTAAGTTTTTCAAGTTCGGCTTTTAGCTCTTCATAATTGGATTGTTCTTCTTGTTTCTTCGCTACCTTATCCAATGCTATATCATCAAGTTCAGAGCGCGTAGCTAACTTTTCTTCTTCTCGAAGTGTTGTATTACCTGATGATGGCGTGATGCCTTTAAGCTGAGAGATCATATCGACCCCCTTTGTTAACTTATCTTTTTTCTGAAATTCTAATTTATCCGCTGATGGAAGCATATTTTTAAGGCGAGATATCATATCGGCCTTTTCATTTACTTTATTATCTTGCTGAGATGCTAACTTATCGGGTGCCGGTTTTACGCCTTGAAGGCGAGATATCATATCGGCCTCCTCGTTAAACTTTTCTTTTTCCTGACCTGAGCTTTCTAAGTGACTCACTTTTTGTGACTCTTTTGACGTTTGTGATATGGAATTTTTTATATTTAATGGTTTTTTTGAGGGCGATGAAGCGATGACAGAGTCTAGGGAGGAATCTGTTTTTTCTTTAATTTCCTCTAAGACAAGAGGTAGACTAACCTGTTTATTACCTGAAACCTGAGCAACAGATAAAGCGGAGTCAGCCTCTTTCATTAACATGCTCATTGATGTTGGATAAATATAAGAGATGCCGATACTCAACGTGACGATATTCTTTACTTTCGAGAATTCGTGCTCCGTTTTAGATTTCTCAACATTTTGACGCAGCGATTCAGCAATCAGTTCTACTTTTTTAAGGTCTGTTCCTTTAATTAAAATAACAAACTTATCTGCTTTATAACGTGCTAAAAAAAAGCCAAACTGTTCAGATTTTTTTTTAAGCTCTAACGCGACAACCAGTAACATAAAGGCCGCAGCTTGATGTCCATAATGCGCATTATAAGCTTTAAAGTAATCAATTTCACATATCAGCACTGACAGTGCTT
Source organism: Psychromonas sp. Urea-02u-13 (assembly GCF_002835995.1). Lineage (GTDB taxonomy): Bacteria > Pseudomonadota > Gammaproteobacteria > Enterobacterales > Psychromonadaceae > Psychromonas. The sequence continues at coordinate 19,060 of NZ_PJBZ01000095.1, read as the reverse complement.
CTTTGTCTTCACTCGCTTGTTGCCAAAGCTTCTCGTAGTGAAGTTCAAAAGTATTGAGATCTGCGATATTCATCTGAGACATAACTTGTGCAAAAGCAGATGATTCACTGCTAGTTGTCTCTTTTGCTTTATCTTCTCTTTTTTGCTGTTGTGAATGTGCAGCTAACGATTCGGATCTGTTTTTTTGTGTGCTCTGATTAGACTTTTCCATAGATTATGCCTTTTTAACTTTACCTTTCCTTTTTAGAGTAAAAGATAACTATTTACAAAACGTGAATACGCATAAATTAACAAACCAAAACATAGTTTATTTATCAACTACACTAATAAATGTGACTCAATGCATAAACGTAATAATAATCATCTCGTTATTAAATTGGTTAACAAAATATGTTGCTCACATATACCTCTATGCAAATAGTTTTTTGTTAAAAATATTACAAGAGAATTTTTGTCATTCACGGAGAGGTTTAGAAGGGGTTAAACATTAGTTAAAATATAACATCGCACTTTAAAGGCTAGGGAGAAGAAATTTAGAACCTCCTTCCCCCCTTTCTTCATTTTTTCATCTTTTCTTTCTTAAGCTTGTTTCTTTAATGTCTTTTGTATAAAAAGCATGACGCTACCGATAATTAATCCCCATAAAACAGAGCTCATTCCCCAAAGAGTTATACCTGAAGCCGTCACAAGAAATGTAATAACGGATGCTTCTGATACCTTACTCACAACAACGGTATTATGAAGACTGCCAGCAATGGTTGTGAACAGTGCAATACCCGCTAATGAGTAAATTAATGTATTAGGTAATACAGCGAAAACAGTCATTAAATACCCCGCAGAAATAGCCATTAAAAGATAAAACACACCACCAGCAACCGCGGCCCAATAACGTTGCTCAGGCGCTTCACTCACTTCATCTGTCATACAAATAGCAGCCGTTATGGCGGCTAAATTTATTGCGTAGCAGCCAAAAGGAGCAAAAATCATATTAACAAAACCACTACAACTGAGTATTGATGAAATGGGAACATCATAATTATGCGCTTTTAATACTGCAATTCCGGGTAAGTTTTGGGCTGCCATGGTTACAATGAATAAAGGCAGACTAATACCCAATATGACTTCAAGATTAAATTCAGGGGCAATATAACTAAACTCACTGACTTGCCAAGATAGATCCTTGGCTGACACTAAATCAAACTGCCACGCCAATAAAATGCAACAAACTAAGACCAATAACATAGTAAATTTTGGCAGTAGCTGTTTGCTTATAAAATAAGTCACCAACATGGCAATCACCATCCATGGCGCTTCGTTCATTTGATCAAAAACAGCAATACCAAAATTAACTAATATTCCTGCTAACATCGCCGAGGCAAGTTGAAAGGGAATTCTATTGATTAACTTTTCAAACCAACCAGTGAGTCCACACAATAATATGAGCCCGCCCGATACCATAAAACCTGCAACGGCTTCGTTAAGGTTAAACCCTTGTGTATTAGCAATCAGCAACGCTGCGCCCGGTGTTGACCACGCAATGAGTATGGGCAGTCGATAATATAGCGATAAACCAATAGAGGTGCCCCCCATTGTTAAACCAAGCATTAATATCCAGCTTGACGCAATGCTGGCATCTCCCCCTAAGTTAATGACCGTTTGATAGATCAAAGCAGCAGAGCTTGCGAAGCCAATAATGACCACCACCATTCCTGCTGTCATAGCACTTATAATACGATTGACTAAGATAATAAAATTTCCCATAATGACACCCCGCGTACGTTATAACGTACAACATAACATGATATAACATGATATAACATGATATAACATTGTGCGCTATAACGCACAAGGAAAGCAATGAGCAACAATATAAATACTGTGATCGGTCAGCAACTAAAAAAAGCAAGAGTCGTTAATGGCTGGAGTCTCGATACAAGCAGTAAAAACACAGGTGTTTCAAAAGCGATGCTTGGGCAAATTGAACGTGCTGAATCAAGCCCAACGATTGCCAAATTGTGGGCCATCGCCAGTGGTTTCAACTTACCATTGAGCTATTTTCTCGTGGCTATTGCCGATGGGAATAATGCTAAAATTGTGTTAAAAACTGAACAAGGGATATCAGCGACAACGCTGTTTGCTTTTGACTCCGTCACCGGGATGGAAGTACTCTCTTTAACATTGATGCCCTTACACCAACAAATGTCACTGCCACACAATGATGGCGTAATAGAGCATATTGTTGTTGTCGAGGGTGAGATGGAATATTTTTTAAAGGGGCAGTGGCATCATTTACAGAGGGGTGAAACGGTAAAGTTTAAAGCAGATAAAAAACATGGTTACCGTAATCTAAATGAACAGCAGGCAATATTTCACAATATTATTAGTTACCCTTCAAAAAATTCAAACCGCTAAGTAATTCGATGTGAAACACAACACTAAAAAACGTTAAGGCGAAAATAGTCAGCGCTTAACGTTTTAAGTGATTTTAAGCTAAATTAACCAAGAAAGGGTCACGCGATAGCTTGTGGCTATTTTCTGGATTATACCAAGCCAGCTTATCGGCTAAATTTACAACCTCACCAATAATCATTAATGTTGGGCCTTTTAAGCCTCCACCTAATTGAGTAAGCTCAGATAAAATGCCAATGACCACATGCTGATCTGGCGTTGTTCCTTTGTTAATCAAAGCAACAGGTGTATCACCACCACGACCAAACTGAAGTAATTGTGCTTGTATCTCTTCTGCTTGTATTAGCCCCATGTAAACCACTAATGTCTGATTTTTAATGGCTAATGCCTTCCAATCGAGCGACTTGCCATTTTCTTTTCTATGGCCCGTTACAAAGGTCACCGACTGCGCATAGTCTCTGTGTGTTAAAGGGATACCGGCGTAAGCACTACAGCCAGAAGCGGCCGTGATGCCAGGGACAACCTGAAAATTAACACCTGAAGCAACCAGCTCTTCTAACTCTTCACCGCCACGGCCAAATATAAATGAATCGCCACCTTTTAGACGTACGACTTTTTTACCCTGCTTGGCATATTCCACCAGCATTTGATTAGTGCGAGATTGTGCGACTTCATGATTACCCGCTTCTTTACCCACAGAGATAAGATCCGAATCACGACGAACAAGATCTAATATTTCCGAAGAAACCAGTCGATCATATAAAACAACATCAGCCTGTTGCATCAATTGTAATGCCTTTAATGTCAGCAATGAAGGATCGCCCGGACCCGCGCCAACAAGCGCAACATCACCCTGAGCAACATCTTCAGTCAAACTCGCTTCCATTAATGCCAATGCTTTTTTTGTATCACCTCGCTGTAAAAGGCTACCTAACTGGCCATTACCAAACAACTTCTCCCAATAACGTCGACGCAATGAAACATTTTGTAGCGTTTCTTTTACACGATGACGAAATTCACCAGAGATTTTAGCTAAACGGCCAATATGCATCGGTAATAATGTTTCTAATCTTTCTCGAATTAAACGCGCTAAAACAGGGGCTTTACCACCACTTGAGATAGCAACAATGATGGGAGAACGATCAACAATAGATGGCATGATAAAACTTGAAAGCGCCGGATTATCAACAACATTAACTAATAGCTGACGCTTATCCGCACTTTCAGCAATCTCTTTATTAACTTCTTTTTGGTTCGTTGCGGCGATAACTAACCACTTATCGTCCAACAGCGTTTCTGTAAAACTACCCGCGATAATCTTAATCTGACCAGCATCTGCTTTTTGTTGTAATTTTTCGTGGAAGCTTAGTGCACAAACAGTAACTTCTGCCCCTGCTTTTAATAAAAGATGCACTTTACGCAAGGCAATACTGCCCCCACCAATCACAAGACAAGGTCGATTTTCTAATTTAGTAAAAATGGGTAAGTAATCCATGCTGGCGCCTAGTTAATATTGAAAGTACACACTATAAAGAAATATTTAGTGGAGTTAAAACACTAAAAAAAGATTTCTTATGGTCTAATTGTCTAAAAGTGCCCTTAAACCATCATGCAGTGTAAAAATCCCTTCAATATTGCCATTTTTAAGCACAGGTAAACATCCAATGTTGTGCTCTAGCATAAGAGTCAACGCACTACGTATAGTGGTATCGCCACTGACAGTAACCGGTGAGCGACTCATCACTTGATGTGCACGTTGTGCAATGGTTTTTGTATCTCGAACAGATTCAGCCTCAGTACCCAGAAAAGGGCTTAAGCAGCGTAATAAGTCACGCTCGCTAATAATGCCTTGTAATTCATCCCCTTCCACAACAAGTAGATGATGGAAAGAAACACAATCCAAAATCTCTTTTACAACGGTTAATCGATCATCCATTTCGACACTAACAACACGTGTTGTCATTACTTCCGACACTTTCATATTAGTTCCATTTTCAGTTAGTTAGAGTAAAAGTATAGGCGTAAAAAAACCAGCCTAAGCTGGTTTTTTTGTAAAACAGTGAGGGTTAACTATTTTTTACAAAGTCGATGCCTTTTTGGATATCATCATGCAATACCGCTAACATCTCTTCTTTCTTCTGATGCTCAAATGCGCTTAGGTCGCCAAACGGTAATACACGTTCAATACCATTAATGCCTAATAGAAGCGGTTGCGTAAAGAATGGCGAACATGAGTTATCACCATCTACATAAGCATTTTGTATGATGCCTTGTTTGCCTAATAGAGCCTGTACTAAATTGATACCAAATACAGAAGCTGCACGTGCCATAGAAAGTGTTGCAGAACCACCACCCGCTTTTGCATTGACAACTTCTGTTCCGGCATTCTGAATGCGCTCAGTTAGATCAACAACCTCTTTATCGGTAAATTCTACACCCTGCACCTGGGACAGCACAGGAAGGATAGTAGTACCACTATGACCACCAATTACATTTACACGGACATGTTCAGCGGGTAGCCCTTTTAAATCTGCAATAAATTCTTCTGCGCGGATAACATCCAACGTTGTAATACCAAACAATTTATTTTTGTTATACACACCAGCCGCTTTTAAAACTTCAGCTGCAATTGCAACAGTTGTATTAACTGGGTTAGTAATAATACCAATACACGCGTTTGGAGAAACTTTAGCAACAACACCCACTAAATTCTTAATAATCCCAGCGTTAATATTGAATAGGTCGCTACGGTCCATACCTGGCTTACGAGCGACACCTGCTGAAATAAGTACAACATCTGCACCTTCTAATGCGGGCGTGGCATCATCGCCACCAAAACCTGTTACTTTAACGCTGGTTGGAATATGACTTAAATCTTTTGCAACACCGGGTGTAACGGGCGCAACATCATAAAGTGATAACTCTGAGTTTTCAGGAAGGTCTAATTTTAATAATAAAGCTAAGGCTTGACCGATACCACCAGCGGCACCAAGAACTGCAACTTTCATAACACACTCCAAAATAGTTAGTTAACGTACAAGTTGAAAATATACTAATCTAAATTAAAACGTTATGTAAAAAATGTTAAATAAATGTGAGCCGTGTTAACTACCTTCTGAATTTGTATGAGTAAGATCAACTTTAATATTAACTACCTAGTAAGTATTAGAGATAAGAAGAGGCAATTTAAAGGGAATATAACTGAAGGAGTAATATTTAAAGGGAGAAATGAGCAACTAGACGTTTTTACTCAAGATTTCATTTAAGTAGAGGTTATGAGTCATCTATTTATACTATTGCACTGAAGCCTTAAGATTAAAGATTAAAATACTGATTAAAAATGCTTTGGTAAGTACCATCTTCACGTATCGTTTTTAAGCCATAATTAAGTCGCTCTAGCAACGCGCTATTGCCCTTCTTAACAGCAATCCCATAACCAGAAAAAAATTCCTCTAGGAAAACAGATTCTATTTTTTTCACTGAAAATGTCTGACTGTTATCAGATTTCAGTAAAAAATCAGCAACAACTGCTTGGTCTGCAAACACCACATCTATTTTCCCTTCGTTTAAATCTAAAAAAGCTTCTGAAGAAGAAAGGTAAGAGATAATAAAACTATTGGTTTTTGCGTGTTTAATTAAATACTGATGATTAGATGAATCAGATTGCACACCAATAAACTTTCCAACAATAGAGAAAGCTTCTTTGTTATCAGCTGCGCTGACAAAAATAGGGGGAGACTGGTAATAGCTATCTGAAAAGTCGACTTTATCTTGGCGCTCTTGGGTAATGTCTAAGGCGGCAATAACAGCATCAAACCGACCAAACTGTAATGTCAGTAATAAACTATCAAAACTTTGATGATTAAATTTACAGGTTAAATTTGAAGCTCGGCATACTGCATTCGCAATATCAATATCGAAACCTTGGATCTGCTTAAGATCATCTAAATATTCAAAGGGGTAATAATTAGCTTCAGTTACAAAATTAACCGATATATTTTTATTAATGTCTATCGAAAAAGCCTGCATAGGGAAAACTAAAGATAATGCAAAGGCACAACTACGCGAAAATAACGTCATTTCAACATCCAATAAAAAAATCGTAAAAGGAATATTTTACAATTAAAAGGTGATTTTACATAAAACGAATAGTTATGCACTTATTTTGCAAATTAATCTATTGTAAATGGGGTGAGATTAATTATTATATGCATAATTATTTAACAGAGTTATATTACATGAAACAATCAACTGAATTAATAGATTTCTTTAAAACCTTACTAAAAAAAGAGCGACTGAGCTCTCAGGGTGAAATAGTTGATGCACTGCAAGAAGCAGGGTTTCATAATATTAACCAATCTAAAGTCTCGCGTATGCTCAGTAAATCTGGCGCCGTGCGTACGCGCAATGCAAAACGAGAAATGGTCTACTGCTTACCTGCTGAACTGGGTATTCCTACTACAAGCAGTCCGCTAAAAAACTTGGTGGTTGATATTGACAGTAATGACAGTTTAATTGTTATCCGTACCAGTCCAGGAGCAGCCCAACTGATTGCCCGATTACTTGACTCTATCGGAAAAACCGAAGGCATATTAGGCACAATTGCCGGCGATGATACCATTTTCATTACGCCGACTAATTCCCAACAAATCAACAAAACACTTAAAGTAATACAACAGCTGTTTAGCTAACAGCTATATAACCCTAATACCCCATTTACGCCACACATCCTTACTGAGCCAAGTATATTGAGACGAATTTGTACTGAAGTATTGCTACCAGACTGTAGCGTAAAAAATTTATCGGGTTCATCAAATGCACCACGTACCCTATCAAACTTTGGCCCTGTATAAGTTGAGCTAAGCGTGAGCCCTTCATATCCGACTGAATTAATTGAAGTGATGTCACAGGTTGAAGGTGTTGCATTACAATCACAGCTAGCATTATCTTCATTGACACCAATACACCAATTGGTTCCTGGTGTTATTTTAAGGTAAATGTCTTTATTACGCTTAATGGACTCTGTTTTAGCTAAACTAAGCATAAAGTAGACCCCATCACTGCCGCCTTTTAATTTATTGCCATCAAACATCGCCTTAAAAGAAGGTAAACCAATCGCAAGAATAATTGCAACAACCGCAATAGCGATTAACATCTCAATGAGTGAAAATCCTTTTAAAAATATACGTTTCACTTTACTTCCTCCATCAAACGCCATATCAAAAGTTTAGCCTAAGCAATGAATAAAGCAGGTGAGTTTGCAAATAAAGATCTACACTTTATTTATTAAATGTGGTGCAAATGGGGTATTTATGAAAAGAGTCGTAGGATTTACATTGATTGAGTTATTAGTGGTGATCGCAATTATTGGGATTTTAGGCAGTATTGCTTACCCTAGCTTCCAATCGCATATGATAAAGGCCAGGCGGGGTGAAGCACAAACTGAGCTCATTAAAGCTCAGTTAAAGCAAACAAGTTTACATATATTGAATCCAGCTTACTCTGATGATGAAGCAGAGATCGGATTAGTTAACAGTGATTATTATACTTTCAGCGTCATTTCTGCAGGAACAACTACCTACTCAATGCAAGCAGTAGCAAAGGTCGGGACAACACAAAATAATGATACCGGCTGCACTACCTTAAACATTAATCAAGATAGTGCCCATACAAATGAAGATTGTTGGTAATTTAGTAAATTGCAGTCAATTCCGTATCATTAAAAAACTCCATCGGTTTTTCTAATACGTGCTGATAAATCACATTATACGCGAGTACATTTTTTACATAGCGGCGTGTTTCTTTGTAAGGGATAGCTTCAACCCAGCTATCCATGCTTAACGCTTTAGTATCACGCCCTTTTTTATCTTTCTTCCAACGATCAACGCGATTAGGTCCTGCATTATAAGCAGCGGTCGCTAAAATTCGATTACCTTTATAACGTGTTAACAAGCTATCAAAATAGGCGGTACCGAGTTGCACGTTAATATGCCCTTCGGTTAGCTGGGCTTGTTTTTTATAACTTTTCAAACCAATTTTTCGTGCTGTTTCTTTAGCGGTTGCTGGCATCAATTGCATATACCCTGTCGCGCCGACAGGGGAACTAGCAAACTGATCAAAAGAACTTTCTTGCCTTGTAATAGCGTAAATATAACTAGAAGGCACTTGGTATTTAAGTGAATTTTCTGAGAACAGATCTGGTTTAACTTCTGGGAAGCGAATATTTATCGCATCCCAACTTTTTGAGCGAATACTCGCTACCACAGAAAGGTGTGACCAGCCTTTATCAAAAGCATATAAGCCAAGCTGGCGTTGAATATCAACGTCTCGCCCTTGCAATAAAGCTTCCCACTCTCGTTTTACAAGCCCCGTATAATGATGGAAATTAAGTTCTTCGATATGATCTAATTGCGCTTGAACATAACGTAAACTTGTTGCTTTAGGTTCAACAATTTGTGCATTAAGTTGATAAGGAAGACTTAACTTTTGAGCAGCTAAGAAACCATAATACTTACGTTTTCCAGAAATTTTCAGGTATAACGCGTCTGCTTTTTTGAATTGTTTTTTCTGCTCAAAAGCACGTGCTTGCCAATATACCCAAGTGGTCTTTTGTGCATTCTCTGTTGGTAAAGCGCCAATCCAATGTTCAATATCAGCCCAATTATTATATTTTATGGCATAGCGAATTCGCTGTTCAGTGAGTTTTACGTTGCCTAAGTGCAGTAATGTCTCATCTAACCAAGGTAATAATTTTTGCTTATTATCGATTAAAATTCGATATGCAAAGTATTTTTTAAGTTGAATTTCATCATTAAAAGTAAATGGAATTTTTTCTTCATAGGCATTATAGGTTTTCAAAGCCAGTTTAATATCCGCTCTCGCTAACCGTTTGAGCAGAGGTTTTACAAAGGAGTAACTGGCTTGCTCTCGGTGAGTAAATAAACCACTTGTTGATAGTTTTTTTGTGTTTTTATTTAACGCATATAACTGTGTCGCGAGTGTTTTATTTTTTCCTTCCATCAGCCCAATAAGGTAATTCATTAAAGGTTTTTTATTACGCTGAAAAGCCCGTTCAAAACGCTGCCAAATCAGTACTTGAGAAATTTTATTTATCTTCAGGTAATAATTAAAAACGGTGTCACAAGCATTAGGTTGGGAGCTGCCTTTTAGCCACGTTTTTTTTACATCAGGCCAAATACTGCGGTCATCTCCCATTTCTATTTTAGCTTGGAAATAGAAACACTTAAGCTTCCCACTACGTGGAAGCTGTGGATAAAAAGTGACAAATTCAGTCCAGTATTTTTTTCCGGCTAAATAATAAAGATATTCACGCTGTAATTGGTCACTTATTTTATAGCGTTTATTATTGTTGATAAAATCATTTATTTCGACAACGCTATCCTGTGAAAATTCTTTTTTTAGTTGCTGATACTCTAGAATATAAGTGAGCGGATAAATAGGAATAGTATCCAGCTTATCTTTTGCCTCATCCCAGTTATTATTCTCCTGCAATTGTAGCGCCTCATTATATATGAGCCGTTGCTGGTCGATAGAAATAGAGAAAACGGTAGAAGAAAATAAAACAGAAGAGATGATTAATATAAAACGCACCATAAAAGCCAACTTAAAGTCACAGAAAGGAATGTATTAGGTCATACTACGCTATAGCAATGCAGAAGATAATAATATCTTCGTGTATTGTTGCTTTGGTGCGCTGAAGATCTCATTTGTAAACCCTTGCTCAACCACCTCACCCGCTTTCATCACTAAGACTCGATGACTCATCGCACGAACGACAGAAAGATCATGGCTAATAAATAGGTAACTTAATGAAAACTCTGCTTGTAATATAACCAACAAATCTAATATTTGTTTTTGAATACTTCTATCTAAAGCGGAAGTCGGTTCATCTAAAATGATTAACTCAGGATTTAAAATCAACGCTCGCGCTATCGATATTCGTTGGCGCTGCCCCCCAGAAAATTGATGAGGATAGCGCGACGCGCTATTTTTGTCTAAACCAACACGCAGTAACGTTTCATTCACTTTATCCTCAACTTGCTCTATGGTTAATTGTGGTTGATGCACTTCCAATCCTTCAGCAATAATATCGCCTACACAAAGACGCGGGCTAAGGCTAGCAAAGGGGTCTTGAAAAACAATTTGTAATTTTGAACGCACTGCCTGCAACGATTTTTTATTATGCGAATCGATTTGTTGCCCTAAAAAAACAACCTTACCGGTACTTTTATTAAGCTGTAAAATAGCCTGTGCTAAGGTACTTTTTCCTGAACCACTTTCCCCTACAATGGCAACCGTTTCCCCTTTATGAACAGCGAGGCTTACGCCTTTAACGGCATCTAACGTTGTGGTGACTTTTCCCCAAAAATTCTTCTCCATTGCAAAAGAAACATGGATATTATCAGCGCTTAATAACAGCTCAGGATTAATCAGAGGTGTCATTTCTCCACAGGGAACCGCATCTAATAATAGCTTGGTGTAAGCGCTCTTAGGTGAGTCAAACAATGCCTGTTTCGCTTGTTTCTCAACAACTTCACCATTACGCATAACGATCACATCATGTGCAATGCTTTTTACGATGCATAGATCATGGGTTATTAATAAAATAGCCATGTTAAGGCGTTGTTGTAACGACGCTAATAAACCTAAAATTTGCTTTTGAATCGTGACATCAAGCGCCGTTGTAGGTTCATCTGCAATCAGTAATTCAGGATCATTAGCCAGTGCCATGGCAATCATGATTCGTTGGCGTTGACCACCAGAAAGCTCATGCGGATAAGATTTTAAGCGCGTTTCAGGGGCTTCGATACCGACTAAATTTAACAGCTCAATAGTGCGATTTAGCGCTTCTTTCCCTACTATGCCTTTATGAAGTAACAATGTTTCTGCAATCTGTTTTTGTACTGTGTGTAAAGGGTTTAAAGAGGTCATGGGCTCTTGAAAGATCATGCTTACTTTATTACCACGAACCGCTTCTAACACCGCATCACATTTACCCACCAGTGCTTCACCATTAAGGGTTATTTCTCCCGTAGGGTGATGCGCTTCTGGATAAGGTAATAATTGTAAAATAGACAGTGCAAGTAAAGATTTTCCGGCACCACTTTCGCCCACAATGGCAAGTGTTTTACCACGTTCAAGCTGAAAGCTAACGTTCCGTACAATAGATTTTTCAGCAAAGCTAATGCTTAAATTATCAACACTTAATAAGCTTGGGTTACTCATACTGATTTCCTTGGGTCAAATGCATCACGTGTCGCTTCACCAATAAATACAAGTAATACTAAAATAGTGGATAAAGAAATAAAGGCGGTGATAGCCAGCCAGGGAGCATGTAAATTATCTTTGCCCTGTGCCACCATTTCACCGAGTGACGCTGAGCCTAATGGCAAACCAAACCCCAGAAAATCAAGCGATGTCAAGGTCGTTAATGCGCCTGTAAACAGGTAAGGCATAAACGTCAGCGTGGCGATCATTGCGTTTGGTAAAATATGTTTAAACATAATTTTACTGTCTTTTACCCCCAGCGCATGTGCCGCTTTTACATATTCAAGATGTCGGCCACGTAAAAATTCAGCACGCACAACACTCACTAAACTGGGCCAGCTAAAGAGAATCATTAAGCCTAATAACCAGCTAAAAGTGGGTTCAACAAAACTAGCAAGGATAATAAGCATAAATAACATCGGTAAGCCTTCCCATATTTCCAGTATTCGCTGTCCAAATAGATCTATTTTTCCGCCGTAATACCCCTGAATAGCGCCAACAACAATACCGATAATCGAGCTGATTAAGGTTAATGTAAGGGCAAAAAAGACAGATATTCGAAAACCGTAAACTAAGCGCGCGAGTAAATCACGCCCTTGATCATCAGTGCCTAAGTAATTAACGCTGTCCGGTGGAGAAGGGGCGGCTTGTGTCAATTCAAAATTGATACTGTCGTAATAAAAAGGCACTAATGGCCAAATAATCCAGCCTTCTTTCTGTATCTGCTCAATCATGTAAGGGTCACGGTAATCAGTAATAATATCGAAATCACCTCCGAGCTTATTTTCAGTGATATCTTCGATGATCGGAAAGTACCAATTTTGCTGATAAGAGACCATTACCGGTTTATCGTTGATCCATAATTCTCCGAGCAAACTTAATACAAATAAAATTGAAAATATCCATAATGACCAGTAACCACGTTTGTTATTTTTAAACTGCATCCAACGACTAGCATTCACCGGGTTACGACGCATTTTTTTTAATGTAATTAATAGTGACATATTAACGTCCCTCAAAAGTGATGCGTGGATCTATTAAGGTGTAAGTGATGTCACTAATTAACTTAAGCACTAATCCTACTAAGGTGAAAATATACAGAGAGGCAAAAATAACCGGATAATCTCGATTTATAACAGATTCAAAACTCAATAAACCTAATCCATCTAACGAGAAAATAACTTCAATCAACATCGAACCCGTAAAGAAAATGCCAATTAAGGCAGCCGGTAATCCAGCAAGCACGAGTAACATCGCATTACGAAAGATATGCCCGTAAAGAATACGATTTTGCGAACAGCCTTTAGCACGTGCAGTGATTACATACTGTTTATGAATTTCATCTAAAAAGGAGTTTTTAGTCAACATGGTTAACGTGGCAAAGCTGGCTAATACTGAAGCAGAAATAGGTAATGCAAGATGCCAAAAATAATCTTTAACCTGCCCCCATAAACTTAACTGTTCAAAGTTATCAGAAACCAAACCGCGCAGAGGGAACAAATCATAATAAGACCCTCCGGCAAATAATACGATTAGGATGATAGCTAAAATAAATGCAGGAATCGCATAAGCGACAGTAACGATAGTACTACTCCAAATATCAAAACGGCTACCGTGTGCCGTCGCTTTTTTAATGCCCAGTGGTATAGAGATAAGGTAAGCGAGTAAAGTGGTCCATAAACCAAGAGAAATAGACACGGGCATTTTCTCTAAGATCAAATCAGTCACTTTTTCATTACGATAAAAACTATCGCCAAAATCAAACTTCGCATAACGCCATAACATCGACAAATAGCGTTCTAAAATAGGTTTATCAAAACCATATAGTTTTTCTAGTGTGGCAATATATTCAGGGTCTAATCCCTGTGCTCCACGATACTTACTCCCACCCGATGAATTTTGTATATCACCGTTACTGCCCGCAGCCATTCGGCTACTGTTGCCATCTCCGATACCTTGGTACTGTGCAATAGCTTGCTCAACGGGTCCACCGGGCGCTATCTGAACAATAAAGAAATTGATAGTCATGATGCCTAGTAAGGTAGGGATAATAAGTAATAATCGTCTTAATATATAACTATTCATAATGCCCCCTGCGCATTAGTTAACCACCAAGTGCTCAACCCTAAATCATACACGGGTGAAATAGCAGGTTTAGAGTATTTATTCCAATAAGCGATTCTGTGTGAAGGCAGGTACCACTGTGGTATAACCATAAATTCATTTAATAACACTCTATCAAGTGCCTTCGTGGTATTAACCAATGTAGCCCGTGAGTCACTGTTTATAAGCTGCTCTACAAGTTTCTCAACGACAGGGGAACAAACACCCGCCCAATTTGATGTCCCCATCTCCATCACGCTATCACAGCCCCAAAAACTAAGCTGCTCATTACCCGGTGATATAGATTGCCCTTTACGTAGAGAAAGCAGGTCGAAGTCAAAATTATTAACACGATTTATAAACTGTGAAACATCAACTAAACGGATAGACGTTTTAATGCCGATACGTTGCAAGTTTTGTCTAAAAGGATGAACAATACGTTCAAAATCTTTACTATGCAGTAAAAATTCAAATTCAAACTGCTGACCATTTTTATCCTGCATTTTACTGTCTTTAAGCTGATAACCCGCTTTCTCAAATAGCGCCACCGCACGTCGCATCTGTTGACGTACATTACCATCGCCCTTTGTCATCGGTAATAAAAAAGGCTGGAAAACACGGTCAGATAATTGATCGCGATAAGGCGAGAGGATCTCTTTTTCCGCATCACTAATAATGCTATGTGTAGACAATTCAGACCCTGAGTAAAAACTATTGATACGTGTATAGGCGCCATAAAAAAGTGTTTTGTTTGCCCATTCGAAATCAAATAACAAGCTAACGGCTTCTCTTACGTTTTTATCTTTAAATTTTTCTTTACGAAGATTGAACCAAAAACCTTGCATGCCTTGAGGGTTTTGATCACTAATATTTTCAGTGACTATCTCACCCGAATCAAACAGGTTGCCTTTATATCCAGTCGCCCAGCGTTTTGCAGAGCTTTCCAAACGGTAATCAAATGCGCCAGATTTAAATGCTTCAAAAGCCACACTAGCATCGCGGTAATAATCAAAAATCAGTTGGTTAAAGTTATAGTGCCCCTTGTTTACAGGTAAATCCTGCGCCCAATAATTCTTTACACGTTGATAAGTAATACGCTTACCTGCTTTAAAGCTATCTACTTGATATGCCCCAGAGCCAAGCGGCAATATTAAATCCGCTTTAGAAAAATCTTTATCTTTCCAGAAATTTTTCGAGAAAATAGGTATTTGCCCAATAATTAAAGGTAACTCTCTATTACCACTCTGGTGAAAAGTAAAAGTAACTTGTAAAGGAGCATCAACAATGACTTTTTTAATGCCTGCGTAATAAGAACGAAATTGTGGTGCCCCTTCGCTAATAAGCAATTCAAAACTAAATTTAACATCTTCAGCTTGAATTTTTTTTCCATCGTGAAAACGTGCTTGAGGATTAATTTTGAAACTAACCGAGGAAAAATCGTCTGCTACTTTGACACTTGAGGCAATTAAGCCATAAGCAGTAAAAGGTTCATCACTTGATTGTTTGAGTAAAGAATCGTAAATCATGGTAATGCCTGTCGCGGCATTACCTTTTACAATAAAAGGATTAAGTGAGTCAAAGCTACCAATCGTTGCTTGTTTAAAAACACCACCTTTCGGCGCATTGGGATTAACATAGTCGAAGTGGGTAAAGTCTTTATTATATTTAAAATCGCCGTACATACTTAAGGCATGAGACCAAGATGAAGAAATTGCTGAAAAACTAATTGAGGTAAGAGTGCAAAACAGTAAAACAGGTATAAACTTAATAATGTGTTTAAAACGCATAAGGCAGTCGCTATCGTTGTAGAAGAGTATTAACGATAGCAAAAGAGTCTGTGAATAAAAGTAATTTAATATAAAAAAGAGAGGTAAAGAGAGGAACTTATCCAATCAACAATGGACTAACTTATAAGATTGAACAAGCAATCTTTTTTTTTAAATTAAAAAAATGGTCTTAGGTCAAAATTTTTTTCACCTAGTAAAAAAAGAGAATTAAATATGATCTAGATCGCTTTTAATATTAAGAAAAAAGCCTAATCTATTTATGAACACAATGAGTGTATAACCTAAAGGTGTCTTATATGAGAATTGAAATTACAAGCAAACAAATTACTATCACTGACACGATGCGCACGAAAGTAGAGGAACGTTTTCAAAAACTTGAAAAACTTCAAGTCCCCCTAATCAAGCCACACTGTATCATCACTAAAGAGCCAAAAGGCGTTAAGATTGAAGCAACAATCGGCGTACCAAATGGCAAAGTATTCGCTCATGCAGAGCATGATGATCTTTATATTGCTATCGGGCAATTATTCCAGAAAATTGAACGCCAACTTAATAAACACCTACATAAATCTGAAGCAAGTCGTGCCAAAAATAATGGCAAAGATATGTGTCGCAATGGTGAAATTTCAGGGCAAGCAATTGAAGAGACAGAAGTTGAGATCGAATCTGATGCTGAGATTAAATTAAATAAAGAATTCGCTGCTTAATAATCTCGAGTTATTACGCACACAAAAAAGGAGCTTTTTAGCTCCTTTTTAAGTTTTAGAAATCTAATACTTAAAAGACTGTACTACTATCCTATTAAGTCCTCATCTAAAACTCATCACTCTCTTTTTAACTCTAGATAAAAACACTTACTATAAAATAAACAAACGTTAGAAAGCAAAAAAGGAACTAGTTAGCTCCTTTTTTATTAATGCCTTCGACTACTTTTCTTCGTAGTGACGATTATCATGTGCTTGTTGGAGCATCACACGGCTCTCATCTAAAAATAGTTGAGAGTAATCACCCATCCAATCAGTTACCGACTCAAAACGTTTAATGAACGCCTCTCTATCCGAATTCTCTAATAACTCAATCGCATCAGAGAAATGCTTATGGTAACGTTTAATCATCTCAAGGTTACCTTTCTGCGATAATATAATATCAGCATATAAAGCAGGCTCTTGCGCGAATAAACGCCCTACCATCGCTAACTCTAGACGATAAATAGGAGAGCTTAAATCAAGTAACTGCTCAAGGTCAGCATCAACTTCTTGAAGATGCACACCGTATACAAAGCTAGTGAAATGACGTAACGCTTGAATCAATGTCATTGATTCATCGTGAGTTGGCGCTTTTACATTATAAAGATGCGAACCCCAAATTTTCATTTGCTCAATCAACCAAGCATACTGCGCTTCACCACGACCATCACAGTAAACGATGACCTGTTTTGCAAAGCTTGAAATATCAGGCCCAAACATAGGGTGTAAACCAACAACAGGTCCTTTATGCACAGCAAGCATTGCTGTAAGCGGAGCATCTTTGACACTCGTTATATCAGCTAAAATACAATCATCAGGTAAGTAAGTAAGCTGATTAATTACATTTTCTGTTACATCGATTGGAGAACCGACAATAACGAGCCCAGCTTGACTACAAATTTGTTCAGCTTGATCCCAATTAGCACGGCCTAATACATCAACCTTGTATCCAGAAAGCTCAAACATTTCAACAAAACGCTTACCTAATAACCCGTTACCACCGATGATAACAATGCGCTTCATTGCAGGGTTAATAGTTTTAAAGCCAGTTTCATTTTCACTTGCGTAAGACTCACGCATCGTACGACGTAAAATATCTTCGATTAAATCAGCAGGAACTCCTTTTGATTCAGCTTCTGCACGACGTTTAGCAAGCATAGCGGCTTCACGCTCGGGTACGTATATAGGCAATCCGTGCTCAGTTTTTACTTCGCCTACTTCACCGACTAAACCTAAACGCTCAGCTAAAAGATCAATTAATTTTTGATCCACAGCATCGATTTTATCTCGTAGTTTACTTAAAGGCATAAAGTTCTTCTTATCGTTTCTGTAAGCTATCAGCTAATAGTTTAACTGCATCTGCAAGTAATACTTCTGTTGTCGCCCAATCGATACAGGCATCAGTAACTGATACGCCATATTTAAGGTCAGCAGCAGGAAGGTCAGCAGATTGATTACCCGCATTGATATTACTTTCTAACATGATGCCAACAATAGATTTGTTTCCTTCCGTTACCTGATGGAAAACATCTTTTGCAACAAGAGGCTGAAGTTCATGATTTTTATTAGAATTCTCATGGCTACAGTCAACAATTAATACTTGTTCAACATTCACTTTCTTTAAAGCTTGCTCTGCTAATGCAACATTCAGTGAATCATAGTTTGGTTTACCACCGCCACCACGCAAAATAACATGGCCATCTTTATTACCGTTTGTTTGTAATAATGCACTTTGGCCTAACTGGTTAATTCCCATGAAGCGATGAGCAGATGATGCAGATTGCATCGCATTTACTGCTGTTGATAAGCTACCATCAGTACCATTTTTGAAACCAACAGGCATCGAAAGGCCACTTGCCATTTCACGGTGAGTTTGAGATTCAGTAGTACGTGCGCCAATAGCAGCCCAACTGAACAGATCACCTAAGTATTGTGGGCTGATAGGATCTAATGCTTCAGTCGCAATAGGTAAGCCAAGCTCAGAGATAAACAATAATAATTCACGTGCTTGTTTAAGACCGGTTTCGATGTCGAAAGAATCATCCATATGCGGGTCGTTAATTAAACCTTTCCAACCAACAGTTGTACGTGGCTTTTCAAAATAAACACGCATAACAATAAATAACGACTCTTTATACTTATCATGCAAAGCTTTAAGTTTAAGCGCATATTCTTTAGCGGCTTCAATATCATGGATAGAACAAGGTCCACAGATAACTAAGAATCGAGGATCATTTTTATGCACAATGTTTGCAACAACTTCACGAGACTCATTAATAAATCGATACACATTATCAGAAGCGGGAAGTTGCTTTTTAAGTTCAGCTGGCGTAATTAAAACAGTTTCTGATTGAATGTGGATATTTTCATTTTGTAGCGTAGTCATTTTAATCTCGTTAAAGGTTTATAGTGAATCCATCATACCATAGCAATTTAACAGGTGAATTATTAACAGAATGAAAATGCTAGATTTTACAGGTATTGAGTAGAGATAAATGTTTTAAGCAAGAAGATGTGTAAAGAGAATGAAAAATATTAACCTCCTAAACGAAAAAATCTCTGTCGACGTTGGTCAATAGGGATTATCTGGATTTGATTGCTAGCTTGGTTTTCTTGATACACAGCGTTTGTCGATAGGTGGGCATCGAGTGGGTCATCGCAGTCAAAGCGTCTAATAACGAAAAAACCCCAACCTTCTTTCGAAGATTGGGGATTATCTGGATTTGA
>NZ_PJBZ01000094.1 GCF_002835995.1 Psychromonas sp. Urea-02u-13 | reverse complement strand
AAAAATATGCAAGAAGCACTTCCGATTACCATAGTGGCCGATGGCCAATTTTCAAAAGCACTTAAGCCGTTGTTATCAGAATTGGAGATGTGGATAAATTTTCAGGCATTAAAAGCGGACTGGTACGGCAATGAAGATTGCCGCTTAGTATTTGATTTTAGCTTGATCAGAACATTAGAAGAAAAGACACAACAACTAACTGATAATTGGATAGTAGCCCCCGGTTTTGCTTATCATTATGACAGCAGTAAGTTAACCACCGTTGCCTTTATTGCGGTCGAAGACTTAATTAAAAAGGGGGTGGGTATTGAGCAAGGCATAAAATTCCGATTAACCGCCGTTGCTAATATTATTGCACGACAACATGGATTAGTCGCATTAGCTTGAGGTGAGATTAACAAAATTTCCTACAAAGAAGCACACTCAATGAGTCGCGGCTTTGTAGGAGATTTATCAAAGTAACTTATCTAATGACTCTAGATAGATGTGTAGGATTAACTTATTCCACCGCTGGTAACTGACAACCGTCAGCACTTAGCGAATTAGTGTAAGTAACATCACTTACATCAGGTGCAAATTCACCTGCCGCAATAGACGCTTTCGCTTTTAAGTAGGTATACAACACTTCTGCATCAACATAACCTGTCATCACAGCGCTTGAGAGTTTAGGGTATCCGTCACCACCAGCAGCATTGAAACTTGGCACTGTTACACTGTAAGTACCAGCAGTATCATAACCTTTCCCATTAATATCCGTGATTGCGACTGTTTTAGCGACACAATCAACACTCATTTTAATACCCGTTAATTGCGCATAAGCACCAGAGCCAATTTGGAATGTTGCAACTTCACCTAGGTATGCGCTGACTTCTGCCCCTGTCATATCGCTCTTAGTAATAGTATTGCCAAAAGGTTGTACTGTTAATACGTCTTTGTATGATATATCACCGACTTCAATATCTGCGCGTACCCCACCCGAGTTCATTACGCCAATATCTGCATCAACTTTAGTGGTTTGTGCAGTAGCGAGCAGATGACCTAAGTTAGTTTGCTTAAGGCGAACGATAGTGCGATCACCATCCAATTTAACCGCTGTCGTTGCGATAACTTCCGTCAAGGATTCCTGACCTTTGTCTTGGTAATACTTTAGAATCTCATACACTGTTTCATCAGGTTCAATTTGTGTATCAATAATGACTCGATCACCGGCGTCATTTTTTTCTTTAAGGTTAACTGGCACTAATGCATAACTTTCTAAGTGTAATTTACCATTAAAGTATTCGAAATCTGCACGACCTACATATTTTCCCCATTCGTGGGCTTGCATAATATAGGTGCCATTTTGCTGATCGGGCATACAATCACCTCCCGGTGCAAACTCGTCATCATAACTGCCCTCTTTCATACACACAGGATTCTGTGAATGACCACCAATAACCGCGTTTAAATCACCTTCCGTTACAGCCCGCGCAAGTGCAACATCGCCCTGTGCATTACTACCATTAGCACCATCTTCATAATGGCCCATGTGTGTAGTCGCAAATATTAAGTCAGCCGATTTAGCTGCTTTAATTTCAGCAATTACTTTTTTGATTTCAACTTTAGGGTCAGTAAATTCTAGTCCACCAATAAACTCTGGATTACCAATTTTCTTAGTATCTTCAGTCGTTAAACCGATTACCGCTATACGCAACCCATTAATAGTAAATATTTTATACGGGTCAAAGTAACGTTCACCCGTTGCTTTATCGTAAATGTTAGCCGCTAGCATTGGAAAGTTTGCTAAATTACGCTGCATTTCAACAACAGACAGCGCGTTATCAAACTCATGATTTCCCACCGCCATTGCATCATATTCAATTAAATTCATACCGATAAAATCTGGAATCGCATCTTGTAAGTCAGACTCTGGCACACCAGTATTTACATCACCACCCGAAAGTAAGATAGATTCACCACCATCCGCTTTCACTTCAGCGCGGATTTGATCAATCAGCGTCTTACGTGCGGCCATACCATACTCGCCATATTTATTTTCCCAAAAGCGGCCATGGTTATCATTAGTATGTAATACGGTAAAGCTAGTACACGCATCTCCCGCTTCTGCACATGTGGAAAATGGTGTAATTTCTACTTCCGGTAAAGATGTGGCTGGAGTTGTATCATCATTATTACAACCCGCTAATGCAGCTAATACAGCAGTTGCGACTAAACCTTTTATTAGTTTATTTTTCATTTTAATTAATCCATATATAGTTTTTACCAAAGAACAAATGACCAGTTAAAGACCAAAAGAACATCCATTAATCGCATCCTAACAAAGAATAACTGCAAGATATGTCAGTTTTATGAATAAACGTGATCGAAGCATTATTTTTAATTCCACCTAAACCAGTAACCTAAGTCAGTGATTATTTTTTCATTAAAAGCCAAAATGAAAAACACATTGAACAACTGATTAAACTGCCTTTTCAATTTATAAAAAAACTTAACTCTTTCTGATTTAACAATCTAAAAGATTGTCACCTAAAAAAAACAAAAAAAACACAAGCCATTGTTAAAAAACGAATTTAAGTAAACACCCATTCTAAGATCACAGAATAGAAAGTTACTTTCAAAGGCCAACCTTGATCACACTAATTGACTTAAACAAGGTGTAACGTTGCCTCTTTCAAAAATACACTACAATGTCTTTTGAAAATAAAGCACTAAAACATTGATAAATAGATGCCTTAATAGCATTCTACTTTAGCGATGTTTTTTCAATACGGTTGGAAACTAAAGCGTGATAAACAGCAAAATCACAGGATTTCCAGTGAACAGATAACAAGGTGAGCATGTGTCCCTTTACGGTTCAGATGATAAAACTAACTGCGTTAATAAAGATGTATTGAACAAATATAAACAGGGTGAACAAATACCCAGTCATTTTTTATTAATCAAACGCGACATTAAACATCGCGACAAAACCCGTTCATGACGGGCTGGTTTTATACACAAGGACATAAAATGAAAAAGAATTTTCTTGCTCTATCAATCGGTGCCGCACTGTCGTTAAGTGCTCAAGCAGACATCATCATTTCTGAATACGTTGAAGGTGGCAGTTACAATAAAGCCATCGAAATAGCCAATACGGGGGAACAATCAGTCACTTTAGACGGTTATGCTCTGGCAAAATCACACAATGGGAATGGCGAGTGGGGTGCAACAATGCCACTTGATGGCATCACTCTTGAAGCAGATGGGGTTTATGTCGTTGTTAACGGACGAGCAAGCGACACGATAAAGGCCATTCCTGGTGCCGTTATTGATACACACAGTGTTGTTGGGCATAACGGTGATGATCCTATTGCTTTAATAAAAGACGGTGTTGTACATGACATCGTTGGTGAGATGGGTGATGTTGATTTTGCTAAAGATAAAACCTTAATACGCCGTGTTTACACCCCTTCTGCACTCTACGACAAAACACAGTGGCAAGAGTTTACTAAAGACAACATTGAAAACCTGGGTCAACTAGATGCAGGGCAAGAACCTGCTGAGCCTACTGAACCTGTCATTGGCGAGCCAACTACGATCATGGCTCTACAAGGGGAATCGTGGGCATCACCAGAAACAGATGTAGCCAATGGAAAATATATTTCTGATAATACTTTCGTCGTAGAGGGCATTATTACCACCCTTGACTATTCTGGTGGGTTCTTCATTCAAGATGAAACTGGCGACGGTAACAACCTGACTTCTGATGGCATTTTTGTTTTGGGATCAACAGCAGGCCTAAGCGTAGGCGACAAAGTAGCAGTAACGGGTAAAATAAAGGAAGATTTTGGTTGGACTAAATTAGAATCAACGCTTGTTAGCACTATCAGTGCTGGTAATAGCATTGAAGCAACCCCACTGCGAACCCTTGAAAGCGACGAAGATTTCGATTTCACACTAGAGCGCCATGAAGGCATGTTAGTGGCTTTTGATAAAGCCGCTGATATGCATATCACACGTTCTTTTGGTTACAGTTATTCTGACCGCCGTAATAACCTCACTGTTTCGCATGAACGTGTAAACCAGCATCCTAACCAATCGAATGCGCCAAGTGCGCATGAAGGTGCTATCGATAGTGCCGCAGAAATTCAAACAGACAGCAATGAAGATAAACGTGTTGTTGTTGAATCATTTACAAAAGCGCCAAACGGTGTGGTGCCATGGTATCCAGATTTTGGCAAAGCCAGTATTGACCAAAATGGTAGTAGTGACGATTACTTACGTATCGGCGATGTGATTGATGGCCTCGAAGGTGTGTTAACGTATTCATACAATGATTACCGTTTCTACGTAACTAACGAAGCAAGTAAAGAAAGTTTTGCACGTGAAGCGACCGATCGTAGCGCAACACCTGTTTTAAAAGAGGGTGATTTACGTGTTGCTACGTTTAATGTGCTCAATTACTTCAACTCACCTTTTGACGGTGAAGCAAACCCAACCGGTCAAAACCGTGGTGCAGAAACTGCCGATGATTTTGAAAAACAAGCCACTAAAATTGTTCAAGCGATGCTTGCCATTGATGCTGATATTTTGGGATTAATGGAAATTGAAAATAATGGTTTTGGTGAGAGTTCAGCGGTCGTTGATTTAGTCAATCGTCTTAATGAAAACCTTGAAATTGCGGATCAGTATTCAATTACCCAGCCACCCGCAGAGGCGCTAACCGAAGGTTTTATCGGGACAGACGCTATCACGACTATGGTCATATTTAAAGCAGCTAAAGTGAGCCTTGATGGTGTGCGTATAATTAATATGCCAGAGCAACATGCACCTGAAATCACTATCGAAATTGGCGG
Organism: Psychromonas sp. Urea-02u-13; assembly: GCF_002835995.1. Classification (GTDB taxonomy): domain Bacteria; phylum Pseudomonadota; class Gammaproteobacteria; order Enterobacterales; family Psychromonadaceae; genus Psychromonas. The sequence goes on along the minus strand of NZ_PJBZ01000094.1, from coordinate 19,062 downwards.
TAAAGAGAAGACAGAAAGTGGTGATAATTACATGCGTCATGCAGTGACACCCACCTTCTCGATTGCAGGCACAGACGAAAAACTAACGGTATCCGTTAACCACTTTAAATCGAAAGGTTCTGCATGTTGGGAAGATTATGCACTACAAGCGGGCGGTGACCCGGATAAGCAAGGACAATGCGAAAACTTTCGTGTTTCAGCGGCTTACCAGTTAGGCAAAGTGATGGCGACGATTGAAGGTCACAAACTGATTATGGGTGATTTAAATTCTTACGCGAACGAAGACCCGATGATGGTATTAACTAACCGTGATAACGCAGCCGATGATTATATTCTAAAAGCTGCACGTGATACTTTTATCGGCGACCTTGCTTTGCATGGCGAAGAAGGTGCTGTGATTAGCGAATCTTACGGTTACTTGAATGTCATTAAAGAGATGCATCCGCAATCGCATAGTTACTCTTACAATGATGAAGTGGGCACACTGGATTACATCCTAGCTTCTGCATCGCTTAAGGCTAACATTGTTGATAGCATGGATTGGAATATCAATTCATCGGAAAGTACGCTGTTTGAATACCCATCTAAATACACAGGTGACCTGCCTAAATACGATGATGCGTACAGTTCATCGGATCACGATCCGGCGATTGTTATTTTGAATTTTAACGATAAACAATCACCCGTAATTCCGGTAGTGACACCAGAATTCCCCACTCAAATTGAATTACCCGTTGAACTACCAGAAATACCAACAGCAGTAACCTCAGGGGCGGTATTTAAGGTGGCATTTAACCTACTTGAAGCCAACAAATCAGCACAAGCGTCAGGTAAAGCGACACTTGTTGTCGGTGATATCGCATCAATTATTATTAGAGATGGCATTCAACAGCGCAGCGTCAAAAAGTCGATGAATGTACAAAAAACATTAACGCCCTCTGACTTCAGCGCAGGATATGTTGAGTTTGAAATACCAGCACTAGCAGAGGGTGATTACACAATGACTAAAATCATTACCGATGCACAAGGGTCTCAAAAATTTGCCTCACCTAATGTGACTTTTTCTGTAAAAGAGAAAAGCACAACCGATGCAACAGGCAACACAAGTGGTGGCTCTGCAGGTATGTTAAGTCTCTTTGCAATGCTGGGTTTTGGTTTCCTACGCCGTAAAAAAGGAAAATAATCTTTATTCAAGCCAATAAATTAAGAAGGCTACCCTGCCTTCTTAATTTATGCATTAAAGTATTAGTGGACAAAATCATGATTAAAATAGGCAATAAAAATGCTCAAAGCCCGCCCTGTTGGCCCTCCAGAATTAAAGTGATTAATCCAGAGAAACCGTAATCCTTATGTCAATAACCCACACAGGGTAGATGACATATTTTCTAAAGACTCGATAGCGATCAATTAGTTGTTAATCGCTGGTTGCTGACAATCAAATTATTCTTTCCCTTAATAACGCCTAAATCAAGCTCAACACTTGTAAAACCTCATGTCATGATGGAAAAATCGGTCTAATTACTGTTTAATAGCCATTAGTTTAAACATCATGAGAAAAACATTAGAAAAGTAGTCTCCTTAATCTTCTTTAATTATCCAATGGGTAACATTACATGCCTCAAATTAATACTAGCTTTAACGAACTCACTACTAGCGATCAAGATATGCTCACTGAAATTGCCGTTTTGTATTATCAAGAAGGATCAACTCAAGATGAGATATCCAAAAAGTTTGCTGTTTCTCGCGTTAAAGTGGGTCGACTTCTGCGCAAAGCAAGAGAAGAAGGCATTGTTGAAATTAATGTTCGCTATCACCCCGTTTACAGCGCACAACTAGAACGCCGCTTAATGGATAAATTTAAGCTGAAGCGTGCGTTGATTGCTCTTGACCATAGTGACGAGGAAGAGCAACGTAAACAAGTTGCGACATTAGTGTCAGGCTTCCTTGCTAATAACCTCACTGAAAATAGTACAGTCGCCGTTGGTAAAGGCAGAAATGTAGCAGCGGTCGCTGATCATGCCGGCATAGTAATTAAACGTAATGCACGCTTTGTTTGTGCTTTAGGTGGCACCCATCGCAGTGGCGACAGTACCAATGCAGATCACATATGCAGACGTTTAGCGAAAAAGTTTGGCGGCACCAGTGAAACCTTATATGCCCCGGCTTACGTTGATAACCCTAAAATACGTGAAACGTTCTTTGAGCACTCAGTGGTTGCAGACACGTTAAACCAAGCAAAAATTGCAGAGTTTGCCTTAGTGGGTATTGGTGATATGAATGAAAGTAGCCACATGGTGCAATTAGGCTGGTTTACCCCAAAAGAATTTACTGAAGCACGTCTCGAACAAGGCGTTGTAGGTGATATCGGTGGTTTTGATTTTTTTAAACTCAATGGCGAAAATGCTAACAGCACCTTAAGTTCACGTGTGATTGGCCTCGGCACTGAGGATCTAAAACGCATTCCAAATGTTATCGCAATTGCCACAGAAGACAGAAAAGTATTAGCCATGCTTGGTGCCCTGCGTACCGGCAGTATTGATGTACTCGCAACCAGCGCAAGTTGTGCGATGGCGTTATTAAGCATGGAAGACTAATAGCAGACGAATTTAATCTGTGATCAATTTTGCCATTAATTTAGCTCCGCTAATATTTGATCACTTTTTAAATTCTATTGCTATCGGTATTTAGTCTTCATTGTTAAACCTACTTATCATTAAAGTCAGCCTACATTCTCCAATAAAAAAACGATTAGCACTTAAATCCCTCGCTTTTATTAACACAATTATTCGCTAGAAACTCACTCAGTAGCTGTCCAATCAATATCTAGTATGACTAAAATTGTAATAACAGAGATTACAACCCTCCGCAAAAAGAACAAAAGTTCAAAGGCAACTCAAAAGAAACATTCAAAACAATCAATAACGAGTCACGCATCACTTAAATTTTAGAAATACAAATACTTACGCGACGCCCCTCACTGAACAAATGACAGCCTCAAGTACAATTGAAAACATAAATAACTTTATTTAAATAAGCTTAATTAAGGTTATTCAAAAATTTGTTATCTCATAACAACAAAGCATTTTCGAAGCTCAAATAAATGAGCATTAAACATAATTAATATCGATGGACTAAACATATGACATTTTTAAAAACACTAACAGCGGTGGCTATCTCAGTCGCATTATTAGCCGGATGTAATAACGATTCAAACGTGGTTAAACCCATCGAACCCGCAGAGCCAACTAATCCGATTGAGCCCCCAGCGGCAACCAATGTTCGCTTCGCTACTTATAACCTTTCTTTTGATCGCAGCAGTTTACAAGAGCTAACCACTGAAATGCAGATCAGCGCAACTGAACAAGAAGCACTAATGAGTAAATGGTTTAAGGGAGAGTTAACAACGGATGAACTTAAAGTTGCTGAAAAGGTCATTCAAATTCGTAACGTAGCAGCGATTATACAAACAGAGCGCCCTAGCGTATTAATGATGGGTGAATTTAACAATGATGGGCTGGGTGAAAATCAAGATGCAATCAACGGTTTTCGTTCAAACTACTTGGCAGTGGCGCAAAATGGCTTAGGCACCACCTCTGAAGAGAAGAAGATGCTAGCGCCAATTGAGTTTGCTTATACAGAGAACTTCTCAACGAACACTGGTCTACTCAGTGAGTTTGACCTCGATAGAGACGGTCAAAATGCATTGCCGGGTGATGCTTGGGGTTTTGGTTTCTACCACGGCCAGTACGCCTTTGGTTTATTATCTCAGTATCCAATCGATACAGATAACATCCGTACTTTTCAAAGTTTCAAATGGAAAGATATGCCCGGTGAAAATAATCCAACAATCACTAACTGCGATGAGCTCAAATACACTATTCCCGTAGGCATGTCATGCGGCGACGAATGGTATACACCTGAAGCGTGGGCACAAAAACCGCTTTCCTCAAAAAACCACGTTGATGCCCCTATCTTAATTCCAACCGCTACTGGTGAAAAAGTAGTACATCTTTTACTTTCACATCCAACGCCACCGGTGTTTGATACTCTCACAGAAAACAACAAACTGCTCAATCGAGCTGAAATAGAATTTTGGAATGATTATATTTCAAATGCTGATTATATCTATGATGATAAAGGCGTGATGGGCGGGTTAGGGTCTGATGCTTCTTTTGTTGTAATGGGTGACCTTAACGCTGATCCTGAAAGTGGTGACGGTTTTCTTGATTCAATTCAAAACCTGATTAAACATGAACGTGTGAACATAGCCGCAACAGATGGAACCTATGCCCCAACCAGTAAAGGTTCAACCGAATGTGTAGAGCAAAAAGAGGGAAGCTGCGTCGATACCAAATATCCAGATCGTATTACCAGTACATTTGGTTTACGTGTTGACCACGCAATTCCGTCAAGCGATCTTAATATTACAGATTCAGGTGTTTTCTGGCCTGCAAGCTTTGAAGAAGGACGTTTATTGATGGATGATAAACGCGTTGGAAAATGGGGTAACGGCAAAGATATCTCTTCTGATCATCGTCTAGTCTGGATTGACGCGACCTTGTAAATAACCGATAACGGTTATCTTAGAAAACCGTCTTATGGCGGTTTTTTCTTTTTTAATCACAATTCCTTAATACTTAACTTGTCTTTTGAGCTTCACTAGTAGAGGTTATTAGCCTAGAAAGTAGATGACACCGTTGCAATGTAATACCCAGAGGCCGGATTTATGTATAAAATTTTAGTCGCAGATGATCACCCTTTGTTTAGAGATGCGATCGCTAATATCATCACAACAAGCTTTCATGGCGCTAGCATAGAGCAGACAGAAGATATTGGATCAACGCTTGAATACCTTAAGTGCCATGATGATCTTGATTTAATACTATTAGATTTGAATATGCCGGGAATGTCTGCTCTGCAAGGGTTATTGACGCTACGTACAGAACATCCAACCATACCTGTGGTGATTATTTCAGCAGAAAGAGACAAACAAACCATCTTACAAACACTCTCTTATGGTGCGGTAGGGTTTATTGCAAAATCATCTTCTAAAGCAATTATTGTTGAAGCGGTGGAGAGTATTTTTGCCGGAAATGTTTACTTGCCAGCAGATATTATGCGCTTGCCTGAACCCTCTAAAACAAACAACGAATTTGTAGTATTGCCAGAACAGGTTGCTTCACTAACACCTAGAGAATTGATGGTATTAAAAAACCTGACACAGGGGGAAGCCAATAAACAAATTGCATTTAACCTGCATATTTCCGAAGCAACGGTAAAAACTCATGTTTCCTCAATTTTAAAAAAACTAGGTGCATCTAACCGAGTTAAAGTCGTATTAGGCTGTGCTGACATTGATTTTAATCAGCACCTGTAAGTATTAGGATCAATCTTTAGCACCCGCTTGTTCATTGAATAAATGGATCAACGTTGTTTTCAATTTCATTGCTTTTACCGGTTTATGTAATAACAATAACCCTAACTGCTTAATTTTGTTTTTTAATGATGCGTTGTAGTTAGCCGTAATCATTAACACTGGCAATGACAAAATTCGATCATGATTAATCTGTGAGGCGACATCTAAACCATTAATATCATTATCTAAGTGATAGTCCACAATTAACAGGTCAGCATGATCGTTACCTATATTCACCTGTGCTTGTAAATCGATTAAGCTAGCCGCTGTTATGACAGTGCATCCCCAGGTTTCAAGTAATTTTTGCATCGCAATACAAATATTCAGATCGTTATCAACTAACCAAATAGTGCGTTGCCTTAGATCTGCCTGTGTTAGCACCTGACTAAGAGGCACCTCTAATGCGGGCAGCATGTTACTATCAACCAGTGGCACACTCACCGAAAATAACGAACCTTTTCCGAGATGCGAAGCAACTTTAATTGGATGCTCAAGTACTTTTGATAATTTATCAACAATGGCGAGCCCCAGTCCAAGACCATTACTGAATGCCTGGCGTGAAGAAGGTAAGCGTTTAAACTCTTTAAAAATTTCAGTTTGCTGATCTAGTTCAATACCCGCACCGTTATCCCAGACTTCAATACTGAGGTATTGACCAACACGGCGGCAACCCAGTAATACTTTGCCTTTATTTGTATAACGAAAAGCATTAGACAAAAAATTTCGTAAGATACGTGCGAGTAAAACACTGTCGCTGTGCACAAAACGATCACAGCTGACATAACGTAACTGCACGGTATATTGCTGACTTTGTTGCTGGTATTCATTTGCTAAGTTATCCAGTAACTCAGAGACCTTAAAATTAGATTTATCTGCTATCACGATTCCTGCATCTAATTTAGAAATATCAACCAGTGTACATATCAAGTTTTCCAGATCATTGAGTGAGCTACTGACAGAGCCAATCAACGATGATACCTGGCCATCTAGCCTGTATTCATCGATTGAGCTAGTAAACAGCTGAGCAGCATTAAGTGGCTGCAACAAATCATGGCTGACAGCCGCTAAGAATTTTGTTTTAGAGTAATTAGCCAGCTCAGCTTCTCTGGTTGCACCTTGCAAATCCGCTTGTACTTGTCGGCGTTCTTCAACCTCATGTAATAATTTTTTATTGAGGATTTGCAGTTGAGAGGTCCGCTCAATGACTCTGGCTTCTAGTTGATCATGCGCTCTTTGTAGCGCCAGAGCATTTAACCTACGTTCAGTAATGTCTCGGATTAATACAAAGAACCCCAGTACTTTTCCACTAGCCTCAATATTAGGCACATAGGATTTAAGTAAATAACTTAATTCATCGGTTTGATTGATCTCTTTACTTTCAAAGCTGACCGTTTCACCTTTTAATGCGCGTTTAACAAACGGCCTTAATTGTTGATAGTTAATACTTTCATCTAAAGCTGAAATATTAAGCCCATTTTCCGAGCTTCCATACCAATCAATGTAAACCTTATTAGTAAACTCAAATTTTAGATCCGCACCAATGTAAGCGATCATCGCGGGTACATTATCAGTAATAAGACGTAATCGTTGCTCATTTTCTTGCAATGATTTGGCGTAATGATGCCGTTCGGTAATATCACTATAAGTTTGAACTATCTTTCCATCAGCTAAGTGATTCCTTTTAATTTCTACTATCACACCAGAGCATAATGTTTGTACCGTAGAGTCTTTATTCATCACCGACTGCGTACACAGTTCTAATTCGGTCAAGGCCTGTAGATCTACCAATCTAGGATGGGCACTTAATTGCGATTCAGTTAACTGACTAAGTTGCAGGAAACGATTATTCCAAACTTCAATTTTTTTATCACCACTAAATAACACAACAGCCTGTGATAAATTATCAACTAAGCTCTGCAGTTGTAGCGATTTTTGAGCCATTGCTTGCTCATAACGTTCAATTTCTGACTTTTTTAACGCACTGATATCGGTATAAAGTAAAACACGTCCAGCTTCCTCTGTATCGCGTTCATCAAGTTGAAACCAACGTCCGTCTGGTAACTGAAAAACAACTTCTATAGAGCGATTTTTATTGTACTTATTAACCGTTTTATTGGGCAGACTTTGTAGATTGAGCAGGGTTTGTGAGGATAAATCTGAGGAATCAAGCAAGGCTTCAAAATTGCTATTCTGGAAAACAATAGTGTCATTCGCATCTAATAAAACAAAGGCTTCAGAAATGCTTTCTATTGCATCGGTAAAACGCTGCTGAAATATTTTCAATTGTCGATTTCTGCGCTCTAGTTGTGATAGCGTTTGATTAAGCGCCTGTGTTTTTTCTCGGACCTGTTGAGCCAAATGCACCGAATGCTCAAAGGCTGCATAGGGCGCCGACTGATTTCCCCCCTCTTCAACACGTTGCATTAGTGCTTCATTAATTTTCTGTAGTTTGGCATTGTTAAGGCGAAGCTGCTCATTTTCAGCGCGTAATAAAACATCATTCATCAGCGCCACCCGCAATGTACACGCCAGTAAAGGTTTGGTTAAGATGAATACCATTTATGTGCTCGCCATAGGTATTAAACCCAGCTATTTTGTATTCACTGTTTAATGCCTGCATTTTGTCGTTCAATTTTTTTTGCTCGATCTCTAAACGTCTTAACACACAGTCGCAGGCAAGCACTAATTCTGCTTGCCCGTAGCGCTGCGACATCGCATCCAACTTAGTGGATAAAGAATGCAGAATATCATCCATTTCAACCGCGGTTAATACAATGCCAAGGTCAACAGCACAATAAAAAGTTAAACTTAAATCCGCTTCATTTACCTTCTGAATTGAACGAATATAATACTCTCCCCCCACCTTCACCGCTAATGGGTTAAGTGAAAATACAGCCGGACAAAGATCTTTCACATCAAGATTTAATAAGCGTGCATATTCAAGCGCAGCGGGTTCAGCATTGAGCTCATAAACAGTGCGGCTTTGCACATCAACCTCGGTCACCACTAGCTTTTCGGTCGCATATTTTATGTGCTGGCAGTTAAACACCTCAAATGAACAGGTTGTATTAATCAGAATCACAACAGCGGCGTGTTGAAAAAATTGACCGTCGAAATAGACATGTGTATTACACTGGTTCGCGTCACCACCAGCAGAACCGCCAAAATGTGGAATGCCGGCAGCAGCTGAATTAAGGGCTGCTAAAAAATGCTCTTCTTCAAAAGATAATCCATCCAATAACGTCAGCAAAAAGGTATTGTTTTTAAGCGCCGTTAATTTTTTTGATTCACATTGTTCACTGAGTCGATTAATCGTTTTCTGGGCATCCAGCAAATCAAAACCTGACATCGACTCAATGAGCTCTGCGCTTATTGAAAAAGAGCTTGATGAGAAACCAATAGCGATGATCGAATGTGATTGATTACCCGTGACGCTTACTTCATCTGCACTGGTACAACCCACGACTTTAATTTGGCTAAATAGCGCCTGTAGTAATACGGCTAACGCAGGTAATGAATACGCTGATGAGCAGTAAAATAGAACAAAATTAATATCGGCATGATTAAGCTGCTGTTGAATCTCTATACAAGCTTGTTGTACGTCACTTGACTGACTTGAGGCGGTGATCGTTTTAATGTCCGTCATGCTTTATCCTGATGTTTGAAAACACACTAAGTTTTAAAAAACTGAAGAAAAACAATAACAAATATGCACAACATGAAATGAGGTCAAAGAAGGGTTTTAAGGTTTTAAAGGGCCGTTTAGAAATAAATAGGGCCAGTTTAAAAATAAATAGGCCCTAGTTACAGTATTACTTTCCGTTTCTGTCTTAGTTAAAAGAAACCAAGCGGTGAAGTGCTATAACTGACCAATAAGTTTTTAGTTTGCTGGTAATGATCTAACATCATTTTATGTGTTTCACGGCCAATACCGGATGCTTTGTAACCACCAAATGCGGCATGTGCAGGATATAAATGATAACAGTTGGTCCATACTCGTCCCGCTTGAATACCACGGCCCATTCTGTGCGCAAGATTAGCATCTCGAGTCCAAACACCCGCTCCTAAACCGTAAACACTGTCATTGGCAATTTCAAGCGCTTCGGCTTCATCTTTAAAGGTAGTAACCGCAATAACAGGGCCAAAAATCTCTTCCTGAAAAATTCGCATAGAATTGTCACCCAGCATAATGGTTGGTTGAATATAAAACCCATCACTAAGCGTATCATCGAGGGCTTCTTGATTACCGCCAGTCAGTACTTTAGCCCCTTCTTTTACGCCAACATCAAGATAACTAAGAATTTTTTCGAACTGCTGTTTTGAAGCCTGTGCCCCCACCATAGTATTAGTGTCTAATGGATTGCCACGCACAATGTTTTTTGCTTTGATGATCACTTTTTCCATAAACTCATCAAAAATATCTTCCTGAATTAGCGCACGAGAAGGACAGGTACACACCTCTCCCTGGTTGAAAAAACCCAAAGCAAACCCTTCTGCACATTTATCCAAGTAATCATCTTCGTATTGGGTGATATCACCAAAAAACACATTAGGAGATTTGCCACCAAGTTCCACTGTTGAAGGGATCAGATTCTCGGCCGCACATTTTAATATATGTTCACCTACCGCCGTTGAACCCGTAAAGGCTATTTTTGCAATTCGTTTACTCGTTGCTAAGGCTTCACCCGCTTCTTTCCCATAACCATTTACGATGTTGAGTACACCGGCAGGTAATAAATCAGCAATCAATTCCATCAAGACCAAAATACTAACCGGTGTTTGTTCTGCAGGTTTAAGCACAATACAGTTACCAGCAGCTAACGCAGGTGCAAGCTTCCAAGCAGCCATTAATATCGGAAAGTTCCACGGAATAATCTGTCCAACGACCCCGAGTGGTTCATGAAAATGATAAGCCACTGTATCGTTATCTATCTGTGATAACGTGCCTTCTTGCGCACGAATACAGCCAGCGTAATAACGAAAGTGATCTGAGCTTAATGGTAAGTCTGCTGCCAATGTTTCGCGTACGGGTTTCCCATTATCCCAAGTTTCAGCAACCGCGAGGAGCTCAAGGTTTGCATCAATTCTATCCGCTATTTTGAGTAATATATTTGATCGTGTCTGTACCGAACTACGTCCCCAATCACCTTTAACTGCATGGGCTGCATCGAGTGCTAAATCAATATCTTCTGCGCTAGATCGTGGAATTTGGCAAATGACTTCTCCGGTTACCGGAGTGGTGTTATTAAAGTAGTTACCTTTTACAGGTGCAACCCATTGTCCGCCGATAAAATTCTTATAAGTCGCTTTGAAATTGACGATAGCATCTGTACTGCCAGGATTTGCATAGATCATAATTAACCTCTTGTTTAGGCAGATGATAGTGCGCATCTGTCTTTTGATATATCGAATATAGGAGTGTTTACAAGAGGTATAATAGCCCTGCTAACTAAGAGATAACTATCCGCCATCAGCATGAAAAAACTCATACTTTAGGATGAGATAATGGATGATGATAGAGATTATAAAAAGGTTTATTCGCCGCTTACCTTTCTGACATAAGCTAGCTTTTTATTAAAACATATATAGAGAACTAACCTAATCGAACAAGCATTAACGAGTGATCTTGTCTTAAGCAGGAAAATACGTGCTATCAAGGTATGAGTTGCAGGAAGTAGTTACCCTCTTTTCACAAAATTCTATGATATTATTTTGAAACGCTTTAGTTGGCCAAAACGTGGTGAATAACAGGACGTTCTGAATCAAATTCATAACCTAGATAGCGCTCGTTTTAACAAGCTCGACTGATCATAAATTAAATACGCTTAATATTAGCATCCCCCTTGAGATCCCATCAGGACAATGGCATTAGATATGCTAAAAACATAAAAGGCCCTGGTATCGAAATACCAAAGGCCTTTTAATAATACAACCCTCTAATTTATCAGCATTAATTGGTTAACATTGAGTATAAACGCATTTCAGCTTCGCTCATCCAATGTATGCTTTCAGCCGGTGCAGCTGCGATGGTAAACCAGTAAAATGCTTGTGGAATGCCCATCTCTTGGTAGTATTTTAAATAACCTTTATGTTCATCATGGTCTTTAGGATAATCAGTGGCTTGTTTATCTCCACCAGCCCAAGCGTGAACCCCTATTTTAGCCCCTGCTTCGATAGTGCGCTCAACACCCGCTAAGAACATATCCGTACCACCCGATGCAACCATGCCATCCGCTGGAATATGTGTTGCAAGACCATGCTGACGAATCACTTTTGATGCTAATAAGTTAATCTCATCATCCATTGAACCCGGTACATCTTGCAAGACTAAGGTTTTAAGTTGCGGATGATCTGCCAATAACTTATTGATATCTTTTAACGTATTCGAATTAATCACACCATTCATATATACCTTGCTGCTATCGCCATCTTTAAAGGTAAAAGTGGCCGGAGTCTGTCCACCCGTATCGTTGCCAGCATCAAATAATGCTTCAACAAACGCAAAACCTAATGGGTTATTTGCCTCTAGCTGAGCAACCGTCGTAATAGTAAACTCCCCCGCGACAGCGACATCATTACCAAAATAAATATTGGCTAAATTAAACAAGTAACTGCCATATTTTAACGTGTTTTTATCCGATGCATTTTGGTGCACGGCATCAACATAGTCATCTTGATAAGCCTCTGCCGGAACGAAGAGTCCATTATCAACAGCTTCTGTGTAAGCGCTTTGTAATTGTTGATATTGCTCAGATAAGTCAGCTTCCGTTAAAAGGGAGTAATAGACGATAAGATACATCAACTCTAATTTTGTCGATGAAAGTCCATTATCATTCTCTAGTGTTTCATCCGTGCCACCATCATTGCTAAAAACAGCCTCTAAGGGCAACAACGTCATTAGATATTCAATGTGTTTATCTAATGTGCCTTCATCTTCAACAACAAGCATCTTAACACCCGCATTTAACAAGCCTAATTTCACTTCAGCATTAAGAGACCCCAATACTTCAGCAATATCTTCGACAGCACGATCGTAAGCTGCCTTCTCTACACCATGGGTCCCATACACTGCAATGTTTTGAAAATTTTGTTCGCTAATATAAGCAAAGACCTGATTTTTCTTTGTATCTAGCGTGACTCCATTTACTTTAAATTTAATCGCATCGTAACTGCCATCGGGCAACTGACTTGGTAAACCGTAATTCGCATTGGTTAAAATGTTATAAATGGCCGGATCGATTGCCTGTACTTTCTCTTTAGTATTGAGCTTCCATTCATCTTTAATCTCATCGAAACGCCCCTCGAAGGCTTGCGCCCCTAAAATAGACGTTAATGCCCAATAAGTGTATTCACCGACCATACAAGCATAATCGCAACTTGCATCTTCATAAGTAAACCACGCTGAATCAGAATACTTTGCAGGCACCGTTTCGAAACGACCGCCACGCGCGATATCCATCGCATCTGCAACAGAGGAATCAACCTTAGCTGCAAACACATCTGGGTATTGTTTTGCATAACCAAATTGGTTGATTAGATGTAGTATTTCCTCTAAGGTAGCATCAAAATTTCTTGATTCAACCTTTGATTCACTTCTCGATTCAACGCTTGAGTCACTCCCCTTGGGGAACATTTCATTGACATATAAATCTTCTAAGGCCGCATTTTCTAACAGCTTTGCCGATAAATACTGCTCAGTGATTTTTTGCATCTCACTTTCAGTCGATGCCATGATTAAGGTTGCATCATTTTCAACTAACTTAGCAACAAGCCCCTCATTATCAGCATGACCATCTTGATCATTATCTAAATATCCAGCCAGTATTTTTGCTGCATGTTGAATCGCTTCAATAGACGTATTAGCAGATCCCCTGATTTCGATACCAAATACCGTCGTTGAACGCGGAAATGCCAGAGTGAGCTTGTTCTGTAATTCAGTGCCAATGGTTGGTTTAGTGGTTGTCGTTGGATTAGTCGGTGCCGTTGGCTGAATAGGTTTTACAGATTCATTATTACTACTACCACAGCCCACTAAAGTGAGACTAACAATCGCAGCCAACAGACCTTTACGATAAGGGATGTCGTTTACGATGTTGCTTCCTACGTTGTTTACTATGTTGCTTACTAAATTCATATTATTTCCAAAATAAAAGATGTCTGATTAATCTGGACTACATTATCAAGGAATTTTGAATCTAATAGGGTAAGCAGGAGTAAGCTATTGTAAGGGAAATGTAAGTGCCTCATTGCAACTTATACGCCCCCTCTCCAAGCAGGCCGGTATAAGTTTTAAGTAATAGGTCAGATTTAATATCTCAAGCTTCAAAGCCATAAAACCAATGCTGTTTTTTTAATGAGTAAAGCCACGCGTTTATATTTAAGCAGGGTTAACTTTCACACTCCCCGCTTTATAGTTTTCAAACCAATAACCCAGCGTATAGGTCACAATAATAATATCCGTGATGGGAAAGGGACAACGGCACTTGCAGAACGGCAGCAAACTCAAAGCCCCCTTTACCCATATTGACACTACGTGTTTCACCCGCCCACTGATATGCATTACCTAACCACATACGATGCCAACCGACAATAGTGGCAACATCAACCTTTCCAATAAGCGCTTCATCGTCAGTAAATGTATATTCATAAAGTTTTAATAATAAGGCTGATATTCGCCTTCGATACTGTTGATGTCGTATTTAACCATTTCCACTCTCTTTACAGGATTGCTGTCCTAATGCTGTCACTCGATATTGCTGTAATCGGCTGGTGGGTTTATCAGGTATCGTCATCTCTATTAACCCTGCATTTAATGCAGGTTTGAGATAACGTAGGCTGAAAGACTTCTTATCTTTTAAGCCTATTAATGCCTGTAATACCTCACGTTTAAACTGGCCTGTATTATGTAATTTACTCTCACATTGCATCAAGGTTACTAATGCAAATACTTGCTCATTAACTTGGGGGGTGTCTTGGGGGCTAAGGTCACTTCCTGCACGATGAATTGATCTGGTTGCTAACCATCAGTCAATCGTTAGGCAGGGTTTATGTTTAGTTAACCGTAAACTTTTATTTTATGACAGGCATAAAAAAGCCCACATAAAGTGGGCTGTTTTATAAAAATATGGTGCCGCTACTGGACTCGATTACAATCACTATCTAACTGAAATATAACAACATAAATTAATTCGAATTTAAAAGTGTTACTTCTAGTGTTACTTAAGTTCAAAGTGATATATCAATTAGTATCGAAGTGTTCTAATAAGATGATATTGCTATAACGGAATATTCGATAACAATTTTACCTCTTAAATAATAAAGGTAATAATAACTATTCCATACTTCTTAATAGCATCAACTTTATAAATGGGTCAACTGCCATTAACCCCATTCAATTTTAGATGTTCTTTTCTTAAATAAATGCTTTTTGTTAATACTAAGCACATAAATAACAAACTGAATAATTCACCTCTTTTATAAAGAAAGCTGATTTTTTTTCTCTATATAAAGTCCAAGAAATCCAAAACCTAATGCGCATGCAGATAGAGTTAGTGCATTTCTATTCGTACTTTTACACGCAACCAAAGCAGTTCCAATCACAGAGACGGTTAATGAGGCTTTTAGCTGTGCGCTCGTTGAGCTTCCTGTAAGCACCTCACTGGCTAAATGCTCACAATTATTGAACACACTATATTTAACATTACAAGATAACCTACTGTTAATTCTATCTATAATCGCCTGTGTAGCATTAATACAGGTCTTTCTGACTAACTTTTCTCCTGCTGAAAAATCATCAACAGTACTTAGATGAATATTCTTATCAGGGCTTGTATGTAATACCAACTTTTCTCCTCGCTCAAAATCAAGCTCTAATCCTGCGTGGGCGACTAAACCTGAAACTTTCTTTCTATACACTTTAGTTACTGACATTAATACTCGATCACTAAACATATTCTTATTAATCAACATTTCTGCTATCCTTGTATTTCATTAAAAAAATTAGATACATTCTAAATGCGAATATACAAAACAAAAAGAATATTATCCTCATGATGGATAATTGTCAATTATTGAATTTGAGAATTTTCTATGAATCAACAAATAACCTACAACGCATTAGTTGGATTTGAACTAGAAAGAATTAGAAAAGAAGTTGAAAAGGAACAATCTGAGATCTCAGCGATTACGGGTATATCTCAACCTGTTTTATCTAGATTAGAAAAAGGAAAAGCAATGATCACTATCGATCAATTGTTTGTCGTTTGTAAGGCACTTGGAGTTAAGCCTGAAACGATCATATCTAAAGCTTCAAGAGGCGTAGAAGCCTTTAGTGAGGAAGAAGCTGTTAACGTTACGACAACCAAAGAGGCAAGCGCAACTGGCGCAGTACTCACTGGTGCGGCAATTGGGGCATTGTTAACATTGTTTTTAACTAAGGGAAAGTAACTGAAAAATAATAAACAGTAGAGATGTGAATACCCACATCTCTACTGTTTGTTTAATATTTATTGTTATTATTTCATGTTCGAAGAAGATTAAGATAGACTTTATTTTTCAATATTTTGTTTTCTTGTGATATTTTCTCTGCTAAAAGCTCTTGTTTTTCTAATTCCAACTCAAGCTCAGTTAACCATGTATCTAACTCAATTTGAACATTTAAAGGAGGTAAATCTACTTCTATATTCTTTATCTTGCTAAATGTAATATGAGGCTGTGCAGTACCTGATGCAAGTTTTCGTAGGTCTTTCATTTCAAGGACCTTGGCTAAATAAGGTACATGAACTTTATCTGATAACTTGGATTCCAAAACTAAGGCATTATTTGTGGCCCAAATATTTCCACTTACATACCTAACATTGCCACATAAAGCACCAACTCTTCCAATTACAATATTTGAGCCTTTTACGTGAAAATTATCGTAATATCCAATAACTCCATTCCCACCATAAACTGGGTATATCCCTTCTTCTTTTAATTCACTTCGAGACAAAGGCTTACTAGGTAAAGAGCTTACTAGCTCTTCGACCTTATATGACTTTAGATGATAATTAGATATATTCAGTCTTATATGATCTTCTAATCGACTAATCCTATCCTTTGTATACTTTAGACTTTCAATCATTTCCTGATTGATTTCACTTAACTTATCCAAGTTAATTTTTGCGTTAATAAGAACCCCATAAGACTCACGATCATTTTTACGAAAAAGTAAGTTAAAAGAGTCACCTAATTCATTTCTATTAACAAACCATGAATTTTTTGATAACTCTTTAAGTTCTAACTTATCGAAAAAGTCATCAAAGTGCTCAATGCTTATTCTACTTTTTTTAGTAAATCTTTCGATAGTGTTCAATTGATAAATCCATATATCACTGGTACAAGATTCATTACTGAAGAACAACACACTTAACTTTACCCCCGTATAAGGTAGCATAGCTCCGGGAGGTATTGATAAAATGCAATTGATATTGAAGTCACTTAACAGTCTTTTCTTTAAAGCTATACCCGAAGAACTTCGATCAGTAAAAAAACGATCAGGTAAAACAATTGCAGCTCTTCCGCCAACTTCTAAACTGTTCATCACGTGATTTAAAAATTGATAATCTACATAAGAGCTTTCAAAATCCTGAGGGTAATAGTCACTTGAATGATTATATTTTCCAAATGGAGGGTTCGTTAGGACAATATTATATTTTTGACAATGTGTACCGATATCAAGACTATCAAACAGTCTCAATGAAAATGACTCATCACCTTTAAATAATAAAGAAGCGAACGATGTAAGATAGGCAAAAGGTGAGATCTCACCACCTACAAGGTAGCTATTGTCATTATTTTCTTTCCCCTGAGTGTAACCCGATGCCGTAACTAAAAATCCACCAGTACCGCATGCTGGGTCATATACTTTATCCCTAGATTCGGGTTTTAATACACGCACGATAACTTTGCTTAATGCATCAGGTGTGTAAAATTCACCAGTTTTACCCGAGTCAATTGACATTCTTTCCAATATACTGCGGTACCATTTAGACAAGTACTCAAAATCATCTCGACAAGTAAGTAATGAAGTTAATTGAAGTATTCCTTCAATTACAATCGAGTTATTTAGCTTTAAAATCGTATTTTCAATGCTACTTATCAGTAGTTTTTCTATATCTGGACAACGGCTCATATAGTCATGAGAACAAGCCACTTCATTGATTACATTTTTATAATAATAAAAGTAATCCTCATGATTTCTTAAACTATGTAACCCACTTTGAGAATAAGCGTTCTTATTAGGTTCTTTAGAACAAATAATCTCAAAAAAGCGAATAACTAAAAATAAAGAAACTATTTCAATTGCTTGCTCTGAATTTTTAATGCTTCTTTCTCGTTTTAGCTTAACCAGCAAATTATCTGCTTTATCTTTGAAATCATGCATCATAATTTACCCACCATAAAATTATACATATTTGAAATATCTTCACTGATTTCGCTAATAGGAATTTCGCTAACATATGCTTCTAACTTACTTTTATCTAAACCTACACCATCAGTATCAATCATGGTTGTTATATAGTTTTTTACATCTAAAGCTCTAATGGCATCGTTATCAGCTGAATCATTTTCTTTTAAATAGCTTCGCGCTGGTATTTCGTCATTGTTAACATGATCAATAAGGCCATTATTTGATAAAGCGGTGTAAGAAAGTAGGTAGGTTTTTATTTCTCTGCGTTTCCATGCAAGAAAAAACATTCCTATCCCCCCGTTACCTGCTCTCAAAGAGTTAACTGAGTCTCGACTCTCTTGGCCAGCTACAGATACTCCGTCATTTATTTTGAATTCAATCGCAGCTTCATCTTTATCACAAATAATGAAGATATTTTTTACTCTTTTTTCTGCTTCAGAAGATAATAAAGATTTTATCCATTCAAACTTTGCTTTACCCAATTTCTCATTTGGTCCTCCACAACTTGACTCTTGTTTGATTACCTGAAGGTTCGAAAGTAAGGCTATATTCAATCCCTTTCTTTGCGCCAAAGCTAGAAATATTGTCCAATCATTGTAATCGTCCATCAAGACTATGTTTTCCAACTTACTACACACATCAAATTGAACAGATCTCATTCGTGACAAAGATGATAACCGGTTAATGATTGTCTCCGCTTTCCGATCTTCTTTAATAATGCCTCTATCAACAATTTTCAGATGTTCAAACCCATTTTGGGGGGCAGTTATTGAATCAAGTAGATGAGTTGTTGTCAAAGCATGACCTTGTATAGAATGTAACGCATCCCATAAATTTTCTATATTTTTGTAATGCAAGTGCGAATCGACCTCATCTAATAAAAATAACGAATCTTCACTATCAAACAAGTCTACAAGTGCATACAGAAAAAGAATTTGAAATTCACCATCACTAAGGTCATTTAGCTCAATCCCATCTTTAAAGGTTAATTTAAACGACGCTTTATCAAAGAAGTAATCATTATCCGCGGCTTGAGTAAAAAATGTCACAACTGGATCAAAGTACACTTCTTCGGGATCATTAAACGAAGGAATAAAAAAGTTTTCGTACCCTAAAGAAATTTCTCTATTTGATAATGGAGCTTCAAACTCATAGTTTTCATCAACAATACTATTTACAAAACTCTCTAGCGTTC
>NZ_PJBZ01000093.1 GCF_002835995.1 Psychromonas sp. Urea-02u-13 | reverse complement strand
TATAAACAAGCAGGTATTGATTGCCCAGAAGTTGCTATTTATGACGCACAGGATATGAACGCCTTTGCAACCAGCATGAACAAAAATAAAGCCTTAGTGGCAGTGAGTTCGGGTTTGTTAAATAACATGACCCGTGATGAAGCAGAAGCGGTATTAGCACATGAAATAAGCCACGTCGCAAGTGGTGACATGGTGACACTTGCCTTGATTCAAGGTGTAGTGAATACCTTTGTTATCTTCATTGCACGTATTGTTGGCGGTATTATCGATAACTTTATGAGTGGTAATAATGATGAAGAGTCTTCTGGTCGTGGTTTCTCTTATTATATTATCGTCTTTGCCTTAGAAGTGGTGTTTGGTATTTTAGCGAGCACCATCGTTATGTACTATTCAAGACAACGTGAATTCAGCGCCGACTCTGGTGCCGCGTCATTAGTAGGTAAAGAGAAAATGATCGCAGCCTTGCAACGTTTACAACAGGGCAGTGAGCCTAAATTGGAAGGTAGCTTAATGGCCTTTGGTATTTCAGGTAAACGCAGTGGTGGTTTGTTTATGTCGCACCCCCCGATTGAAGATCGTATTAGCGCGTTACAAGCGTCTACTTTTTAAATTGTCATTAACAATAAATAAACAGAGCAAAAGGGGCTGTAATTCATGGAATTTTTGTTGCTAATTTGTTCACTTAGTTTGCTTATAATAATGATGCAGTAAATTTGCAGTGTATAAACACTAAAATTTATCAAAAACCGCTATTTATCACTAAATAGCGGTTTTTTTGTATCTGCCTTTCTGTCATGATCATCATTCATCCTGCTCTCTAAAATGACTACATTTATGTATGTTAGGTCTTCTATGAAATTATCATTATTACGCGCTAAACGATTGACTGCATTATTGTTTTCTCTTCTTTTGTTAGGCGCTTGTAGTCCTTACGAACGACCATTAACCGTCGGGGCTGCGCCTTGGCCTAATTTCGAATTGCTTTTTCTGGCTAAAGAATTAAATTACCTGCCAGAGGAACAATACTCATTATTCGAATTACCCTCTTCAACCAGTGTTATTCAAGCCTTTCAAACGGGAAAATTAGACGTTGCGTTTTTATCACTTGATGAAGTGTTAACGCTGATTGCACTTGGTATTGATTTAAAAGTTGTGTCAGTGATTGATCAATCAACCGGGGGTGATGCTCTATTAGTTAAACCTGAAATCAAGAACCTAGAAAGTTTGAAATGGCGATCAATCGGTTACGAAAACAAAGCCGCAGGCGCGTTATTACTCGATGAAGTCTTTACCTTATCAGGTATTAATAACCAAACTATTCAGTTATTTGAAGTAAAACAAAGCGAAGCGAAAGATGTTTACATGCAGGGTAATATCGATGGTTTGATTGTCAGAGAGCCCGAAAAACAACAGCTATTGCAACTAGGTGCACGTGAGCTGCTCAACTCAAATATTTTACAGCAACGCATTACTCACTTAATCGTCGTAAGAGAAGAAATATTACGCAGTAAAGAGCCACAAATAACCTACTTATTAAAACGCTTTTATGAGGCTTACGATTATTATCAGTTACATCCAAGGGATGCACTGACCACGATCGCGGTGCGACTACAAATGTACCCGTATCTATTAGAAGAATCTTTTAAAGGTACCCAGTTCATTCAGCCCGAAGACGCTTTATTACGCCTTTCAGGTTCGCCTTCAAACATTGAGTTACAAGCGAATCAATTGAGTAATTTTATGACTCAAAAAAATATGTTAGGCAAGATTCCTGATAACTTTAATTCGATGATTTCAACACGTATTTTAGAGAGCGTTATTTATGAATAACATTAATAAACTATCCCTTAATATCGTGGTGCCATCGATTGTATTTATCGTATTTTTCTTCTTACAGGGCGCTGTTTTTTTTGTTGAGTACCAACAGGCACAACAAAAACTGTATAAGGAGAAAGCACAATATATCAAAGGTATTGCCGGTAATTTACAAACCACATTGTCGAATTCATTAATGCGTCTAGAAAAAGCACAAGCGCAAAATGTCGTTTCAGAAACCGCACTGGATCAAAACTTCAAAAGTATCGCCGTGGTTGATCACAATCAGCAAATTGTGCTGAGTAATACACTGCGCAAAAAATACATGTTTGCTAAGTTACAACTAGAGCATTACGACGGTCAGTTATTAAACCAAGTAATGGAAAAAAATGAGTTTATCTTCCAATACAATCAATATTCTCAAGACCTTATTGTTTATGCGCCGTTGCAGATGCTCTCTAAAGGCAATAGTTTAAACCGTAAGTTTAATGGTTTGATTTTCATTCGTTATTCTTTAACCAGTGCGATCACCGAATTACGTTATGAAGCCCTATTTTCTTTGATTAAAATAACCGTCACGCTGCTTATTAGCTTGTTTGTGCTTATCTACATCATGAACCGTTTTATCATTTTACCCCTTAACAAATTAGCCAAATCAACCAAGCTATCTGACTTAAATAACCAGGTCGAAATTGATCAATCCGGACTCGGTGAAATAGGCGTATTACAGCATACTTATGCCGCGTTATCTGAAGAGGTGACCAGAAATTTGAACGCATTATCAGCCAGCGAACAGCGCTTGTTGTATGCATTAAGCGGCGCAAGAGATGGCGTTTGGGACTGGAATATAGATCAAGACAGTGTTTATTATTCTGAACGTTGGAAAGAGATGATCGGTTTCAAGCAAGACGAGATAGATGATTCGATTGAAGAGTGGGAAACGCGTATTCATTACGATGACTTGTTCTTGGTATTAAAAGAGCTACAAGAACATTTCACCGGTAAAAAATCATTTTTTGAAAGTACCCACCGCATCCGTTGTCATAACGGCGAATATCGCTGGATATTAAGTCGTGGTCAAACAGTCTCGTGGGACGCTAATGGTTTACCGTTACGTGTGATTGGTACCAATACCGACGTCAGTAATTATAAAAAGTCGCAAGAAACACTCAGTTACCAAGCGCAATTTGATGCCATTACGCAGCTACCGAATAGAAGCCAATTATTGGTTAATATCGAACAAGAAAGTACCCGTGCAAAACATAATGATCTCTACGGTGCGATTATATTTATCGAGTGTAACCAATATAAAAGCATTTCAGACCTACAGGGTAATTACCGCGGTGAAGCCTTATTATATGCCATTGCGCGTCGTATTGAAGAGTGTAAAACAGGGCCGGATTTTGTTGCGCATCTTTCAGGTAGTGAATTTGTCGCTATTTTGCCCGACCTTCACCAAAATCGTGAACATGCTGCCGAAATGGCGCTTGAGTTTACCAAGAAATTAGATAAAAACTTAAAAGGTATTTTTGATATTGAAGACGAAGAGATCACCTTGTCGTGTGCCTTTGGTATTGAACTGTTTCCTTTAATCGACTGTAATGCAAAAGATATTTTACGCCAATCTCAAATGGCGCTTAAGTTTTCAGAGAATAATCACTTTAGTAATATCTCGTTTTTTGCCAAAGAGATAGAAGAGACCATTCAAGCACGTCATAACATGCAAAAGAAGATTCAGCATGGTTTAGATAATAATGAATTTAGCCTCTACTTTCAGCCTCGTACCGATGCAAGCGGACAACTAATTGGTGCTGAAGCGTTAATTAGATGGTTCCATAAAACAGATGGTTGGATTAACCCTGCAGATTTCATTCCTATTGCTGAAGATTCAGGCCTTATTTATTCATTGGGTGATTGGATTGTCAAAACCGCTTTTGAGCAGTTAGCGCAATGGGAAATGTTAGGTTTACCGGAAAGCTTTACCACGTTATCAATTAACGTGAGTCCAAAACAATTATTGCAAGTTGGCTTTACCGATTCGATTCAACATTACCTAGAAAGAACACAGGCTGATGCTAATTTAATCGAAATAGAGATAACCGAAAGCGTATTAATAACCCATAAAGCATTAGCGATTGAAAAGCTCAATAAGTTGCGTAAACTGGGTATCTGCTTTGCGATTGACGACTTTGGCACGGGTTATTCTTCGTTTTCATACTTAAGTGTTTTACCCGTATCAACACTTAAAATAGATCAGTCATTTATCGAAAACTTAATGCAAGATAACAATCAAAAAGTGATTGTCAGCAGCATTATAAATATGGCGGAATCATTAAAACTTGAAGTGGTAGCAGAAGGGGTCGAATCAGAAGAACAATTACAATTTCTGATTGAAAATGGCTGTACACAATTCCAGGGATATCTCGTTGGCACGCCGATGGCAAAACAAGACTTTCAGACTCTTTTATTTAAAAAACAGTAGATGATTAATAAACACAATGAGAATACTTTTAACACCACTCTGTGCCTTACTGGCACTTTTCTATAGTGCTTTTAGCTATGCACTCATAGAATATGAAATTGACGGAATCGGTGGTGATGAACAATCTAATGTCGAAATCTATTTAGAAGCCTTAGACGCGCCAAAAGACGCAAACAATGACGACTACTTAGCCGAAGTAAAAAAATCAAGCGCAGCTGCCTTAACTGTTTTTGGCTATTACCAACCGATCATTGATATTAGTGTGAGTAGCGAAGAGCAGGAAGACGAAGAGTTGGAACAAATCGTCACCATCGTTATCAACTTAGGTGCGCAAACCTTTATTACTGAATCCGACATTCAATTGTCTGGTGAAGGCAGTACCTCTCCCCGTTTTATCACGCTATTAGATTCATTCTCACTCTCAAAAGGCACTGTGTTAGAGCATGCTAATTATGAATCGGCTAAAAGTAGCCTAAAAAGTCTTGCCCGTCGTTACGGATATTTTGACTCGAAATTTACTAAAGCGAGTGTTGAAGTGACTTCCTTGAATAATAGCGCCAGCATCTCGCTGTGGTTTGATACTGGTCCACGTTACCAATTTGGGGAGCTCGTTTTCAACAATACCTTACCCGCGGATAAGTTCGTTAAAAGCTTAAAAAGCTTTCAAGTAGGCGACCCTTTTGATGCCAGGAAATTAAGTGAATTTAATACCGATTTAAGCGAAACCGGCTACTTTAAAAGTATTACTATTTTACCTGAGTTTGCAGCCAAACAAGGCCTTAATGTACCGCTACAGGTCATCGCAAGTATGCGTCCTGAAGACTCTTTTAATGCCGGTTTAGGTTTTACAACCGATGAAGGTATACGAGGAAAGTTTCGTTGGACAAGACCTTGGGTCAATCAATATGGTCATTCAATTGAAGGTAATATTGTTGCTTCTATTCCTAAACAAGAAGCCTCTCTCACCTATAAAATCCCCTTAGAAGATCCTTTATACAACTACATGTCGGTACAATCGGGTTACAAAATGTTAGACCAAAACGATACCGATACTACGCAATATTTAATCGGTTTAAACCGCCATTGGCGTTTGAAAAGTGATTGGATGCGCACTATTTTCATACGTTACGACCATGAAGAGGGTCGACAGGGTCAGCAAGATTTCTCTAATGCGCTAATCATTCCTGGTATCAGTTACAGTCGAACCCGAACAAATGCCGGCGTTAATACCACTTGGGGCGATAAATTGATGGGTTCGTTTGAGGTTTCAAATGAGTGGTGGTTATCCAGTGATGATCTAGTCAAAGTCTACGGCCAAGCAAAAATAATCCGCACCTATAAAGGCCATCAATTTGTTGCCTCCGCTGAGCTCGGGGCAATTCAAACCGACTCCATTTACAGTGTGCCATCTTCTATGCGTTTCTTTACCGGTGGTGACCAAAGTATCCGTGGTTTTGATTATGAAAGTATCGCGCCGGAAGATTCACAAGGTTATTTAGTGGGCGGTAAATATTTAGCCGTGGGCAGTTTAGAGTATCGTTTTCCAATTGCTGAAAATTGGAAATTAGCCATGTTTACCGATGTAGGTACCGCGACCGATGACTTCTCTGAAGTCATTTCAAGCAGTGTCGGTGGGGGTATTGTTTGGGCATCACCAGTAGGACCGATTAGACTTTATGTGGCAAAACCGATCACCAATGAAATTAACGCTTTCGCCATTCATTTCATGATAGGCCCTGAGTTATGAGCATCATTTCTTGGACTGTAAAAATAGCAAAATATACGTCAATCACCCTTGCCTCGGTATTACTGACGACTATTATTCTCAGCAGTTTATTGCTCTTTACCCATACGGGTAACCAAGCGATTATCACACTCGCGAAACAGTTTGAGTCACGATTGTCGATTGACTTGATTGAAGGTTCGTTATTCCGCTCACCACAGATTCAAAATGTCGGTTGGGTTGATGGTGATACCCAAATTGAAATTGCCTCATTAGATTACCAATTTAACTGGTCATGTTTAACGCAGGCGCTGTGTTTACAATCTTTAAATATCGATGGCGCGACTATTTCACTTCCTGAGCCAAGTACACAAGCAGCACCTGAGAGTGAAACAGATTCGGCTCCATTAGTGATTGAGCTTCCTATTGATCTCAATATCGACAATATAAGCTTAACCAATATCACCTTTAATATGGGTGAGTTAAGTGTTGAGCTCGATAAATTATTACTGCAAGCGGATGGCACGGGCAAAGATATATCATTAGCGTCACAGATCAATGGCTTGTTAATTACCTTACCCGATAGCCCTGAAGTGCTTGTAAAAACCAACAACAAAACCGTTAGCAAACATAAAAAGAAAATGGATTTAAGCATAAAATCCTTGCCCGCTATATTAACCGAAAACATGTTGCCAACCGTCAAACTGCCAATCAATCTCAACATTGAACCTATTATTATTGAGCAGTTTAAGATTGTACAAAATCAGCAGACACTGTTCGAATTAACGGAATTAAAAACAGCTTTCACCTTTATCGAAAGCAAATTATCAATTAGTCAGTTTGCACTCGACATCCCAGAAACACGCGTCAATTTAAAAGGTGAAATCAATTTTATAGACGACTACCCACTCGATATTCATATCGATGGACGTGTTAAAAGTATAAAACAGCTACAACCAGAAACATTACTGAACGAGCTGGATTATGTACTCGCCAGTAAAGGCAGTTTGTCTGATTTAAGCAGTGAATTATTACTGTCTAATAAAATTAATCTTCAATTAAGCACCCATCTTGATCTCTTTGCGCCTAACTTACCGCACAGTATTCAACTGGATTGGCAAAATATAAACTGGCCATTAACCGGTAAAGCTCAATATGGCAGTAAGCAGGGTAGTTTCAGCAGTAAAGGCTCATTACAGGATCATCAAATCGATTTACAAACTGAATATGCCTTAACGGATTTACCCGGTGGTAAAGTCAGTCTAAAAACACAAGGTGATTTACAGCAGTTACAGGTCGAAACATTAAAAGTAGAAACCCTAGACGGTGAAATAGACTTCTCTGGTTTATTAACCTGGAAAGATCGCATTGATTGGTTAGGCCAATTGAGCATTACCGATATTAATATCGATAAATTAAAAACGCCCTATGACGCTCAATTATCAGGATTAATAAAACAACAAGTCGCCGTCACGCTTTATGAAAACAGCCCACCTGAATGGCAATTCGATTTTCCTGAATTACATATTGAAGGCGAATTGTTAACACGTCCTTTAAGCATATTAGGTCGTGTTTCTGGCAATGATAAACAGGGCATTAGTATTGAAAAACTCACGATAAATAATGCTGACAATTCATTGGTGGTCAATGGGTTATTAGCGGAGCAGAACGATCTTAATATTGACCTTAATATCGTGGATATTAGTCATGCCGTGATCGGGACAAAAGGTGCAATAAAGGGACAGATTAATCTGACAGGGCCCTTTGAAAAATTAGCAATCCAAAGCCAATTAAAGGCACATGATTTATCCTATGAAAACTATCAACTTGAGAAGTTAAGTCTTAATAGTAAAGTGATAGTGACAAAAAAACCACAACTCGCATTAGTCTTAAAAGCGACACAACTCACTGTTGATAATCAAGTTGTCGATAACATTGAGCTCGATATTACTAATGAAAATGTCGCAGATGAAAACGTTAAACACCAAATTGAATTACTCGTTAACAGTGAAATAATTTCTACTGATTTAATGCTTTACCTGACTCAAACCGATGATGATTTACTGACAGAGCTTAATCAAGCTAAACTATTTTTACCGTATCAAACCCTGACATTAGCCAAACCTTTTCAAGTAACACAACAGAAAAATAACATCAGTATAACTGACCATTGTTGGCAGGCGCGTGCCAGTAACATTGGAAAGTCCGGTGAACACAAGGCAGGAAAACTCTGTGTTAGTGAATTTAATGTTGGCGAGTCAGGCAAGGTCGCCTTTGATATCGACCAATATTTATTGGCTAACATTAACCCATTTTTACCCGATGAATTTAAAATGGCCGGTGCACTTTCAGCAAATGCCGATTTAAAATGGGAAAAAGACAGTAAACCAAACTTTACCGTTAATGTTGTTTCCGATGACATGTTACTCAAAATTAATAGTGATCCCCAAAATCAAGCCTTTAAAAATTACCCAATGAAATCCTTTAATATTGATGTAAAAGGTAGCGATGAAAACGTTGTTATTGGCGCGAATATATTTTCAGAACAATTAATAAACATTGAAATTAACGGCCAAGTCGCACCTTACAAGAAAACGCCCACAATTGAGTCGAGTGTTGATATCAGCTTACCTGATTTTGAGTTATTGTTACCGCTTATTCCGCAGCTAGAATCGTTAAAAGGACAATTGAATAGCCAATTAACGATTGCCGGAAAATTGAAAAATCCAACGATTAATGGAGATGTCAATATTCAGCATGGCTATATTAGTAGCCCTGCGTTACCGATGAAAATAAGCGAACTGCACACCGAAATTAAAATCAATAATACCCAAGCGACTGTCCTTGGTTCATTTAATACCAGCGATACTAATACAATTGTTGAGAAAACAGCTAATATCCCCTTGCTGACAAATACCCTTAATATCTTCGATAAATCGGTAAAGAAAGTAAAAAACAAAATAATCAAACACGATAAATCTAATATAATCACCAAGGCTAAAGCGCAAGCGACACCGGGTATTGCCTTTATAAAAGGGCAGTTTGATTGGTCTAAAAAACTGATGGGTGATGTGCATTTTTACGCTCATAAGTTAGAAATATACGACTATGGAAAAATAGACTTACTGGTTAGCCCTGATATTCAATTACATGTGAATGAGAATATTAGTGTTAAAGGTGGGATATTTATCGATAAAGGTAAGGTCGTTGTTAAGGAATTACCGGCTGGTGCCATTTCTCAGTCAAAAGATATTATCGTTGTTGATGTAGAAAAAGAAAAAGTAGCACCTGATTTACCGATTATTATCGATCTATCACTGGATATGGGTAATGATTTTCAATTGGTTGCACTAGGATTAGACTCCTTTATTGAAGGTAAATTATTAATTAAAAAGCCATTAGCGAAAGACTTATCTATTAATGGCGAGTTAAGTTTTGTTGATGGTAGCTACCGATCATTAGGCCAGCAATTAGTACTACAGAAAAGTCGTGTGATATTTCAAGGTGCGCCGGATTCTCCTTACCTAACACTTGAAGCGATACGCGATCCTAATAAAATTCAAGACAGTGTTATTGCCGGTGTCCGTGTAACCGGCACACCAGACGAATTAGAATTAGTCATATTTTCTGAGCCCGCGATGTCTCAACAAGAAGCATTATCATATTTAACACGTGGGCACTCACTAGATAGTTCTTCGGAGAGTAGCACCATGGCGAACATGTTAATCGATATTGCAGCCGGACAATCCGATGGATTAATGAGTACTATTGGTGAAGGTGTTGGTATTAAAGATTTATCACTTTCGTCCAGCGGTACAGGCGAGGAACAATCAGTGGGTGTACGTGGTGAAATCGCACCCGGTGTAGAAATTAGTTATGGCGTGGGTGTGTTTGATAGTTTTTCAATTTTTGCAATTCGATATGAAATGTTTGAACGATTTTATATCGAAGCATCAAGTGGTATTGACCAAGCGGTTGATGCTTATTACGAATGGGATTGGGATTAATAAAATATTTGTAACGCGATTTTTATTAACAGATGAATATAAAGTTTAAAATAATTAAGTTTAAAGCAGGGCACTCAGTGAAATTAAATACTGTTAGTTTTTAACTGCTGATTTTTAACTGGTAAGTTTTAACTGCTAACTTTTGACTGATAGAAGTCTGAGTCAAAAATAAATTATGAATAAGTTTTATCTTTAAAATTTAAAACGTCACCGATAATTTTCTATCTGTTTTTAAAAAACGATCACAAATAAAAAGAGTCATAATAAAAAGCAGCTATAAAAACGGAACAAAAAAGAAGGGCAGTCAGCTAACTTTTTTGTTTCATCTTAAGATATTAACCACAACGCTGTTAGGCTTTTAAACCCACCAATATATTTTCCATTAAATCACTTTGAGTTTGTAATTGTTGAATGTTGTTGGATGTTGCATTCAATAACTCCGATGCTTGTGATGATTGCTTTCTTATCTCATCAACACTACGAGCGATGTTAGCCGCGACAACATCTTGTTCTTCAGAGGCCGTTGCAATTTGAGTGCTACTGTCAGAAATGGCTAAGTTTTTAGCCGACAAAGATTCAATCTCCTCATTCACTTCGCCCATCAAGTGTTGTCCCTTCGATGCATTTTCTACGGTTGCGCCCATCAGTTGTGTTAATGAACGGCTATTTTTTTGTAATGATTCGATCATGCTTTTAATTTCTATGGTCGCTTTATTTGTTCGTCCCGCTAAGGTACGAACTTCATCAGCCACAACCGCAAAACCGCGACCTTGTTCGCCAGCACGTGCCGCTTCGATTGCCGCATTTAAAGCAAGTAGGTTGGTTTGTTCTGAAATACTATTGATGGTTGAAACCACCGCATCAATTTTAGCCGCGTCTTTATCAAGTTCATTGACGGCATTCGATGCAGAATTAATTTCTTGAGACAATGAAGAAATAGAACTCAAGGTCGTAGTCACTTTAGCTTGGCCAGACTGTGCAACGGTATGTGCTTCATTTGTTTGTGCGCTTGAATCATGTGCAAGTTTAGTGATTTCTTGAATCGTTGATACCATTTCTTCAGTTGCACTGGCTAACGAATCAAGGTGAGATTGTTGTGTTGCAGATAAGTTAGCGCTAGATTGTGATGACTGATTTAATTGAGAACTCGTTTGTTGCATAAGTGCCACAGATTCTTGCATCGCAAGCACCAGTTTTTGTTTACGTTCAGCAACATTATCAATCATAATTGCAATCGTACTGAATTCATCACGGACTTCAAAGTAGTTCATGCGCTGTGTTAAATCACCATCCGCTAAAGTTTGTAATGACTTATTCATGGAAAACATGGCGCCACCAATAAAGGTCATAATGTAATAACCAACCAATGTAATGAAGAAGAAACAAACTGATAACAGTGAAACTTGTAGCGTAGATAATCCAGACCATAAATTAACTTCGTGGCTTGCTTGAATATTTAATTGGCCATCAAGTATTGAAACAGAACCAGGTGCAGATCCAATTTGTAGCGATGGGCTATTAGCAATAAGCGCACGAATTTGTTGTTCATCAAAATCACCAGCATCAATAATATTCTTAATGACAGTGAGTTCTTGATTCAAGGTGTTATCAATAATTTTATCGGCTGCAGAATTTAATACTGTGGCAAATAGAATCAACGCAACAATGGGCAAGAAGAAGAGTAAATAAAATTTCTCTTGGATTTTTAAATGGATGAGGTATTTATCAATCCAACGGAATGGAATTTCTTTCATAATATTTTCTCTGTATTAAAAGGCTAATTAAATAAAAGCGTTTAGAAACAATAGAGTTACACGTTAACGTGTAACCGTAATGTGTCGCGAGATATAACAGAACAACAGAGACTAATATACATAGGTAACATGGCATAATGGATAAGATTAAACAGACAGATCACAAATGGCTAACTTATTAAGATTGATTAACAAAATGTGTTTATGCGCATAATGTATATTATGTTAAATAAGGTTTCTATTAGAGTGTATAGCGAATAAAGGATTAGCATCAATAACCTAAATTTATATGCTATTGAACATAATCGTATTTAACATAAAATGTATAATATACTATTATCCTTATTCGCGCGTTTTGCTTAATCTAGCTGATTTTCACTTTTGCCAATTTGTCGATTAACTCAGTAATTCAAACGAATCCTTGTTAAGGCATAATTCTTAAGTCCTAAAGCTAGTTTTATCTGTTCTTAATTAAGCTGGTTATTTCTCTAATAACTTAGTTTTACTCACCACTTATTATTTGAATCCAAGTCTTTAATTCCTTGATCGTTATCTCAGATATAAACTGTCAGTCACGATTTGTTTATTGTTAGCTTCTACTGATCGTTTCTAAATATGTCATCACAGTAACTATCCTCAACTGTCTGTTCCAAACTGGCTATTCCAGAATAGCTATTACCAGCTGTCATTCGAAGTAAGGATTCAAAAGTAATGTGTTTCCCTATTTAGAAATTCGATATTTTAAATAACACTTCGATTAGATATTACTGAGTTTCTATATTAACGGTTTATCTGACTGCTGATTTTTAGCTGCTTTATTTTGACTACTTTTTTAACTACTTTTTTTAACTAGCTAGTTTCAGCTTCTAGTTGTTCTGTTTATCGATGTTCTGTTCCCAATTTATAATGACCGGTCATCTTTTTATCTAACCCATATTAACAACTGGCCACGTAATATTTTTCTTCCTTTATACTGTCCTTTTTAGCGTCACTATTTTAAACATCAAGTCACTAGATCACTTCGCTTTATTAGCCTGTTACAAACAATGGCATTAATACATCATTCGCGTAAATGATTAACTAAAGGCGTAAAACAGCCCCTTACCACTGTAAGCAAACACAGTAGTAAGTTGTATTCCTATTTACGTTGAGCTTCCTGGGTGAATACTACGGACCTTTTACGCCTATTTTTGATTAGAATGTGCCCTATTATGTGATTAAAGCGTAAAAACCAGACAGTTTTAGCCATTCATTTTCAACTATTTAGTCACTGAAGCCAGTAAATACGGGGGCTAACAGCATGCAAGACTAAATAATAAGCGCGCTGTGTTGCAATCTGATAAGTGATGAAGGGATTTATCTAGTTAAAGAACCTCACGATTGAATTCATCGCCTTTAATTGGTTTTCTGGTTTGACTAGCAGTGGGATATTAAAGCCGTACGTTTTATATTTTATAGCTTATATTATCCAGCAGTGAATTTTTTGAAGATGCCCTACTGCTAGTATTCGTAGTATAACGAATACTAGTGATATAAAATCACATCTCACTCAGATGCTTTGTGAGTAATAAATAGGATTTATAGCGGTTAATTCAAGTTAATAGATTTTAAAAAGGAATCACACAAAGTAGGAAATTCTTCAATCGACCAAGTATCTTTGTTATTCATGTTGCAGTCATATTGATTAATCAATAACTGTTCACGTTCATTTAAGTTTTCTTTATCTGCATTTTCGATTGCATGATGCTCTATCAACCATCCATTATTTTCTGCAATGGCCAATACCAAATGCACATGACGGTAACGTAAATTTCCACGTGACTGAGGTAAACCATCCTTTTTTAAAATAGGACGTCTGGTTTTTCCTGCTAATATTTTTTCAACATTACGTGGGTATTCATTTAATCGCGAAGCATTAGAGGCTTTACCAATATAGCGAAGCATTAGAGGCTTTACCAATATAGCGAAACTCATGCTTACCGGTATCTAATATAAGTAAGAGGTTTTTAAATCAATATCGCTTGGGTTGGTCCACTTAAACATTCTATTGCCATAAATTTTATGGTAATAGAATATATATATGTTAGATTATCCTTAATTTTAATAATTAAGGTGGTGTTGTAACTTATTTATTATTTTCATGATAGTGTTTTCTGTTATCCCTTAGAGTTTTTAAATCAGAATCAGAACAACCTTTTTCTTTTAGCACTGTAACTAATTGATGTAAGTGCAGGGGATTTGTTGTTTTTACATATAGCTCAAATAATGATGTTTCATTTTTATTTCTATAGTTTTTAAGGTTGCTCTCATGACCACTTTTTATACTTTCAGTAATTCCACTGAATGTTTCTGATACATTGGTATCACATTCAATACATAATTCATCATCATAAATATCACCACCTTTTGTATAGTTATCGCAAATTGGGTTTCTACAAACGTATATTGTCTCGCTACATTCGGGGCAACTACAGCGATCTCTTCTAAAAAAATTTGTTTCTTCAATATTAGCTCTAACTTTATTTCCACAAAATGAACAAAATCCTAATTGCTTTGACATTTATTAATTACCTTATTAATTTAAATAATATTAATTATATTTCTGTAGATATAATTAATATTATTTATATCTACCTCTATCCAGGATGAAAGTACTAATTTATTTTTTTTTGTTTTTATCCGCTTCTTTCTGAGCAGGAGTTCGATCCCCTCCTTTATTCGAACGATGATCATGATCACCATCTTTCTTGTTTTTACTACCTTTTACGAATCCAAATGTATAATTCATTACTATTTCCTATGTATGTTTAAACTTATTACAAATAATATCTATCAATATAAAAATTATGTCGTATAAATTTCGATAATTATCTAAATTTTATATACCGTAAGGTATATATACTACATCAATACTCACCCAAATAAAATACATTGTACTGTATTTGTAATGGATTAAATATAGGGGGATTTTACAGAGGCTATTAATGACAAAACTTATCAAAGTAATAGGATAAGTTTTTAGTTTTACCACTTTAAATTATCAATGAGGTAATTATCTATTGAGAAATTATAAACTTTCCACTTAATAATCCACTTTAACATTCGCTGCGATAATTGGGTTTATTTTTGAATCTGTCCCCAGGTGTTTGCTCATCCAGTTCAGTGAAGCGAACCAAGATTCTAAAGATTTTTCACTACGTTCAAAATTAAAACCATGTGATCCTTTATTGATAATCACTAATTTTGAATCTTGATTACCACTGAGTTGTAATGATTTTACAAAGTTTTTTGAATATTCTACCGGTGCAATTTTATCGTCATCGCCATGTATAACTAACACTGAGGCTTGAATTTTGTTGGTAAAATTAATCGCAGAATATTGACTGACAAGTGCAAGGTGAGAGGCATCGGTATGTTCAACAGACTCATCTAAATACGATGCTTTAATTTGGTTTACGATGAAAGATAAAATGAAATCGTCTTCAAATGATTTAGCCCAACGTACAAAATCAGTCATTGGATAATAGACAACGACTGCTTTTATTAATGGATTATTCTCTGCTATTTTTAAGCTGTGTGCACCACCTAATGAGAAACCTAATAAACCAATATTGTCGCTATCAACCCAAGGATTTTGAGTCACTTGATCCATTATAAAATCAATTTCATCTTTTTTTCGTAATGGCATTGTTGATGTTTGCCACTGCCCATCAACCAATCTTTCATAATCAATGGCAACAGAAATGAAGCCTTGATTTGCCAAATCTATTAACACCCCTCTCATATCTTCCGCGTTTTGAAGCATGCCAGGATGAACCATTATGGTAGGAAGTGGTCCTTTAGCAATCGGTTTAGCCCACAAAAAGTTCACTTTTAATGAGCCTTTTGAAGCGGTTTGTTCCCAAACAGGTGTCTTTTTGTCTGCTGCATTATCGTGCATATCAGGTAAATTACTGCAGCCTACAATGCTCAATATTGAAATACATAATGTAAAATTTCTAATCAGTTTGAGAATATTCATAAGAAAGCCCTTTATCTAAGTATGAAAGACATACAACACTTGTTTCTATTTCATACGTAAAGCAAGAAGTAAAGTTCACTTTCTGTTCTGTTTTCTTTATTACAGCTCTCTTTAATGCCGCTAATAGTGATTTACAATCATTAATTAGACGCATTTACCTGTGTTTTAGACTGTTTTTCCAGCGTATTATGAGTAAATATCTAGCGAAACTTATGCCAAATGCTCTCTTTAAAACATCTCTGATCACATCATTTACTCTCGTATTTATGCCAGTAAAAACAAAAAATCACGACCAATTTTTTAAATAACGAAGAAATTAACATCAACTAAAAAGCTGTAGCCTAAGTAGCTAAATGACTAAAATAATCCATATAATTATTAATATATATGAGAATAAAGTGAAGTGACGGGGATATGTGGAGTATTTATTTGAAATCAGTGGGCATTTTTAAGCTAAGAAGTTAGCTGAAATATAGATGGAATCGTATAGTCGGCAGATTGGAATAATTACCTAACGCATTGCTTGTAAAGCTAAAAGCAAACATCCCAATCTATCAATAAATCCCAAATAACGCTAAGAATAACGCTAAAAACAATGCAAAAAGTAACGACCATCATGAGAGTGAAAAACATGATGGTCGATTCATTCAACATTCCTTGCCTATCGGGCCAACAAGGTGAGTCGTTTCAGTGATAGCTTTTGTGGTGAAATCTTCGTTAATAAAATACCGCTTAATAACGGAATTAGCATATACAGTGATTGCTCTGAAATGATATTGCCAGTAGTTACGGCAGATAAAGCAAGCGCGACTAATGGGAAAATCAAGAAACAAATCGAAGCCGCAAAAGGGGTCGATACTTGCCCTAATTTGAAATAAGCCACAATGCCACCCACGCTGGCAAACACACCTAAGTAGGCAACCGCGATCAATGATGATGCCGAAAAGCTTTGCACATCAACCTGTTCAAAGGCAAACGAGGTGATCAACAGTAATATTGAGGCGATAAAACTCGGCAGTGCATTGTAGGTAATAACCTCAATGTCTTTACAATTTTTTTGTACCATTACGTACATAACCGCATGAATAATCACAGCTAATGCCAATGCTGCAGAGCCAATTAATAGGTTATCACCCCCGATGCCAAGCTCATTAGACAAAATAACATATAAGCTAATAATGGCGATCAACAGGCCGACAAACTGCTGTCTTGTGAGTCTAAGCCCTAAGAATAACGTCGACATGATCATCACAGCAATAGGCATATTCGCAAAAATAATAGAGGCAAGACCGGAAGAAATATACATCTCGCCTGCAATCATTAACGTAAAGGGAATCGCAAAATAGAAAACAGCAACGAGTAAAGTCCATTTTCGTTTCCCTTTAGGAAACATCAAAGGTTGCTTGAAAATTTTAGATAATATAACCAGGATCGGAGAAGCAATAAGAAAACGTAATGCGGTCGAAAAAATAGGTGGAATGGTATCAACGGCAATTTCCATCGCTAGCCATGTTGTTCCCCAAATTAAACAAACAGAGCAAAACAAAAGCGATGTAATATATTTTTTATCCATAATAAGACTCGTACATATAATGTGTTTATAAATTAATGTATAACTTTGCTGCAAGCTAATAGGGAAAATATACGTGCTCGGAGGGAGAATAACTTACTCGTTTTCATCGCTATTCGGCCAGTATGAAGAAAGTTTTTCTTCATACTGATAATTAAATGGGGTTTATGTCCTTTGCTATGTTTTATTGATGTAAATCAATGCATTAAATAGAGGTTATCGGATTGGGTTTAATGGTTATAGCAAGTGCAGTAAATAGGTGATCTTGTATTAGGTAGGAAAAATAAGTGCTATCAGGCATGAGCTGGCTACAATGTGGCGAAGAACAGGACGTTGTGAATAAATTCACCACACAGATAGCACTCGTTGTAACCCGCAAGGCGGATTACAAATTAAATTTGTTCGGGGTCAATATCAAGCTGGGCAATAATCGCTTTCATTAATTTAGTTCTGTCGTGGCGCCACTCACTATTTTCTGAGGCTAAATCGGCTTTAAAGAATGGCCATTTAGGCGAAAGGTTAGCATGTAAGGTATCACCGATGAGTACATCGATAACACGTCCTCCGCAGGCCTTTTCACACCATTCTAATTTCTGTTCAATACTCATTCTGCCTGCGGGTCCATATTCTGGCGACAGGTTTTCAATAAAGATAAGTTTTGCATTTTTATTATTACAAATGGCTTGGCCTATTTCTGGTAATAATAACGGCGGCATAATACTGGTTAAGAAACTTCCAGGGCCCAAAATAATACAATCCGCTTCATTGATAGCAACAATCGCCTCATGAGTTGCCGGTACTTTCGGTTGTAAATCTAATTGCAGCAGGTCTTCTTCCATTTGGTCAACACTGCTTTCGCCATGCACCCAACTGCCATCTTCCGTCAACGCTTTGAGATCCGAAGGATGTTCAGACATCGGGATAATATTAACTTCTACTTTCAACATATTACGAATCAGTTGAATCGCTTCCATGGGTCTTACTGATAAATTATCTAACGCGGTCAGCATTAGGTTACCTAGGTTATGGCCATCGAGTTCGCCCTCTCCTTTGAATCGGTATTCAAACATAATGGATTCAAGCGATGATTCTGTAATTAGCTGATTAATACAATTACGCGTATCACCCCAGGCAATACCACCCTGACAATGACGGATTCGTCCTGTTGAGCCACCGTTATCTGTTGTTGTAACGATGCCCGTTGCATTGCTGCCAAAGCCTTTTAACGCGGCTAACATTCTTCCTAAACCGTGACCACCGCCAACAGCGACTATTTTTTTATCTTTATATCGATTCATGTTCTTTCTTCTTAGCATGTGATCCGCGTAATTTAACGTAAACAGACAGTTAATCAAAGGGCTTTATTCAGTTGTTAGTTATATTGTCAAAAATAAGTGCAAGCGACTACCTCTCTTCCCCTTATCTTTATGCCTTAAAAGGCTAGGTCAGGAAAATCATAAAGGCTAACCATACTATTACGATATGTCGATTACCGCTCAACTACCCTGTTTTTAATGTGGACATTGTGAGCTGGGTCCTTGAATCAATTGGGCTTACGCTTTACTGTCGTAATCTTCTGACCCTCTACGCATTAAGATTGTTGTATGCCATATACGAGTAATACACCTCATCCCAAAGCCATTAAAAAAATGCCACGTATTCGTTATCAGCGTCAATTGAATGCGCTTGATGAAAGCGTGTTAAGCAAACGAATTACTGAAGATGACATTGCGGTTGAAGAGCCACTGCAAATTAGTCTGGCTTATTACGATTTACAAACTCAAGATTTTCAAAAAAAGATTTTAACCTTAACCATGCGCACCCCCGGTGACGATGACGCGTTGATTTACGGATTTCTAATATGCGAAGGCATCATTAAACATAAAAATGATATTAGCGCCTTTGAATATAAAATGGCTTCTCGTAGCGAAGAGTCTGCTGATGCTAATCAAATTGATCATTCGAATGCCGTGTGTGTGCTACTCGCCAAACATGTGCAACCTGATTGGAAAGTGATTGAACGCCAATTCACTAATCATTCAAGCTGTGGAATTTGCGGTAAAACCTCATTAAATGCGTTGCAACTCAAGTCCCCCGCTCATCTTGATGAAAACCTCACCACCATTCACAGCCACACCCTTTTTGATCTACCTGATTTATTACGTGAGCAACAGGCTATTTTTTCACATACGGGTGGTTTACACGCCGCGGGTTTATATGACAATCAACAGTTTGTGCATATTGCCGAAGATGTTGGGCGCCATAATGCGGTTGATAAAGTGATTGGCCTGCGCTGTTTAAACGACCATAAATTTGCAATGACAGTGTTAGTTTTGAGTGGTCGTATCAGTTTTGAATTAGTGCAAAAGGCTATCATGGCAAATATAAATGTCATTGTATCTGTGGGTGCGCCTTCTAGCCTTGCGGTTAGCGCAGCAAAACAGTTTGATTTGACGTTAATTGGGTTTACTAAAACAGATAGTTTCAATGTCTATAACGGCGACTGG
Organism: Psychromonas sp. Urea-02u-13; assembly: GCF_002835995.1. Classification (GTDB taxonomy): domain Bacteria; phylum Pseudomonadota; class Gammaproteobacteria; order Enterobacterales; family Psychromonadaceae; genus Psychromonas. The sequence goes on along the minus strand of NZ_PJBZ01000093.1, from coordinate 4,619 downwards.
AGAATTACTAAATGAGTTATAAAGAATACAAAGGTTCAGCAGGTGGTTGGGGAGCGTTAGCCAGTACTGCCAAGCACCTTCTCAAAAGTGAAAATGTCGCAAAAAACATTAGAAACTTACTTAAAACTAATCAAGACCACGGCTTTGATTGTCCGGGCTGTGCATGGGGTGAACAAACCCACAGCACCACGTTTCGGTTTTGTGAAAATGGCGCTAAAGCGGTTAACTGGGAAGCAACAAGTCGCCGTGTTGATGCTAATTTTTTTGCCGGCCATCCCGTTAGTTGGCTTAAAAAACAAAGTGATTATTACCTTGAATACCAAGGACGTTTAGCAGAGCCGGTTGTTTATAACCCGGTGACTGATCTCTATGAAGCTATTTCATGGCAACAGGCGTTTGACCTGATTGCTGAGCAATTAAACGCATTAGAGAGTCCTGATCAAGCAGAGTTCTACACCTCTGGTCGCGCCAGTAACGAAGCCGCTTTTTTGTATCAATTATTTGCCCGTAAATTGGGCACCAATAACTTCCCTGATTGTTCAAACATGTGTCATGAAGCCAGCGGCGTTGCCTTAAAACAGGCGATTGGTGTAGGTAAAGGCACGGTCACCATGGACGATTTTGATGATGCCGATGCTATTTTTGTTTTTGGACAAAACCCTGGCACTAATCACCCTAGAATGCTTGAAACCTTAAGTACGGCTGCAAAACGTGGCGCAAAAATTATCAGTTTTAATCCATTAAAAGAGCGTGGTTTAGAGCGATTTACAAATCCACAAGTACCCACTGAAATGCTAACCGGGGGCGCGACAAAAATCACCCAACAATATTTCACGCCTAATTTGGGCGGCGACATGGCGGCCGTGCGTGGCATGGTCAAAGTATTATTAGCGCGTCATCAACAAACAAACGATGTGTTTGATCAAGCGTTTATCGACCAACATACGCAAGGTTTAGCGGACTACTTAATCGCCGTTGAAGCAACGCAGTGGCAACACATAGTCACGCAATCGGGCCTAAGCGAAGCACAAATCACACAAGCTGCCGATTTATATCAGCAGAGTAAAAACGTCATTATTACTTGGGCGATGGGTATTACCCAGCACAAACATTCAGTTGAAACGATTCAAGAAATAACTAACTTACAACTGCTGTTTGGTAATGTGGGACGTAAAGGTGCGGGGCTTTGTCCGGTACGTGGGCATTCGAATGTGCAAGGTGATCGCACGATGGGTATTAATGAAAAACCCGACGCTGCGTTTTTACACTCACTCGAAGAAACTTTTTCTTTTAAACCGCCACAACATCAAGGCCATAATGTCGTGCAATCTATTGAGGCGATGTTAAGTGGTAAAAGTAAGGTGTTTATTGCCCTAGGCGGTAACTTTGTAGCCGCAACACCCGACACGCCAATAACAGAACAAGCATTATCACAATGTGAATTAACCGTGAGCATCGCAACAAAGTTAAATCGTACGCATTTAACCGTGGGTAAAAAATCGCTGATACTACCTTGTTTAGGGCGCACGGATATCGATATGCAAAATAACAATCCGCAATCGGTCACCGTAGAAGACTCATTTTCAATGGTGCACGCCTCACAAGGTGTAGTAAAAAGTGATACCGCGATGATGTTATCTGAACCTGCAATTATTGCCGGCATGGCGCAAGCGACGTTAGGCGACCAACCGATTGAATGGTTAAAAGTGATTGAAGATTACGACAGAATTCGTGATTTAATCGCTAAAACGATCCCCGGCTTTAAAGAGATGAATCAAGGCAGTAAGCAAGATGGTGGGTTTTATCTTGGCAACACGGCAGCACAACGTGTTTGGTCAACAGCTAGTGCTAAAGCACAATTTAAGGCTTACGATTTACCCGTGAGCATTGTTTCGGAATCACAACGTGCATTAACCAATAATCGTATTTTTGTCTTACAAACATTACGCTCTCACGATCAATACAACACCACCATTTATGGTTTTGAAGATCGTTATCGTGGTATTAGTGGTGACAGAAAAATCATCATGATGCACCCAAAAGACATCGAAGATTTAGGCTTTAAAGCAGAAGACAGAGTCGATGTTGAAGCCTTATGGCCTGATGATGTGACGCGCAAAGTAACAGGGTTTCAGTTAATCCCCTACGATACCCCGCGTGGCAATATCGCAGCCTATTTTCCAGAAGCCAATCCGTTAGTTGCCCTAGCGAGTTACGGAAAAGGTAGCTTTACACCGACCTCTAAAACGATTGCCGTGGTGATTACGGCGCATGTTGATGCAGAGAGTATTATTTAAGATGGGTTAGGTTAGCCTTAGATTCAAATAGTAAGTGCAATTCATGTGTTGAGAGATTGAGTAAATAACTAACCTATGGTGATTAAGTTGTTATAGGTTAGTAATGGGAGACAGTTAGAAAGATTGGGATGAATAGTCTTGTCAGTGCTAAAAAGAAAAATTGGAGGTTTTTTGATGAAAGATAAAAAGAGGATAAGAGCTAAGAACAAATATCCTATTCTCTTCTGCAATAGAAGATATTTGCTTTACTGCGATTTCTTTTTGTTCCGGAACGTTAATAAATTCTCCTTTAATGCCAAGAGTTATATAGTTCCCTTTCTCTACGTTTATTTTTACTAATTGATTCCAATCTTCTTTACTGCTGTGCCTAGGATCATTAAATGTTTGTAACCCATTTACAGATAGAGACTTATATTTTTTACCGGTGCAGTTTTCAATTGTTACTTTGTGTGAAATATATTCTTCATATGTAGGAATATCACGTATAGCTTCTATCATAGGGTAGCTAATAAATACTTTACCATTTTCAGTTTCTTCGCTGAAAATATCTATTAATGAAAGAAGATGATCCGTATTAAACTGATCATCTTGGCATTCTATGTCAAAAAACAAAAATACTTGGTTAAAATTATCCCTCTCATAACCTTCTAATATTTCTTCATTTTTAGGAACATTTTTAGATTCTCGAAGTAACTCAATTACATCTAGATCTTCGTCTTCTTTTAGCTCTTTATATAGTTCATAGATATCATTGCCATAACTGCAAACGAGAATACTTAATTCGCTAAAATATACATTTTTTAGAGTCTTAAAATACTGAATTTCTCTTTTCTCGCCTTCAAATATGCAAAGAATATTACTCTTTGGATTCATATTTTAAGCCTTTATAAATTTTCTCTAAGTTATGAGCCTTTCTTAAATCTTTATCTACAAGCTCATAAAACGGATATTGTTTGTCAGCTAAAATGAAATAACAGTCAGGCCTTAGCAGATCATTTGTCATAATACTTAAGTTATGTGTGGTCAATATTGTTTGGCAATTAACATTGATTAACTTTTTGACTACTAATTTTGAAAGTGAATAATGATAGTAAGCATCGAACTCATCAATATATGCAAACGAAAGTTTATTAGTATCAAGTTTAAGCCACCAGAAATAAAATATTCCAAGTGACATAGTCCCCGTAGAAGCCGCAATACCAAAATCAATATCAGAGTCATTATACTTGAATACTATTCTTTCTTCAGTCCCTTCACCTTTAGTTCCGAGATTACATTCAACTCCCGCTTCATTGAGAAAGTGTTCAAAATCGGCTAGCTTTCCAGCATCAATGATTTCTTTTGACAACCTACTAGTATCAAGTTGTTGCCCATAATAATCAGCGTTTTGAGTCAGCGTCCGGAAGAAAACCATCCCAGAAACAAATTCAGTAAACTCTTTGAATATTTTTGAATTTCTATCAGATAGATCTAAGACTGAATTAGATTTTATATACTTAATTGCAGATATAGTTGAAGAAGATAGGTCTCTATTTAGGGTTTCTGTACCAGAAAGCCTTACATTAAGTTTATAAGATTTTCTTCTGTCTATTTCAATAATTACAGCGTCATTAACTTTTAATATTTCATATATAGTATTTGTAGGTGAAGACTTTCCGTATGAATACTCAACAATTTCGCTTCCAAATTTAAATTTATAATTAAATTCAGCAAAACCTCCGTCCTCCATATAACCATTTAAATAGTTAGTTGTTAGTGATTGCATGACAGGGATGTCATTTATATGACATGTTATATCCAAAATTGCTAAGCCTAAATTAGACTTGCCACAGCCATTTTGGCCATAAATGACAGCATCGTTTACTAGTCCATCAACAATGGAGTTACAATTAAACTCATAGTTTTTCTTAGTTCTAAGACTAAAATCATACCAATCCTTAAAGTTTCTGAACCCTCTTACAGAGAAATCTTGTAGCATTTTATTATCCTCTCTTACATAACTCTTACCTTAGGTATTAAAAAGCATTCTAGCATATCAATGGTAACTTGCCGTAAAAAAATTACGGTGATATTAAGTAGGGCATACCAAACTTTAGTAAGTCACTAATGAAGTAAAATAAAAACTTTTTTTAAAACCAGCATCTCAATATTTCAAACAATCTTAAAAATTAAAAATAGCTTATCTGAAATAGATAACAACAAACGAAATGCCTGTTTAATTTCTAAAAATGGTGAGGGATAATATAAAATGAGGAAAATACGCAATATTACTGATTTATAGGCACAATCAACCTAAGTGAAGCACTCATCATGTGTGTTATT
>NZ_PJBZ01000044.1 GCF_002835995.1 Psychromonas sp. Urea-02u-13 | reverse complement strand
GTTAGCTGTTAGCTGTTAGCTGTTAGCTGTTAGCTGTTAGCTGTTAGCTGTTAGCTGTTAGCTCAATAAAACTAAACTACTGCCTGATAAGCGTCAACTAATTACTGAGCTTTAACTTCTTTAAGAGTGAAGTTAATAGAGATGAATCGCGGTTAATTAAGCTGAGAGCCATTAGCTACGAGCTGTGAGCTACGAAAATCAGTTGGCCACTCGTGGCTAGAGGCTAGAAGCTAGAGGCTAGAGGCTAGAGTCTAGAGTCTTCTACTTTTCTGCGGGTAAAAAAAATCCTCACCGAAGTGAGGATTTATAATCTATTTATTAAATACCAGCTAGGCTGGCGTTTAATTAGAAGTATTCTCTATTTACAACACGGTACCTTTAACTTCAGCAAGACCGTTCTAAGGTGCTTTTGAACCTAGAGCTTCAATATGTGGAAGTTGGTTGCCCGTAGTTAATAAGAGGTGCAACACGATCTAAGCAACTTGTTGCTTTTGCACTTTCACTTTTTAGCGTTTTATAGGCAAAAAAAATCCCCACCGAAGTGAGGATTTATAATCTATTTATTAAATACCAGCTAGGCTGGCGTTTAATTAGAAGTCTTCTCTGCTATAAACACGGTACCTTTAACTTCAGCCAGACCGTTGTAAGGTGCTTTTGAACCTAGAGCTTTTCAATATGATGAAGTTGGTTGCCCGTAGTTAATAAGAGGCGCAACGCGATCTAAGCAACTTGTTGCTTCTGCTTTAACTTTTTAACAGATAAAAAAAATCCCCACCGCAGTGAGGATTTTTATCAAACTAATAAGTTAGTTTGATTTAGAAGTTAAAAGTACCTTTAACTTCAGCAAGACCGTTGTAAGGTGCTTTTGAACCTAGAGCTTCTTCAATACGTAGAAGTTGGTTGTACTTAGCAACACGATCAGAACGGCTTAAAGAACCCGTTTTGATTTGGCCTGCAGCAGTACCAACAGCTAGATCAGCAATTGTTGAATCTTCAGTTTCACCTGAACGGTGAGAGATAACAGCAGTGAAGCCAGCATCTTTAGCCATTTTGATTGCAGCAAGAGTTTCAGTTAAAGAACCGATTTGGTTGAATTTGATTAAGATAGAGTTAGTAATACCTTCATCAATACCACGCTTAAGGATCTTAGTGTTAGTTACGAATAAATCGTCACCAACTAATTGGATTTTATCACCAAGAAGTTCAGTTTGGTGTTTGAAACCAACCCAATCGGACTCGTCAAGACCATCTTCGATAGAAACGATAGGGTAATCTTTAACTAGACCTTCAAGGAAGTAGTTGAACTCTTCAGCAGTGAAAGTTTTACCTTCACCAGTAAGCTCGTAGTTACCAGTTTCTTTGTTGTAGAACTCAGAAGCAGCACAATCCATCGCTAAAGTGATGTCTTTACCTAGCTCGTAACCCGCGTTTGCAACAGCAACTTTAATTGCAGCAAGTGCAGCAGCGTTAGATGGAAGGTTTGGTGCGAAACCACCTTCATCACCAACTGAAGTAGAGTGACCGTCAGCTTTAAGTACTTTAGCAAGGCTATGGAATACTTCAGCACCCATACGTAGACCTTCACGGAAAGTAGATGCGCCAACAGGTTGGATCATGAATTCTTGGATATCTACAGAGTTATCTGCGTGCTCGCCGCCGTTGATGATGTTCATCATTGGAAGAGGCATAGAGTAAACACCAGGAGTACCGTTTAAGTCAGCGATGTGAGCGTAAAGAGGTACTTTCTTAGAGATTGCCGCAGCTTTAGCAGCAGCAAGAGAAACAGCTAAGATAGCGTTTGCGCCAAATTGTGCTTTGTTTTCAGTACCGTCTAGGTCGATCATGATTTGATCAAGTTCAGCTTGTGCAAGTGCGTCTTTACCAGCAAGTGCTTCAGCAATTGGACCATTAACAGCAGCAACTGCTTTAAGTACGCCTTTACCTAAGTAACGCGCTTTATCACCGTCACGTAGCTCAAGAGCTTCACGTGAACCAGTAGAAGCACCTGATGGTGCAGCAGCCATACCGATAGAACCGTCTGCTAAGTGAACTTCAGCTTCTACAGTTGGGTTACCACGTGAATCCATGATTTCACGACCAAGTACTTTTACGATATTAGACATAATGTTTCCTTTAGTATTTTAAAATTAAGTTTAAAAATATTTATCTTACATTTTTCTAGTAGTTACAGGCAGACTTTAGTGAAGTACTGGCTGTAACTAAATAACATCTTATTTCGTAAGTTTCTAACAAAAATTGATGTTCTGTCAACAAAAACTATTTAAATCGACCTTGTTGATGATCTACCGCAGATTTTATAAAACCTTTAAATAACGGATGACCGTCGCGTGGTGTTGATGTGAATTCCGGGTGGAATTGAGCAGCAACAAACCAAGGATGATTCGGGTTTTCAATAATTTCTACTAGTTTTTTATCTTCTGATAAACCAGTAATTTTCAAGCCCGCTTTTTCAATAATAGGTAGCAAGTTATTGTTAACTTCGTAGCGATGACGATGGCGTTCAAAGATCTCTTTGCTGCCATACATCTCAAACACTTTAGAACCTGCTTTTAGATGACACTTCTGAGCGCCTACACGCATGGTACCGCCTAAGTCAGAGCTTTCTGTACGTTGCTCAACTTCACCAGATTTATCAATCCATTCAGTGATTAAACCAACAACAGGTTGTTCAGTTTGTGGATCAAATTCTGTTGAGTGTGCGTTTTTCAAACCAGCAACATTACGTGCATATTCGATTAATGCAACTTGCATCCCTAGACAGATACCTAAGTAAGGAACGTTATTTTCACGTGCATATTTAGCAGCTAGAATTTTACCTTCAACACCACGAGAACCGAAGCCACCAGGTACTAAGATTGCATCAAGATCTTTAAGGGCATCATCACCTTTAACTTCAACATCTTGAGAATCAATATATTTGATTTTCACTTTTGCAGCGTTCTTAAGACCGCCATGTTTTAATGCTTCATTCACTGATTTGTAAGCATCAGGAAGTTCGATATATTTACCAACCATACCGATAACGACTTCACTTGACGTATTTGCTTCTTCAGAAACAACTTTTTCCCACTCGCTTAAATCAGCTTCAGGACACTCTAGACCAAAACGTTGAACACAGATTTCATCTAAGCCTTGTGCTTTTAACAACGCAGGAATTTTATAGATAGAGTCTACATCACGTAGTGAAATTACAGCTTTATCTTGTACATTACAGAAAAGAGCAATTTTTGCACGTTCGTTAGCCGGGAAGCTCACTTCACTACGACAGATAAGAATATCAGGCTGAATACCTAAACTACGCAGCTCTTTTACAGAATGCTGTGTTGGTTTAGTTTTAACTTCACCCGCTGTTTTTAAGTAAGGCAGTAATGTTAAATGCATAAACATTGCATTTTCACGGCCTACTTTTAACGCAAGTTGACGAATTGCTTCAAGGAAAGGTTGTGATTCGATATCACCTACCGTGCCACCTAACTCAACAATGGCAACATCATGGCCTTCACCACCAGCAACAACACGTTCTTGAATTTCATTAGTGATATGTGGGATCACCTGAATCGTTGCGCCTAGGTAATCACCGCGACGTTCTTTTGCTAATACTTCCGAGTAAACACGACCCGTTGTGAAGTTATTACGTTTAGTCATACGGGTACGAATGAAACGTTCGTAATGGCCTAAATCAAGATCGGTTTCTGCGCCATCATCGGTCACAAATACTTCACCGTGTTGTGTTGGACTCATTGTGCCAGGGTCAACGTTAATATACGGGTCAAGTTTTAGAATAGTAACATCAAGGCCACGTGCTTCTAGAATAGCAGCAAGTGAACCGGCTGCAATACCTTTACCAAGTGATGAAACAACACCACCCGTTACGAAAATATATTTTGTCGTCATAATAACCCTGAAATGTAATAGATAGAAGTGGCGCTAATTAATTTTCTATTTATCAAAAACACAAAAAACACCAGCTTACATTACATAAGTGATGACTTTAATAGCGGTTTTTAAATTAGAAGAAATTAGAACATTTAGATGGGGAGGCAGTATAGCAAAACCTCTCATTTTGGACAATCTTTTATACACATTAAGAAAAAAATATGCTGATCCTTTACAGATCAGCATTCGTTCACTTTTAAGACAGTACAATTAAACGCACAGGCATTATGGCGTCACAATATTAAACCAGAAGTTATAGTCATCCAACATCGCGAGGAAATCATCTAAAATAGCTTTATCTCCGCTTAGTTTAACTTTTCCATCACTAATAGCGCGGTCAAAGTCAGTCTCTTTTAATTGAATCTCATGCATAGTATCCATGCTTAATGAGATAGTCACGTCAGCTTTCTTTGCTTGTTTAGTGGTGTGGTTTAACACTGAGTTTTTGACACTCAGCGTATAGTTGCTCTTAGTATCGGTAAAGTTAACATTGATTTTAAAATCTTTACCGGCCGCTTTATCAACATTCAAACGTACTGATAAATAGTCAAACAACATACCCGCCTTCATTGCGCGAATAGTGTCTTCTGTTGCCGTTTGAGTGCCACCAGCAGCAGGAACACCATTACGTAACTCATAAGCACCTTGCAAGTATACAGAGCGCCATGGGCCAGATTCAGATTGGTAACCTAATTGCTCATAAGCATCCGCTAATAACTCTTTTGCATCAGTGCTCTCGGGGTTAGCAAAAACCGCATGTTTCATTACTTCTGCAACCCAACGATACTCACCTTTATCAAAGGAAACCTGTGATTTTTTCAATACCTCTTTTTCACCGCCCATGAACTCCATGTATTTCACAGCCACCATTTCATCGGGTAAGTTGTTTAAATCTGATGGGTTACCGTTATACCAGCCCATGTAACGCTGATAAACTGCACGGCTGTTATGGCGTAATGTGCCGTAATAGCCCCTTGTTGCCCAGTTGTTCTCTAAAGATTCAGGTAAAGTGATCATTTCAGAAATCTCTTCACCGCTATAACCTTGATTCATTAATCGAACCGACTGATCATGAGTAAATTTGTAAATATCACGCTGTTTTTCAAAATAAGGAATGATGTTGTCATTACCCCACACTGGCCAATGATGACTTTGAAACTTAACTTCAACTTTAGCGCCCCACTTTTCAATGGTTTCATTCAGGTAATAAGCCCACTTCAAGGCATCACGCACTTGCGCTCCACGTAACGTTAAAATGTTATGCATAGTATTAGTGGTATTTTCTGCCATCCATAAGGCATTCCACTGTGGGAACCAAGTATTCATTTCAGCAGGTGCTTCAGTGCCCGGTGTCATTTGAAAAATCATTTCCACGCCATCAACTTTTAGCTTTTCATCGCTACGGCTAATTTCACGTGTCGGTAATATCAATCCAGCGACACCGGTTGATGTGGTCATACCAAGCCCACCATTAATACCGCCTTTGGCATTACGAGGTAATAGTGCGCCGTACATATAAATGGCACGTCGTCCCATTGCGTTACCGGCAATTACGTTTTCAGAAACCGCATGTTCAGCAAAATGCTCTGGTGCAATAATATGCACTTTACCCGCGTCCACATCCTCTTGCGTCACAATGCCCGTTGCACCACCATAATGATCTATGTGGCTATGGCTGTAGATAATCGCAACAACAGGTCGCTCGCCCAGTTCTTTATTAATTAAGTCTAACGCGGCTTTTGCAGTTTCTGGAGAGATCAAAGGATCAAACACGATCCACCCCGTTTTACTTTTTACAAAAGTGATATTAGAAAGGTCGTAACCACGTACTTGGAATATATTTTCAGTGACTTCAAACAAACCATATTGAATGGTCAGTTGCGAATTACGCCACAGACTAGGGTTGACCGTATCGGGGGATTGTTTATCAATTGCAATGAATTTTTTATAGGCCTCTAAATCCCAAACTGCTTTACCGTCTTTATCGGTAATAGTCAGTACATCGGGTTTAGTGATTAACCCACGTGTTGCATCTTCAAAATCTTGTTTATCAGTAAAAGGCAACGATTGTAAAACTTTTTGGTTAGATTCGATGGTATATTTTGTTGCTGGTTTCGCCTCTGTTGCAGCTAAACCCGGCAACACGACTGAGGTTAATCCAGCAATAATAAAGGAGCGTATTATATTCATGACTCTTCCTAAGCTAGTTAAAAGTATCACTGTACAAACAAGTGAGGAACATCAAGTATATTTACATTATAAAAAAAAGATAAATAACTTAGCGGTTCACTTTTGATTCTTTTAACTGCATCGCAAAAATAAATCTATTTACCTCAGTAAATACTTAAATGACAGGCATAAAAAAACGCATCAAATGATGCGTTTTATTGGCTTTTACTTTTGCAGGTTTTATTAACCTACATTAACACCGTATTGCAATGCCATTGGGCGTAAACCGCCAGCGAAACCTTGACCAATAGCCTTAAATTTCCAGCTGTTATTGTGACGGTAGAATTCGCCAAATACTAACGCAGTTTCCGTTGAGTAATCTTCAGAAAGGTCATAACGAACCACTTCTTCGCTATTGCTTTCGTTTACAACACGGATAAAGGCATTAGATACTTGGCCAAAATTTTGTTTTCTTGCATCAGCATCATGAATGGTTACACCCAATACTAGCTTAGCAACATCAGCAGGAATCTTAGTTAAGTCAACTTTAACAGCTTCATCATCGCCGTCGCCTTCACCTGTTAAGTTATCACCCGTATGTTCAACAGAACCACAGCCTGAAACAAGTTGATTATAGAAAATAAAGTCAGCATCGCTGCGAATTTTACCATCTTCACCAATCATAAAAACAGAAGCGTCTAAATCAAAGTCTACGCCATCTGTTACGCGTGTATCCCAGCCTAAGCCAGCAATACAACGAGTCATACCCGGTGCAACTTTCTCTAAAGAAACATTGCCACCTTTTTGTAAAGAAACTGCCATTTTGTATCTCCAATAGTATTTAGTTTAAATTATTTAATTTGAGTTTGAGTTATTTAGTTCAAGTTATTTAGTTTAAATTATTTAAATTAAGCTAACCCGTACACTTCTAGTAACTTGCTTAGACCACCAGCAAAACCATCGCCTTTAGCAACAAAACGCCATTCACCGTCTTTTTTGTATAACTCAGCAAAGATAAGTGATGTTTCCGTTGAGTGATCTTCTGTTAAGTCGTAACGTACCACTTCTTCTGAATTTGCATCGTTCACAATACGAATAAACGCATTATCAACTTGTCCATAGTTTTGACGGCGACCGTCAGCATCATGGATTGTCACTGCAACTACTAATTTTTCGATGCCAGCAGGGATTAATTCAAGGTTGATTAGAATAGACTCGTCATCACCCTCGCCTTCACCCGTTAAGTTATCACCTAAATGCTCAACTGAACCACAGGCTGATTTCTTGTTATTGTAAAAGATAAATGACGCTTCATTTTCTGCTTTACCAGCAGCATTTAACATGAATAGGCTAGCATCTAAATCAAAATCAATGCCGTCAGTAATGCGCACATCCCAACCTAAGCCTACTTTTAATGTTTTTAAACCCGGCGCTTCTTTCTCTAAATTAACGCGTCCGCCTTTTGCTAAGCTGATAGCCATTGAAATTTTCCTTCTGTTAAATATTTATTAATTATCGACCCTACATATTCAAAATATGATTGGCCGAATAAGTGTTAAAGTTCGAAATCTGAAGCAGGTAAACCGAGCTCAATAGCGATTTTACGCGCAACGGCTTTTTCTGAATCATCGAAGTCACCGTCAGCAGCTGCAATTGATATAATCAAACGCATCACCGTACGACACTCAACTTCATTACCTTTTAAACGACTTAGTGCTTCGTAACATTTTGATTCGCCAATATCTTGGTCAAATTCAAAGTTATCGACATAATCTTTAAAGCTACCAATCACTTCACTTGTTTTGAAAACAGATAACGCATCATTGCTTTCAATAAAACGCACCATCTTTTTCTTTTCTTCTGAATCTAATGAACCGTCTGCCATTGCGATAAGTGCAGATCCTGCTGTGGCTGCGTTTAAGAAGTTCTTATTTTTGAACTTCAATACTTCGCCTTTTAATTCACTTGTCTTTTGTTTAACGCTTGATAAAAAATTAGAAAAACTCATTCTTGTTCCTCATTCTCTGATTGATTTTGATAACGCCACGCTAATCCCCAACCATAAGCTTGGTCTAGCTCAGGTAGGTTCTCAAAGTATTCGTTAAGTGCTGTTATTGTTATTTCGCCTTGCTCAAATTCAAGCATGGCAACCGCATAAATTGGTTTCATCATTAACGTATCGGGTGAAAAGCACCTCTTTTGTGATTGAGCTAATTGAAACTCAATCTCGACATTTAATGCCGACCAATTATTATGCCCTTCTGCCATCAATGCGTAAATCAAATATCGATGTAATTTGTGTTGATACTTTGCATTGATGGCTAATTGTTCTACATGACTATTTTCTGAACGTAACGCTTCAACATAAGGCACACCATGAAAAGATCCTAATAGATCTTCACCAATCGTTTGTACAAGACCTCGCTGACCGTTATGCAGTTCGTATAAACATCCGACACGTAAATCAGTCATAGGTTTAAAATTTTCACCAACAAACAAATTAGCACCATGATGGACGCTTGATTGCTTGGTATCCCAATGCATATTAACCAATATGTCATCAAGTTGAGTATTACTAACGGTTACTGACTTAGCGGAGGTAGACGACATAGCTTCTTTGTGAACACTTGCCTCAGTCACACCATAGCTAGCAAATAACTTGCTGATACCTTGTGCGAAACCTTGACCAATACAACGTAATTTTAACTGTTCTTTATGTCGATATAGTTCAAGCAACACGAATGCGCTTTGTGGCAACTCATCGTTCGAAAATTGCATACTGGCGGTAATCGAACCCGACAACAATTCAGTTAATTGCGCATTGATTGTTTGATTTGGTTTTTTATTGTCAATATTGATATACACAAGCAACTTTTCAAAGTCATCTTCGATATCAGCACCGTGTATTAATAACGCCTTATCATTAATAACCAGTCCAGGCGCTTCTTTAAAGTGAATTGGCGCAGCCCCTTTGTTAAAAAGAAGGCAACCCCAGTCCCACTCACCTAAGGATAACTGCAAACGGTAAGCAGCAAGACTAGAAATAACAATGTTCTCTCCAATAACAAGCTTACTCACAGGCATTTCCTCAGGCGTATTAATCACATAGTCATAAACGTTTAGAGCATATTGCTCAATTTAATTTAGGAAGCTATCTGATACTGTTTTAATCGTATCTTGTAATTTACGGTCTTTTGTTGGTTCACCAACCGCTTTAAATTTCCAATCATCTTTATTGCGGTACAAGATGCCAAGAATCATCGATACAGACCCTTTGAACTTGTCTTCTCTTGCAATGTTGTAACTTGCCATAACAGAATCAACACGTGTCGGTGTACCTTCGTATAGACGTACACTAGCAAATGGAATCTGTGAAAAATCTTGGCCTTGGAAGCTATTTAAAACAATCGCTAACTTTTCAACTGATGCAGGCACTTTTCTTAAGTTAATCGTAATGATTTCGTTATCTAAGCCATCATCACCGTCTAAATCGCCGGTTAAATCATCACCGCTGTGCTTGATAGAACCGTCTTTACTGCTTAGCTGTCCGTAAAACACAACATCCATAGGTTGTTTATCAACACCATGTAGGCTGATACTTGCATCTAAATCGACAGCTACTTTTTTAGTGCCAAAAAAACCTTTTTTCTCAATAGCTCCCCAGTTAACACCGACACAAACAGAATCAAGTTTGTTGCCGTTTTTTTCTAAACTGATGCGTTGGCCTTTCTCTAAAGAAATACTCATTAATCGTTCCTTATTATAGTTATTGGGGTTTGATGCTGAATAACAATGTGATGACTTACAATATTGTTTCTACAGCATGACTTACTATGTCAATTTATCAGATAGAACCTTGTTTAAATAGTGCTTTAGCACACAAAACAAAAAATAAAACAGATCGCTATAAATACCCACTTAGGAGTAAAAAATACGCTTTCTAATTGCTCAACCAGGCATTAACTTGATTGAACTTTAAGCGTTTAGCTCTGTCCGGCAAGATTGTAGATCTAACACACCATACTCTTCTGCGCGTAATAATATTTTCCCCGCCCAGTTTTTGTGCGTTGCCGGCTCTGCCATAACGTTATCCCACTTATAAACCGCTTTCTCGCTGTTTAATATTTGCATCGCAGCTTGATAATCCGAGAGAGGCACTCGAAAAGCATTTTGGATGGGTAATAACTGTGAAGGGTGAATCGCCGTTTTGCCCACTAAACCAAAGGCTAAATCTTGCTGTAATTCGCGTTGCAAGGTCGGGAAATCATCTAAGCGTTCAAATACCGGCGCGCTGAGTGCATATTGACGAGGAGAAAAAGTCGATACTAGCATTGAGATTGTATAAGCGAGGGGCCCTTCATATAAGGTTTGCTGCGCCATACGCCTCACACCTAAACAACTCAATAAATCATTACCACCGATTCTTAACGCGATAATACGTTGTTGTAAATCGTGTTTGTCGAGCTCAATAGCCAGCTCACGCATCGCAATCGCATCATGTGCTTGCGCTGTCTCAAGCGTTGGCATCCATAATAAATCTGTTCCTCGACACGCCTCATTCCATGCATTTAACGAATCAATATCAAACTTGGGTAAGACAAAACCACAAAGTTGCGATAATGGCATGCTAGCAATAATTTGAATGGCCATCTCAACATTACGTGGGCGAACAAACAACAGCGGACGTTGACCAGTAAGACAAGTTGGCAAGGCCAGTAATAGCTGTTGTAAATTAGCTAAACCTTGCTCAACCTCATTGTCACTTATGGCATCTTCAAGGCAAATAACCACAGAGCGTAATAAAGGATATTTTCGCCCAGTGACAATATTCAATAGGTCATCTTTAACTGCAGGTACGTAAAGTGTTGCACCCAGCGCATAGGGATTTATATTGTTCATCACACGACCTGTTTGATAATAGTAATAGCGCGATAATTCCCAGTCAGCTCGCCCACCTCAGTAACAGGCGCACCGACTTTTTCCGCTAAGTACAATAATAACTGTACATCGGCATCGCTTTTATCACGCACTAAAACATGTTCAGGCACGCGGCGCATTACCGCACGTGTTGCTTCTGCAATACCCGGTTTAATACGATTAATTGAGCTTATTTGATATTGCTGAGCAAGTGTTTCTATCACTTCGTGACACTGTGTTTGTAATCGAGCCTTTATCTGCTCGTCTAAAATCGGTGTCTTTGTTGGTATCTCTTTTGACTCAGCTGTTTTTGTTAGCTGTACTTTCATGTGTGCTTCTATCTGATCAACAAAACGACTAGAGCAATCATATTCACGTAAATTATCGTAAACCACACAGCCATGTAAATCAGTGGCATGCCACACAGAGCGGCTGACTAAACCAGAAATGGGCGCGCCCATCACACCAAAAGGAATCAACCAATCGTCACCACTGGCAGCAAGCCAACTACAACCACCGGGATCGGCTAACACCACTAAACGTGGTTTTTCAGGATAACCGGGTCTATTAATCAACGCTTTGCTTAATTCACCTGCAATCGCGCCTTTACCTGTCCAGCCATCAATAAAGCAGATGCCCTCTGTGCCATGTTTTTTTTCTATTTTATCCAGGGCAACGGTATCGATACCGCGATCACGAATGATTGAAATGCCGTAATGCACGGCTTCAATATCTAATAGGCGTAACGCGCGCATCAAGCAGACGGCCATCGGCACACCAGCACGTACGAGTGAGACTAATACTAACGGGCGACTGTCGATTGAATCAGCCAATGCTTGGGCCAGCACTAATGTTTCTTTCGCCATGCGTTTTCCGCCAAGCACTAGAGCTTGCTCGAAAATATCTAAATGTAATTGAGAAGGGGGGTTTTCCAAAGAGAGCATTTCTGAGTAATGCTTTTTACCACTTTGGATTAACGCTTCTTTGGTTTTTACATCGGTCATTTCCATGTCTAATGGCGTTAATAAAAAAGTAACATCCGGATCAGGATAACTGCCTGAAAATGGTTTAATCGACATGATTGCCCTCCACAATAAGATTCTTGTTCTCAGCAACTTGGCTATGACGAGGCACACAAATAAAGTCACCTAATGCCATAAAAGGTAAATCGCTAAAACTATCACCAAAAGACAAAATAGGACGCCCTTCGGTCTCAACTAAATGCTCTAACAGGTATTTAGTGGCGTTTTCTTTGGCAATTAGTTTTGGTAAAAAAGCCAAGTTATTACGATTACGATGAATGTAAAAGTCACTAAGATCAAACTCTTTTTCAACCATCTCAGCTAATACCGCTAAATCAGCCTCTTGCAGAGAATCGCGGACTTTACACACTAAATATATCGGCAAACCATTTTCTTCGTTAATACGTGCCCACGCATCTATCTTCTTATTACAAAGTGATTCTGAATCATCAATCAACTGTTCAACTTTACTTTTTAGCGCCAATATTTTCGGTGTTAAGCGCGTAATATATTGCTCAACTATTTTTTGCCAGCCAGCGTTAGGAGTATCATCAGGGTTTAGAATAACCGCACCGTGACACGCTATTTTGTAAGATGAAAATTTAATATCAATGCGTGCAAATTCATCACTGCCTCTTGCGGTAACCGGAATCACTTCACTTGTTGCTAATAACCAATCGACTAAATTAGTTTGAGGCTCAGACATAAAGCTACGCGGTTTTGCTTCTCTGTCTAATGCGGCCATTTTATGAGGCGTGATATCCGCTTCTAACATTTTTCGTTTAGTTTGAAAAAAAGTGTCATCAAGATCGCTAAGGATAATGGCTTTCTTATACGTCATATTCCACTACCTCAGCTTGGCTTAGTGTCGATAATAAGGTTTTGTCCCATGCTTGCGCTGACGTTTCAGAACAGATAAGAATACGATCGTAAATCTGTGCATCAATGTTATAGGCGTACATCGCAAAGTTTTCACCGTAATTATCATGAAAAGCGAGACTATGTTTCATCGCATAGCCGTCAGTCACTGGCGAACGACTTGTGGCGCTGAAATACACGTCATGACCTGCATCTTCTAATTGTTTTGCTAACAGATAAGGTTGCCAAACAAACTCGCCACTGCCTAGCACTAAGACCTTTTCTCCGGCTTTTATCGTTGGGCAGGTTTTAAATGGCGTACTTTCAATCAGGCCGGCACGACAACTTTTTTCGCTAAATAATATAGGCGCTGTTTTTTGTGTCGCTTGCACATCACTTGGCAAAGCTAATGGCGCAATGCCGCCTGCTGCTTGCCAATCCCAGCTACCTTCAATCAAGGCATGAGAATGTACTTGCCATTGCTTGGTGACTTCATTGGTTTTTAATTTTTCTAACAACGCGCCCTGTGACCAATCAACTAAGGTCACCGCGACTAATGAGCTTAAGTCTTGTAAACCGGCTTCGGCTAATGCCTTTGCAAGGTTTGCAAAGGTATTACCCGTCGTCGCTTCATCATCAACTAATACTAATGTGCTTGCATGAATGAAGTTTTGTTTCGCTTTTTCATCCACGGGTTCATGTAAATAATGCGACATAGCATGGCTATGTTCTTCTTTGAATTCACAAAAAACAGGACTGTCCATCGGGTGGCGAGTACTTGATAAATACACACTTTCACAGCCACGCGCTAATAACGCCTGATGTACACCTGCGCCTAAACCAACGGCCGTTTCAGCCATACCAACCACCGCGATTGGCCCGCTTAAATTAGCCATAATACCCTCCGCTAATTCATCGTAAGTTTGCGCCATCACCGATGGTTTAACGGGAATATGTCGACCCAAGACTTTACTCACAAATAAGAAAGGTCTTTTCGGATTTTTACGTTGTGCAACGTCAATAAAGTCAGCTAAACGATCAGCGCCTTTGGTTACTTTCACGGTTAAGTCACCGGTGGTGATTTTGTATGTTTTTTCGGTCATAGAGAATACCGTTTAATGATGAATAAAGGAGAATAGATAGCACCATAACGCATGTAGCGTTATTGCAAAATAAATCTAGCGAATTAATTTTAAAGGAAACAACTTTTTTACAAGATATGACTTCCCAGAAAATCAATAATGGAGATTTAGAGAGTCAATAATAAGGGGATGTTAAAGGTAAATAAGGGAGAAACTTGCTAACACTAAAATGATTAATGTTAGCAAGTTTATGTTTAGCCTATTAAATAGGTCATTGTTCCTGCCCATACAACAAAGATGGATAAAAGCAAAAATGCGACGTTTTTAGTGACGTTAGTATGCTTAAATAATAAACTTGCACCAACAGCAACCGTCACACCAATAATTGACCAACGTAATAAAGTCAAACCTTCACTTTGTTCAATCGCTAATGAATCAACACCGTTCAAACCAAACCAAACTAATAATGGTAAAGCGAATGCGATGGTTGTATCAAATGTATTTGATGCTAATGGATTTGCTACCGCATCTTCATAGTTACCTTTACGTGCATCTTTTACTGATAAAATTAAATCAGGAATAGACGATGCAGCCGAACCAAGTATTAATCCAGAAAAGAACGCAGGAACTCCCATCACATCAGCAGCGCCAACAACACCTTCAACTAATAGGTGTGATGCAGCAGAAATAATCAGAATAGCCAAACCTAACACTACAATCGCACGAGTTAAGCTGAAGTCTTTATTGCCAAAAAATAAGCTATTAAAATTAAAAGTAAAGATGTTACCAATAAGGCCTCTACATTCAATGTCTTCATATTCATAAGCATCTTCATCTGCTTCATGCCCACGACTATCAATGTATAAATGAACAGCGTAACCGACATAGACTGCGTTTAAGGCAACAGCCATCATCACGGTAAATGCATCAAAGCCTAAGAAAGCAACCAATGCAATTTCAGCAGTAATTACCCAAAACAGATCGCGTAACAGTGATTTTTTATCCAATTGAATAGATTTTACTTTATTACCTTGTTCATCTTTTGCGAGCAGGATAGATAAAGCCGGGATTACACAGCCATTAAAAATAGCAGAGCCCGCAGTAACACCTAAACCCACCATTACCATCGCAGGATCATCAAAGAAAAACAGACAAGAAATAACCACACACATTTCAGGCATACTTGAACCCACTGCGTTTACTGTGGCGCCTTTTACACCGGCTGGCATATTACGCCCAAGGTAAGCGGCAGATTGCTCAAAAGTATCACATGAATATTTTAGTATGTAACAAGCGACTAAAATTAGCGCGAAAGGCCAAGTTGCATCAAAAAGTTCCATGGTTTTCCTTAACTGATTAAAAATAAAAAAATGCCCTTGAAGTATTCAAAGGCAATATATAATGGCGCATCATACCACCAAGACATTTAATGTCAAAAGGGGTTGTATTTATTTTTATGTCGTCATAGCAATCTGGATAAGTAAATGGTTACCCCCCTTACAAAACTTACAACGCGGAAATAGCTTCTTTTAACCCGTGAGATTGATTAGTTAGTGGAATTGCTATCACTACCAATGATTTTTGTCAGCCGTACTTTTCAGACGAGAGAAATCGTAATAAACAGACCCCTCTTCATTAAAGGCCGTTGAGCCTAATCCTTTATCACATAACTTATCGAGCACTTTGGTTGACTGTTCAATATTCACCGGATGATTCGCCGCTATTTCAAAAGCGGTTATTTGGTAATTATTCGCTTTAATGATATTTAATACTAAACGCTCTAGTTGCTCTTCATGCACAGAGCTCAGAGCTTTAGAGGAGCGCTGATACATAAACCAACCTAAGCCCGCTAAAATAGCAGCCAAAGGTAATAACAGTAAACGACTTAAGGCAAACAGTGAAACAACACCAGCTGCGCCCATCAAATAATAAGAAAGGGTCTGTTGTTTTTTGTGCTTGGCATGATCTTCACTATTATCAATGGCGACAGCGTTCAGCGCTTCGTTTTCATTAACAGGTGCTTGTGCAATGGCGCGTAATTTAGGTGGAGAGAATTTATAACGCTCACCAATTTTGTCTAAACCTCCAGAGAAACCTTGCCCCACAGCGCGAATAGACCAGCCCTCTGCTTGGCGATAAATATCTAACAGCACCATAGTGTTGTAATTTTTATCGGAGGTTTCTGATACATACTTCGCTATTTTTTGCTCGGTATGGGTACCGGTTAAATCCAGTTCAATAAAATCAGCACTACTAATACGTTTGCCACCCGAACGGCGCGTGATTAACAATTGAATTTTGTTCACATCGGCTGGTATGTCAGCAAGATTAATAAGCACATGATCTTTATGCAACTTAACACCATCGCCGCGTAACAAGGTATTTTCACGGTATAAAAAATCTTTCACGTTATGTAAGGTGTTATTACTATTTAACGCGATTACATTAAGGTCTAAATCTTCTATTTTGGGTACAACATTTAATTTACAAGTGATTGAAGCACAATATTTAAAATGCTTTGTGAGGGATATGTTTTGTCCCTTTTTTAGATTAATACCGGCAAGTATTTCAGCCTCAGTCAACGCAGGTTCACTCGCTAATAGCGGGCTTTGCTGTTGGTTTTGTTGTTGTGGCTTAGGCTTAGATTGCGCTGCAGCCGGTGTTACTTTCTTAATGTTTTTTTTAACAACCTGTAAACCCAGCTGCTCTAATGTTTGTACTCGATGGGTATTTAATGGCTGTAATTTATACGCTAATTTCCAGCTATTGTTATGCTTATACAGCTCAAAGAACAAAGCGCTTTTGTGCTTTTTAGAAAAAGCATCAACATCAATGACTGCGATTCTATCGCCTTGCTGATGATTAATGCGAATTTGAAAGTGGCTCATTGCCTGTAACGAAAAGTCACTCTTTTCGGGTAATAGACCATAAAAAGCGATGCGATCAACATCCGCCGCTAATGCTGGAAATAACACCTCAAAATGACGATCAGAGCTATCACGAAGCACCCCATCTGGTAGCTTTATCTTATTAGGGTTCACTTGCCCAAGGTCAGCTATTTTGCCATTAGTAAACGCAAAAGCATGCACCGTTAAGTTCAAGTTACTTTCTAAACTACGCCAAGCAAAATCAATATCGATCGTACTGGGTTGCTCAATTGAGATATTTTGTCCAACAATTAGTTTCATAAATGACTGCTTTTGAATTCACCAAAGATGCGTAAATGGTTTGTAATATAGTGCTTCATTACATCATTTATGATTTAAAGACGCAATGTCAGAACACATTGTTAATCTAGCTTTTTGACTTCAACCCAAATCGCTTCTAATTCCTCTAAAGAGCAATCCTGCATCTGCTTACCTTGTTTAATCACGGTTTGCTCAACTAAGCGAAAACGCTTTTCAAACTTTTTGTTCGCTTGGCGTAAGACAGTTTCAGGATCTGCACTCAAATGCCTGACTAAATTTACATTAGCAAAAAGTAGGTCGCCGAGTTCATCTTCAATGCGAATTTTTCTTTGCTCATCAGTTAAATCAGTACGTTTTACTTCTACTAATACTTCATCAATCTCTTCATGAATTTTAGCCACAACCGGCTCAAGTTCAGCCCAATCAAAACCTACGTTGGCACATCGCTTTTGAATCTTATAGGCACGATTTAAGGCAGGTAAGGCCAATGGGATATTATCTAAAACACTTTCTTGTTGATTCATAGAGGTAGATTTTTTAAGACGTTCTTTTTGTTTCTCTTTTTCCCAATTAGCATGCACCGCTTGCTCATCAGTAAACGCTGTTTGTGCAAACACGTGCGGATGACGACGTATTAACTTTTCATTAAGTGTTTCTAATATATCGGAAAATTCAAACAGCCCCTGTTCTTTCGCGATTTGTGCATAAAACACCACTTGAAACAGCAAATCACCTAACTCACCTTTTAAATCAGAAAAGTCGTTTAGCTCGATAGCATCCGCCAACTCATAAACTTCTTCAATGGTATGTGGCACAACGGAAGCAAAGGTTTGTTTTTTATCCCATGGACAGCCCGTTTCAGGGTCTCGTAGACTGTGCATGATATTTAATAATGACGCTAATGGATCTGTGCTTTGCATAATAACTCCGGCTGTACGATGAAAATAAAGGTAAAAAAAAGGCCCATGCAATTGCGATGGACCTAGGGTATTAATGATAAGTGTTACATAGAGTAGTAAAAAATTAGTTTCTTACTAAGTACTCACCAATACCAATCCACTTGTAAGTGGTTAATTCTTGTAATCCCATTGGACCACGAGCGTGTAGTTTCTGTGTTGAAACAGCCACTTCAGCGCCTAAACCAAACTGACTACCATCAGTAAAACGTGTGCTTGCATTTACATAAACAGCAGCAGAATTAACTGCGTTAACAAACTGGTTAGCAACAGTGAAGTCATTGGTTAAAATGCCATCAGAATGTTGCGAACTATGTTCACGTATATGTACTAAAGCATCGCTTAATGTAGCAACCACTTTTACACCTAAGTGTAGTGATAGCCATTCACGAGAGAAGTCACCTTCCTGTGCAACAACCGCATTTTCACCTAAAATCGCTTTCGCTTTTGGCTCAGCCACTAAGGTAACACCTTGTGGTAATAATAGAGCAGCCAACTTGGGTAAAAACTCAGCAGCAATGCTTTCTTCAACTAATAATGTGTCTAACGCATTACAAACCGAAGGACGTTGTACTTTTGCGTTTTCGATAATCGCTAAGGCTTTATCCATATCCACTGATTTTTCAGCGTATAAATGACAAATACCGATGCCACCGATAATCACAGGGATTGTGCTGTTCTCTTTACAGAACTGTTGTAGACCTGAATTACCGCGTGGAATAATCATATCCACGTATTGGTCCATTTTAAGCAGTTCGCCAACGAGTGCGCGATCTGTATTCTCAATGTATTGCACAGCGGTTTTCGGCAAACCAGAAGCAACAAGCGCATCTTGAATAACCTTCACTAACACTAGATTAGAGTTAATTGTCTCTTTACCACCACGTAAGATGCTCGCATTACCTGTTTTTAAACAAAGTGCTGCAATATCAATCGTTACGTTTGGACGCGCTTCATAAATCACGCCAATAACACCCACGGGTACGCGACGTTTACTTAGCTTTAAGCCATTTTCTAACAGCTTGCTATCAAACTCTTCACCCACCGGGTCGCTTAAATTAATCACGCTGCGTAAATCACCGATGATGCCAGCAAGGCGAGTTTCATCTAATAAAAGGCGATCTAATAACGCATCGGTTAAGCCAGCTTGTTTGCCCGCTTCGATATCTTTTTTATTCGCTTCAACAATCACCGCTTCATTAGCTTCTAGTGCTAATGCGATGTTTTCAAGCGCATTATTTTTTGTCGTACTGTCTGCAATCGCTAATTCATAACTTGCTTGTTGCGCTAATTTTCCAATCTCTAATAAACTCATTATTTCCCTCTATTTCTAATTGCGTTCAACTTAGCCATAGGCCAAAGTAAAGTAATCACTTTATAGCATTACTTTATAACAAGACCAAATCATCACGATGAATAACTACAGTACCGTGTTCAAAACCTAACAGCTCTTCAATTTGCTCTGAGTGTAATCCTTTAATTCTTTTAATATCAACACTCTTATAACGAACAATACCACGTGCTAATTCATCACCTGCTTTGTTACAAACAGACACAACATAACCACGTAAGAAATTACCTCGTGTGTTAATAACACCCGTTGGTAACAAGCTCGCGCCACTGCTAATCAAAGCTTCTTCAGCACCGGCATCAATAATGATTTTACCCACGACTTTAGAACCAGCAAAGATCCAGTTTTTACGCATTTCTAAGCGATTATATTCTGAAGAGAAACGTGTACCGACGGGTTTGTTTTTAGCCGCATCTAATATCACATTCTTTTTATGCCCAGAGGCAATAACAACTTCAATACCCGCACGATGTGCAACAACAGCAGATTCAATTTTTGTTGCCATACCACCGGTGCCTAATCCGCCAACACTGTCGCCAGCGAGAGCATGAATATCCTCTGTAATTTCAGAAATTTCAGGAATTAATTTAGCATCGGGATTGCTACGAGGATCTGCGGTAAATAAACCAACTTGGTCGGTTAATAATAACAATTGGTCAGCATCTGCTAACAATCCAACTAAAGCCGATAAGTTATCGTTATCACCGACTTTAATTTCACGCGTTGCTACCGCGTCATTCTCATTAATTAACGGGATAATACGATGATGTAACAACATGCTTAATGTATCACGTGCATTAATAAAACGAAGTTGATCATCGAGATCGGCACGAGTAAGCAGCATCTGCCCTACATGTAATCCGTATATCTTAAATAGATTTTCCCATTCGCGCACGAGTTGACCTTGGCCAACAGCGGCTAACATCTGTTTATTAGCAACAGTGAGTGTGATATCGGGCATATTGAGATGCTCTTTACCAGCTGTTACCGCGCCAGATGTTACAACGACAATACGATGTCCTTGATTGTGTAAAACTGCACATTGACGAGCTATCTCAACCATATGCGCACGGTCTAATTTTGCCGTGCCGCTAGTTAATACGCTGGTGCCTAGTTTTACAACGATGGTTTTTGTTTTACTCTTATTTCTAATATTTGTTTTCATATCACAGTCATTTATTAGGGGAGAAAAAAACAGGGGCGAAAAAAAACAGCAACGACATAATCGTTACTGTTTAAAAGTATATCATTTTTAAGTGTAAAATTTAAGCCTCTGTTAATGCGACCTCTAATGGCGCCAAACAAAATCCAGTTTCTACTTCGATAAGTGATTTTAATCGTT
Organism: Psychromonas sp. Urea-02u-13; assembly: GCF_002835995.1. Taxonomy (GTDB): domain Bacteria; phylum Pseudomonadota; class Gammaproteobacteria; order Enterobacterales; family Psychromonadaceae; genus Psychromonas. The sequence continues at coordinate 108,007 of NZ_PJBZ01000044.1, read as the reverse complement.
CAATAAAAAGTTCAAAAGAATCATCAAGTTGCTTCTGGTCTTTCTTTTTAATTTTATGCACAACCCAATCACCTTCTAGGTTGTATAAGCCGTCGTAACGTTCGTAATCAAAACCATTTTCATCACGTGTTACAACTAACCACCAGCCATAAAATTGACGTTCTTCAGGTTCTTTTTTATCATCAACACAAATTTCTAAACAATCAAAAAAGAAAGAGCTCTCTGTCGATTGTAACTTTCTAAAATAGGGACCTAAATCTGTGAACAGTTTAAATATACGCCCTCTAGACGGGGATAGCGGTAACGCTGAAGTCATATTGGTCTATTTCCTAAAAAAAGAATAAGCATCTAATCTACCACTCACTCTGCAAGATGTCTTGTTAACCACTGGGCAGAATAACTTAAAGAGTTTAAGTATGAGTCAAAAATGGGAGCTTTATCAATAATACGTGACTCCCCTTGACGGCTCGCCAGTGCAATCATCTTCAAATCATCTTCATTACACACAATATCGTTTTTATGACCGATGCTCAGTAGCGGTGTTTGTATGCGTCTACGAAACAGCCCCTGCTTGGTCAACGAGAGGGGGACACAGTGTTGATAGATGATATCCGTATCAGAGTTTTTAACTTGCATACGAGAAGCAATACAGTCAAGCATCATAGGCGGTAGTTTTTTGAAATTCTCGATATTATTAAAAACAGAGCCAACAGCCGCCCCTACAGCAACGACTGATTTAACTGAAGTGGGCTCAATAAACGCTAACCGCGTGGCAATATTGCCACCAAAGCGCATACCCATTAACGCAATGCGATCATGGTCAACCCAAGGCACTTTTTTCAAATGATGAATTATTGCTTGATGTAAATTCGAAGAGTCTTGCTCGAGCTTTATTTTCGATGAGTGACCAATGCCCGGTAAATCAACGGTTAACATCGCAATACCCGCAGGCGCGAGATCTTTTTCAAACAAAGGTAGTAACTCACATTGCAAGGTATCTAATCCGCCGCTCACAATCACAACTGGCAGAATCGTCTCTGTATGAGGAAGGTGAAGATAACAGCTCACTTGCTTGCCTTGAAAAGGCACTTTTATCTCTTTTAATATTGCATTTTTGTTGTGTTGAAATGATTTTTTATAATTATTAAAGGCTAATACTTGCGCCTGTATGCTCAGTTCATCACCTCTTAAATTCGGATAACTGGCAACGCTATAACATTGTGATGCACTGTAATAAGCTTCTTTAGCTAAATTTTCATGACCTAGATTAGCAAACTCATTGGCCTTTTTTTGGTAGCTCATACCCTTTTGAGTCCACTCGTAACTCCAGTTACCAGAGCGAAAGCCAATTACACTATCTAAAATAGACTCATCACTACGCGCGTTCTTTGACGCGCTAATATGGGAAAGTACATCATAACAATCAATCAGGTCGACACCCTGCCATGCCCACAACATAAACTTTAATAAACGATACCAACCATCTTGAGACTCGCCATCCATAATAACATTGCCCAGTTTATGGTTTTTTTTCGAGCTAGAATTAGCGATAATTGTTGAAGTCTCTTGCGTGTTAGATTTCTGAGCAAACAATTTTTCGGATAAATTTTCAGACATAATTACTCACTATCAATAAAATAGGAAAAAAGATGATACAGATTACCGATAATGCTCAAGAACAGCAATTATTGCCCTTCTTTCGTTTAGGATTTCGCCCTTTCTTTTTAGCTGGCGCGCTTTTTGCCGTTATCAGTATGTTTTTATGGGGCTTATTGCTTTCCGGTAAAATAACACTGGGTTCGCAATTGCCAAGCACTCAGTGGCATGCCCATGAAATGTTATTTGGTTTTGCGGGAGCCATTATTCTAGGTTTTTTACTCACCGCCGTTCAAAATTGGACTGGCTACCCAGGCTTAAAAGGAAAAAAATTAGCGCTCTTGTTTACAATTTGGCTATTAGCGCGTTTTGCGATGTTCCTATTACCGCCAGATCTATTTTGGATAACCATGATATTAGAGCTAACTTGGATGCCATTAGCAGCCCTCGTTTTAGCACAAGCGGTATTACATGCAAAACAATGGAAGAACCTATTTTTTGTGCCGCTATTATTAGCGATGAGTGTTTTAAACGCAGTGAGTTTAGTGGGTTTTAAAAGTTATGATTACATCATGTCGCAACAGGCAATCTGGAGCATGTTATTTTTAGTGTTCTTTATTATTGCAGTGATGGGCGGGCGTGTTATTCCTTTCTTTACTTCAAAAGGAACAGCTACTGAAAAAGTACAACCGATTCAAGTTTTAGAATATTTAGCGTTAGCACCGTTATTATTACTCGCAGTTTTAATCTGGTTTCCAAGCCTTACTATTATTTCCGGTGCGCTTGCATTATTAACTGGCGCAGCTAATTTAATCCGAGTCATTCGCTGGAAACCACTATTAACACTGCCTGTCGCGCTACTTTGGTCGTTGCATTTAAGTTACCTTCTACTTTCAGCAGGTTTAATTTTTTATGCACTGGCACTATTTATTCCCAGTATTAACGCCACAACCATGATTCATTTAACGGCTATAGCGGGATTTGGTGGGGTTATTTTAGCCATGATAAGTCGTGTATCGCTTGGTCACACAGGCAATGCATTAATTCCCTCAAAATGGATGAGTATTGCTTTTATTGCAACTGCGATTTCAGGATTAGTGAGAGTGACATTTCCACTGTTAATGCCTGAACTGCTTATAATAGCATATTGGATAAGCATTCTATTTTGGTGCAGTGCCTTTACGCTGTTTGTCTTGTTTTATGCAAAAATGTTGCTCTCTGCACGCGCAGATAAACGCCCAGGTTAGAAAATTGAAGGCGAGAAGTAACAAGACTGAAAGCAAACAACGGATGACTAATGCTCCCTTAAACTGGAGAATCATAGTTTTTTCCTTGTAATGCTTGCTCAGCTTTTAATAGGTCAGGTTTCTCGCCTTGCAATAAAACCATATCACCCGCTTTAAAGCGGGTTTTTTCTGAAATAGACACCTCATCACCCGTTTGACGATGTATTGACTTGATCGTTACGCCATTAAAATGAAATAACAGAGCAAAGCTATCAATTAATTTTGATGAAGCAGGTAACACCACTGCATGGATTTGCTCAATAGCCCAGGTGTTTTTACCTATTTCAGTATCCTCTCCATAATAGAAACCATGCAGATGTTGATATTTTATTCTGCGCTCGCAATCAAGCCGATGCATTATCTTTTTCCTTTGAATACCGGACAAAAACAGCACATGTGCCACCAGCATTAAACTGCCCTCTAAGACTTCGGGGACCACTTCCGTTGCGCCCGTTTCATAAAGTTCGTCTAAACCTTTATCGTCTTTAGTGCGCACTAAGACTTTCACGTCCGGATTAATGGCACGAATCTGCCCAAGCAAGGCCAACGAGCGCTGTAAATCGTTAAAGGTAATGATCAACAATTTGGCTTTTTCGATGCCAGCAACCAGTAAAATCTCTCGGCGACTTGCATCACCAAATTCTATTTTTTCACCGCCCTCTCGTGCCTCTTTGACACGCATAGGATCTCTGTCTAAAACAATAAAGGGTAATGATTCCGTGCGTAAAAAACGTGACACAATTTGCCCAACACGCCCATAACCACAAATAATAATGTGATCACTAAATTGCCCTGGTAATGTTTTTTGTAAACGGAAAACCTTTTCATAGTGATGTAAAACTTCTCGAGGAATTTTCTGACTATATTTTACCAAAACAGGGGTTAGCGACATGCTAATGACACCTGTTGCAATAAGCAGTGATGATAACTCTTGCCCTAACAATTCATACTTACTGGCCAGCGCCACCAAGATAAAACCAAACTCACCCATTTGTGCCAATGCAATACCAACACCCAATGAAGTGACCAATTTTTCTTTCATTATTAAGGCGGCAAAGGTAATGGTTAGAATTTTTGCCAGCATCATGCCAACGACCATCATTAATAAGAGCCCTAAATTATCACGCAAAATTTCAAAACTCAGCAAGGTGCCAATAGAGATAAAAAATATCGCCATTAAAATATCTTTAAAAGGGCGAATATCAGCGGATAACTGATGCCGATAATGGCTTTCTGCAAGCATCATACCCGCAAGAAAAGCACCAAGTGCCATTGATAACCCCAATGCTTGGGTAAACCAAGCGGCTAACAAGGTGACAAAAAGATTGGACAAAATAAATATTTCATCGAAACGAACCTTGCCCATTTCATCAAAAAATCGTGGCAATACCCAACGACCAATGGCTAACAAAACCGTGACGGCAAAAGCACCTTTTACAAAAGCCACAATAAGAGGTATTACAATGCCACCTTCAAGTTGTGGCATCGCAATAATAGGAATAATGATTAAAAAGGGCACAACGGCAAGATCTTGAAACAATAAAATAGCAATCGCTAACCTGCCACGCAAGGAGTGTAATTGCTGTTGATCAGAAAGGACTTTGACAATAATTGCCGTTGATGACATGGTCAAAATACCCGCCACCGTGAACGATTGCTGCCAGCTCATATCAAATAGTTGACTGAGGAAATAAAACATAAAAAAGGAAACAATCACCTGCAATGCACCGAGTCCAAAAACAGAACGGCGCATCTCAATCAACTTATTTAATGAGAATTCTAGCCCTAATGAGAACATCAGAAATACAATACCGAACTCAGCGATCAGCTCTATCTCATGATAGGCGTTTAAAAAATTAAATAGGGAAGGGCCAAGTACAAAACCAGTAAAAAGATAAGCAACAATATTAGATAGATGCAACCACCTAAATACAATCACACTAATGATTGCAAAAAAGAGTAATAATAATAAATCAGCTAACACTGCTACTCCCCTTCTATATAGCCAATAACCCGTTACCAGAATCGTAATGTCAATAAACCGCTATCTGTAAACTTAGCAATAGGAAGGCTTTAATAAAGCCTGCAAATAAAATAGAAAAACATTAAGCATTTAAAACAATCAGTTAAAAAGAATCCTAATCGAAAACCAAGTAAAAAAACCATTGTCATCTATAAATCAAATACAAAAGCACAAGTTGGCATAAAATCTGCTTTTATATTATTGAAAATTGCTATTTATAATAAATTAAAAAGGAATGGAGGTACTATTATGGAAGCAACCAATAATTCAGCATTATCGACTTACCCTTGTAGTGATAAGTTATTTACGCTCATTTCCAATGATCCTACACTGACATCGGAAAATAGATTTGAGTGTTTGGAGCTACTACAGGAAAGTTTAGACCTAAAAGAGCTACTGACAAACTTTGCCTCTATGGTGGCAAACTTTGTCCGCCCTTTTAATGTGCGCTTTCAATCAGCAAACGGCTTATTTAGTTTAAATAATAGAAAAAAATATAATTTTAGTAATACCTTTAATTTACCGCTTTCATCAAAAAGCCCACGTATTGGCTCTATTACTTATCAAAGTGATGATGCTTTAACAGCAGATGAAAACAGAGTGTTAATTGAATTACATCAATTACTTATACCTAATTTACGCCACGCTTTAAAGTTTTCAGAGCTAAGCGCGATGGTCTTCAAAGACCATTTAACGAATATAGGTAACCGTGCTTATTACGATGAAAGTTTGCAACGAGCTATTGAGCAAAGTAGTCGTGGACATCAATCATTGTCTTTGATGGTGTTTGATATTGATGATTTCAAAATCATTAACGACAACTTTGGCCACCTTAAAGGTGACCAAGTATTACAGCACTTTGCCGCTATTTTAACTAAAATAGTGCGTACGTCTGATATGGTTTTCCGCTTAGGTGGGGATGAATTTACGCTTATTTTACAACCAGGCGATCAACAGTCAGTGGATAAAATTAATGAGCGTCTATTAACAGAGATTGCTAATACACTGTTTTTAAGCAATTTAAATTTCTCGGCCAGTGCAGGGGTTGCGCATTGGCAAATGGGTGAAGATGCAAATGCACTTTTTGCCATTGCCGATAGAAATTTATATTCAGTAAAGCGGAATAGCAGTAGCAGTTAAATAATTTCGATGCGAAATGAGTGGGATAAAGCCATTTCGCATCGAAAAACACCAACAGCTTCAAGTAACTCACCCTCTACAAAAATAAAGGGCACCAGCCCTCTCTTCCAAGGTGGCACATGATACTCATGGAACAGTTTTTTAATGCTACGACTTTTATCTCTGTTAATAGGTTTGCATTTAAAATCAGTAGGTAAATGATGTCGAAAGCAGACTTCAATAGAAGGCAGTTGATTTAACGCCTGTGTATCTACTTCTATTTTGAGCTTTACCTTACCGTTACATAATAATAATTCGCTTTCTCCTTGCCAAAGTAACTTCTCAGAACCTTCAGAAAAAGCCTCAGAAAAATCATCAGATTTAAACAGATAAAGCGCATTACGATAACGACAAATGGTATGTTCTTGTAATTGAAGCTTAGGCTCTGCATCTGCTTGGGCGAGCGCAATACTCTCCCAAATAGTATTTAATTGCTGGGTTGACGGGTAGTTTAATAAGGATCTTTTGAAATAATCGCGTAATACATTTTTTCTACGCGCGTCACTCAGTTGTTTTAAACTATCAATATTTAAAACTAATGGGCTAAGCTGACAAAGCTGGTAATCCGCATCGGTTATTTCATCAATCAGGGTTTGTTGTGCCTGACAATGAGAAGCGCTACGTGCAACGGTTTTAGCGATTGAAGGCCAGCGTTCTTTTAACAATGGTGTGATGCTATGACGAATAAAGTTACGATCAAATCGTTGATCTGCATTGCTTTCATCTTCTATCCACTGTAACTCAAACTGCTTTGCATACACTTCTAATTGCTCACGAGAGAAATCAAGAAGTGGTCTTATCAAGTAACCTTTTTCAAGCGTTTGTTTTGCAACGATGCCTTGTAACCCCGTTAGACCCGCCCCTCGTTTTAGGGCCAGTAATAATGTTTCTAGTTGATCGTCTTGATGATGCGCCGTTACTAAATAACTATTATCGGTCAGGTTTTCTTTTAAAATGACATAACGTTTTTCACGTGCTAACGCTTCTAAACTCACACGATTCTTTTTATCAATCTCAACCTTGCTCACGCTGCACTTGATGTTTAACCCTATTGCGACTTGTTGGCAAAATTTCCCCCAATAATCGGCATTATGGCTCAAGCCATGGTGCACATGATGCGCTGTCACACTTATATTTTTTACACGCGAAAATAGATGTAATAAAACAACGGAATCAAGCCCCCCACTGAGTGCAATGGTGAACTTGGCGTCTGTCGTGGTCAACGCGCTAAGTTGTGCTTTAAATTGATTAAGTAGATCGCTATTTTTCATTTTTTATTTTTCATTTTTTATCTTTATCTTTATACAAGCGACATCAATGCCGATCTACAGTAAGAGCAATCGTTAACTATTGATATGATCAAAATGTAGTTTTACATTTTCTTCACCAACCAGTTTCGCAAGCGCAAATAATAAGTCATCTGTTGGCGTAATCGCCCAAGATAATCCCAAAGAAAGCTCCGCCTGTGCAGTGGCATTGGTATATTCGATAAATACAGGACAAACACCGCCTATTTCAGGCTCTAGTGCGCTTTGTAGTTTATCTTGAAAGTTTGCACCGACGTTATTCGCATTGACCTTCAAACGCAATTTAGAAGCAAAACGCTCACGTGCTTGATCAATACTCATCACTTCACGGGCATTCATCTTTAATCCGCCATTGAAGAAATCTTCACTGACCTGACCCTGTAAGATAATAATATTATCAGCGACTAATAAGTTTTCATATTGGTCTAAAAGATCTGCAAATACAGTAATTTCTAAGCGCGAGCTTTTATCATCAAGTGTGATAATACCCATACGTTTACCGGCTTTAGTGACCATCACACGCATACCTAAAACCAATCCCGCGATACGGCTATTTTGCCCACGACGATTAGCCGTTAAATCAATAATTTTAGTACAATGAAACGCGCGAATATGTGTTTCATATTGATCAATAGGATGACCCGTTAAGTATAAACCAAGCGTTTCTTTCTCACCTGCTAGCCATTGTTTTTCAGGCCATTTTTCAACAAGTGAAAATTTATTTTCTATTTCATCACTGTCCGTCACCAACACACCAAACAGGTCCGATTGCCCAAATGATTCCGCTTTTTTATGCTGAATAGCCGCTTCTAGTGCATTGGGTAAGTTAGCCATTAAAGCCGCACGATGTGGCCCTAAATTATCTAATGCACCTGCAAGAATTAACTTTTCTAGGATACGTTTACCACAGCGTTTCAAATCGATTCGGGTGCAAAAATCAAAGAGATCTTTAAACTTACCACCTTCAGTACGTGCTTCAATAATCGCATCAACAGGTGCTTCACCGACTCCTTTAACAGCGCCAATACCATAAATAATACGATAATTTTTATCGACATTAAATTTGAATAAACCTTCGTTAACATCAGGAGGACAAAGGTTTAATCCCATGTTCTGACACTCAGCAACTAGAATAACGATTTTTTCAGTGTTATCCATATCCGCCGACATTACCGCTGCCATAAAGTAAGAAGGGTAAAAGGTTTTCATCCATAATGTTTGGTAAGAAACCAATGCGTAAGCGGCCGAATGAGATTTGTTAAAACCATAACCGGCAAATTTTTCAACTAGATCGAAGATCTTCATGGCAAGCTCGCCATCAACACCGTTTTTAATCGCGCCTTCTTCAAAGGTACTACGCTGCTTTGCCATCTCTTCTGGTTTTTTCTTACCCATTGCACGACGTAACATATCCGCACCACCCAAGGTGTAACCGGAAAGTACCTGTGCAATCTGCATAACTTGTTCCTGATACAAGATGATGCCGTAGGTCGGTTCTAAAATCTCTTTAAGTGATTCATGCTGCCATTTTTCATCGGGGTAAGAAACGGCTTCACGACCATGTTTACGCTCGATAAAGTTATCTACCATGCCTGAGCTTAAAGGCCCAGGACGAAATAGTGCCACTAATGCGATCATATCTTCGAAAGAATCCGGCTGTAATCGGCGGATCAAATCTTTCATCCCGCGCGACTCTAACTGGAAAACAGAAGTCGTTTCATAACGCTTCAATAACTCAAAACAAAGTGGCTCAGTCAAACTAATACGTTCGATATCAATTAGATCTTTGCCATCTTCTTTATTATGATCGTTGGCCATGTCTATCGCCCACTGCACTATAGTCAGTGTTCTTAGACCTAAGAAATCGAATTTAACGAGACCGGCTGTTTCGACATCATTTTTATCGTATTGTGTTACTGGATTTTTACCCTCGTCATCACAATACAATGGCGCGAAATCAGTAATAGTAGTTGGTGAAATAACCACACCACCGGCATGTTTACCGGCATTACGAATTGTGCCCTCTAAAGTACGACACATATCGATAAGATCGCGTACTTCTTCACTGCCATCGTAACGCTCTTGTAAACGAGGCTCTTCTTCAAAGGCTTTAGTGAGTGTCATACCCGGTGTAGGTGGTACTAATTTAGAAATACCATCAACAAAGCCATAAGGATGCCCGAGTACTCGACCTACATCTCGAATAACCGCTTTAGCCGCCATAGTACCAAAGGTAATGATCTGCGATACCGCATCACGCCCGTAGAGCTCTGCAACGTGATCGATAACTTCATCACGTCTATCCATACAAAAATCGATATCGAAATCGGGCATGGAAACACGTTCAGGGTTTAAGAATCGCTCGAACAGTAACTCAAGTTCTAATGGGTCAAGATCGGTAATTTTAAGTGCGTAAGCAACCAGTGAACCAGCACCACTACCACGGCCAGGACCAACGGGAATGAGATTATCTTTACTCCACTGAATGAACTCCATTACAATCAAGAAATAACCCGGAAATCCCATCTTATTGATAACATCGAGTTCAATCTGTAAACGCTCGTCGTAGGGTTTACGAATAGCCGCAAATTCCGGGCTATCTTTGTCAAAAAGAAACTCTAAACGTGCTTGTAAGCCTTCTCGTGAGACATCAGAGAAGAACTCATTGATATGCTTACCTCCAGTAGGGAAATCAGGTAAGAAATACTCTCCAAGACGTAATGTTACATTACAGCGTTTTGCTATCTCCACACTGTTTTGTAGCGCCTCTGGAATATCCGAGAACAGTTCACACATCTCCTCTTCGCTACGTAGGTATTGCTCAGGGCTATAATCCTTAGGACGCCTGTCATCCCCTAATGTATAACCTTGGTTGATACAAACACGAATCTCATGTGCATCAAAGAGTTCTTTATTAATGAAAATAACTTGGTTAGTGGCCACAACAGGCAACTGATGTTGCTCAGCCCAATCGAGTGCCAAATGAAGGTAATTCTCTTCATTTACACGATTAGTACGAATTAACTCAAGGTAATAACGTTGCGCAAAATGTGTTTGATAAAAGAGCGTTATTTCATTGGCAATCTCAACATGCCCTTTTAATAGCGCTTTACCTAAATCGCCCTCTTTAGCACCCGATAATAATAAAATGCCTTTATTATGTTCAATCAGCCAATCTTGATCGATAATTGCACGTCCACCTACGTGACCACGCAAGTAAGCCTTGGAAATCAGTTCAGTGACATTTTTATAACCGTCATTATCCATCGCCATAGCGGTTAATCGAAACTGTTCACCCTCGGATAACTCACTTTGTACCCAGAAGTCAGCGCCTACTAATGGTTTTACACCCGCACCATGGGCTGCTCCATAGAACTTAACCAGACCACAAAAGTTTGTTTGATCGGTAATCGCTAGCGCAGGCATACCCATCGCTGCCGTTTTTGCGATCAAAGGTTTTACCTTTGTCAGGCCATCTACCATTGAAAAGTCACTATGGACACGTAGATGAATAAATTTAGGATCGTGTTGAACAACTAACTCGGACATATGATTATACTATCTAATTTAAGGGCGAACTGGGAGTAAGCCGACAGCTGATAGCTATCGGCTGACAGCTATAAAAGGCCTAATACTTTTTTAACGGGTTTGAAGCTTTTACGGTATTCTGCAATTGCACCGTGCTTCTCTAATGCTTCAAAGTGCGCTTTAGTAGGGTAACCTTTGTGTTTCGCAAAGCCATACTCAGGATGTAACTTATCAAGCGCTTCCATTTCGCGATCACGTGTTACTTTTGCAATAATAGAGGCAGCACTTATCTCGGCAACACGCGCATCCCCTTTAACAATCGCTTCACTAGGTATATTAAGCGCTGGGCAACGATTACCATCAATGAATACAAATTCAGGCTGAATTTCAAGCCCCTCTACTGCACGTTGCATTGCCAGCATAGTCGCTTGCAAAATGTTAATTTCATCAATCTCTGTTGGTGAAGCGCGACCCACTGAAATACACAGTGCTTTTTGTTGAATTTCATCAAACATGAACGCCAGTTTCTTTTCACTGAGTTTTTTAGAATCCGCTAAACCTTCGATAGGATTATTTTTATCTAAAATAACAGCAGCAGTAACTACATCACCCACGAGCGGACCACGGCCAACTTCATCAACCCCGGCAATTAAATTAAAATTTGGGTAGATCACATCAGGAAATACAACTTTTTCTTTACTCATTATTCTGTTTCCAATTTTAGCGCTAACAAATCAACTACCGCTTGCGCCGCTTTTGTATCGGCATCACATTTAATTAATTTGTGTAATTCAGTGAAGGTTTCAATCATCTGCTCACCGCCGATACCAATTAAACGTTCTAATTCTTCAACCATATTTTCAACAGTACAATCATACTGGCTCAGTTCTTTGACCACTTCTTTGTCAGCAATCAAATTTGGTAATGAAGTATATTTCACACTCGATAATGATTTTGCAATGACGTAAGTTAGCGCGCTTACTTTATAAGCCACCACCATCGGGGCTTTAGCTAGCATTGCTTCAAGTGCAGCGGTGCCGGATGCTAACAAGACTAAATCCGCAGACTGTAAAACATCACTTGAATGACCGTCAAAAAGAGTAATGGGTAAATCAGGCGCGACCTCTTTGATCTGCTCCATAAACTGTTGCTTACGACGATCATTTACCATCGGCACAATAAAGCGGTATTCAGGGTGTTTTTGATGGATTATTTTAGCCGTTTTCAAAAATAGAGGCCCAAGCATAGCAACTTCAGCTTTACGACTACCAGGTAGAATAGCTAATAGCTTTTCACTATTATCCAATTCTAATACTGCTCGGGCTTTATCTTTTTCACGAATCAGCGGTAACTGATCAGCTAAGGTATGACCTACAAATTGACAAGGCACATTAAAACGATCGTAAAATGCTTTTTCAAAGGGTAAAAATGCCAGCACTAAATGGGTCGCTTTGGCTATTTTATGAATTCTCCACTGCTTCCAAGCCCATACAGAAGGGCTCACATAATGAATCGTTTTTATACCCTGTGCTTTTAATTTAAGTTCTACGGTTAAATTAAAGTCAGGTGCATCAATACCAATAAATATATCAGGGGGGTTATTAATAAAGTGCTGAGTAATAGATTTTCGAATAGAGAGAATACTGCGTAACTTACCTAATACCTCTACAAACCCCATCACTGAAAGTGCTTCTAAAGGGTGCAATGCAGTACAGCCTTGCGCTATCATTTTGGGTCCTGCAATACCCTCAAAAATGGCATCAGGGTAGTGAACTTTGAGTGCTTTGATAAGCCCTTCACCTAAGATATCACCCGATGCTTCACCCGCAATTAAACCGATTCGTAATGGTTTAGCCATAATAATGTACTCATAAAATGCTTTGAAAAAAAAAGGCTCTAATGAGCCTTTTCGATAATACTGATATATGATTTTTATAAGATAAAGGATAAATGCTCAGAGCTAAGTTATTTATGCTTAATTTAAGGCGGAAAGGCGCAGTTTAGTGGTTTAAATGCGCATTTCCAACGCAGAAGTAAGCTTTAAATGGCGACGGTCTGAGTAGTTACAAACTACCTTACGATACCGCGACTTTCTTCATTTAAAAAGTCATGTAAGACTTTAAGCTCAGGGCAATCCTCAACTTTTGAAGCAATAAGCGCTTTTGCATCTTCTAAACTGTTTCCATCACGACATAAAGCTTTATAAGCACGCTTTATTTCCATGATAGCGGCACTGCTAAACCCACGGCGTTTCAAACCCACCGAGTTAATGCCTTGTGCTTGTACATAGTTTCCAGATGCCATGAAGTAAGGAGGTATATCTTTATTTACCGCAGAACAACCGCCAATCATTGCAAACTCACCAACACGTGTAAATTGGTGTAAAGCCGACAAACCACCAATAATGACATTATTAGCTAATTTAGTATGCCCAGCTAATGTTGCATTATTAGAAAGGATAATATTGTCACCCAGTACGCAGTCGTGTGCAACATGAACGTAAGCCATCAACAGGTTATTATTACCAATGGTTGTTGTGCCGTTATCCTGTGCTGTACCACGATGAATAGTACAGCTTTCACGAAAGACGTTATTATCGCCAATCTCTAAAAAGGTTTCTTCACCATCATATTTTAAGTCTTGGCAATCTTCGCCGACCGATGCGAATTGAAATACTTTATTACCCTTACCCATTTTTGTTGGGCCATTCATAACAACGTGTGGGGCAATCCAACAATTGTCACCAATTTCAACACGAGCACCGATAATGCTATAAGGGCCGATCTCTACGTTTTCCCCGATGATTGCTGTTTCATGAACAATCGCCGTTGGATGAACTTTTGCAGTTTCGTGGATCTTTCCTAATGTTTGAGCAGCTGTATTTGTCATTAGATCTCTCTTCTTGCACACATGATCATTGCTTCACAAGCGACTTGGCCATCAACTTTTGCAATACACTCAAATTTTCCCATGCCACGACGTTCTTTTAAATAGATAACTTCAAGTTCAAGTACATCACCCGGAACAACAGGTCTACGAAAACGCACTTTATCAACCGACGCTAAAAAATATAGCTCATTTTCAGCAGGTTTTCCGTAAGTTGCAAACGCTAAAACACCTGTTGCTTGTGCTAATGCTTCAATAATCATCACACCAGGAAATACCGGAGTGCCTGGGAAATGGCCTTGAAATTGAGGCTCATTAAATGAAATATTTTTAAAGCCTTGTAACGTTTTACCAGGCACATAATCGACAACACGGTCAATTAATAAAAATGGGTAACGATGTGGTAGAAGATCCATGATCTCTTTAATATCTAAACTGTTTAATTCGTTAGTCACGGAATATTCCTTAATCTTTTTCTTGTAGTTGTTTTTCAAGTTGCTTCACACGTTTAAATAGATCACCTATTTTGAACGTATGAGCCGTATTTTTTCGCCACTGTTTGTTACTGATAGCTGGCACACCAGAAGAATAAATACCGGCCTCGCTAATATTACGCATGACCATACTATCTCCGGTGATAACGACATTATCAGTAATAGTCAGGTGTCCATTCATTGCAACACTACCACCAACAATACAGTTTTTACCAATTTTGGTACTACCAGCGATATTTGATCCGCCTGCAATAGCAGTGTGCTCACCAATAAATACATTATGTGCAATTTGACACTGATTATCTATTTTTACACCATTACTAATAATAGTATTTGAAAGCGCACCACGATCAATGGTTGTTGATGAACCAATTTCTACATCATCACCAATAACCACAGTACCGATCTGAGGGATTTTAACCCACTTTCCTTGGTAAGGCGCATTGCCAAACCCATCGCTACCTATCACAGTATTAGCATGAACAATGACACGTTCGCCGACAATACAGTCATGATAAATAGTGACATTAGGATATATTTTACAATTTTTACTAATTTTAGCCTGTTGCCCGATCACGACATTGGCGAATATTTGGCAATTATCAGCAATTTCTACACCGGCCCCAATCACTACATTTTCAGCAATCGCAACATTTTCACCAATTTTAGCGCTTTCATGAATAATCGCTGACTGTGCAATATTAACCTGCAAATTGGGTGTTGTATCAAAAATGGATGCGAGCATAGCATAACCGACGTAGGGGTTATCCATAAACAGGGCATTACCTTGATAACCTTCTTTTACCGTCGTTGGCAAAACAATCGCGCTGGCTTTACATTGCTCAAGCTGTGTTAATAGTTTTTTATCGGAAACAAAGGTGATGTCGCCGTCATTGGCATTATCAAACGTTGCCAAGCGCTTTATAACTAACGACGTATCGCCAGTTACTTGCGCGCCTAATAACGTAGCTAATTGCGCTAATGTTTGTGTCATTTTTAGAACCTATTTTTTACTAATTTCTTCGATAACAACATCAGAAATATCATAAGCAGGTTTAGCAAAAACAATTTGCTCACCGTTTAAGATAATGTCGTAACCTTGCTCTTTCGCAACTGCATCAATCACATCACGTACAACAACAAGTGCTTTTTGTTGCTCTTCACCTTGACGACGGCGGTTATCTTCTTCGAATGCTTTACGGTTTAATTTGTATTCAGAAAGCTTAACTTCCACTTTACGTTGCATCGCTGTTACTTCGTCATTATTCATTAATTCTGCATCACGTTTTAAACTTTTCTCAAGTTTAGTGATCTCTTTTTCAAGTGATTGTAATGCTTCATAACGCGCTTTAAATTCTGCTTCTAATTTTTTAATAATGCGTTCACGTTGTGGCGACTCTTTCATTATTTTAGAAGGAAAAACAACACCTACTTTTTGTACTTCTGCAGCGTTTACTGCTGGCACTGAAATCATTGCTACTGCTAAAGTTGCTGCTTTTAAAAAGGTCTTCATGTTGTTACTCCGTAAATAAAATATTATTGTTATTAAAAAACGATAAGGTTATACCTTAACTTTAAAAATTAGTTAACTACTCAGGTCCTTGCCATTTAAGGTCTGTTCAAGGTAAAACTTCAGTTATCTGACGATAACCGTGTTAGGAAATGCTCATTTAAACTACTAAACTTCGCTTTCCTGCCTTGAATTATACATAAATGGCTTAGCCCTGAGCCGCTACTGTCTGCAGTGTATAAAAGCACCTCAAATTTTGTGAAGTGCTGAATAGTTACAAAATTAGAATGTATCACCGATATTAAACGAGAAGGTTTCTGTTCTATCACCCTCATACTCTTTTAACGGTACTGCTAGGGTAAATACTAACGGCCCCATTGGTGATATCCAAGTTAACTGCGTACCCATTGAAACACGTATTCTACCTGGTTTTGAATAATCACCAAAATATTCACAGTTATATGAACAACTTAGCTGGCTATAATAATCGTAATTAAACTCTGTATCCCATACTTCACCGGCATCAACAAATACACTGCTACGTACTTGACGTGTGTAAGCTTCATCAAGAAAAGGCACCGGGAAGATCACTTCAGCACTCATTGTATATTTGGCATTACCACCAACAGCATTATCAGTTAATGTCATTGTGCTATTACCATCATTTCCTCCACTAGTATACATCGCACGTGGCCCAACCGTATTGCTTGAGAAACCACGTAATGTGCGGTAACCACCGGCATAGTAGTTTTCAAAGAAAGGTAGGATTTGGTCGTTACCATCAAATTGACCATAACCATTTGCGTAACCTAATGTACCACGCAGTAGTGTTGTCCATTCGCCATCGTCAGTAATACGTTGGTAATTACTAATATCAAAATTTATTTTAAAGTATTGTAAATCTGAGCTTGGGATAGTCATTTTTGCCCACAGGTTGTGTTTCATACCCTGCGTTGCCATTCGACCTTTATCTTGATTATTACGTGTCCATTTAGCGGTTACATCGATATTTTGAAAATTAACAGAGCCGTCCTCATCAAGCTGAGACCCATAAATATCCCAAAACTGGCGCAGTTGCTCATAAGATTTTAACTGTGCAATACCGTTACTTTCCCAACCGAGACTGAAACCTAAACGGTTAATTTCGTTCACAGGAAAGCCCATATTAAAGCGAATACCATAGGTCGTATTAGTGTAATCGACGATATTCGCCTCACCGGCTTCAAATAGGTCATAAAACACTCTTGCACCACCACTTACACCATCTTTGGTCAAGTAAGGTGTTGTGTAATTTACATTGGTACTTTTACTATAATCATTAAATTTAACTTCAAAACCAACTTTATCACCTGTGCCTAAAAAGTTATCTTGGCTAATACCACCACTTAAACTTAAACCAGACTCTGTACCGTAACCTACACCTGCGTTAAATGAACCTGAAGCTTGTTCTTCTACATTAACGTTTAAATCAACTAAATCTTCACTTACACGTTCGGTATTAATATCAACTTTTGAAAAGAAACCTAAACGATTTAAACGGTTTTTAGAGAGTTCAATGCTTTCACTGGACAACCAACCCGCTTCCATTTGGCGTAATTCTCGACGTAATACCACATCTGCGGTCAGCGTATTACCTGAAATATTAATATTACGTACATAACCACGCTGTCCTGGCTCAACAGAAAAGTTAACAACCACGGTATTCGTTTCATCATCCACTTCAGGATAAGTGGTTATTTCTGGATAGGCATAACCTAAACGCCCAAAGTATTTACGAATACTTTGTTCTGAGTAAGCCACATCAGAGGCGGCATATACATCCCCTTCAATAAAAGGGACTAATGACTTTATATCTTCATCGTTACCTAAAAGGTTACCAATAAACTGTACACCGCCAATTTTATAAATATCACCTTCATTGACGTTAACCGTTACGTACACGCCTTTTTTGCTCGGTGTTATCGCAACCTGTGTATCTTCAATCTCAAAACGAATATAACCTCTGTCTAGGTAATAACTTTTAATCACTTCCAAGTCACCGGCTAGTTTTTGCTTTTGGTAATTATCATCAGCAAAAAAGTCCCACCAACCAGCAGAGTCGCTAAGTGTCAGACGTTTCAGTAATTGTGAATCTGGAAAAACTTCATTACCAACTACATTGATTTGTTCTATTTTAGCCGTTAGGCCTTCACGAAAAACAAACTGGATAGAAACACGATTACGCGGAAGCGGTGTGATAATGGCTTCTACTTGTGCGCTGTACTTACCTACACTGTGATAAAAATCTTCTAAACTTTTTTCAATGCCAGAAAGTGTGGTTCTATCAAGGGGGTCACCGACTTGAATGGCCGATGATTTAAGCGAATCTAATATCTGCTCTTCAGTTAATTTATCATTACCAGTCAACCCCACATTACTGATCGTTGGGCGTTCTTTTACTTTGAAAATCAATACCGTACCTTCATGCTCTAATTCAATAGTCTCAAAGTGAGTACTTGCATAAAGTTTTTTAAGGGCGAGAGAAAGTTGATAGCTATCAACCTCATCACCTTCTCGGATGGGTAAGCTTAATAACGCGGCACCTAAGGTTACACGTTGTAATCCTTCAAACTGTAGATCTGAAATGGTAAATTTTTCAGCGAATGAGAGCATTGAAAAACAACTACTGAATACAAATGCTGTTACTACTAAATATCTCTTAAACATCTTTTTTCGAATCCTTTGCAACACTTATGCTGTGTTTTGATATAAGTCTGTATTTTATAATTTTCTTAAATTGCTTTCAATATAATGATTATCAAAGATATTACAGTAAATTAAAATCATTCAATATAGCGATTGTCATTAATGTCATTAAAACAGCACCACCAATTTTAAAACCGAACTCTTGAATTTTTTCAGGCACGGGTTTTCCAGTGAGTACTTCTACAAAATAATAAAGTAGATGACCACCATCTAACACGGGTAATGGAATTAAGTTCATTAACCCTAAATTAACACTAATTAACGCTAAAAACCCCAAAAAGTATTCAATGCCATAATCAGCACTGGCTCCAGCACCTTTTGCAATTGAAACAGGTCCACTGAGGTTTTTAACGGAAATATCTCCGGTAATTAACTTAATTAACGTATCAAAGGTTAATTTAGTTAATTGGCCCGTTTTCTCAACGCCTTTTACAAATGCATCAAAAGCGCCAAATTGTAACGTTACCCTATATTCTTCAGGATAAGGTTCAACAACTGGTGCAACACCGATATAACCTTTGTTTGTATCTGCGTTTAATTTAGGTGTTAATAAAAGCGTTGATAATTTCCCGTCTCTTTCTATTTTTAACGCTAATTGTGCATTAGCATTAGTTTGAATCAGTTCAACAAAATCAGCCCAATCAATGAGTGCTTTGCCATCAATAGCGAGTAACTTATCTTGCGCTTTTAATCCCGCGTCATTACCTGCTCCCCCTTGTGAAACCTGAGCGACTTGCAGATGTACAACAGGACGGTAAGGAGAAAGACCTAAACTGTTAATGATTGATTCTGTTTTAGGATCAAATTTCCAACTTTCCATTGAGACTCGATAGCTAGAGATTGGTTCAATTGTATTGTTTGTTAGTTCTTTAATTGTGATATCAAACTCATTCTCACCAATTTGACTAACCAGCGCGAGATTTAATGCTTCCCAATCCCCCACTTGACGATCGTTAATCGCCATAATCTGAAAACGTTGATCTGTGGTGATGACGGACATAGGCGAATCGGCAATAACACCTTTTACAATCGGTTTAGCAGTATTAATACCAATCATGTACATCAGACAGAATGCAACAATAGCCAAAGCAAAATTGGCTAGCGGACCAGCGGCCACAATCGCAATACGTTGCCACACTGTTTTTTTATCGAAGGCAAATTGTTGAAGTTCTTCCGGTACGTTTTCTACTCGTCCGTCGAGCATTTTTACATAACCACCGAGTGGAATAGCAGCAATGGCAAACTCAGTCCCTTGTTTGTCTGTTCGTTTGAATAATACCTTACCAAAACCGATAGAAAAACGATGGACTTTTACACCACAACGTCTCGCAACCCAAAAATGACCGTATTCATGAATCGCAACTAAAATACTCAAAGCAACAATAAATGCGCCTAAATTCCATAACATCGTTAACATAAAAGATCTCGTTGGATAATTTCACGGGCGCTCACTTTTGCAATCAGATCAATCTCCATCAGTTGCTCTATTGAACTAATCGATTGTGTCTTGGTTTTTTGCAAAACGCGATCGACCAACTGAGAAATTTGTGTAAATAAGATATTGCCATTTAGAAATGCATCTACCGCAATTTCATTAGCTGCATTTAATGTGGTTGTTGCATGTTGCCCTTGATAACAAGCATCAATGGCTAATTTAAGGCAAGGATAACGATCATAATCTGGTGCCATAAAGCTAAATTCAGGAGAGGTAAAAAAATCAAAATTTCCCGCACCACTTTCGATTCGTTTAGCGCCACCCATAACATGTGCGATTGGAATACGCATATCTGCGTTACCCATTTGTGCAATTACACTGCCATCTATATATTGCACCATAGAGTGAATAACAGATTGTGGATGAATAATAACTTGAAGCTGTTCACGAGAAGCATTAAATAACCAACGTGCCTCGATATACTCAAGGCCTTTATTCATCATAGTTGCTGAATCAATAGATATTTTTTGGCCCATTGACCAATTCGGATGTTTAACCGCCTGTGCAGGGCTAATGGTATTGAAGCTATCAAGGGGAGTATTAAGAAAGGGCCCACCGGAACCGGTCAATAATATTTTAGAAACGCCCTGTGCCGTTAAGTCACAATGGCCAATGCAATCTTGTAAGATTGGGGATAATGCTTGGTAAATGGCATTGTGTTCGCTATCAACAGGCCACAATTTAGCACCAGACAGCTTAACGGCATCAATGAATAACTGACCCGACATCACCAGCGACTCTTTATTTGCCAGGAATATTTCTTTGCCTGCTTTAACGGCGGCGAGTGTTGTTTTTAAACCCGCACCACCAACAATAGCGGCCATGACTGAATCAATTTCAGCACTACTTAATAGTTGTAATAACTCATCTTCATCATTTAAAACCTGTGACGCGCTATTTTCTTGTTTTAATTTAAACGCTAATTCAGCAGTGGCATTCGGGCAACTCATAGCAACATAACTAGGGTTAAACTCGAGGCACAACGACAGCATCTTATCGACACTCGTTGAAGCAACCAATAACTTTACAGTATACAACTCAGGGTTATTACGACAGACGCTGAGCGTACTATCACCAATAGATCCCGTTGCACCTAAAACCGCTAAATTTTTCATCGATTACATTAACCATAGAAGGTAAGTAAGCGCAAAAACAGGAACAGCAGCCGTTAAACTGTCGATACGATCTAAAATACCACCGTGTCCCGGTAATAAGTTACCACTATCTTTTAAGTTAGCTTCACGTTTAAAAATACTTTCACTCAAGTCACCAAGCGCAGAAACCAAGGTAGTGATTAATGCGGCAGCAAAAAACAGTCCCATTTTTTCTGATGGAATATCAAATAAAATACTACCGATAAATGCAACAATCATTGAGCTAACCGCACCACCAACAAAACCCTCAATTGTTTTACCCGGGCTTACGTTTGGAGCGAGTTTATGTTTACCAAAACGTTTCCCACAGAAATACGCACCGGTATCAGCGGCCCATACTAATAAGAAAACAAACATTAATAATGCGCCACCATAATAAAAATCATGATGAATATTAACTGAGCGTAAAACAATCATTGCCCAGAAAAATGGAATTAAGGTGAATAAACCGAATAATGCTTTAACCGCTTTACTGCGCGCCCATAATGGCGACGTTTTAGGGTAACTAGCCACTAAAATTAACGAAACGAACCACCACACAGCGGTAACAATTAACCCACTGTACACGGCGCTGTGAATACCACCGGCATTCCAAAGTTGCTCTATCGGTAACAACATTAACGTGATGGCTAATACAAAGCCAAAAACATAAAAAACAGTACTTGATGTGGATTTAGGGTTTACAAAACGGCCCCATTCTTTACTCGCTAACAAAAATATCGCAGCGATCGCTAGCATGAAAAATTTAAGTGGTAATAAAAAAATGCCCGCAATGGCAAGTGGCGCCAAAACAAGCGCTGTTATAATTCTTTGTTTCACAGAAACACCCTATTGAATTGAGTTATAAAAATCAGCCAAGAGCGACTTGCTCACTGGTTTGTCCAAAACGTCTTTCTTTGCCAGAAAAAACATCCAGTGCATCCTGAAATGCTTGGGCGTTAAAGTCTGGCCATAAAATATCACTGAAATAAAGCTCTGCGTAGGCAAGTTGCCATAATAAAAAATTACTAATACGGTGGTCACCACCAGTACGAATCATTAAATCTACAGCAGGCAGTTGATCTAAGTTAATAGCACTTGATAGTCTATCTTCAGTGATTTCATCAAGGGTTAATTCACCCTTTTGAACTAGGCCAGCAAGCTGTTTAGCAGCTTGAGTAATATCCCAACGCCCACCATAGTTAGCGGCGACATTTAATGCAAGGCCACTATTATTTTCAGTCAGCTTTTCTGCTTGGGCTATTTTTTTCTGTATGCGTTCACTAAAACCAGAGACTTCACCAATGATTTTTAATTTAATATTATGCTTATGTAGCTTTTTGACTTCGC
Source organism: Psychromonas sp. Urea-02u-13 (assembly GCF_002835995.1). Classification (GTDB taxonomy): domain Bacteria; phylum Pseudomonadota; class Gammaproteobacteria; order Enterobacterales; family Psychromonadaceae; genus Psychromonas. Next base: position 85,475 of record NZ_PJBZ01000044.1, on the reverse strand, counting down.
TGCCCAATACAGTAAAAAAAAGCTCCATCAACATGGTCACTTCTTTTTCTGGGCGTTTCCAGTTTTCACTACTGAAGGCATAAATAGTTAATGCTTGAATCTGTTTTTCACTGGCAAAACTAATTGCTCTGCGTAATGACTTCACCCCATGCTTATGCCCAAAGACACGGTGCTTACCTTTACTTTCTGCCCAACGCCCGTTGCCATCCATTATAATCGCAACATGTTTTGGCAAGCTTTGTTGTACAGTTACTGTTGTCACTTTAATTCCTAATATAATCAAATGAGCAGAGAATAAGACTCATGCCACGTACTACTTCCTTTTACATGACAAAAGTCTATCTGCTCGTATTCAGATTAAACTTCCATTAACTCTTTTTCTTTTACAGCAAGTAGATCATCAACCAGTTTTACACTGCTATTAGTCGCAGTTTGAACTAATTCTTCACCTTTACTCTGTTGGTCTTCACTGATTTCTTTTTCTTTTTCCAACTCTTTCAAGTCACCGTTAGCATCACGACGAATGTTACGAATTGCGATACGTGTATTTTCAGCTTCACCACGTACGACTTTAATTAAGTCTCTACGACGTTCTTCTGTTAATGGTGGTAAAGGAATACGAATCACAGTACCTGCAGACATTGGGTTTAAGCCAAGGTTTGAACCCATGATCGCTTTTTCAACAGCAGCGATTAATGTTGCATCAAATACAGTCACCGTTAATGTGCGAGAATCTTCAGTAGATACGTTACCCACTTGGCGAAGTGGTGTATTACTTCCGTAATAAGGCACCATAATGCCATCTAAAAGACTTGGATGCGCACGACCAGTTCGAATTTTAGCTAATTGGCTTTTAAACGACTCGATACTTTTACCCATGCGTGTTTGTGCATCATCTTTAATTTCATTGATCATTATCTTTTCCCAAATTTTTAATAGTATTTATTTTGTAGCTAACAACTTATGCACAATGCGTAATTGTTGTACCTTCATCTTCACCCAGAACAACACGGCTTAATGCGCCAGGTTTGTTCATGTTAAATACACGGATTGGCAGGCTATGGTCACGGGCTAGTGTAAAGGCAGCTAGATCCATTACCTGTAATTCTTTTTCAAGAACAACCGAATAATCAATCTCTTTATAAAGCATTGCTTCTGGATTTTTAACTGGGTCAGCATCGTAAACACCGTCTACTTTTGTGCCCTTTAAAACAGCATCAGCTTCAATTTCAATACCACGTAAACAAGCAGCAGAATCCGTTGTGAAGAATGGATTACCTGTACCAGCAGCAAAAATAACAACCGTACCTAATTTAAGGTGTTTAATTGCTTCAGCCCAGTTGTAATCATCACATACGCCATTTAATGGAATAGCAGACATAAGACGAGAGTTAACGTGAGAACGGTGTAATGCATCACGCATTGCTAAACCATTCATTACGGTTGCAAGCATACCCATGTGGTCACCTACAACGCGGTTCATTCCCGCTTCAGCAAGACCTGCACCACGGAAAATGTTGCCACCGCCGATAACAAGACCCACTTGTACACCCGCTTCAATCAGCGATTTAATCTCCAATGCCATACGGTCTAAGACGGTTGGATCAATACCAAACCCTTCTTCACCGACTAGGGCTTCACCACTTAATTTAAGTAAAATACGACGATATGCTGATTTTGGATTGGTGCTCATAAAATTCATTCCTCTATGTAGGGCTGTTTGCGATTGTATTAATAAAATGTCTAAAAGCTAAACAACTTATTGATAAAATTACCGTATTCTAAATATAAAAGAACCGCAGATCTAGCCACGGTTCTTTTTTTACAATAAATAGTTATTTATTGTTAATAGCGTCGATTATTGACCAGCAGCGGCCATAGTTGCAGCAACTTCAGCAGCAAAATCTTCTACTTTCTTCTCGATACCTTCACCCACTTCTAGACGGATGAATGTTTCAACGTCAGCACCAGCATCTTTAAGAAGCTTAGCAACTTTAATTGAAGGATCTTTAACAAATGGTTGACCAGTAAGACTTACTTCACCAGTGAACTTAGCCATACGGCCAGTAACCATTTTTTCAGCGATCTCAGCAGGTTTACCGCTGTCGATAGCGATTTGTAGCTGAATTTCTTTCTCTTTAGCAACTACTTCAGCAGGAACATCGCCCGGCTTAACGTAAGTAGGTGCAGCAGCTGCAACGTGCATAGCAATATCTTTAGCAAGATCTGCATCGCCACCAGTTAATACAGAGATAACACCGATTTTGCCGCTGTGTACGTATGCGCCAAGGTTTTCACCTTCAACGATTTGTAAACGACGAATCGAGATGTTTTCACCGATTTTAGCGACTAAGTTAGCACGTGCTTCTTCAACAGTGATGTCGTCGTAAGCTAAAACGCTTAATGCAGCAACGTCAGAAACTTTGTTTGCAAGTGCGATATCAGCAACTTGATTAGCAAATGCTAAGAAGCTTTTATCCATTGCTACGAAATCTGTTTCACAGTTTACTTCAGCGATTAGTGCGATAGTGCCCGCAGTTTTTGCTAAAACAACACCTTCAGCAGCGATACGGCCAGCTTTTTTAGCTGCTTTGATTGCGCCAGATTTACGCATGTTTTCAATTGCAAGCTCGATGTCGCCTTCAGCTTCAACGAGTGCTTTTTTACAATCCATCATACCCGCAGCAGTGCGGTCACGAAGTTCTTTAACTTGCTTAGCTGTAATAGCCATTGTCGAATTCCTAATATTTGATCTACAAAAAAAAGGGGAGCCTAAACTCCCCTGATAACTAATCATCATTTGATTAATTAATAAGAGCTTCTAAATTAGAAGGACTTATTTCTCAGCTGTTTCTTCAACAAAACCGTCTGCTTCTGCTGCAACAACAACATCTGCTTGACGACCGTCTTTAACAGTCTGTGCAGCTGCATCTAAATACAGTTTGATAGCACGGATAGCATCATCATTACCAGGAACAATAAAATCGATGTTGTCTGGGCATGAGTTAGTATCAACGATAGCAATAACTGGGATACCTAGGTTATTTGCTTCTTTAATTGCAATGTGCTCGTGATCTGCATCGATTACGAAGATTACATCTGGGATACCGCCCATGTTTTTGATACCACCAAGCGTTTTGTCAAGCTTCTCTAATTCACGAGTACGCATAAGCGCTTCTTTCTTAGTAAGCTGATCAAAAGTACCATCTTGGCTTTGAACTTCAAGGTCTTTCAGACGTTTGATCGATTGACGAACTGTTTTCCAGTTAGTCAACATACCACCTAACCAACGGTGATCAACATAGAATTGGTCACAAGCAATAGCTGCTTCTTTAACCGCTTCTGAAGCTGCACGTTTAGTACCAACAAAAAGAACTTTACCTTTTTTAGCTGCTTTTGCTTCTAAAAAGTTAAGTGCTTTGTTGAACATTGGAACAGTTTGCTCAAGGTTGATGATATGAACTTTATTACGAGCACCGAAAATGAATGGCTTCATTTTTGGATTCCAGTAACGAGTTTGGTGACCGAAGTGAACGCCAGCTTGTAGCATATCGCGCATTGATACATTTGCCATTTTGAATTTCCTTTAGTAGGGGTTAGGCCTCCACGTACCCCATAAACTCGACCAGTTTCAATAAAATTGAAAGCAGCACCCCGAGTTACGTGTCGATACGTGTGTGTTATAGTAATTAACGTTTTGATCTTTTCTTCATAGAAGAAAAAGGCACAAATACCGTTAATAGGTTAAGTGAGTATTGATAGCTAAAATTGAACTATTAATCTCGATGCGCTTTATATCACATATACAAAATCAACTCAAATAATGTCCTAAAAATTTTAAAACTGTGAATTGCACTCGGTATTCCCTTATTAATAAAATGGTCAAACTCCACTAGCGTGGAACCCCCTATTTCTTGTATAGTTCTACTCTTAAATTACCTAAGCATATTAATGAAGAGAAACCTGATGCCAGCGATCATAAAAACAAATGACGAAATAGAAAAAATGCGTATTGCGGGGCAACAAGCAGCAGACGTACTAGCCATGATTGAACCTTTCATTCAAATTGGTGTAACGACTAACGAATTAAACCAACGTTGCCACGATTTTATCGTTAATGAGCAAGGTGGTATTCCAGCGCCGCTTAACTACCACGGTTTTCCAAAGTCTATTTGTACTTCTTTGAATTATGTTGTTTGTCACGGTATTCCTAACGACAAAGCATTAAAAGACGGCGACGTTATTAATGTAGATATCACCGTTATTCAGAATGGTTTCCACGGTGATACCTCTAAAATGTTTATGGTTGGAAAAACCTCAATTCTAGCAGAGCGTTTATCACGTGTTGCGCAAGAGTGTTTATACATTGGTATTAAACTGGTTAAGCCAGGCGCTCGCTTAGGTGATATTGGTGCTGCCATTCAAAAACATGCAGAAGATCATAGTTATTCAGTAGTACGTGAATATTGTGGTCACGGCATTGGTGCGGGTTTCCATGAAGAGCCACAAGTTTTGCATTACGGTAAAAAAGGCACTGGCGAAACATTACAGGTAGGCCAATGTTTCACTATCGAACCTATGGTTAATGCCGGTAAGCGTGCTTGTAAGGTATTAAAAGATGATTGGACAGTCATCACTAAAGATAAAAAATTATCAGCACAGTGGGAACACACATTATTAGTGACTGAAACAGGTGTTGAAATTTTAACATTACGTCCAGAAGAAACCATTGAGCGTATTATCAACCACGATTAATTCAGCCTTATAACCTTCACCCACTCTCTTGGGTGGGTGCTAATCGCTCCCAACCCTAGAGGTGTACATGGATTTCGAACCATATTCTCCTGTCAAAATAAAACCAGACAACTTAACGCTATCCTACCTTAAAATACATATTCAACAGTTCAATGACTGGCAACTATTTTCTTTTAAAGACAAACAAGACATTACTTTGCTTGTGCAACAACGTGCCCGTTATATTGATGAATTACTGATACGTTTATGGGATTTAGTCGGGTTAACTGAAAGTTATGATATTTCACTGATTGCTGTGGGCGGTTATGGCCGTGGGGAATTACATCCTAAATCTGATGTGGATCTATTAATTCTTTCTGAGTCCGGTTTCAGCGAACAATCAGAAAAGAAAATCAGCCAATTAGTCACTTTTCTTTGGGATTTGAAATTAGATATAGGCCAAAGCGTACGCACCATTAAAGACTGTTATGAACAAGGACAAGCAGATATAACCGTTGCGACCAGCATGCTAGAAGCACGATTTTTGGTCGGTAATGAAGATACCTTTGAAAAGTTGCAAGTCACACTTGAAAGCAAAGCGTTCTGGCCTTCCGATAAATTTTTTATTGCCAAAAAAGAAGAACAACAAGCAAGACACAAAATGTGTAATGGCGATGGTTATAGCTTAGAGCCGGATCTCAAGAATGGCTCTGGCGGATTACGTGATATTCAAACCGTCGCGTGGATTTCAAAGTGCCATTTTAACGTCAATAGCTTATTAGACCTCACTAGCTTTAATTACATTACCCCGGGAGAGTATCGCGAACTTGCTGATTGCCAAACGTTTCTCTGGACCATCCGTTTTGCGTTACATACTGTCACTAATCGCCCCGATAACCGCCTTCTGTTTGATTTTCAAAATGATGTTGCCAGCTTGTTGGGTTATACCGGTGTGGCTAATCAAGCAATTGAACAGATGATGAAAGCTTTTTATCAAACCATTCATCGTGTGAAAGAGCTTAATGAGATGTTATTACAATATTTCGATGAAGCTATTTTAGGTAATCTTAATCAACATATTGAAACTATTGATGACCATTTCCAATTACGCGGTCATATGATAGAACTTAAAACAGCGACTCTGTTTAGCGACCGCCCTGAAATGATGTTGCAGATGTTTTTATACATCGCAAAAGACCCACGTATTATCGGTATTTATTCACCAACTATCCGAGAATTACGTGAAGCCAGACGCTGCTTAACACAATGGTTACAAAACATTCCCGAATGCCGCGCTATTTTTATGGAAATATTGCAACATCCTCGTGGTATGGGTCATGCATTCACATTGCTGCATGAATATGGGGTACTAGGTGCGTATATTCCGCAGTGGAGCCGTATTGTTGGTCAGATGCAATTTGACCTGTTCCACGCTTATACGGTCGATGAACATACACATCGATTAGTTAAATACATCTATCGCTACCCTGAGAGCAAAGAAACACATCCACTTGCGCATCAGATCTACAGCTATTTAGAAAAACCTGAATTACTCTTTTTAGCAGCTATCTTTCATGATATCGCCAAAGGTCAAAAAGGTGATCATTCAACATTAGGTGCTGTTGATGCTGTCGCATTCTGTGAATTACACGGATTAAGCCGTTACGAAAGTAAATTTGTAGCCTGGTTAGTAAAAGAACACCTAACCATGTCTGTGACCGCTCAGCGTCGTGATATAAGCGATACACTGGTTATTACTGAATTTGCAAAAAAAGTAAGTGATGAGAAACACCTTAACTTTCTTTACTGCTTAACCGTGGCTGACATTTGCGCAACCAATGAAGGTACTTGGAATAGCTGGAAAGGCACCTTGCTGCGTGAGCTTTATCATAGTACCCAAAAAGCACTGCGCAGAGGGTTAGAGAATCCACGCGATATCCGCGATAGAATTCGCGATCGACAACACAAAACATTGTCGCTATTGCTGGATCTCAACATTACCAAGCAAGATGTGAAACCACTTTGGCGACGCTTCAAGTTAAACTACTTTTTCCGTTATAATTCAGCGCAAATTGTATGGCACACGGTTAATATGTTAAAGCATCAAGATCATAGCCAACCTATGGTATTGATCAGCGATCAAAACCATCTGGGTGCGACTGAAATTTTTGTTTACCATAAAGATATGCCGGCGTTGTTTTCATCGGTAGTGAAAGAAATCGATAACAAAAAACTCAGTGTGCATGACGCCAAAATCCTCTCTAGCCGAGATGACTTTTCGCTTAGTACGTTTACCGTTTTAGAACAAGATGGCGAACATATTGATCCCGATAAAATACAACGCTTAAAACATGCGATTGAGATGGCGCTACTCTCTCCAGAGAAGGTGAATTGTCAGCAAACACGTCTTACACGTATTAAACGTCAATTCAAATTTGAACCTAAAGTTACTTTTTTACCGACCAAACGTAAACGTACTCAGCTCGAAGTGGTTGCTTTTGATGCGCCAGGAATATTAGCCGATATTGGTGACATATTTCGAAGTAGTGGTTTGATGCTCCATACGGCAAAAATCACCACCATTGGCGAGCGCGCAGAGGATCTATTTATTGTTTCGACAGAAGATGGAGATTCGTTAACAGAGCAACAGGAAGAGAACCTAAAGGCCAATTTAATTGCCGAGTTAAGTCCAGAATAAAAAATCAGTTATTAGCTGTTAGCTTTCAGTTGTCAGTAAATTCAAAAGCCTAAGCATACTTTCTTAGGCTTTTGGTTTTCTTCGTATTCTCTGTGTCGGTTAGCGACTTCGTGGTAACTCGTTGCTTTCAGTTTAAAAAATCACGATTAACCACGAAGTAAAGCCGAGTTAACTAAACAACACAAAACTATGATCGGTTATAATAAGTTCAGCCTTATCACCCACTTGATAACCTGCTTGTTGGTTGTTTTGCTTAACCAGATAATTTTTATTTTTGAAGCTCACCGTTAATTGCTGGAACGCCCCTAAAAAATCAATTTCTATAATATTCGCAGGACCATATTCACAGACAGTAAGGGTAAGTTGTTCAGGGCGTATTAATAACTGTAACGTTGTCCCTTTTGGCGCCTCAATAACAGTCTCACTGTTTAACAAACCAAACGCAGATTGATAGCTATTTGGACCAGCTACTTGCACTTCAACATAATTACTTTTGCCCATAAAATCGGCTACATAACGAGACTCAGGTGCATTGTACAATTGTTGTGGCACACCAATTTGTATGATTTTACCCGACTGCATTAACGCAATTTTATCGGCGAAGGCAAAACCTTCTTCTTTAGAGTGAGTTACAAATAGCGCACTCATGGCACGTTTTTTTAATAACAAACGAATATCTTTTATTAGCTGAAAACGTACATGCTGATCAAGATTAGAAAACGGTTCATCGAGTAACATCAATTCAGGTTGATAGGCAAGCGCACGTGCAATCGCAATACGCTGTTGTTGCCCGCCAGATAGCTGATGTGGAAAGCGCTCGCTATAATCACTTAATTGCACTAATGCTAGCACTTCCTCTACTGATTTTTTCTTCTCTTCTTTACTCATTTTTGTTAATGAGAACGCGACATTATCAAATACATTAAGGTGTGGAAAAAGCGCATAATCCTGAAAAATCAGGCCAACTTTACGTTTTTCAGGTGCGACGTTAACATTGTCACTATCAACAACATTACCATTAATTGTAATGTCACCCGTTGTATCCGGTTGTAACCCTGCGACTACACGTAATAGCGTTGTTTTTCCACATCCACTTTCACCCAATAAACAAACAATTTCATTGTCTTGTAGGTTGATATCAAGATTTTTTAATATTTTATTTTCTTGGTAAAAGCAGTTTAAATTCTTAACAACTAACGCAGACATTAACAGTCCTTCTCTAATAAACGATTAACAACAATAAAGGGAATAAGTCCCATCAAAACAATTAACAATGCAGGTAATGCGGCGTATTCAATCATCTCATCAGAGACAAATTGATAAACATAGGTGGCTAATGTTTCAAAATTAAAGGGACGTAATAAAAGGGCTGCCGGAAGCTCTTTCATCGCTTCAATGAAAACCAGAATAAAGGCGGTTAACATACCCTTCTTAATTAAAGGTAAATCAATACGAGCGATGGTTTGCCCTGCACTCTGCCCTAATGAACGCGAAGCAAGATCCAGCGTTGGTGATACTTGCGCTAGGCTACTGTCTATACTGCCGACTGCAATCGCACTAAAACGCATTAAATACCCGAACACAAGAATAAACAGAGATCCGGAAAAAATAAGCCCGACACGTGAAAAACCAAACTCCACCAGCTGTCTATTGATCCATAAATCTAAGCTAGTAAAAGGAATCAATACACCAATTGCCACCACGGTTCCTGGTACGGCATAACCAAGCGATGACAAACGGATAGACATTTTTGAAAATATCCCCGGTGATAAACGTTGGTAAAAGTTAACCAGTAATGCAACAACTAAGGCTAATGAGGCAACAATAATCGCCAGCCAAAAACTATTTAACGTATATTGCCAAAGTTGTGAATTTAACGATTCTGAAAAATACCCAATGGCATAATAAACCAATACACCAATCGGCAATACAAAAGCAAAAGATAGTAAACTCCAGAGAAAAACTAATACCGCCCATTTTTTCCAGTGTGTTAATACAAAACGTAGATCTGTGTGTGTCGCACCACTACGCTGATATATCATTTGCTTGTGTCGACTATAACTTTCTAAGCTAATTAAAATAACCAGCGCTAACAACATAATTGACGATATTTTAGCAGCGGTTGTTAAACTTCCCAATTCAAGCCATGTATCATAAACGGCCGTGGTCAGTGTACTGACAGCGAAGTAATTTACCGTTGCAAAATCCCCTAAGGTTTCCATCGCTATCAAGGATAATCCAACCGCCATTGCAGAACGAGAAAGTGGGAGTGAAACACGTCTGAATGCTTGTAAAGGCGATAAACCCAGTGTTCGAGCAGCCTGAAACAAACCACCCGATTGACCAAGAAAAGCACCTCGTAATAGCAGATAAAGGTAGGGATACAGCGATAAACTTAAAATAACAATCGCACCATTGGTGGTACGAATATCGGGAAAGTAATAATCATTCACCGATTGACAATGCATAAGGTGGCGTAATAATTGTTGAACTGGCCCGCTGAAATCGAGAAAGTCGGTATAAACGATGGCAATAATATAGGGGGGAAGTGCCAACGGTAACATTAATGCCCACTGTAAAATGCCCCTGCTTGGGAATTCACAGCATGCAATAAACCATGCACTTGGCAGTGCAAAGCAAAAGCTTAATAACAACACGCCTGCGATAACATGCAGTGTGGTTAAGGTATAATCCAATAAAACAGTGTCAATAAGGTGCTGAAAACTACCACTCTCATCAACGGAAAAAGCACTCATCACGAGTGCTAATATTGGCATTACTAATAAAAAAGTTACCCCCCAAGGGAGTAACTTATAAAACGAAAATTTCTTAGAGGTCAAACTTCACTTCATCCAATAATTTAACAGCAGCTTCGTGATTCTTTGCGATTTCAGCAAGAGGTAAAACGTCAGCTTTGAATTGTCCCCATGATGCAACCAATTTTGACGGTTGTACACTTACTTTTACTGGGTATTCATAATTAACTTCAGCATACATCTGTTGTGCAACATCGCCTGACAAGAATTCCATCAATTTAACTGCATTTTCTTTGTTAGGTGCGTATTTAGCTAAAACAACACCACTTACATTAACATGTGAACCCGTTGTTTTTTGATTTGGGAAATTGATGCTTACCGCTTCAGCCCAAGCCACTTGTTTCGGATTTGCTAACATTTTACCTAAGTAATAATTGTTACCTAACGCATAATCACAAAGGCCATCTTTAACGGCTTTAACTTGTGCGCGATCGTTACCTTGTGGTTTACGAGCAAGGTTAGCTTTTACACCTTCAAGCCATACTTTAGCGTTTGCTTCGCCTTCATGTGCAATAACAGATGCAACTAAAGAAACATTATACGGATGTTTGCCTGAACGCGTACAGATTTTACCTTTAAATGCAGGTGTTGCTAAATCTTGATAAGTCACATCAACCGGTCCAACACGATCAGCTGAAGAATAAATGTTACGCACACGTGTTGTTAATGCAAACCATTGGTTTTCAGGGTCACGGTACTGGCTTGGAATGTTTTTATTGAGAATGTCACTGTTTACTGATTGTGTTAAATCTTGGCTAGTTAGTTTTACAAGACGACTAATATCCGTCGTTAATACTAAATCTGCAGGCGATAATTCACCTTCACGTTTAACTCGCTCGATAAGTCCTTTTTTAGCAAATAAAACATTTACTTTAATGCCCGTTTCTTGAGTGAATTTTTCCATAATAGGTTCAATCAAAAATGCTTGGCGAAATGAGTAGATGTTAACCTCTTCAGCCAATGTTGAAAACGAAGCCGTTGTTAGTGCAATTAATGCAGCACCACGAGTAAACATTTTTTTAGCAAACATAAGTAGTCATCCAAATAGTCGTAGTTATCAATATTAACTAGATTATAATGAGAATGATTCGTGTTTGCAACAGTTATTTTGTTTTTATAATAACAATGGGATCGGTATTTTCGCTTCATCGTTGATTTTTAGTATACTATTTAGCTGTCAATTTACTTGTAAGGTGTAAAACATGGAAGAAACAATTCAAGAAGTAATCAATGCTGTTGGTGGTAAAGATAATATCGATAGCTGTACTAACTGTATGACACGTCTGCGTTTATCATTAAAAGATAAAAATAACGCAGACCATCTACAAATAAAGCGTATTAGTGGTGTATTTGGCGTCATTGAAACAGACCAACAATTACAAATTGTTTTAGGTCCAGGCAAAGCGCAAAAAGCAGCGGAAGTACTTAAAAACCTAGTGGCTTAAAAACACAAAACCATGCTAATTCGCATTACGCCGGTAATGCGATGCCTTGGTCTTTCATTCTCGCCAATTTATAACGTAATGTTCGTGGGCTAATACCTAACAATTCAGCGACATCTTTTCGTTTACCCGCACAACTTTGCAGTGCTTGCAGAATGATTTTCTGCTCCTGATCTTTCAAACCCTTTCCCAGTTCTGCCGATTCTTCCTGTAACGCTTGAGTAACGTCTAGCACTTCACTAACAGGCGTAATTGCTTCACTTTCATCTACTTCAGGTTCAGCACACATATGCTCAAACTGAATATCTTCTAAGATAAGAGACTGCACGTCAATTTTTTGACCATCGCATAAAATTAAGGCGCGTTGCATAACGTTATCTAACTCACGCACATTACCCGGCCAAGGATAAGCCAGTAATAACGCTTTAGCTTCTGCGCTCAATACAGGAATCGCTTGAGATTGTGCTAACGCATGGCGTGATAAAAGATGCTCTGCAAGTGGGAAAATATCACCCTTTCGTTTACTTAAAGGCAACCATTGCAATGGAAATACATTTAAACGGTAATAAAGATCTTCTCTGAACGTACCGGCTTCAACTGCTTTTTTGAGATCTCGGTTACTGGTTGCTAATACGCGGATATTAAGTTTAATGGTTTTTCGAGAGCCTAAACGCTCAACTTCTCGTTCCTGTAAAACACGTAATAACTTAACCTGCAATTCCAGCGGCATCTCGGTAATTTCATCTAATAAAATAGTACCGTCTTGTGCTTGCTCAAACTTACCAGGACACGCCTGAACAGCCCCCGTGAATGCACCTTTTTCATAACCGAATAAGGTCGACTCAAGCATACTATCGGGAATCGCCCCACAGTTAATCGCGACAAAGGCCTCTTCACTGCGTGATGATTTATCGTGTAAATAACGAGACAATACCTCTTTACCACTGCCACTTGGGCCCGTGATCATGACAGAGGCGTCACTTAACGCAACTTTCTCTGCCATTTTAAACATTTTTTCGGTACTGCTATCACCATAGATAGGCGTGCATGATTCCACTTTATTAACCGGCGCATAACGACTGACCTGGCTTAATAACACTTCCGGTGAAAAAGGCTTAGCAAGATAATCAATCGCCCCATCACGAATCGCATTAACGGCATCATCAATCGTTGCATAAGCGGTCATCAATAAAACCGGTAAGCTTGGAAATTTATCTTTAATATTTTGTAATAGCGTTAAACCAGACATACCGCCCATCTGGATATCACTGATCACCATATCAAACTTCTGTTGATTGAGGGTGATTAGCGCAGCTTCTCCGCTGTCTACTTCGACACACTGGTAGCCTGCTAATAACAAGGTATCGATCAATGCCTCACGTAAACCTGCATCATCTTCAACAACTAATAATTTACCTTGCGACATATTAACCTCCTACCACTTGATTAAGTGCGATGCTTTTATAATCACCAACACGATGTAACGGTAATACTAATGTAAAACAGCTGCCTTTTGAGAATTCAGATTTTACTTCAACTGAGCCTTTATGCGCTTGCGCAATAGACTGTACAACCGCTAAGCCAAGTCCGGTCCCCTGAGACTTAGTGGTATAAAATGCTTCCATTACCTTCGCTATCTTACCTTTTTCAATACCAGGGCCATTATCCATCACCGATATCTCTACTTTATCTTCACCACGGCGTTGCGTGCTGATATACAATTTAACGCCTTTACCTGTCGCTTCTACTGCATTAGAGATGAGGTTTGTTATCGCACTAGCAAGTGCACTCTTATTAGCCATAATGAGTAAATCAGGATCAGGAAAGCGACATTGAAGGTGACCATTCACTTGTTGTAACATAGTTTCGCTCGCATCTTGCACCTCTTCAAGTAAGGTAACCAACGAGACTTCTTCGATAATTTTTTGATCGCCACTACGCGCAAAAAGTAGCATATCATTTACCTGCGTTTCTAAATCACTTAAGCGATTCATCAACTTGCCTTGAAAACGTGATCGTGAACTTTCAGTTAAGGTTTTATTCGCAAGATTAGCGCCATACAGCATAGCAGCTGAAAGTGGCGTTCTGATTTGGTGTGCTAAGGACGCAACCATTTTACCGAGTGATGAAAGACGTTTTAACTTAGCAACATGCTCTTGCAGTTGACGTGTATCAGTCAGATCCGTTAATAAAATAAGTTGTCCAGGCTGGCCGTTTAAAGAGGAGATAGATAACTGAATACGACGACCATTTTTTAGCGATATTTCATGGCCATCATCATTTTTTGGCGCAAATGAACGTCCAATGATGTCACTCCATAACTGTCCTTCTAAAGGCTCTCCAAGCAGGGATAATGCCACACGATTCGCTTGATCAACCACGCCATTACCATCAATAACAATCAATCCAGAAGGTAATTCGTTGTAAAGTTGATCTCTGTAAGCGGCTTGCGCACGTAATTGCTGAAGCTCACCTGCAAACGACTCTTGCTCTAGTGGCTGCGTGTCATTTTGTAAAATCGCTTTAGGGTTATAATGGGTCATGTTATCACCTGCTTAAAATTTGCTCTTACAAGCTATTAAGCAGTATTTGTGCCAACAGGTTATTTCAATTATACAACAGTAACTTACGAACTTAGTGACACAAAAATGACAGACAAAAAAGCCCATCTATGAAGTGCCCCCATTAAAAAACAATATTGCTTTCCAACTATAGGGGCAGTTCACTAAATGGGCTTGTAGTAATGAATAGTTAATATAAATAGTTAATATTAATCAGTAAGATGGATTAGCCGTCTTTATTTAATCCATATTTTTTCATTTTTTCAACCAGTGTGGTACGACGCATAGACAGTAACTCAGCAGCATGTGAAACCACACCATCTTGACTATCTAGCGCCTGTCGAATCATTTCAATTTCAAACTCAGTTATCTTGTCTTTTAAATTCATGCCTTCCGTTGGAAGATGCCCAAGGAAACCGAGTGACTCATCAAATGCCTCTGACTCATCCGCCACAATAGGCGCATCACCAAACATGCCACATAGTGCATCACGCTCAGCAAGAGACTCTTCCTCTTCACTGTATTGAATTTTCTCTACAGCCTCACCCTGCGCATCCAAATAACGGTATTTAATAGGCAAGTCACCTAAATCAACAATTTTATTAGCGTGCAAAATAAGTAAACGTTCTAACAAGTTTGATAACTCGCGTACATTGCCCGGCCAGCTATGTTGCATCAAAGAGTCAAGCGCGCGCTGTGTAAAGCGCAGTGTCGCTTTATGCTCGCCTTCTAAGCGTGATAATAACTCTTGTAATAAAAGCGGGATATCTTCTTGTCGTTCGCGCAGTGCTGGCTTTTCAATTGGGAATACATTGAGTCGATAATAAAGATCTTCTCTGAAAAATCCCTTTTCAATCAGATCTTCTAAATTTCGATGTGTAGCCGCAACAACACGCACATCAGCCTGTAACGTTTTAGTGCCACCCACTCGCTCGAAAGTACGCTCTTGTAAAACACGCAATAACTTAACTTGCATCGGCATTGGCATATCACCAATTTCATCGAGGAAGATAGTCCCACCAGCAGCCAATTCGAAACGTCCTTTACGTGCTGAAAATGCACCAGTAAAAGCCCCTTTTTCATGACCAAAAAGTTCACTTTCTAATAATTCAGCAGGAATTGCGCCACAGTTAATAGGCACAAAAGGGCCTTTTTTGCGTAACGATACTTCGTGAATAGCACGTGCAACCACTTCTTTACCTGTGCCTGACTCACCTAATATAAGTACATTGGCTTTACTATCAGAGACCTGTTCAATTAAGTAACGGATCTCTTGAATACGTAAACCACGCCCCACTAACGATTTAGTCAGATAACTATTGGCTTTTTGTAATTTTTTACCCGGATTATGGAATGATTGACAATAATGTAATAACTGCGTCAATTGTTCATACACAATAGGCAATGTTAATAAACCAAGATGATTATCTTTAAGTTCGCTTTCAACACCACTCAAGGTTAAAAAGGGGACTGTTGAGAAGTTCTTTAATAATGTAGCAGAGATGCTTCCGCCGTAAATAACAGCCAGTGGTTTACAGTCATTAACACTGTTTAATAAACGATCACTTTCAACGACCTCACACTGTTCGCCAACAAATTGTAATACGGTTTTTATTGTTTCAGACTGTTTAGGTTCAATACCAACCAAATAGACAGGGGCTCTCTGTTGCATAAAATTCACTCTTAAAATTTAATTATCGCAAGTTTAGGACAATTTTGAAGAATTGCACATGATTAAAGTCAAAAACATGACGATGTCCATATCATGACGCTTGTATTGCTATTCGATTGATAATTCTATAATAAACTTTTCCTAAGCAAGCACTATAAAACGGGAATGAATATTGCTTTATTAAGGTGTATAGTTAAACCATAACAGTGCACTGAATCATAATATTACGTCAAACATTACGCAGTTATTATAATAATGATGCATTTATAAAAAGCAGACGTAAACTGTCCTGTGTAAATAAAATAGTAGCAAGGAAAATAATTATGCGTGGCTCTATCAAGAAATATCAAAACAATAATCTGGCATTCGTTGAGCAAGCTGATCCTCATACCCTTATTTCACTCATTATGCAGCATATATTAGGTAATTTAGCGGGCGCTAAAGGGGCAATTGATCGTAAAGAAATCGAAAATAAAAATAAAATGTTAGGTAAGGTCATTGGTTTAATTGGTGAATTACAAGACAGTTTAGACATGGAAAAAGGCGGTGAAATTTCCGAGAATCTCTATAACTTATATACTTATATGATTACTCAAGTATCAAAGGCTAACTTTACAAATTCTCCAGAGCCACTAACAGAAGTTATCTCCTTAATTTCCGAAATAAAATCTGGTTGGGATGGTATTCCTCAAGAAATTCGCCAGCAATATAACAAATAAAATCACCAAGTAAGAGACTGACATGAACACGACACAAGCCCAACTTGAGCGACTATTTGAACTTGAAAAAGAGCTTAATATTTTACTTGATGAAGAACGGTACGAAGAATTCTTACCGCAACAAGACCAATTCAGTGCACAGATAAAATACTTGCTTGATAATAGCCCTGAAGAAGAGATGCTGAGAGTAATTAGCCAGCTTCAACGCCTTGAAAATGCGGTTGAATTATTACAACAACGTTCTAATGTGTATTTTCTGCAATTAAAAGAAAAGTCTTTATTACAACGACGTAATAAAAGTAAAATAAAAGCATATAAATAAATATCAGCCTCAATTAATGATAAAACGAATGCAGTTTTTTGACCTAGAAAAATTGTAACTACTTTCGTATAAAAAGCACCCGTTTTAGGCGGGTGCTGAGTAGTTACGAAAAATTTCAATAATAGCAGAAAAGAAGTTTTATAATTCCTATACACTTATTGTCTTAGATCACTCTATAGGGTTCACCTTTCTCTAGTAGTTACCTATAACCTGCTCTGTATAAGTCGTTTTAAAAATAATCTATTCGATAATAATTTTTCGGCTGATAGTTCTGAGGTACAGCCCTTCAATTAAAAAAATTTAATTAGAGGGCATTATATAATATATTGTGAATGGGAGAGGGGTCTAAATTTCAATTTTTATTTATCTCTGGTATAACCCGGTAAGGCATCCAGGCTTAATTTTAGATATTCCCTGGTATTATTCAAACTAGAAACTGCCATATCCATTGCATTAAACTGCTTGTATAAACGTGCTTCCATTTTATCCATCTTGTACATCAAGCTGGCTTGTTGTTCATCGATTTGGTTGATTTTTTTATACAATGAGTCAACTTTACCATCGATAATACTGCCACTACTTTCAATATCACCTTTTGTCGAACTGATATTTATATCGATCATACCGTCAAGCATATCGTTCATGACAGTGCTCATGCCTTCTGCATAAGTTACCTGCCCACGTTCCCCTAAAGGACCGCCATCAACTTTCACTTTTATGCCGGTTGAATCCCCACTTTCAGAAAGTAGGAACTGACCATCGCCATAAGCGGCTTTACCATCAATGAGCCCTTCAATATCCTCACCATTAACACCACCACTGACAGCGAAACCTAATAATGTAGTAAAACTAGGATCTTCTATCTCGGTGAAGGCAACGGTTGATGAAGACCCATAACTATTAGACGTTATTGAAAAAGCGCCAGCACTTTCGATAATGCTCACATTTAGCCCATTTTCTACAAAATTAGGATCTGAATTAATTTTAGATTGTAATTCCGTGGTGAGCTCTTCGATTGAATTATAAGTTTGCGATGAAAGTATAATATCTTCTGACAGGAAACCATCTAGGCGCATTTTAAAGGTATCGTTAGAGGCATCAATGGTCATTGGAAAGCCAGCGTGAATAGCGCCAGTTAACTGGCCTTGCGTTGCCAGTTTAGTCACTTCAATATCATAAGTACCCGGTTTAGTTAAACTACTATTACTTTCAAAATCGATAAATGAATCATTAGCAGCACCTGAAGCAGTGAAGAAATTTGCCACACTTTGCATATCATTTTTCATGATACCTGAAAGCTTATCTGCATCTAGTGATAACGTGCCATCACGATTGGTTAGCATGCCTAAATCGGCAAAACTTTGTACCGCTCCACCAATATGGGTTAGTGATGTATTTAATACACCACGCATTTGATTTTGGATATTACGCACCGTTGAGTCACCATTCAAAGCACCATCAGAACCTTGCCCACCACCATCAGCAGTTAACGAATTCATTTTAGTGATGGTATTATTGTAGTTTTCAACAAAAGCCTTTAATTGTTCTTCCACAACGCTGTTATCTTGTTTAATCGTTAATGACACTTTTTTATTCATTTCAGTTTCGCCATTAATATTGAGTGTCACCCCTTCGATCACATTGGAAATTTCATTGCTATCACGTGTGATTGTAATACCATTCATCTCAATTTTTGCATCTTGTGCTGTGGAGGTTGACTCCATATGTTTAACTGTAGGAGAGTAAGTGAGAGATGATAAACCTGATGCATCACTGTTATCTCCATCACCATCAACCACTGTTATTTGCATGGCGTTAGCTTCGCCCGTTTCTTTATTAGTCAGCACTAAACGATAGTTAGTACCATCATTGATAATAGAAGCAGAGACACTATAATCACCTTCGTTAATCGCATCTCGCATTTTATCAAGTGAATTATTAGCAGAATCAATGGATAAGGTTTCTAGTGCTTTATCAGGGTTAACTGAGAAAGAACCGTCATCGTTATAGGTTCCATAGGTGAAGGTAATTGTGCCGGTACCCACCTCTGAGGTTGCTTCTGCGTAAGAAGTATCAACAGAAGAAACGACGGTTTGCGCTTGGGCACGTTGCTGTACTTCAAATTCCCAGCTGCCCGCCACAGCACCAATGCCAAGTTTAGCATCAAGGATTGTACTATCACTGCTGGTCGCTGTGGCAGCTGAAAAAGTAGAAGTACGACCAAGGTCTTTATAAGAGTCTTTAAATGCAGAGAGTTCACTGTTTAGCATGCCATAAGCTGAAATCATCGCCGTTGCTTGCCCTGATGATTTTATCATCTTCGCTAATGCAGGATCTTTTTCAGCCCCTACTATTGCTTCTACTATATCATTAATTTTAAGACCAGAGCCAAGCCCTGTTGAAGTGATTGAAGACATGATAACTCCTTACTACTGTATTTATTATTCACTAGAGAGTCAAAAAAAATGCAAGAATTAAGCCACTTACACAGATAAAATAGCATTAAATTATAAGATCAATCATAGCCTAGTGCTATTTTATCTTTTTCAAGTTCGAACCCCCCTTATGACAGACATTAGTATTGGAATAGACGCAACAGGGGAAGGTTACTCAGTTTCCTTACACTTTGGTATCAAACAAAATACCCACTACATCATCCATTTTTTTGCGTAATACCACCAACTCCTCTGATGGAATTTGGCGAATAATCTCATCACTTTCCGCGTCTTTCACCAAAATGACACTTTGCCCTAATTGCTCGTCAACCGTAAAAGATAAATTACGATTCATATTATGTAAAATATCGTTCACCTCTTGCACGGTTTCTTTTACCTGTGCAGGGCTAAGTTCACCCTCTTTCTTTTCTGCTTGCGGCGCAATCGCCTGACCATCAAACTCCGCTATTTTTGGCTGAGTGGCTATCTCTTGTAAACTATTGGTGACGCTACTTTCTTTCTCAATACCAACAAAGCCTGATGATGATAGAGCAACATTATTTAATTCCGACATAATTGACCTCACGTAATCCAAAAACAATAATTAGAAAAATTAATAAGCAAAAGCTAATAAGCAAAAAAGCAAAAAAGCCCCCTATTGCTAGGGAGCTATCAATCAACTAGTTAGCAACCCTATTGGTTTAACCAAGAAGCGATAATACACTTTGTGCTGATGCATTTGCTTGTGAAAGCATTGATGTACCCGCTTGTTGTAAAATCTGTGCTTTACTCATTTTAGACGTTTCTGCCGCAAAGTCAGCATCTTGAATACGCGAGTTAGACGCTGCTAAGTTTTGTGATACATTTTCTAAGTTAGATACGGTTGAGCTTAGGCGGTTTTGAATCGCACCTAAGCCTGCACGAGATTCAGTTACTCGGTTTAATGCTTCATCAATTTTCTCAATGGTACTTGCTGCACCTGCAGCTGTTGATACATTAGTCCCTAAGCTATCGATAGATTTACCACCCATCTCGTTGCTAATACCAAATTTTGCTAATGCGGTTTTACGTCCAGCTTGTGTATCGGCACTTGAAGTGATTTCAATACCACGCCCCTCTTCTGCAGAGAATGTTTTTCCGTCAGCGCTTACTGTCACACCTGTTTCGTTGCTGAACGAATTGATGTGGTCTACTAAGCCCGCTGTATTCGTCGTTACAGCAGCGGTAATATCAATACCATTAATATTCAGTTTATCAGCGGCTGTAATCGCACTGGTACCTGCTCCAGCAGTGGCCACTGAAAATGAATCTGCACCATTGGACTTTTCAAAACCCGCATTAGCAGAATCAGTGCCCGTCACGGCAATAGGCGTGTCATCAGCGCTATCTAAGGCGACATAACCAGAAAAAGTTTCTGCAGGTGCTGCATTTAAAGCAGTCTCTTTAGCACCATCAAACACACCCTGTGCTGTCGCCAGTGTAACTACGCCAGCATCATATGTAGTTTGTTCACCATCAAAAGCAGTCAATGCGGCAGTAAGAGTCGCTGCATCACCAGCAGCTTGAGGGCTTGCATCAAATACAGCCTGTGCCACATCACGAGTAACTACAGCTGCATCATAAGTAGTCGTTAGACCATCTTGTACACCAACTGCGGTAGCTAACGTTCCATTTGCTGTAGAAATAGCAGCTTGAGTTGCACTATCGGTGCTGACAATACCGGCAGCTTGCCCTTTAGTAACGGCAATATCTTCACCCGTATCATTGGTCATGATTAACTCACCATCATCACCCTTAGAGGCAGTGACCCCTGCTACATCACGGTTAATAGTCTCAACTAAGTTATCCATTGAAGAGGTTGCACTTAATGTTACCGCGTCTGCCCCCCCAACTTTAATGGTCATACCATCTGTTACGCCAGTTACTGATGCACTTGCATGA
The DNA here is from genome assembly GCF_002835995.1 of Psychromonas sp. Urea-02u-13. Classification (GTDB taxonomy): domain Bacteria; phylum Pseudomonadota; class Gammaproteobacteria; order Enterobacterales; family Psychromonadaceae; genus Psychromonas. The sequence continues at coordinate 64,135 of NZ_PJBZ01000044.1, read as the reverse complement.
TCACCTTGAACAACATTGTAAGCATTTGCTGTCACACCTGTCTCTGCCGTTTTAACATTAATGGCTTTCGCAATATCAGCAGCAGAGCCAGTGTCTGAAGCAGGCACATCAACACCATTGATGAGCATTTCACCAGCTGTACCGGTAGTGGCTGTAGTAACACGACCACCATTAAGTTCGCCTTTGTTTAAATTACCGTTTAAACCTAAATCATTAGTGGTTACGGAATCAATTGAGAAGCTCAATGTTTGACCTGAGTTGGCACCAATTTGTAGTGTTGTTTTACCGGCACTACCATCTAACAGTTTAGTACCGTTAAACTCAGTTGTTGATGCGATACGGTCAAGCTCACTGTGTAATTGGTCAACTTCTTTTTGGATTGATTCACGGTTAGACGATGAGTTTGTATCATTGGCAGATTGAACCGATAGTTCACGCATACGTTGTAAGATGTTAGTCATCTCATCCATTGAACCCTCTGCAGTTTGTGCCATTGACACACCATCGTTTGAGTTACGTACTGCTTGGTTGATACCTTTGATTTGTGATTGCATACCCGTTGAGATTGCAAGACCAGCAGCATCATCTTTAGCACTATTGATACGTAAACCAGAAGATAAACGTTCCATTGCTTGGTTAGAAGTTGCTTGTGATTTGCCTAATTGACGCTGTGCGTTCAATGACATTACGTTTGTGTTTACTACTGCAGCCATGATGTGCTCCTTAGTTTATATTCTGACTTAAGTTTTTATAAAGCTTAAGTACCGATTTAGTTGGTTATAATTTACTTATCGACCGCTTAAAAAATAACTTTAATGTTTTTTAAAAATTCTTTATCTAACGGTTCATTTTCAAAACAGTCGATGTGCTGACTTAATAACCTTATCGACCAGCAGTCTAATAACTTTAGAAAAAAGGGCTATTTTTTAAAATTAAAAACATAAAACTTTAACTAGTTGATTTTAAATACCATAAATATTCATATAGTATACTTAAAAACGCTTAGATCAGGATCTAATAGGATCTAAAGAAAATAAAAATGATCTTTTTAGAGCGAGGAAGCGCTCATGATAACCCCGTACCAAAGCGATTAACCACCAAGGCACGAAGGACAAAGAAGTTAAAACCCCTAGACTCTTTTGATTTTCTTGGTGTCCTCTGTGTAGCGTAGCGGCTTCGTGGTGAATTTTTTGTTGCGGTAAGCAAGATCAAAAGCAATTCACCACCAAAGCACGAAGGAAGAGGAAGTTAAAAGCTAAAACCTGCCCCTAATTCCTAATTCTTTTGATTTTCTTCGTGTCCTCTGTGCTGCGCAGCGGCTTCGTGGTTAATTTCTTGTGTGTTTACCGTTATGAGTAAAACCGATTATTTGAGTTTTCTTCGCGTTCTCTGTGCCCTTCGTGGTGAACTGGCCGTGTTTGCTTGCGAGTGAATAATTAAAGAGAGGAAGATAATAAAAGACTAAAACCGAAAAAGGTAGCCGAAGCTACCTTTAAATGGGTGGAACTTGAGGAGAAAATGAGAGTAAAAACCTACGAAACCTTCACCCATTTTACCTGTAATGGTATATCAAATTAATGTGGCAATTATTGCCGTTTATTAACGTTGATTTACCACCTCACTTTATCCTTGTAATAATGACAGTACATTTTGAGTACTTGCATTAGCCTGCGAAAGCATAGAGGTACCTGCTTGTTGCAGAATCTGTGCTTTACTCATTTTAGATGTTTCCGCAGCAAAATCGGCATCTTGGATACGTGAGTTTGACGCCGATAAGTTTTGCGATACGTTTTCTAAGTTAGAAATCGTAGACCCTAAACGGTTTTGCACCGCACCTAAGCCAGCACGAGACTCTGAAATCTGCTGTAAAGCAGCATCTATTTTATTCAAGGTGCTTGATGCACCTTGAACCGTACGTACGTTAGTCCCTAAACCATCAATCACTTTTCCGCCCATTTCACTTTGCATACCTAAGGCAGTTAAAGCTTTTGCACGCCCAGCTTGCGTGTCTGCACCCGAAGAAATTTCAATGCTACGACCACCTTCAGCTGAGAACTGATAACCTGCAGCTGCGGTACCTGACATCGTCACCCCAGTTTGCTCTGAATAAGAGTTAATATAAGCAGTTAGTTCTGCATCTGTCGGAGTAGCACCCGCACCTGAAAATTGTGCGATATCAATACCATTAATTTGTAGTTTATCTGCCTCTGTAATATTAGCTAAAGTTGCAACTTCGCCAACAACCGAGTCGGCACCATTTGAGTTTGTAAATCCTGCGACACCAGGGCTAGTGCCACTCACATTAATAGGAGAGTCATCAGCGCTATCTAGTGCCAAATATCCAGAGAATTCTTCTGCAGGAGCTGCATTTAAAGCGGTCTCTTGAGCAGTATCAAACACGCCCTGTGCTGTCGCCAACACAACTACGCCAGCATCATATACACCTTGTGCGGTATCAAAAACACCCAAGGCAGCAGTAAGAGTAGCAGCATCAGCTGCGGCTTGAGGACTTGTATCAAATGTAGCTTGTGCTGCATCACGAGTAATTACCTCTCCATCATAAGTAGTCTTTAGACCATCTTGTACACCAACTGCGGTAGTTAACGTTACTTGTGCACCAGAAATAGCAGCTTGAGTTGCGCTATCGGTGCTGATAATGCCGGCACCTTGCCCTTTACTGATGGCAATATCTTCACCAGTATCATTGGTGACTAACAACTCACCTTTATCACCCACTGAAGCAGTAACCCCAGCTACATCACGGTTAATGGTTTCAACTAAGTTATCCATTGAAGATGTTGGACCTAATATTATCGCGTCTGCATTACCCACTTTAATCGTCATTCCATCTGTTTTACCGGTTACTGTTGCACTTGCATCATCGCCTTGAATAACATTATAAGCACTTGCTGTCACACCTGTTTCAGCCGTTTTAATATTGATTGCTTTAGCAATATCAGCAGCTGAGCCTGTTTCCGAAGCTGGTACATCAACACCATTAATGAGCATTTCACCTGCTGTGCCAGTAGTCGCACTAGAAACACGGCCACCATTAAGCTCCCCTTTATTTAAACCACCATTTAAACCTAAATCATTAGTGGTTACCGATTCAATAGAAAAACTGAGCGTCTCACCAGAGTTTGCACCTATTTGCAACGTGGTTGTACCTGAGCTTCCATCTAATAATTTCACACCATTAAACTCAGTCGTACTTGCAATGCGATCAAGTTCATTATGTAATTGATCAACCTCTTGTTGAATCGCTTCACGGTTAGATGCTGAATTCGTATCATTCGCTGATTGCACTGATAACTCACGCATACGTTGTAATATGTTGGTCATCTCATCCATTGACCCTTCGGCCGTTTGTGCCATCGAAATACCATCATTTGAATTTCGAACCGCTTGGTTAATACCACGAATTTGTGATTGCATACCTGTTGAGATAGCAAGACCAGCGGCATCATCTTTTGCGCTGTTGATACGTAGGCCTGACGACAAACGCTCCATTGCTTCATTTTGCGTAAGCTGACTTTTGTTTAATTGACGCTGTGCGTTAAGCGACATTATATTTGTATTAATTACCTGAGCCATGATTTACTCCTTTGTTCCTTTTTGTCCCTTTACGGGAAAAATCGGCAATGTTTGTTCGTTTTGCCGTCAATTTTTACTCTCAAGTTTTATAATGCGATTTACATGCCAACTTTTAGAAGAGTAAATTTTGTAGGAGCAATATCGTATTTAAGGCTTAGGGGAGCGTTGTGAAATAGATTTAAACAATTAAAAATCAAAAGCTTACGAGTTAAGCATGACGTTTTACCCGTAAAGATCCTTTTAATGGACAAAGATCCTGTCAATTATTCGTGATTGAAATAATGGGTATCATGCCGTAAAGGTGGCAATCTTTTCGATGGAGGTATTTTGGAGATTTAGAACTAAGAGGAGATGAAACATAAAAGATAAAATTGATGATGACCTTAAGAAGCACTCAAAAGATCATCATTAGCTATGACTAGAAATAAACACGTACAACCGATACAGCAACACACCCTGGCCGACGTGTATTCTTTATTTCAACAGAGATCTCTTTTTCGATCTCGAGGCCACGCTTAATAGGTGTTACTTTAATTAGGCGACTATGAGCACGTATAATACTGCCTGTTTTTACCGGGTAAGGAAAACGTACTTGGTTTAAACCATAATTGACAGTCATTTTAGCGTCAGGGTAAAGTGGTTTCTCGGTATTCACGCTATCAGTCAAACGCGGTAAAAGGGAGAGGGTTAAAAAACCATGTGCAATCGTAGTTTTAAAAGGCGACTCTTTTTCCGCTCGCTCAACATCATTGTGCAACCACTGATTATCTTCTGTTACCGTTGCAAATTGGTCAATACGATCTTGAGAGATCGTTAGCCAGTCACCAACATGTACCTCTTCACCAATTTGAGACTGTAATATTAAAAATAACTCTCTGGCTTCTGGCGATAACTGAACGGGTTTTTGAGCAACGTTAATCGTTTTCCCATCTTTTAAGATAGAGTACTCTTTCACCCATGACAGTAATTGTTCACGGTTACTATGCGCTTTTTTGATAAACAGTGAATAATAATCACGAATCGCAGGTGACATCCACGGCGTAAAATCAACCGCAAACTTGGCCATAAATTCTGCTTTATATTTATTGATATCAAATCTTTTCATGTAACCATTCCAGCTTTATAGCGTTGCATTAATTTCTGTTAAAACTTGTGCCGGATTTCCAGCCTGAGTAATTGGGCGTCCAATGACTAAATAGTCAGAACCAGAGTCCATTGCCTGCTTAGGCGTTTTAATACGGCGCTGATCACCTGATTCACTTCCCTCAGGGCGAATACCTGGTGTCACTAATTTAAACTCTTTACCTAACAATGCTTTTAATTCGGTTGCTTCATGCGATGAACAAACAACACCATCAAGTCCCGATGATTTAGTTAGAATAGCCAGTCGTTTCACCTGCTCAAGAGGTGATAGTTCAATGCCAAGCTCTAACAAGTCGCTTTCATCCATACTCGTTAATACCGTCACAGCGATTAATAGTGGTGCTTTATCGCCATAAGGTTCAAGAATAGCTTTGGCCGCTTCCATCATACGTCGACCACCACTGGCGTGTACGTTAACCATCCACACACCAAGATCCGCAGCCGCTTTGACAGCTTTAGCCACAGTATTTGGAATATCATGGAATTTAAGGTCTAAGAACACATCAAAATCTTTCGCTACAATTTGTTTTACAAAATCAGGACCAAAATGGGTAAACATCTCTTTGCCAATTTTAAGACGGCAAGTTGAAGGATCAAGTTGCTCGATAAAATCTAATGCGCTTTGCTTGTTATCGTAATCTAATGCGATCACTACTTTTGGATCGAAAATCTGTTTCATTGTTTTCTTCTTTTATAATGCAGGACTAAAGTCCCACTTCTAATTTATATAATAATTGCATGGAGCTAAGTTATTTGAAGCTGGGTCTTAGCTAATAACTGACAGCTGATAGCTAACTGCTTTCTTTTATTCCCCATCCAGGCCTCGAATAGGTTTTATTCTTCCCCAAGTCTTACAAGAGGGGCATAACCAGTATAATTTATTACTTGAGTAACCACATTTTTGACAGCGATACTGCGGGCGTAACTTTATTTGTTCTGCGACTAATTTCTGTAAAAAGGATAAACTTTCTACTTCACTGGCGGCTTCAGAAAGCGTTAAGTGGTAAGTCATCAGCTGATTAAAACCTTTCATCGTTGGATTACGACGTAATTCTTGAAGCATAAATGCTTGTGCTTTTTCTACGCTACGAAACTCTGCAATTAACTTTGAAAGCAGTATCACACTGCTTGCCCCCGCTCCTAGGCTAATAATGCGATAAAGGTAGTTAATGAGCTCTTCTTCACTGCCTAACTGCTGATGTAATATTAATAGCCTTTCTAATACGACTTCACTAAAGTCGATATCAACATCTGGAATACTTTCTAATATTAATAGGGCTTTATCTATTTTATTAACTCGCTGGTAATAATCACTCAAAGCCAAACTTGCTTTTATACAAGCAGGGAAAGTAATCAGTGCTTTTTTATATAATTTTACTTGCAGCTTTTCATCGTCTTCGTCAGCCGCCAAACTGCAATATAAATAAGAAAGCGTACGACGCTTAACTTTACCATTGCCAATTCGGTTTAGCATTTCAGTAACACTAACAGCTTCTTGCCAATCTTTTAATTGCTGATAAATTTTTAGCAGGTTCTCTAATGCCACTTGTTTATATTCAGGAGAATCTTTCAGTTGTATAAAAATTTCTTCACTGCGATCAAATAAGCCTGCTTGATAAAAATCTCTGCCTAATTGTAACAAGGCTAAATCACGTTGCTCACGCGTTAATGAAGGGCGTGCAATTAAGTTTTGATGGATACGAATAGAGCGCTCAACTTCACCACGTTGGCGAAATAGATTACCTAAAGCAAGATGCGTTTCAATAGTTTCATTATCAACTTCTAATAGCGCGATAAAATGATCCACGGCTTTATCTGGCTGATCACTTAATAGGAAGTTAAGTCCTTTGACATAATCTCGACTGAGCTTATTTTCTTTTTTTTGTTTCTTTTGGTGAACACTGCGCACACCCATGTACCAACCATAAAAGGCAGCAACAGGTAACAGGAGGAAGAAGATCTCTTGCACTAGAGGTTAATCTTTTTCTGAATTTGTACGTAAAAGGTTTAATGCTTTACGTTGTTTTTTATTTAACTTACGAAGGTGGCGATTTTTCATGGTTAAACGAAGATAAAAAAGGGTGCCAAAACACGCTGAAATAATAAAGCCAAACATGAAATTGATCGCAAGAAGCGTAGAAAGGCGAACTTCACTTTGTGCCAACAGATAATTGATATTAACTGCTTGTTGATTTTTCAAACCTAAAACAATCGCAATGGCGAATAGTAAAACGATAAGTACCAATGTGAGAAAACGTTTCATATTTTATGCTCTTAACACGTGAATGGTTTACTCAGTGTATTATAAATTGCCTTGGGAATAAATCTGCGATTTAACTTTTGGTAAAAATTAGGCAAAAAAAATGGTGCTTTAAAAGCACCATTTTTATTTGGTTCATGCATTAAGCATTAACGGCATTAACTCGCTCTCTCAACTCTTTGCCTGGTTTAAAGTGCGGTACATGCTTACCACCTAATTCGACCTTATCTCCTGTTTTAGGATTACGTCCGATACGTGGAGCGCGATAATGTAGTGAAAAACTACCAAAACCTCTTACCTCAATTCGCTCGCCTTTGGCCAGTGAATCAGTCATCAGTTGCAGTGTCTCTTTTACACTATCTTCAACCTCTTTAATCGACAATTGAAAGTGCTTGCTGGTTAGTCTTTCAATTAAATCAGACTTAGTCATATTTTACCTCATTTTAAATTAATGAATGCAGTAAGCAGACTCCAGTTAATTTGGCAGGTAAAAAGATACCTGCCTAATTAATTATTTGCCTTTAGCTGCATTGAATGCGTCAAGCATTGCATTACCCATGCTTGCTTCATCTTGTTCTTTCAAGCTATCGATTGCTTCTTTCTCGTCAGCTTCATCTTTCGCTTTGATAGAAAGGCTAATTACGCGGTTTTTACGATCAACACCAACGAATTTAGCTTCAACAGGTTCGCCAACTTTAAGTACAGTAGATGCATCTTCGATACGGTCACGTGAAATATCAGCAACACGAATGTAACCTTCAACGCTATCAGCAAGAGCTACAATTGCGCCTTTTGCATCAGATTCTAAGATAGTACCGTTAACAATAGTACCTTTCTTATTTTCTGCTAGGTAATTGTTGAACGGGTCAGCAGCAATTTGCTTGATACCTAGAGAGATACGTTCACGCTCTGGGTCAACTTGTAATACAACAGCTTCGATTTCGTCGCCTTTTTTGTATTCAAGAACTGCTTTCTCGCCTTCAACATCCCAGCTGATATCAGAAAGATGTACTAGACCATCGATGTTACCGTCAAGACCGATGAAGATACCAAAGTCAGTAATAGACTTGATTTTACCAGAAACTTTCTGGCCTTTATCGTGTGTTGAAGAGAACTCTTCCCATGGGTTAGCTTTACATTGCTTAAGACCTAGAGAGATACGACGACGTTCTTCATCGATATCTAGAACCATTACTTCAGCCATGTCACCTAAGTTAACAACTTTAGATGGGTGGATGTTTTTGTTAGTCCAATCCATTTCAGAAACGTGAACAAGACCTTCAACGCCTTCTTCAATTTCTACGAAACAACCGTAATCAGTTAAGTTAGTTACTTTACCAGTTAAACGAGTTGATTCAGGGTAACGCTTAGCGATTGCTACCCATGGATCTTCACCAAGTTGCTTAAGACCTAGAGAAACACGAGTGCGCTCACGATCGTACTTAAGAACTTTAACGTTGATTTCATCACCAACATTTACGATTTCACTTGGGTGCTTAACACGCTTCCAAGCCATATCTGTAATATGTAATAGACCGTCAACACCACCTAGATCTACGAATGCGCCGTAGTCAGTTAGGTTTTTAACGATACCTTTAACGTCTTGACCTTCTTGAAGGTTCTCAAGTAGCTCTTCACGTTCAGCACTGTTTTCAGTTTCGATAACAGCACGACGAGATACAACAACGTTGTTACGTTTTTGATCAAGTTTGATCACTTTGAATTCAATGTCTTTGTTTTCAAGGTGAGCAGTGTCACGTACAGGTCGTACGTCAACTAATGAGCCAGGTAGGAAAGCACGGATACCGTTTAATTCAACAGTGAAACCACCTTTAACTTTACCGTTGATAACACCGATAACAGTTTCTTGGTCTTCGTATGCTTTCTCAAGCTGGATCCAAGCTTCGTGACGTTTCGCTTTTTCACGAGAAAGTTTAGTTTCACCGAAACCGTCCTCTACCGCGTCTAACGCTACATCTACAACATCGCCAACAACAACTTCGATTTCGCCAGCAGCGTTCTTAAATTCAGCAACGTCGATAGCAGCTTCAGATTTAAGACCAGCATCAACGAATACTAGGTTGTTACGGATTCCAACAATTGTACCTTTAACAATTGTTCCAGGGCGAGTTTCTACCTGTTGAAGAGATTCTTCAAATAGTTCAGCAAAAGATTCCATCATCTATTTATTCACACTTATTTTATACAACCCATCACAATCCATTCGCGAGGGAGGCAAGAAAAATTATCATTTCATCCATAAAACGATATATAAAAAGCAGTAAATTATTTTACTGCCAATTTGAGTTTAAGCTTTACTAAATCAAGGACTTGAGCAACAACTTCATCAATACTTAATGAGGTTGAGTCTATCTCAATAGCATCACTCGCTGGCTTTAAAGGCGCAACAGTGCGATTTCTATCTCGATAATCACGTTCTTTGATTTCGCTTAAAATTTGCGCGATACTAACATCAAAGCCTTTATTTTGCAACTGATTAAAACGGCGCTGGGCACGCTCTTCGGCACTTGCGTCTAAAAATATTTTAACCGGCGCTTCAGGGAAAACAACCGTTCCCATGTCGCGGCCATCGGCAATTAGACCCGGCGCTTGATAAAAGGCCTTTTGTCGAGCCAGTAACGCATCACGTACCACTTGAATAGAAGCCACCTTAGAAGCGGCTTCTGCAACGACCTCTGTGCGCAATTTATCACCGACGTTTTCGCCATCAAGTACCGTATCAACACCAACACCGTTAGAAACGAATGCAACCTGCAGATTAAGTGCCTGTGCCGTTAATGTTTTTGCATCATCTAAAGCAATATTTTTTTGTAGGGCAGCAAAAGCTAAAATGCGATATAACGCGCCACTATCTAATAAGTTCCAGCCTAATTTACTCGCTAAAATATGACACACAGTGCCCTTGCCTGAGCCGCTTGGGCCATCAATTGTGATTATGTTCATAATACTCTGTAATCCTCTACCTTTAACTGCCTAGTCGATCTCGTCCATAAATGCGTCGAGATCTTGTTGTTCTTCAAATGATTTTTGTTGCTCTTTCTCTTCCATCAGCAAGTTTATATCTTCACTATTTTGATAAAATTTGAAAGCTTCATATTGTATATAAGCTTCTTTTGCAAAGATGTATGGATCAAGCGCTTGCTCTAATAGCACTTCTTGCCCTAATACACTTTCGCGTTTATCTAAACCATCTAAGCCCCACAATGTACCACTTTGCCAGAAACTTAAATAACTCATAGGAAAATAGAGTCCATCGACAAAACTTCCGACTAACTTTCTTGTACTTCTAGGCCCTAACACCGGCACCATCAGATAAGGGCCATGTGGTACATACCATCGCCCAAGCACATTACTAAACGTTTCTCTTCGACGTGGCACGCCACCTTTTTCAGCCAAATCGAAAAAACCTAATAACCCAAAAGTAGAGTTAACGGAAAAACGTAATAAAGCGTCTGCAGCATGTTTCAATTCAAGTTGTATGAGATTGTTAATTATCGTTGAAGGTTCTTCAAAATTTAAAACAAAGTTATTTATCGCTTTTCGACCGCCATCAGGCACCCATTCAACATAGGTTTCGGTGGTTGGTTTATAGATATAAGCATCCAGATAAAGGTAGTTAAAATCCCAGATCACACGGTTAATCGGTTCAATAGGATCACTCATATGAGTTTGATGCTCATAATCGCCATTCACTGTTTGTGCAGAAACTATTATGGGCATGTTAATGAAACAGACCCATAATAGTTGAACTCCTTTTCTCATTCTTAAACTCTCTTTTAAATTAAAGTTGCTCAGTAATCATAATATTTACAGGTGATTTTTGTCCTGCTTTAATGACGTTACTAACACCTTGCCAATCACCTTCTTTATTCATTACATCGCCACTTTTAGAAAGTCGCGCTTTAATGACAAACTCACTATGATCACTTAACTTCATGCCTTGCATCATTGCATTAGCATCTGAAATTTGAGTACTTAGAGGCAATGTAGTCAGTGCTAATTTAATCGCTGCAATTGGCATTTTAGGACCCGAAACGGCTTGAGCATAAACAATAATAAAACCAGAATCAGGTACAACAACATGATCTGCTACTGATATATTCACACTATAGATAGGCGCACCCACTGCATCTACTCCAGCCGCTTCACTTTCAATATTTTGTGAAGTTTTAGTTGCCACTTTTTCTTCAACAATAGGCGCTGTCACTGGTTGCCCTTGTATCTGTTTTTCAGCGTAACGAATACTATCGCGTAACATACCCGCTTGTTCAGTATTTGTATCAACCAATGTGAGCATCTGTTTCCAGCGTTTAATGGCAGCTGCAAAGTCTTGTCTTTCCAATGCCATAAATGCATACATTGACCAAGCTTGTAATTCAGTCGGCGCATCAATAAGCAGTTGCTCTAACATAAATTCAGCTTGTTGCTGAGAATATTCATCACCTTTCTGCATTTTTAATTGTGCAAAAACAAGACGAATATCAACAGAACTTGGTTTCAGTTGATAAGCTTTTTTTATCGCATCTAACGCAAGCTCACTGTCTTTAAAGACTAGGCCTAAACGGCTATATAACAACCAACCATCTGCATCACTCGGATCGTTTGCAAGCTGTGTACGTAAACCGAGCATAATGTCTTTTAATTCTTGCTCCGTAGGACGGCTTTCGCTATTGTTAAAAAGTTTCTCTTGTAGTGCTGGGTAACGTTGCAACGAATTTTCCCAGTCGTTTACTTCTTGATAAGCGCCAACAGACCAATACATCGCAACAGAGCCAAAGGTCAACAGTAACAATCCAGGTAACCATAGCCATTTATTTTTATTATTCGTTGCGACTATTGTTTCATCGTTAATATCATCGAGTAAATTATGTTGTAATTCAGACACAATTTTATCTTTATCTATTAATAGCCCTTGATTGTCATCCTGCTCAAGCTCATTAATGCGCACATCGTAAAGCGCACGGTTAAGTTGATTTCGGTTGTTATCACTATTTTGATCGCGTTTTTTAGTCGCTAAAAAGGGTATTACAAATACTGCAGATGCAATAATAAGTAACAAAATGGCGCCTAGCCAAAATTGTATAATCATTATTTAGTTTCCTGTTTTAGAATTTTCTTCAAACGTATTGCTTCGTTACTATCCAACTCATCTTCTTTTCTATTTTTGTTTTTTGCTTGTTTATAGAGCACCAAAAATCCAAACAGAATAAACAGTAGTGGCCCTAACCATAGAAAGATAGTTGCCGGCGTGATCGGCGGATCATAACGTACAAAGTTACCAAATCTTGCCACCATGTAATCCACGACCTCGTCTTGTGTTTTTCCTTCTTTCACAAGCTCATAGGTTTTATTACGTAGATCCTTAGCAAGTTCAGCATTAGAGTCTGAAATATTTTGATTTTGACATTTAGGGCAACGCAATACTTTGGTTAAGTCATGAAAAACCTGTTCCTGCTCGATACTTTCAAATTCAAAAGTATCGATTGCACTGGCAGCAAAGGTAGCAGAACTAAAAACACTCAAAAATAAACATAATGTTAACGTCAGATTTCTCATCTTATTGCATCCCATTATATAATTCGGCAAGTTCATCTTCCCAGATACGCGCATTCAAATCACCCACATGACGATATTGAATAATGCCTTTACTGTCGATAAAGAATGTTTCAGGTGCACCATAAACCCCTAAATCCATGCCTAACATACCGTCTTTATCAAAGAGGCTAATTTTGTAAGGATCTTTAAGATCGGTTAACCAACGAATTGCCTTTTTACGTTCATCTTTATAGTTCATACCAACAATGTAAATATCTTGGCCTGCAAGTTGGTTAAGAAACTTATGTTCTGCATAACAAGTTGGGCACCAAGTAGCCCAAACATTAAGCAACATTTTTTTACCTTTAAAAATCGAGGCATCATATTGCTTATTTTCATCGTAAATATCTTGCAAGGTAAACTCAGGAACAGGCTGACCAATTAATGCTGAATCAAGTTTTCTAGGGTCTGTATACAATCCTTTAAAAAGGAAAAAACAGACAACCAAGAAAAGTAACAATGGGACAGATAATGCAATTATCTTGCGTGTATTCGCCATATTATGCTTCCTCTTCATCAGATTTTTTTACACGGTAGCGCCTGTCTAACATCATTAAGATACCCGCAAAACCCATCATTAATGGACCAAACCAGATCCAACGAATGAATGGTTTGTAATAAATACGTACCGCCCATGCGCCATCAGGTAACATTTCACCCATTGCAATATATAAGTCGCGTGTTACGCCAGCATTAATAGCGGCTTCCGTCATTGGCATACGTTGAACCGTGTAAATGCGCTTTTCGGGCTTCATTGTTGCAACGTATTGATCATCTTTTTTGATGGTGAATACACCAACTGATCCGGTGTAATTTTTACCCTGTAGATCATTTACGGCATCAAAATGGAAGTCGTAATGTTCAAAAGCGATATGATCACCCACTGCTAATTTCACGTCTCGTTCAATCGAGTAATTTTGAGTCATGGTAATACCGATGATCATCACCGCAAAACCTGCATGCCCAATACTCATTGCCCAGTGGCTATAACCTAATTTAGTTAAACCCGTAAACAAAGAGAAACGATGTGTAGCACGTAAACATAACTCATAACAAGTCGTGCTAAGTACCCAAAATCCTAAGAACACGCCCATTAATGCAAGCCACGTAAAGTGCGATGCAAAGCTATATAGGAAAATAAGTGTAATAGCGGTACTAATAAATAAAGAATGTAAAAGCGGTTTAAATAGCTCTTTAATATTTTGTCGCTTCCAACGCACCAAAGGTGCAACACCTAAAAACAAGGCAAAAGGAACCACTAGAATACTGAACATACTATTAAAGAAAGGTTCGCCAATCGAGATACTGCCTAGACCAATTTCTTTATGTACAAGCGGTAATAACGTGCCCAATAACACAACGATTAAAGCGGCAATCAATAAAATATTGTTTGTTAGCAACATGGTTTCACGCGAAAACAAACGGTAACGTCCACGACTTTTTACTTTTGGTGCTTGTACTGCGTACAGCAGTAACGAACCACCAATGATTAAAATCAAGAAAGCGAGAATAAATAAACCACGTGCCGGGTCGCTTGCAAAGGCATGCACCGAAACAAGGATCCCTGAACGTACTAAAAAGGTACCTAATAAACTCAGTGAAAATGCGCTAATTGCCAGTAATACTGTCCACGATTTAAAGACACCACGTTTCTCACTTACTGCTAATGAATGGATCAAAGCAGTACCTGCAATCCAAGGCATAAATGAAGCATTTTCTACTGGATCCCAGAACCACCAACCGCCCCAGCCAAGTTCATAATAAGCCCACCAACTGCCTAGCGCGATACCAACAGTTAGAAAGACCCAAGCAGCCATTGTCCAAGGACGAGACCATTTAGCCCAGGCACTGTCTAAGCGCCCTTCCATTAAGGCAGCAATAGCAAATGCAAATGCAACTGAAAATCCAACGTAACCCATGTACAACATAGGCGGATGCAAAATAAGTCCGATATCCTGTAATAATGGGTTTAAATCTCGTCCATCAACAGGGAAATAAGGCAAGGTGCGTAAAAATGGATTAGAGGTTAATAATACAAATAAATAGAAACCAAGAGACAATAATCCTAAAACAGCAAGCACACGAGCGATCGACTCAATCGGCAAACGTTTACTCATCACTGCAACTGCCGTGCTCCATAAAGAAAGCAACAACACCCACAATAGCAAGGAGCCTTCATGCGCTCCCCATACTGCTGATAAACGGTAATACCAAGGTAATGCACTATTTGAATTCGTAGCAATATAGGTAACTGTAAAATCATTCACTAAGAACAGATAACTTAAAATAGCGAACGACACCGCAACAAAAAAGAATTGCAAAATCGTTAGAATTTTAGCGGACTCGATAGCATTCTGCTGTCGAGCATAGATACCATATAATGGATAGACGGTTTGTAGCAGTGACAACATACACGCAATAACCAGTGCAAATTGACCAATTTCAGCAAGCATTAACTCTTCCTCTACTTCTTATCTGTTTTTAAATGATCCATACCTTCCAGCGCTTCCGCAACTTCAGGTGGCATATATTCTTCATCATGTTTGGCAAGTACTTCGAAGGCATTTACCTGTGTTGCATTTAATAACTCGCCTTGAGCAACAATACCCTGACCTTCACGAAATAGATCTGGCAAAATACCGGTAAAGAAAACAGTGACGATCCCGCCTCCATTATCAATAAGATCAAAGCTCACTTTCAAGCTTTCTGGGTCACGTTTCACAGAGCCATTAAGCACCATGCCACCAATACGTAGTCTTTGTCCAACTTCAGGTTTAATACCCGTTTCTTTTTTACCTTCGATGATTTCCGTTGGTGTATAAAAAAGATCGATATTCTGCTGCAAAGCAAATAATACTAAACCGACTGCAAGCGATAAACCCACTACCAGTGCTGACGTGATCAATAAACGTTTTTTACGTCTCGGATTCATAATGTACCTTCCATATCTTTGGCTTTTTTAATACGTTGTTCACGCGCTAAGCGCTGTTCAACATTTTTTAATATTTTATTTTTTTTAGTAATACTATTAACAATTAATATGCCGAGTGCTAGAAACGTTAAACCGTAGGACAACCATACGTAAAATCCGTAGCCTCCCATCGCAAAAAAGTCAGCGAATGAATCGAATGCCATATTATTTACCCCCTTCTAATTTCTCTGTCACTAATGCACTAACCCAAGGTCGATGACTTTCGCGTGCCAGTATTTCATTTCTAAAACGTAGTAAGCTGAGCGCACCAAGGAAAGTGGCAAAACCAATAATCATTATAATTAATGGCCACAACATCTCAGGGGCCATCGAAGGTTTATCAAATTTCATCAGTGTTGCGCCCTGATGTAGGGTATTCCACCACACAACAGAATAGTGAATGATCGGTAAATTAATCACCCCTACTAACGTTAAAATAGACGCTGCACGCCCTGCTAATACTTTGTCAGAAAAGGCATTGTATAGGGCAATAATACCTAAATAAACAAACAGAAGAATCAATTCAGAAGTTAAACGTGCATCCCAGACCCACCAAGCGCCCCACATAGGTTTTCCCCAAGCAGCGCCAGTCACTAATGCGATAAATGTAAACACAGCGCCAACAGGTGCAATGGCAGCAATATTCATTTCAGCTAAACGAATTTGCCAAACCAGTGCAATAAAAGCAGCAATCGCCATCGTTGAGTAGGCGGCCATCGCCATCATAGCGGCTGGTACATGAATATAGATAATTCGGAAGCTATCTCCCTGCTGATAATCCGCAGGTGCAAACAATAATCCCCAGACAAGTCCGACAACAAAAGTAATCACGGTTGCAACAACAAACCAAGGTAATAATTTCCCCGCTAACTGATAACTTTTTTCAGGTTTTGCGTAGGGATGTAACCATTTCCACATAATAAAATAACTCTCTCTAAATTAAAAAAAGATTAATAATGACTAAAAAATCAACTCACACTGACACGTAAAGAAGCAGCGATTGCAAAAGGCGCAAGTGTAATAGCACCAACTAACATAGCGCCTAATAAAGCTAATAAGCCAAGGTAAGATTGGCCATAAGCGGCGGCATCAATAGCCAGCGTTGAAAATATTAAAATAGGAATACTAAGGGGCAACATAATCAAGCTCAGTAAAATACCTCCTTTACGCAAACCGACGGTCAATGCGACACCAATTGCACCTAGCAAACTTAATATTGGCGTACCGATTAAGAGTGTTAGAAACAAGGCAGAATACGTATTTATATCCATTGCTAAAAAGATCGCTAATAATGGAGAAACAAACAGAATAGGCAAGCCTGTTAATAACCAATGTGCAAATACTTTTGCACTCACAAGCCAAGCTAAAGAGTGTGGCATTAACATCAGTTGTTCAAGCGAGCCGTCTATAAAGTCATCTTTAAAAAGGCGCTCAAATGAAAGTAATGCAGCCAGTAAGGCGGCCACCCAGATAACCCCAGGTGCAATGCGAGCAAGTAATGCTGGATCAGTACCAATACCAAGCGGAAAAAGTGTCACCACAATAATAAAAAACCATACCGGATTTAAAATATCACTTTGGCTGCGAAAAGCGCCTTTTAACTCTTTATTTACAACTTGAAAAAAAACATTAAACATAAAAATCATCCTCTATTTTTTGTAGAGTGATCTTAGTCAGTAGTTGTTTATCAATGGAGAGATCTTGATGTGTGGTGAGTAATACAATGCCACCTTGTTGGGCATGTTCTATAAACAACTGCTCTAATACCTTAACACCTGATTTATCGATGGCGGTAAAGGGTTCATCTAACACCCATAATAAGCAATCATTTAACCATAATCGTGCTAATGCAACACGGCGTTGTTGGCCCGCAGAAAGTTGTGCAGTAACAACATCTTCGTATCCCGCGAGGCCTACTTTAGCAAGAACTTGCCAAAGGTCTATACCAGGATGACTTGGTTGTAATTTCTGAAAAAATTGAAGGTTTTCAAAGGCAGTGAGTTCAGGTTTGATACCTGTTTTATGGCCTAGATAAAGTAAATTTTGATAATAGTTTTCACGATCGTTTAAAATCGAAGTGCCTTGCCAATTTACATTGCCTGCATAGGGTATTGATAAACCTACAATTAATCGAAAGAGGCTAGTCTTGCCAACACCATTAGGGCCTTCAACTTGCACTATTTCACCGGGTTTAATAGTAAAATCAAGATCTTTAAATAAGATCCTGTCCTCACGGACACAGGTTAGTTTTTCACAGTGAAGCATTAGACAACCTAATAAAAAGAATCATAAAATGGGCATAATAAGACACATCATCCTAACTTATCTAAATTAATAAAGATAGGATGTTGCTAGATGGGGGATTATTTCTTGTGTAAATTAAGCAGTAGTTCAGCTTCAGCACGAGGCAACTCACACTCAGACATCAACTCATCAATAGTAGCGCCAAGTTCAACCATTTTAACCGCACGCGTATAAAGGCGGTTTTCGGGAGCTTGCGCCACTAAGTTTTGCTGGTTTTCTTGCGTTTTTTTAATCAGAGACTCTAAATGCTGAATCTTTTTTCCCATTCCTATACTGCCAGAATACAATTCAACAAACTGTTGCTTAAATTGGTTATTACTTTCTAATAGTGACTTTACGAGCAACTCTAAAGCGTGATTTTTTTTAGCTTGTTTTTGAATTAAAAGATAACTAATAATAAAAAAAACAAAGGCTAACACTAAGGTTAGCCAAGGGAGGTATTGTAAGTACATTATTCACTCAATTTATAGGAGGCTTAATTCATCCCATTCATCTTCACTGAGTAACTTGTTTAAATCAACTAAAATAAGTAAACCATCGTCTCTATTAGTGACACCTTGTATAAATTGTGAACTTTCTTCCGTTCCAACATGCGGTGCAACTTCCATCTCTGATTTTTTCAGGTAAACCACTTCCGCAACACTATCAACTAAAATACCGATCACTTGCTTTTCAGCTTCGATGATAACAATACGGCTATTATCAGTAATATCTGCAGGCATTAAACCAAAGCGAGAACGGGTATCAATGACAGTCACGACATTACCACGTAAATTAATAATACCTAATACGTAATCAGGTGCTCCTGGTACGGCAGCAATTTCGCTATAACGCAGAATTTCTTGAACCTGCATTACATTAATTCCGTAGGTTTCATTTTCTAACTGAAAGGTAACCCGTTGGAATACTTCGTCGTCTGAACCACTTTCTGATTTATTGCTATCTCTATTCATAATATTCTCTATCCGATTTATTACATTAATAAATTTATTTTAGTTCTTAACTGTAATTTTTCCAGTTCTAATGCCCATGAATATTCATTCCGCTATTCAATAGTTTAACTAATTCTTCGGCATGTATTAAAGCACACATCTTTTCCTTCACCATACCCGCCAGCCAAGGGTGCTTTCCTTCACTCTCTCGCCATTTAACTTGTGAGTGAGTTAACATCTCAGTGCCTAATAATTTTTCACAAGAAAGGCCCCACTTCGTAGCCCCCAATATAATATAATGGCTATAAGTTAATGTTTCAGAAGATTGACCTGTGTTAATCCATTTAGCGGTATCAACAATATTAAACAGCGAGTCGTTGTGTGTCATTACACCAGAAAACCAAGGTGGCTTACCAAACAAAGAATTCATCGAGTCATCCAGATGATGAATACCACCTAAATCCGTCAATGGCACTGCAAATGTCAGCCCTGACAATTCAAAGAATAACACTTGAAACTCTTTTTCAGTGCTAATGTTTTTCCAGCTAGCTTCTGTTTTTTGTGGCTCAATAGCTTGTTCAACGGAAGTTTCAACTTCAGAAAAAACTAAGTTTTCAGGTAAAGAAGAAACATTAACTGTTATTGATTCTTCTGGTGTTTCAACCATCACCTGCGTAGAAGGTTTCTCATTTAACATCGAGTTAAAATAACTCGCCATCGCTTCATCGTTATGGTTCTTCATTTAATAGGGCTCTATTTGTAACAGGTGGTTAAGCAATGTTTCATAGGCAAAAGCACCACGACAATTGTGCGAATAAAGAGAAACAGGCAAATGTTTTAAACTTGCATCTCTAAACTTAGTATCAATAGGAATAACACCGCTCCAAACATTACTTGCGTAAGTTGCTTTTAAATCACTTAATGTATTTAGTGATGCGCGTGTTCGTTTATCGAACATGGTAGGAATAATACAGTAGTTAAAGTTGGAGTCGCGAGATTTTTGCATTATTTGTAATGTTTTCACCATACGCTCTAATCCCTTTGAAGCAAGGAATTCAGTTTGTACGGGCACTAAAATCTTATCACAAGCAGCTAATGCATTCACCATCATCACCCCTAATACAGGCGGACAATCAATCAGAACAACGTCGTAATCATCTTCGATAAGCATTAATTGTTTTTTTAGAAACAGTCCCATGCCCTCTTTATCACCTAACACACGATCTAATGTTGCGAGCGCCATTGAAGCAGGAATAAGCGATAAATTATCTATTTCTGTGGGTAAAATAACCTGTTCTAGTTGTGCTTTGTTTTGTGCCGGTTCTTGAAAAAGATCATATAGGCTGACAGGTAAATGATCAGAGTCATATTGCAAGTAACTCGTTAATGACGCATGAGGGTCCGTATCAATTAATAATACACGAAAGCCACGTTCAACTAACAAACCGCCTAATGATATCACTGTGGTTGTTTTGCCAACGCCACCTTTCTGATTTGCTACAGTCCAAACTAACAACGTTATTCCTGCCTTGTGGTTATAATTAATCGATTATTAGGTAAGTAGACTTCACGCATGGTTTCGCTATCTTGATTCGATAGTCCAATCTGCTTTGCCTTGCTACTTGATATTAATTTATTTTCCGATAAATCACTATTTTTCTCAACTGTTACCACTGCATATTTAGAGATCGCGATAACAACCCGACGACTTTTTAGAGAATCAACACGGTTATTTTCATTTAATACAGGAGAAAATCGTCCATAAGCTTCTACGACCATCCTGTCTCCCGTTATTCCTTGTCTATTTAAAGCATGTAAAACGCTAAAAGCACGCATTCCTGAAAGCTCCCAATTAGAACGATAAATCTCATTTTGGATCGTTTCTTGATCACTATAACCGCGAATACGTAATAAATTATTAACCGGTATCAACACTTTAGATATTTTTTTTACAACATCTCCAGCTGAATTTAATAATGTATGACTGCCTCCTGAAAATAAAATGTCACCTCCCATCTCAAGCGTTAACCAGTCTCCATTGAGATCTAATTCAACACTTTGATTTTTTAATTCGGAAGTAAATAGCTTTTCTAAGGCGAGTTTTATTTTACTTAAATCTTTTCCTGACTTTAAGGTTTCAATTTCAGAAAGTTCATCATTAGCCTGGACTTGTGTTGGCAAAGCATTAGAAACCAAAACAACACCAGCATCTTCAACAATACTATTGCTAGTATGGGTTAAAACCCCTTCTCTATTTGATGTAAATACAGACTGATTAAGCAATTTACTTGCGTTCTGAATGCTAACCATGACTTCTTTATATTGTTCTTTGTCATTCACAGAAACAGCGTATAAAACCACAAAAACAGCAAACATCAGGGTCATAAAATCAGCAAAAGAAACAGTCCAGCGATGTAGGTCATTGCCTTTATGCATCTGCATGCGTGAACGAGGGCGGACACGCATTAATAAGAAGCTCTATCGATATAACCATTCAAACGACGTTCAAGTAATAAGCCATTATCACCATGTGCAATCGCAAGCAAACCGATTAATGTCATCTCTTTATAGAGCGCAATAAATTGATAGCGTAAGCGAATTTTATTCGCAATAGGTAAATAGATAAAATTTGCGAAACCAACACCATAAATTGTTGCTAAAAAAGCAACCGCAATACCTTCACCTAATTTATCGGGTTGATCAAGATAAGTCATTGCTTGTATTAATCCAAGCACTGCACCAATGATTCCAATCGTTGGGCTATAACCCCCCATTGACTCATAAAGTTGTGCACTACGCTCTTGGTGTTCACTATCTAAGTCGATATCTTGCTGCAATATCTCCTGTAGTGCCATTTGTTCGCAGCCATCAATTAGCATCGAAAGCCCCTTTTTAGTGAAGGGATCTAATTGACGATCTTCTTGGTTTTCTTTCTCTAAACTTAATAAGCCATGCTGGCGTGATTTTTGAGACCATTTTTGAATTTTTTTTGATTGCAGCGGGAGAGAGTGTGTAGGAGAGGTAAAAATAAGTGGTAATAAACTTAATGCGTGTTTCAGTTGTTTACTTGATGTTTGCACTAAAATGGCACCAAAAGTGCCACCAAATACAATCAAAAAAGCGGGGAGATCAAACAACCCCGAAATTGATGAACCATGATAACTTTGCGCAAATAAGATACTAGAAATAATAACAACAAAGCCAGATAGTCCTAGTTTATTCATGCTTCAGTTCCACGAGAATACGTTTGGCAACTTGATCTAACGGTAGCGATTCAGTCGCAATTCCCGCTTTAGTAACCGCCTGTGGCATTCCATATACAACACAGCTTTCTTCATCTTGTGCCCATATTTCAGCACCTTTTTCTTTTAACATACGTGCGCCATCACGGCCATCCGCTCCCATACCCGTCAAGACAACAGCGAGCACTTTTTTTCCATATAATTTAGAAAGAGATGCAAATGTGATATCAACACTTGGCTTGTAATTAAGCTTTTCACTGCCTTCATGAATACGTATTTTTCCATGTCCGGCACGCCCATCTAATAACATCTGTTTACCACCAGGAGCAAGATAAGCACAACCAGGTTTTAAGATATCACCATCGCTTGCTTCTTTTACACTGATTTTGCATAACCCATTTAATCGGTCAGCAAATGCTTTAGTAAAAGTACCAGGCATATGTTGAATCAATAAAATAGGTAATTTGAAATTAGCAGGAAACGCAGCTAGCACTTTTTGCAATGCAACAGGTCCGCCCGTTGATGTTCCAATTGCTAATACATCATAACCCTTACCTGATGCTTTAAAGCGTTTATTAGCAATAGGAGAAGCGACGATAGGCTGCTTTATTGGAGCACTTGCAGTGGTCGGAGCTATGCCCCGTGCACTCGGTGCTAAATTGTTTTGATTAAGCTTTTGTAAAGCACTTAAAGCAGGCTTCACAGCTGTAACAGGTGGCGCTTTACTTGCTGTTGCAGTAGTAGCGACACGCGAAACACGTCGAGATGCAATCGCTTGTATACGTTGTTGCAATAACTTAATTGCTTCTTCTTTATCGCGTGCTATATCTTCAAATTTTTTAGGTAAAAAGTCACATGCCCCTGCTTCTAAAGCATCTAATGTTGCACTCGCCCCTTGGTGAGTAAGTGAAGAAAACATTAATATCGGCAATGGAGTCACTGCCATAATTTTCTTCACTGCAGTAATGCCATCCATTACAGGCATCTCAATATCCATCGTCACAACATCAGGCTTTAACTTGGCAACCATATCGATCGCTTCTTGACCGTTATTTGCAGTACCAATGACTTCTAATGCTGGCGACGCGTTGATAATTTCACTAACTCGACGGCGGAAAAAACTCGAATCATCAACAACTAATACTTTAATCGCCATATTATTTCCTATTTATGCGTAATGTTTTAATAAACTTGGTAAATCAAGAATCAATGCAATACCACCATCACTAGTGATCGTTGCTCCAGCCATCCCAGGAGTTCCTGAAAGTAGCTTATCAAGCGCTTTAATAACAACCTCTTCCTGTCCTAATAAAGCATCAACAACAAAAGCTACCTGTTGTACGCCTAATTGAACAATAACTACATGACCAACACCTTTACCTTTTTCAACAGAAGGTTTATTCGGTGCTAACCAGTCGCTGAGGTAAAACAAAGGTATTGCTTTATCACGAATAACAATGGTTAATTGGTTATTGACGATATTTGTTTTTGCCAAATCAAGATGGAAAATTTCATTAACGTTCGTTAGTGGCAATGCAAATGTTTGCTCAGAAACGACAATCATCAGTGTTGGCAAAATAGCTAATGTTAACGGTACTTTTATCTCTAAACGTGTTCCTTTCCCAAGTTGCGAATCTATAGAAATTGTGCCGTTTAGTTTAGTAATACCTGTTTTTACAACATCCATGCCGACACCACGACCGGATATATCTGAAATTTCTACTTTGGTAGAAAAACCAGGAGCAAAAATAAGCGAGTAAGCCTCTCTATCAGACATGCGGTCTGCACCGTCTTGATCTAAAATGCCTTTGTCTATTGCGATGCTTTTTAGTTTTTCAGCATCCATACCTGCACCATCATCTTCGATGACCAGTAGAATATGGTCACCTTCTTGAGAAGCGGCAAGTAATATCACGCCTTCTTTATCTTTTCCTGATTGCATACGTACATTAGGCATCTCGATACCGTGATCTACCGAATTTCGGACTAAATGCACTAAAGGATCCGCTAATGCCTCAACCAAGTTCTTATCTAAATCCGTTTCCTCTCCAACGAGGTCAAGACGAATATCTTTACCCAGTGTTCGTGCTAAATCGCGAACGACACGTGGAAACTTACCAAATACTTTCTTAATAGGCTGCATACGTGTTTTCATAACAGAGCCTTGCAAGTCTCCAGTTACGATATCTAAATTTGCAACCGCTCTAGATATTTCTTCATCTTCAGAGGTTGTTTCAAGACTAACAAGACGATTTCGAACTAATACTAATTCGCCGACCATATTCATAATTTCATCTAGAATGGCGGTATCAACACGTACTGTTGGCTCTGCTTTAGCAACGGGAGCTTTCGGTGCTGCTTTAGCGACAGGCGCCTTAACTGGTTTTGGTACTACTTTAGCAGGTGCAGCAGGCGCAATAACGGCTTTAACAGGTTCTGCTTTAGGCGTCGGAGCAACCGCGACAGGTTGCGGAGAAATTGCTTCCGGTACAATACCCGTTTGCGCACTTTTTCCTGAACCATGTAATTCATCTAATAATGATTCAAACTCATCATCAGTAATTTCATCGCCACTTTGCACAATAATAGGCTTAGCTTCACTTTCAGCAACACTACTGTGTGCGCCTTTACCATGTAATTCATCTAATAATGATTCAAATTCATCATCACCAATCTCATCGATCGTTGTAGATGCTGTAGGAGCAACATTAGTCGCTTCTGGTGTGGCATGTTTACCCGAACCATGCAGTTCATCTAATAAGGATTCAAACTCATCTTCACTGATTTCTGCATTTTCAGTGCTTGCCGGTTTTGCTTCAATACTTGATCCTGATTGAGCATGCAACTCATCTAAAAGCGCATCAAATTCAAAATCATCAATCGTATCGCTACCACTATCGCTGACAACTTCAACAGCGACTTCTGCCACTGGCTCCGCAACCACTTCAGGTGTAGCAACGTCTTCAGATTCAGGTCGGCTTAAGCGATGTAATTCAGAAACGATATTTTCAGGCGCGGGCACTGCAACAGTACCATCTTGTACCGATTGAAACTGATCATTGATCACATCCAGTGCAGCTAAAATAGTATCCATTAATGATGAGCTAACACTACGATTATTTTGGCGTAAGCAATCAAATACATTTTCAGCACCGTGACATGTTTCAACCAATTCAGTCAGTGATAAAAATCCAGCACCACCTTTTACAGTATGGAAACCACGGAAAATGGCATTGAGCAACTCCGTATCATTAGGGTTATTCTCTAGCTCAACTAGCTGTTCTGACAACAACTCTAAAATTTCTCCTGCTTCGACTAAAAAGTCCTGCAAAATCTCTTCATCTACTTCAAATGTCATTTCCGTTTCCTTAAAATCCTAAGCTAGAAAGTAAATCATCAACATCATCTTGCCCATTTACCACATCATCACGTTCTTCTGCATTCATGATAGGACCTTCAGCTTCAATATCTTTCTGTATAACGTCAGTTTCTTCTTTCTGTTCAGGCTTATTATCATTAGCACTACAAACTGTTAAAATAACAACTAATTTAGATTCAATCTCTTGTACTAAATCGATCACACGTCTGATCATTTGTCCGGTTAAATCTTGAAAGTCTTGTGCCATTAAAATATCAGTTAGCGAAGCACGGAGGTCTATAGCACTTACCGATGAGTTTTCAATTAAGCTATTAACTTGATGACAAAGTGTTTTAAAATCAGCTAATGCAAGATCTCTATTCATCAACCCTTGCCAGCTCGGTTTAACTGCATCAAGTTCTTCAATTAATTTATCCGCTATAGGCAAACAATTATCAACGGCGTCCATTGTTTTATTGGCAGCCTTATCAGTCATTTCTATAACGTAATTTAAGCGGTCTTTGGCGTCAGGGATATCTTGACCCGCCATATCAATCAATCGAGTATCATTTTGAAAGCTGACTAATGCGTCATGTAACTCACGCGTTAACTCACCCACTTTATCAAATACTTGACCATCTCCAGATGGAGTTTCAGTTGCGCTGACTATTAAGTCGTTTGCTTCACTTATCTCATTGGCTTCCAAGTGAGCAACTAACGCTTTAGCTTGAGCTATTGAGAGGAGAGGCACTATTTCATCGGCCATATGGTTCCCCTTTAGCCTAAACGTTCAAATACTTTATCTAATTTTTCTTTTAATGTTCCCGCAGTAAACGGCTTAACGATATAACCATTAACACCAGCCTGTGCGGCTTCGATAATCTGCTCTCGTTTTGCTTCTGCAGTTACCATTAAAACAGGAAGATGTTTTAATTTAGGGTCTTTTCTGATCTCTTTTAATAGATCAATCCCTTGCATAATAGGCATATTCCAATCCGTTACAACGAACTCAAAACTGCCATCTTTCAGCATCGGCAAGGCAGTACTACCATCATCCGCTTCAAAGGTATTTGTAAAACCAAGATCTCTTAATAAGTTCTTGATTATTCTTCTCATTGTTGAAAAATCATCAACAATTAACACTTTCATATTTCTATCCAAAACATTCCCCTAACTAAAAACTTAACTTTGTTTTTATTTACTTAAAATATAAGTAAATATTTAAAAAAGGCACAATTAAAACCTATATTTTTTTTTCTTCTTGAGCCAAATGTGACTTATCTCTTAACAAATGCCCAAGATTGTATGTTATCTAAGCGGCCTGCGCCTTTGCCTTTAACCTATGTAACGCCTGAGAATGAATTTGACTCACTCTCGATTCACTCACATCTAAAACTAAACCAATCTCTTTTAGGTTTAACTCTTCGTCATAATAAAGCGATAACACTAATGCTTCACGCTCAGGTAGTTCCTTTATCATTGCAACTAACTTGCTTGCAAACTGCTCTTCACTCACTTCATTGAATGTTATGTCATGATTAACAGCCTCATTACATAACCCTTCTTCTGAGGTAGCAAGATCTTCATAAGCAACTAATTTTGCACAGTTAACATCGCGTAACATATGCTGGTATTCAGCTAATGTCAGCGATAATTGCTCTGCAACCTCAGCTTCTTTGGCATCCCGCCCAGTTCGCTTTTCTACTTCTGCTATTGCACTGGTAATACTACGACTGTTTTTGTGCACAGAACGCGGTACCCAATCACCCCGACGCATCTCATCTAACATCGCCCCACGAATACGAATGCCAGCAAAGGTTTCAAAACTTGCTCCCTTACTTGCATCAAAATTACGCGCAGCTTCCAGCAAGCCTATCATGCCTGACTGTACAAGATCATCGACAAGTACACTTGCAGGTAATCTTGCTATTAAATGATAGGCTATTTTTCTAACTAATTCTGTATGTCGCTCAATTAGTTCAGAAGTATTATTATGATAGCCCTTTGCTTTTATCACCTATCGTTGCTCATCTGCATTATTTAGTAATAATTTTTCAATGAAGAATTCTAAGTGGCCTCCAGGCTGATGCGGAATAGTCCAATCACAGGCTCTATTCGCTAGCGCTTTAAAAGCTAACGAAGCAGGCGTTTTAGGGTACGCTTGTACAACTACTTTTTGCTTACGTACAGCTTGGCGCACATTACCATCAAATGGGATACAGGCAACAAGTTCTAGCGAAGCATCTAAGAATCGATCCGTAACACGTGTCAGTTTAGTAAAGAGATCTTGCCCTTCACGTAAACTACGTACCATGTTAGCAACAATTTTAAATTTATAAACACCATTTTGCTTACTGAGTATTTTAATTAACGCATAAGCATCGGTAATTGAGGTAGGTTCATCACATACCACCATCACAACATCTTGTGCAGCCTGAGCAAAACTAACCACCATATTTGAAATACCAGCTGCGGTATCAATCAGTAACATGTCAATCGGCGTTTGCAATGAGCTAAATGCTTGAATCAGGCCTGCGTGCTCTATATCAGATAATTCAACCATTGACTGAGTACCTGAAGTGGCAGGAATAATCATCACGCCATCAGGGCCCGTAACAATCACTTCATCTAATGTACATTCACCCGATAAAACATGTGAAAGATTCTTAGTAACACGTATACCTAATAAAACGTCTACGTTAGCAAGTCCTAAATCGGCGTCTAATACCAACACACGCTTGCCACGCTGGGCAAGAGAAACAGCCATATTCAGTGTCACATTAGTTTTGCCCACACCACCTTTACCACCCGTGATAGCAATTACTTTGATCTGGTTGTTTTTCATTCGTCTTAAACCGCTTGCTTGGTCTGAAATCATATTATACTCATCTAAATTATTGATTTTAAATTCTATTCGTTTTCGAAGTTACTAAACCATTGATGCAGCTCTTGCTCAAAAATCTTATTCATCATATTTAACGTGCCTGAAATTAAATTATCTATACTGGCAATCTCAATATCTTCAGGTACACGCTGCCCGGTTGTTATGTAACTAATTGGTAAAGCATGTTGTATGGTGACACTTAATAATTCACCCAAACCGATACTTTCATCCACTTTGGTTAAAATACAGCCCGAAAGTGGGATTCGCTTAAAATGATCAATTGCCTCTTCTACAACGCGACGCTGCGCCGTAGACGACACCACTAAATAACTTTGAATATCGACGCGACTATTACGCATTAACGTATCCAGTTGCTCCGATAGGCGAATATCACGTTGTCCCATTCCGGCGGTATCGATAAGTACTAATCGCTTTTCGCGGAACTGATACAGTATTTCAGATAACTCATCGGCGTCTTTAGCGACTCTGACACTACAGCCCATAATTTTACCATAGGTTGCAAGTTGTTCATGTGCACCTATTCGATAAGTATCAGTGGTTATTAATGCGACTTGTTCAGCCCCATATTTCATAGCAAATTGTGCTGCAAGTTTTGCAATGGTCGTCGTTTTTCCGACACCTGTTGGGCCTAATAATGCAATCGCGCCACCTTGCGATAAAATCTCGTTTTTTCCAATATAGATCTTATCTTGTAATAATGCCTGTATATATTGTTGAACTTCCGTTGAAGAGGCGTCTTCTGGGATATAACTCGCAAGTTGATCCGCAATATCGTCTGAAAAACCAGCCTTAGATAGCCACTTAATCACCATCGCACGGATAGGTTCTTTGCGTTCCATCTCTTGCCACATTAAGCCTGAAACTTGATGTTCGAGTAATTTTCTTAACGAAGCAACTTCTTCGCTTATTTTCGCAATATCTTGATTATCATTACGCGAAGCGACTGGCGCGTTACGTCGAATGCCTGCATTTACTTTTACAGGTTGTTCATTAGAGGTCCAGTTCTGCTGTTCAGCTAACGTTCTTGGCCTATTTGTTTTTGCTGCTTGCTCTGAAAGTGCAGAGAAAGCAGGTAATTCATCTCTGCTTTTTTGCGTTACAGTATTACTTTTCTTAGCTCTATTTTTGGCCTGTTGTGTTTCTACTTTGCCAAAGAAAGAGTTTAATGATTTAGCAAAATCTTCACCGCTTTCTTTAGCACCATTTCGATGGCTTCTTTGAGCTTTTATTGGCGCTTTATTTGCTCGAGATGAAAGTTGTACATTATCGTCTTGTAAACCTGCTAATGAGTCTTCTTTTTTATTGCTCGTTTCGGCCTGTTGCGCTTGATAATCAACAGCAGCAACAATCTCTATACCACCTACGACTTTTTTATTAGACATGATCACAGCATCAGGCCCTAAGACCTCTTTGACCTCAACCATTGCGGTGCGCATATCTTTTGCAAAAAAACGTTTAATTTTCATCTATATACAACCAATTATTGCCCAATCGAGCTGATTATTTTTATCTGTTTATCATCAGGAATTTCCTGATAAGAGAGTACATGTAAACTTGGTATTGTATGCTTCACAAATTTTGCCAGTGTGCTACGTAGTATACCAGAGGTTAGCAAGACAGCCGCTTGACCAATCAACTCCTGTTGCTGTGAAGCCTCTATTAAGGATGTTTGTATACGCTCTGCCAGTCCTGGCTCGATGCCTGCCCCTTCATTTCCACCCGCTTGCATAGACTGATGCAATATTTGTTCCAGCTCAGTCGATAAGGTGATAACAGGTAGCTCAATTTCATTACCAATAATCTCTTGTACTATCATACGTTTCAATGCGATACGACATGCAGCGGTCAATACTTCAGCATCTTGGCTACGTGGTCCATAATCCACTAAGGTTTGTACAATAGTACGAATATCACGAACTGCCACATTTTCATTTAATAAACTTTGTAATACTTTTACAACCGCGCTGAGTGACAGTATCTCAGGGACCAAACCTTCTACTAATTTAGGGTGTTTTTTAGCCAATAAATCCAACATACTTTGTGCTTCTTCATGCCCTAATAGCTGGGCTGCATTATTACTCAGTATTTGGCTAAGATGTGTTGCAACTACAGTTGCAGTGTCTACTACCGTATAACCGAGCGCTTGCGCTTGTTCTCGTTGTGCTTCATCAATCCAGGTGGCTTCTAGGCCAAAAGCAGGGTCAATGCCGGCTACGCCTTCTATAGGCCCAAAAACCTGCCCTGGATTAATCGCCATATCTTTATCATGATAGATATCTGCGTTGCCACAACCCACCCCCATAAGGGATATATTATAATTATTTGGTGAAAGATCGAGATTATCACGAATATGTACCGGTGGAATTAAAAAGCCCATTTCTTGAGATAACTTTTTACGTACCCCTTTAATGCGATCCAGTAACTCTCCGCCTTGGCTTTTATCAACCAAAGGAATAAGACGATAACCCACTTCTAAACCGATAGTATCGACACTTCGCACGTCGTCCCAACCCAGCTCTTTCGGTGGTGAAGATGCGCCACCTTTTGCTACATCGCCACCTTCATCACCTTTTTCAGCAGCGATAGCTTTCTGTTTTATTTTATTGATTTGCCAGTAAGCTCCACCAGCGGCCAGCCCACCTAACGATAAAAAGGCAAGGTGTGGCATGCCAGGCACAATACCCATAATCAGTAAAATACCCGCTGTAATCGTTAGCGCTTTAGGATCGTCAAACATTTGACCCAACATGCGCCCGCCCATATCCGCGGAAGTATTTTCTCGAGTTACCGTAATAGCGGCTGCAATAGATAATAACAGAGAGGGTATTTGTGCAACTAACCCATCACCAATTGTTAATATAGTATAAATTTCAGCTGCTTGTGAGAGTGGCAAGTCATATTGCACCATACCAATAATAAAACCACCAATTATATTGATAAACAGGATCATGATGCCCGCAATCGCATCACCTTTTACAAATTTACTCGCACCATCCATAGAGCCGTAAAAATCAGCCTCCATGGTAACCTCTTCACGTCGAGTACGTGCTTGCTCTTGATCAATAAGGCCCGCATTTAGATCGGCATCAATAGCCATCTGTTTACCTGGCATTGCATCAAGTGTAAAACGTGCGCTTACTTCTGCGATACGTCCCGCACCTTTCGTCACAACCACAAAGTTAATGATCATCAATATTAAGAAAACAATTAAACCTACCGCTAAATTACCACCAATAACCACTTCACCAAAGGCTTCAATAACATGTCCAGCGGCAGCGCCACCTTGATGCCCTTCTAATAAAACAACACGTGTGGAAGCAACGTTCAAAGCCAAACGTAAAAGCGTCGCAATAAGCAGTACAGTAGGGAAAGCAGCAAAATCTAGAGGGCGTTGGGTATAGATTGAAACCAGTAACACGACTAATGCTAGCGCGATGTTAAAGGTAAAAAGTATATCGAGCAGTATCGTGGGCATTGGTAGAACAACCATGCCTAACGCCGCCAATACCATTAGCGGTGTACCTAAACCACCCAGTATTTTAGCCTTTTTTCCCCAGAGAGAGGTAAGTAACGTATTAATATGAATAACCTGCGCTTTTATAGAAAATATATTTATGGCTCAATTAGCCGTCTAATGAATAATAACTTTAGGCTTTTCAAAGTCATTATGCATATTAATAAGCAAGCTTTAGGCCATATAAGAAATTATTGCT
The DNA here is from genome assembly GCF_002835995.1 of Psychromonas sp. Urea-02u-13. GTDB lineage: Bacteria > Pseudomonadota > Gammaproteobacteria > Enterobacterales > Psychromonadaceae > Psychromonas. The sequence continues at coordinate 32,097 of NZ_PJBZ01000044.1, read as the reverse complement.
AAGAACTTGAAGTTACTCATTATATTGGAAACCTTTAGGAATGCCCAAATCATTTGGCAACGCTTTAGGGCGACCTGACTTTCCTTTACGGAATTGATCAAGCTGGTAAATATAGGCCAGTACCTGTGCAATTGCGACAAATAATTCTTCAGGCACTTCATCACCAATTTCAGTGGTATGGTAAATGGCACGACAAAGAGGCGGTGACTGCATCACTGGCACTTCATACTCACGCCCAACTTCACGGATTTTAAGCGCCATAAAATCGATACCTTTAGCCACAATGTAAGGGGCACGAGCGCCAAGTTGATCATATTTAATGGCAACAGAATAATGCGTCGGGTTTGTCACAATAACATCGGCATCTGGGACATCACCCATCATTTTACGCTGTGAAGCCTCATATTGTAATTGACGGATACGTTGCTTAACTTCAGGCTTACCTTCTGAGTTTCGGTATTCATCCTTTACTTCTTGCTTCGTCATTTTTAGCTCTTCACTGTGCTTATGAATCTGATAAGGCACATCAATCGCCACAATTAATAACATAGAACAACACAATAAGAGAAACATCCAAATAAGCATGTCTAATGCTTCAAATACACTGCCCGGCAAAGACATGACTGATAAGTGCAAAATACGCTCAAAAGTCACCCCTAAAATCCACCACGCCATGCCAATCACCACCAGCACTTTTAAAATAGACTTTAATAGTTCAACCCAGGCTTGCATACCCAGCATACGTTTAATCCCCGCTTTAGGGCTTAATCGACTCCATTTTGGCATCATTGCTTTAGTACTAAATAACATACCTCCGAGCAATGAACTGCCTAAAATAGAGATAACAAAGAGCATTAATAAGATGATGAACATCGGCATGGCTAGCCCTTTCGAAATAGCCGAAAGGTGAATCCACATATATTCAGGGGAGAAGAGCACACTGCGCTCAAAAGAGAAACCACGCTTCATCATCACAGACAGTTCAAAGGCTAATCGGTCACCGAAAATAAGCAAAGAAAGCGCTGCAGAAATCAATACAGAAGCGGTTGCTAGTTCTTTTGAACGCGCAACCTGCCCCTTTTCCTTGGACTTTCGTATTTTCTCTGCGGTGGCTTCTTCGGAGCGTTCCGTGCCATTCTCATTTTCTGCGATGGTAAGACTCCTCTAAGGTTGCTGTTCGCAAACCCCATTTAATAACTCACAGATGGTAGTGATGCCACGCAACCATTGATTTTCAAAGTGCATTGGCACACTTATTAGTGTTATCCAGATGACAAATAAACCAAATACCATACTTATCGAAAAACCTAAGCTGAATATATTTAACTGCGGTGCAGCCTTAGTCATAATACCAAATGATAGATTAACCAATAACATGGCCACCATCGATGCTAATGATAAGGAGAGTGCAGCCTGAAACATAATCGAGAACCATCCCGCTAATTTTTTATAATCAGTAGCGAGTAAACCTTCCATTGAAATAGGTAAGGTATCAAAACTTCGCACGATAAGTTCAATCATTAATAGATGCCCATCGGCATCTAAAAACAGCAGCGTCACCAGCAAAACATAAAACTGCCCCACAACGGGTGATGATTGACCATTCATCGGATCTGCCATCGAAGCAAAACCTAAACTGGTTTGCATCGCAATGATTTGTCCTGCGACCACAAAGGTTTGCACTACAAAAGTAGAGATAGTGCCAATCGCAATACCGATCAACATTTGCTGTAAAACTATAAAGGCGCTAGCGAGTGAGAATAATTCGATATCCATTGGTGCGGGGGGAAGAACAGGGAATACAGCAACGGTAATCGCCAAGGCATAAAATAGACGCACCCTTTGTGGCGTAGTACGTGAGCCAATAGCAACCATCACCATCAACATTGCTGCAATACGTGTAAATGACCACATATAGGTGGCAATCCAACCCGCAATTGCGTCGGCAGAAAATTCCACGCCTAACCTACTACTAGCGGAATTTGATCAATCATGGAGACAAAAAACTCCATTAACTTTCCCATCCCCCAATGTGCGCCCATGCCTAAAGAGGCTAATGTCATAATTAATCGAGGTAAAAAACTCAATGTTTGTTCATTGATTGAGGTAGCGGCTTGGAATACAGCGACCACCAAACCAATCAACAAACTCGGAACGATAACCGCAGAAACAAGCAATAATACGGTCCATAAAGCTTGTTGAAATATGTTAACAAACGCTTCCGGTTCCATTTATCCTCCTACAACAGGCCAAAGCTGTTTGCGAGACTGCCCATGATCAAGTTCCAGCCATCAACTAATACAAATAACATCAGTTTAAAGGGTAAGGATACAATCATAGGTGACAACATCATCATACCCATCGCCATTAAAATACTCGCGACCACTAAATCGATAATCAAAAAGGGAATGAAAACCATAAAACCAATTTGGAACGCGGTTTTTAGTTCACTGGTCACAAATGCAGGAATCAATACCGTAATAGGCACTTCTTCTGGAGTATCAACCTGAACATCGGCGATTTCCAAAAACATTTCTAGATCTTTTAAACGTGTTTGAGAAAGCATGAATTCCATCATCGGTTTTTTACCGAGATCTAATGCTTCCCCAATGGGCATATTTTCATTGAGATAAGGCTGTAAAGCGGTCTCATTAATTTTATCAAAAACGGGCGTCATAATAAAAAAAGTGAGAAACAGCGCAATACCGTTAATCACTTGATTAGAAGGCGTTTGCTGAAGACCTAATGCTTGTCGTAAAATCGACATCACCACCACAATACGTGTGAATGAGGTCATCAAAATAAGCATGGCAGGTAAGAAACTCAGCGCCGTCATAAACGCTAAAACTTGTAGTGTTACGCTATACTCTTGGTCGCCACCAGAATTAGTTGTGACGGTTAATGCCGATAACCCTCCAGCTTCCGCAAAGACAGAAGGAGAGATAAACAATAATAGCGTGGTTAACAGTAAAAGTAGTTTATTCATTACGCTTAGCGCTTATTTTAGAAAGTAACGAGGCAAAAGGATTAATAGGCGTTTCGGGTGATAACTCAGCAAGCAGTTCATCTTCAGGAATAGCGATGGTATCCAATAAACTAATTTGCTGCTCCGTTACGCCAACGATGTAGCGTTTTTCACCCACTTCTATTATTTGCACTCGTCCTTTATTAGTTAATGGTTGTGTGGCAATCACTTTAATCAGTGTTTTACCGCGACCATTGTGTATTAAATTACTTTTTTTCATTAAAAATGCAAAAATAAAAATACAAGCAATGACCAATAACAATGAAGCGATCATACTACCGACCGCTAAATCAGGCGATGACTTTAACGCTTCTTCAGCCCAACTCGTTGCAGGGAAAAAGAGAGCAACAACCACCACAGCATAATTCATTTAAGTTTCTTAATACGTTCTGTTTGACTAATAACATCCGTTAAACGAATACCAAATTTATCGTTTACTACCACCACTTCACCATGTGCGATAAGGGTACCATTGACTAATACATCAAGAGGCTCCCCGGCAATACGATCTAATTCAACAACCGAACCTTGGTTTAATTGCAGTAAGTTACGAATATTAATTTTACTTCGCCCTACTTCCATAGAAATAGTCACTGGAATATCTAAAATACTGTCTAAGCGCGCATGCTCTTCTGCGCTTATTGGTCTTGCTGTATCTTCTAGCTCATCCAGATGAATATTACTTGCTCCATCATCCGCATCCCCAGATTCTTCTAAAGCAGCAGCCCATTCATCAGCCATATCTTGTTCTGTAGTCATAATTATTCCTATCGTTTAATTTTTTTCAATTTCATTGAGATTACCCAACTGTAATTGCTTGTTTTGTAATTCAGGACGATTAATTCGCTCTATTATCTTGAGCGCCAAATGCTCATTGCTTTGCCCTAATGTTGCTCTAAAAGTAGGTAAACCTTCAACTGAAACCAGCAATGATTCCGGTAAGTCAACAGGGATAATATCGCCGGCCTTCCAATCCATCATGTCACGTAGAGGTAACTCTTTTTCTAATAATTTAGCGCTGAAATCAACATCAACATCCATGATTTCATCTTCTAATGCTTGGCTCCAGCGTTGATCTGTATCCTCTTTATCACTTTGCACACCGGCATCGAGTAATTCGCGAATTGGCTCTAGCATTGAATAAGGCATTGCAATATGGAAGTCACCGCCACCGCCATCTAGCTCAATATGAAAAGAGTTAACCACAATTACTTCGGTTGGACTAACGATATTAGCCATCGCGGGGTTTACTTCAGAATCTAAATATTCAAATTCCGCATCCATTACCGGCGCCCATGCATCATGATAATCTTCGAATATTATTTTTAATAACATTTGAATAATACGACGCTCAGTTGGCGTGAATTCTCGGCCTTCTATTTTTGCATGATGACGGCCATCGCCACCAAAAAAATTCTCTACTAATATAAAAACTAAACGCGCTTCCATGGTAACTAGAGCCGTCCCTTTTAAAGGACGAAAACGTACCATGTTCAAGCTCGTTGGTACAAAAAGAGTATGTACGTATTCACCAAACTTAAGCATCTGTACTCCGTTAATAGAGACCTCTGCAGTATGGCGTAACATATTAAATAAACTGATTCTTAAATGACGCGCAAAACGCTCATTAACCAATTCCAGTGTTGGCATACGACCACGTACGATGCGGTCTTGCGATGAAAAGTCAAAATGGATATGGGATTCTCCCCCTCCTCCTTCACTCTCAGCGACCTCCTCTTCAACATCATCAACACCATGTAATAGCGCGTCAATTTCGTCTTGGGATAATAAATCTGCCATAAATAACCTTAGTAATTAAAAATTTTATTGATTATTGTAAAACAAAACCTGTGAATAAAACCGTGCTAATAAGTGCTTTACCCTCTAATTTAGTGGTTGCCTTATTCAGCGCAATTAATGCTTGTTCTCTTATTTGATCTTTGCCCTCAGGATTACGTAGTTGTGCAACAGAGGCAGCGCCAAATACCCGTACTAAGGTGCCTTCTAGCAGTGGGACATGTTTTTTGGCGAGCGCTTCATTTTGACTTCCACGCACCATTAGTTGTACTTTAATTTGCACTAAGCGATCACGTTTACCTTCCATTACATTAAAAACAAAAGGACGAGGCATTGCGACATAAATTGCAGAATCTGTTTCAGCGCCTGCTAGCTCATCGCCCTCTGTTGTTTCTTCGCTTGTTTGCTCCGTGGATGCACTACTATCATCACCGCTGAATAATAAAAAATAAGCAGCAGCACCACCGCCACCTAATAAAAGAACAGCTGCAACGATGATAATTATTAATTTTTTCTTGCCACCTGACGCTGAAGCTTCTTCATCCAACGACATCTCTTCATTATCTTCAGCCATATGAGTCTATTCCTTATGATTCAAATTATAATGGAGCTGATTTTAATGCATATCTGAAACAAATCCATAATCTTTATGCATAATAATCAATTCCTTGAGCAGGGAGCTGTATTTGTGTCGCTAGCCACTCACTTTGCTCTTCAATAGCGCTATCATCAGTAGAGCCCCCATTTCGGGCTGTACTACTCGATTGATTTGCATCTTGAGAGTTTGATTGCTGCTGATTGCTTTGCTGTTCTACACTTGCTTCTGCTAAATTGATACCTTGCTGTGCAAGTTGTTCACGTAATCGAGGCAGGTTTTGTTCAATAATTTCGCGACTTTGCCCAACCTGGGTTTGAATTGCAACTTGAAGCTGATCCTGCTGCACCTGCAGTTTAATATGCATTGTACCTAATTCTGAAGGGTCAAGACGAATAGTCACCTCTTGTTTTCCTTGGCTAAGCATCATCAATATACGTTCGCCGACCATTGCAGAAGCATGCTTAGCTTGTAATTCAAGAGGTTGTTGCAGTGCAGTTGATTGTAATACTGGCGCTGGCGCGGCAGCTGACTGACTAAGCAATTTATCTGCGCTAGAGGCCGTTGCCCCGACCGTATTAAAAACATTACCCTCTACATTATGATTTAACAGGGATTTACTGAAGTCTGATTTTACAGCGGGTACAAGCGACTCTAATTTATCCGTATTGAACAGGTTTTCTTTTGTCAGTAACTCTTTATTAAGCAATTCTTTACCTAATTTCTCTGGCTCATCTGCTAATACATTTTCAAATGTGAGTTTACTGTTTTTTTCAAAAAGTTTATCCGTGTTTTTTAACGACTCTTTTTCTTCTTTTTTAAATTCTGAGCCAATGCTTTGAGCTTCTTGTGCACTGATTTGAGGTTTACCCTCTTTTACTTGTGTATCGGTTTTTTGCGCGGCTTCTATCTGAGCAATAATGGGGTTAATTGCATTTTCTTGCACCTGTAAATTATCAGACTTGTCCCCTAGCGCTTCCTCGGATTCTGAAGTTGAAGCTATTTTAGTTTCATTTTCAGTTACATTTTTTACCGCGAGAGCTAACTCTTTTTCGGTGACAGGGGTTTTAAGTGTATTAAATTCAGTTTGTTCTTCAGCTTCATCCGATTCACTTGATTCATTTGTTTTTTCAGTAACCATTTCAGCGCTATCTGGAAGTAAATTCTCTTCAGGTAACTTCCCTTGCAAAGCAAGGTCTTCAGCAATATTTTCAGCACTTTCTTCTTCAGTGGCTAATTGCGACGCTTCATCGCTTGATGGCTTGCTTTCTGTGGTGCTTTCTTTTGCACTTTCACCACCAAATAGACTATTCAATACATCTGAAAAAAGCAGTGACTTTTTATCACTACCCTCTTTACCTTCAACATTTGTTAGCTCTTCAGCGACTTTAGTGTCGTTATTTACTTCGCTTAACTTTGTTTTACTGGTTGTTGGTAATATTGATTGCATCATAAAATCTCTCTAAGGCTGTTATTGCCTGTAACGATTGTGTTGGGGTCTTATACCAATTCCACTAAATAACGGATCAATCTTACTGGTTAAAAGAAACGATTTCCGCGTTGTAAGTTTTATAAAGGGAACAACCATTAATCATTAAATGGTTAGTTTCATTTAATGTGCGGTAGAGGATTAACCTAGTTAATCCTCTACCGCACAGCAACTTTCGCCTTGAACTCGCTTCTTTTTCCTGTGTAATATTAGACCATTAAATTAATGGAACTGGTATTATAGGTTAGTTTAAGCAAGCAATTTATAGACCAGATTGCTTTTGAAAATACTGAAAGGTAGTGAATTCATCTAATAACATTTGTTCTTTTTTATCTTCAAGGGTGGCACGTTTCTTAGCTTTTTTTTCTAGCAACATACCCATAGCTTTATAAGTAATTTGCGCTTCAATCCACATTTTTTTATGCGCGTGCACATCATGCTCATATTTAACAAGGCCTTGCTGGTGCTGTGTTAAGCCGGTGTCTATCTGAACAATAAACTGCTGGTACTTACCTAAATCAGAAATAGATAAACCCTGCGAGCCTTTTTCACTCAATTGATTTATATACTGGCGACGATATTGATGCAGAGATTGTAATTGTTTGCGTTGCTCAAAAAGCGCTTTTTGCGCTCTTTGATATGCCAATTGTGCTTGTTCGACTTGTTTTTCTCGCAGCTCGTAAACAAGCTGTAACGGGTCTCTACTCATATCTTACCTCTGCTAACTGTTTACAAACTCCTGCGTCAATGTCGCAAGTTGTGTCAAACAATCATTATAACTAATGCTGTCTTTCATTCCCTGTTGCAAGAAATGATCCAATCTTGGTCGGATCACAATCGCTTTATCAATTCGAGGATCACTACCACGAGAATAGGCACCAATCGTGATTAATTCTTTGTTCTCTTGGTACAACGAATAAGCTTGTTTTAATACTCGAGCGAGGGTCTGATGCTCTTCAGAGGTAACCATAGGCATAACACGACTAATTGATTTACCGACATCAATTGCCGGAAAGTGCCCTGCGTCAGCAAGTTCACGGGAAAGTACAATATGGCCGTCTAATATAGCGCGTGAAGCATCGGCAATCGGATCTTGTAAATCATCACCTTCGGTTAATACGGTAAAAAAGGCACTAATAGAACCTTGATTTTCATTACCATTACCAGCACGTTCAACCAATGCAGGTAACTTAGCAAATACTGATGGCGGGTATCCTTTGGTGGCAGGAGGCTCACCGATCGCCAGTGCAATCTCACGTTGTGCTTGTGCAAAACGGGTTAAAGAATCCATCAATAACAGTACATTTAAACCTTGATCACGAAAGTATTCCGCAATTGTTAATGAGGTTTCACAGCCTTTTAAACGCATTAAAGGAGAGGCATCGGCAGGGGCTGCAATCACAACCGCACGTTTACGTCCCTCCTCACCTAAAATTTCTTCAATGAACTCTTTCACCTCTCGGCCACGCTCACCAATTAACCCCACAACAACCACATCCGCGTTAGTGCCACGCGTCATCATGCCTAATAGGACGCTTTTACCTACACCCGAACCGGCAAAAAGCCCCATCCGTTGCCCTTGGCCAACGGTTAATAATGCATTAATGGCTTTAATACCCACATCAAGTGGCTGCTTAATCGCTTGACGATTGAGCGGGTTCATGCGTGGATTACTGTATTGACTGCTCTGCGCAGTAACAATCTCACCTTTACCATCAATGGGTTTACCCAGGCCATCAAGCACTCGCCCAAGAAGCTCCATGCCAACCGGAATACCCTGTGCCACCATTTGTGGGATCACTCGCGCACCAGGCACAACACCCGTTAAACGTTCGCTGGGCATTAAAAATAAACGTTCACCCGAGAAACCAACAACTTCTGCATCGATGAAACCATCATTGGTTTCAACAGTGCATAAACTGCCAACGGCAGCAGTACACCCTACCGCTTCTAATGTAAGTCCAACCACACGAATCAATTTTCCTGATACCGTTGGATGTGTGGTCATTTCAGATGTTTTGTATTGGCTAAGGCGGGTGGCTAAGCTATTCATTTGTTTGTGCCGCACTATCAGGCGTTTCCGAAACTGTTTCTGCGCTATTGTCATTTTCAGGCACAGTAGGTGGAGGCATAGGTTGATCATTGCTTAAATCAGAGTCATCATTCTTATTGGGTAACTGTTGATGGTTTTCTTTAAAGAAGTTTTTTAATACCTGATCAATACGACTATTAAAAGTAAATTCAACACTCGATACTTTGGTATTAATTTGGCAGTCTCCGCGTATCAATGCTGGCTCTGCTTGTAAGTCCCAACCGCGTTGTATGCACTGCTCTTGAGAATAAGCATTCTGTACAAAGACTAAGTCTTCAGGATGAAGATTAATGATCAGCTTTTGTTCACTAATTGGCAATGCATCAACGGACTGTTTTAGTGCTTGGAGGATAATCTGCGGGGATGTTTGTACTTCGCAACGGGTTATTTGCTCTGCTAAGGTTGTCGCTAAACGGACTAACTGGTATTCCGTATTTTCATCTAATTTTTCAAGTGGATTATGCAAACGATCCAGCAGTGTTTGCCACATTGCAACTTGTTGCTCTATTTGCTCTGCACCTTGCGTTATACCTTCTTGTAAACCCTGTGCGAGCCCCTCTGTATGCCCAGCCTCTGTGCCTTCTAATTTACCTTCTTCAAGGCCTTGTGCAAAACCTGCGTCTTTACCTTCGACAAAGCCATCTTCGTAAGCGGCCTGTCTAATCGCTTCAATATCATCAAGCGTTAATGGTTTCGGTTGGTCTTCAACTTCAACTTCTTCAACCGCTTTATCTTTGTTATTGTACCAGGCGGCCGGTTTACCAAAGAGTGTATTTTCTTCTACAGTCGCTTGATTGCTTTCGCTTAATTCAGGTATCGACCAATTTTCAAATTCATCTTTATTGTCAGTCATTAATAGCAAGCCTTTACATGTTCGTAGTCATTATACCAATTATGTAAAAATGGCTAACCTCAAAGTGATATTAACCATTATTTAGTATTATTGATCGTGTTTATAAGAATTCATCACCACCACCGCCACCGAGCATAATTTCACCTGCATCGGATAAACGACGTGCAATCGTTAGAATTTCTTTTTGTGCGGCTTCTACTTCACTAATACGAATTGGTCCCATTGCTTCCAAATCATCTTCAAGCATTTCAGCTGCACGTTTTGACATATTTTTAAGTATTTTATCTTTAAGCTGTTCGTCCGCACCTTTTAATGCACGCTGTAATTGCTCACCCGGTACTTCACGTAACAATGCCTGTGTACCACGATCATCAAGATCAATAAGGTTATCAAATACAAACATAAGATCTTGAATTTGCTGACTCATGTCTTCATCAGTCTCACGTAAAGAGTCCATTAATGGCCCTTCAATACCTGTATCAAGGTAGTTCATGATATCAGCAGCAGCTTTAGTACCCCCCATTTTAGCGGCCTGAGCACCCGCTTGACCAGCAAACTGTTTCTCCATGATCTCATTTAGTTCTTGTAACGCGGCAGGCTGAACTTCTTCAAGGTCAGCAATACGCATCATTAAATCGAGACGTGTTTTCTCAGGGAACTGAGTAACAATTTCGGCTGATTGTTCAGGGTCTAAATAAGATAAAACAATGGTTTGAATTTGCGGATGCTCATTCTGAATAATAGAGGCTACTTGGCGTGCATCCATCCATTTCAGTGAATCAAGACCTTTTGAGCCACTGCCCAATATGATTTGATCAACCAGATTACCCGCTTTATCTGCACCTAGCGCTTCGATTAATGAAGCACGAACAAAGTCTTCGCTGTCTAAACCGATGTTACTGTATTTTTGAATGTCTTCAATAAATGCGCGATGAACACTAGAAACTTTATTTTGCGATGAATCTTTAAGTGCAGCCATTTCCATACCTAATTTTTGAACCTGTTTCGGTTCTAAATTACGAAATATCTGGGCTGCATCTTCAGGCGTTAAACTCAGCATCAGTAGTGCACATTTCTCAACACCACTCAAATCATCAACGTTAAACTCTTCTGCGCCTTCTTTCTTTTCTTTTTTATCATCCGTCATCGGTTACTAACCACTCTTTAATTACTTGTGCAGATAAACCAGGTTCGTTTGCCACTAGCGCACGTACCGCTTTTAGAAGATCTTCATCTTTGTGTAAATTCGGCAATTTGATCGAGCCACTGCTCATATCAAATTGAACACCATCCTCTTCATCATCATTTAATAGTTGTAAGTTATCACCACCCACAGAGCCAATCGCGCCACCTAAGTCATATTCTTCAGCTTGTTCAAGGGCTTCAGGGTAAAGTAATTTTTTCATTATTGGGCGAACAATAAGTAATAACGTTAATAGGATAACTAACATACTACCACCAAAGCGAACATAGCCTTCAAACGCCTCAGTTTTCCAGAATTCTTCTTCTGCAATGGCTTCTAAATCTGGTCTATTAAACTTAACAGAAGCGATCTCTAAAATATCGCCACGTTCAGCATTAATACCTAAGCCACCCATTAATAAACGGCGAATACTCTCAACCTCTTCATCGGCGCGTGGTATATATGTAACTTCACCGGCTGCATTGGTAACAGGCGTATAATCAAGTGCAACGGAAACCGCTAGACGGTCTATTTTACCGACTTTATGTTTGATGTGCGTAACGGTTGTATCAACCTCATAATTACGCGTTGATTCATTGTGTGAGTTACCATCATTGCCACCCGCAATGTTATTTTCACGTAATTCTTCTGGTATCGCACCATTTGCAGGGGGCTGATTGGTCAGCGCACCAGGTACATTGCCAATCGTTGAGCTGGTCGACTTTGTTTCAACCAACATTTCACTGCGCACCGCTTGATTAGCAGGGTTATAGCTTTTCTTGGTTTCTTCAATGATAGTAAAGTCCATTGCTAAATCGACTTCAGAAGTATAATTTGCAAGGCCTAAAACGGGGATTAAAATGGCATCAACTTTGGATTTGTATTCTTCTTCTCGCTCTTGCTCTAAAGCAAACTCTTTACTTGAACGTGCCGACATCCCGCTTTTACTGCCAGAATGTAATAAACGTCCACGTTGATCACTCACGGTGACACTATTTGGGGATAAACCTTGTACTGCGGAGGCAACAATATCAACTATTGAGTCGACTTCTTGTGGGGAAAGGCTATATGAATTTCCCGAGGTAACCACAACCGTCGCACTGGCTTGTCGTTCTTTACGCGCAAAAACACTCTGCTTGGGAATCGCTAATAAGACCTGTGCTTTAGTAATGTTTTTCATTGCTTGAATCGCAAGGACTAATTGACGCTCACGACTTAATTTTAAACGCTCTTGCTCTACACGCTGACTAATGCCAAAACCCATATCTTGCAATAAGATATCATCACCGTTAGATACATTATCCTCACCTAAGCCAGCACGCGTCATGAGTAATTTTATTTTTTGATATTCACCGGCAATAACCAGGATTGAATTACCTTCAATTTTATAAACAATTTTTTGTGTATCGAGATAGTCTAACGTTGTTATTAATTCATCTGTTTTATAACTACCTAAAGGGCGATAATCTTCTTCTTTACCCCATGACCATAAAATGACCACGATAGCTAATACAATCAATAAACCGATAATCATGCTGATTTGACGTAATACATCAACATTTGAGAAGAATGAAGCGATTGCGCCCTTTTCTGGGGCTGATAGGGATTCATCACCACCACCAATGCCATTATCCTCAAGTAACATATCTGAATTATTGTTCGGCTCGGCCACTGTTTATTCCTTGGTTATATAACTCACACCTATACAGGCATGCTCATTACTGATTTATACGCTTCAACCATTTTGTTACGCACTTGTACTGTCGCTTCAAAAGCGAGACTAGATTTATTAGAAGCAATCATAACATCTCCTAAGCTCACGTTTTCATCGCCCATTTCAAAGCGATTACGCAACTCTCCGGTATCTTTTTGTAGTCCGTTAACATTATCGATCGCTTGTTTCAGCATTTGCGAAAAATCTGGTGCATTCGATTTTGCTGACTGGCCTACTAGTTCATTTCCTAAGCCTTTGCTTTGTAAGCCCTGTAAGGGTAGATCATTAAATAGAGCAGATGCATTAACATTCATAATATTTATCTCTTTTTTGACACATACTGACTAAAAAGCAATATTTGTGCCAAAAAAAAGACGCGACTTAATAAAGTTGCGCCTTTGTAAAGATTAAAAAATAATTATTGTTGAAATTTTTCTAACTCTTTGTCTAGTTGCTCTTCAGCACGATGCGCTTTAAATTCGGTGTATAACACGTCTTTTTGTTGGGCTGTCATTGGTCGAGCAGCTTCTTCGACTAATTTTTCAAAGATATCTTGCGTGGACGTTTGTCCGATCGCAACTAGAACACATAAATTATCTTTACCGGCAATTTTAGTGATATCTGTTTTTACAGGGTTAGTGCCCACTAAGGTTTGTTGTGTCACCTGTTTTGATACACTTGAAAAAGTAGAACCCGATTCAACACCCGATGCAACTTCTACTTTGTCTCGGTAGCTTTTATCCATTGCACTAACACGTGTTTCAATACGTTGAGCGAGCGAAGTACGTGCATTTGCAACCGCTTGCTGTTTATCAATCGACATATTACCAGAGAATAAAACACACTCAGAGACGGCAATACCATCTTCAATTTGCGGGTTTAAAATCCAGCTCGGAATATCACCGACCGAAGTTGTTTCTGATGGGGTAGAAGAACAAGCGGCTAAAAAAACAACACTTGATAAACTTAATAATTTCAATTTCATAACATTTCCTTTTTATTATCCAGAAACCAACAATAACGGCCAGTTCTACTTACTTTCTATAATAGATGCCTTGAAAATGATAGCAACCCTTGTTATTCAATTTTGTAATTTAAGCTGGCTAGGCATTTTCCATTTTAAATAAAAAAGCCTGACCACTTTCATGGCCAGGCTTTCTATATTGGCATCATACCAAACTAATAACTAACAGCTGTTTACTAACAACTAGTCAGTAAACTCTGGATATGCTTCCAAACCACAGTCATGTAAATCCATACCTGTTTCTTCTTCTTCCGCTGTGACACGGATTCCCATGGTTACTTTGATGATACTCCACACAATCCATGAGCTAGCAAATACAAAACCGAAGATAACCGCGGCGCCAAATAACTGCGCACCAAATGAAGCGCCATCGTTTGAAAGTGGTACTACTAATAAACCAAATAGGCCACAAACACCATGTACAGACAAAGCACCAACGGGATCGTCTAACTTCAATTTATCAAAGGTAATAATACTGTATACCGCAATCACACCAGCGACTGCGCCAATACCAGCAGCAAAAAGTGGCGATGGAGATAATGGATCCGCCGTTATCGCAACAAGACCCGCTAATGCACCATTTAAGATCATAGTTAAATCCGCTTTACCCCATTTCAATTTACTCACAAGCAGCGCCGCAATTGCACCTGTAGCGGCAGAAGCATTGGTATTAACAAAGATAAGACCTACTGCAGTTGCATTTTCTGCATCCGAAATAAGTAGTTGTGAACCACCGTTAAAGCCAAACCAGCCCATCCAAAGAATAAACGTACCTAAAGTCGCTAATGGCATGTTTGAACCAGGAATTGGTTGGATAGCACCGTTTTTACCGTATTTACCTTTACGTGCACCAAGTAGAATAACCGCTGCAAGTGCCGCTGCAGCCCCCGCCATATGCACAATGCCAGAACCTGCGAAATCAGAGAAACCAGCGGCACTTAAAAAACCACCACCCCAGCTCCAGTAACCTTGTATTGGATAGATAAAGGCCGTTAATACCACAGTGAAAATCAAGAAAGCCCATAACTTCATACGCTCAGCAACCGCCCCTGAGACAATCGACATCGCCGTTGCAACAAAAACAACTTGGAAGAAAAAGTCAGACTCTAAAGAATGGTCTGCGCCGGCAGCTTGTGTACCAATCAACGCACCAAATGAAGGTAACCAACCACCTTCTATATTATCAACATACATAATGTTATAACCGACCAATAAGAACATGGTACAAGCGATGGCATATAAGACGATATTTTTAGTTAAAATTTCAGTGGTATTTTTAGAACGAACAAGCCCTGCTTCTAACATAGCAAAACCGGCGGCCATCCACATAACCAAGACACCTGACATTAAAAAGTAAAATGTATCGAGTGCGAATCTAAGTTCAGTAACTGTATTTTCCATGTTATTTTCCTTTTTATAAAATTCTATTTTTTATTACCCTGAGTGTCATTATTCAAGGTTAAGTCATTTATGCTTAGTTCAAAGCGAAAAAGCGCAGTTTAATAGTTTAAATGAGCATTTTTCAACACGGTTATCGTCAGATAACTGAAGCTTTATTTTGAACATAGCCTAAATGGCGATGGCCTAATTAATTACAGAGCTTCTTCGTCTAACTCACCGGTACGAATACGGACAACTTGCTCAAGTGGCTGAATAAATATTTTTCCATCTCCCACTTTTCCTGTGTTAGCAGCTTTAGTAATTGCTTCCACTAAGCGTTCAACATCATCATCTTTCACAGCGATCTCTAATTTAACTTTGGGTAAAAAATCCACTTGATACTCAGCACCACGATAAAGTTCCGTGTGGCCCTTTTGACGACCAAATCCTTTGACTTCAGAAACAGTAACGCCTGCGATGCCAGCATCCATAATTGCTTCGCGTACTTCATCTAATTTAAATGGTTTGATAATTGCGATTAACATTTTCATTAAAATTTCCTTATCGAATATGAGTTGATGTTTCTACTTTATGTAATGAAGTATTTACAATTAACGTGCCATAAAAATAAATTGATACAAAACAAACGCTTATGATTTTTTTATTTAATCGAAACCTATTCATGCACTAAGTTGGTGCGCTTAAGTTCCCCTGTGTGCACTAAAATAGATCCAGCGGAACTTTTATGACAATGCGATGACTAAAGAATTTAATTTCCATCCTACGTCTAGCACGTTATAGTGCTGACACATTTTTATATTCCATTAATTCAAAGGTAAAACAGATGAAAAAAATAAGCCTATTGCTTATCACTTTCGCCCTCAGTTTTAACGTGCTAGCGGCACCTCGAGTGATTCCAAACGCCCCCGCTATCGCAGCAAAAGGTTACTTATTAGTTGATTTTGCATCTGGTAAGGTACTTTCAGAAAACAACAGTGAAAAAATGCTTGCACCTGCAAGTTTGACTAAAATGATGACCAGCTACATCATCGGACAAGAGATCAAACAAGGTAATTTAAGCCCTGACGACAAAGTAACTATTTCTGAGAATGCATGGTCTAAAAATTACCCTGATTCTTCAAAAATGTTTATTGAAGTGGGTAAAGAAGTCACAGTCGCAGATTTAAATCGTGGCATCATCGTGCAATCAGGCAATGATGCTTGTGTTGCAATGGCTGAACACATCGCAGGAAGTGAAAGCGCATTTGCTGATTTAATGAATTCATGGGCATTACAACTGGGTATGAATAATACTCATTTTGTAAATAGTCATGGTTTGCATTCTGAAGAGCATTACACAACACCCGTTGATATGGCAATTCTAGCAAAAGCACTTATTACTGATGTGCCAGAGGAATACCGCATCTACAGCGAAAAATCATTCAAATATAACGGTATCGTGCAATACAACCGTAACGGTTTGTTATGGGATAAAAGCCTTAATGTAGATGGGATTAAAACGGGTCATACAAATGCAGCGGGTTACAGCTTAGTATCATCAGCAACAAAAGATGATATGCGTTTAATCAGTGTGGTTATGGGTACAAAATCAGACTCTGCACGTAAGGTAGAAAGCAAAAAATTGCTTAACTGGGGATTCCGTTTCTTTGAAACAATGACACCTTATAAAGCGGGCGAGCAACTGGCAACAGAGCGTATTTGGATGGGTTCTCAAGAGATGATCCGTTTAGGCGTTGCTGTTGATACACCTATCACTTTGCCACGTGGTCAAACTAAAAACTTACAAGCAGATTTTGTAATAACAAATGAACTACGTGCACCGGTTCAAAAAGGCGACGTAGTGGGTCAAGTAAATTACTCTTTCTCTGATGAGAGTGTTGCAACTTATGATCTTATTGCGCTTGAGACCGTTGAAGAAGGTGGTTTATTCAGTCAATTAATTGATTACATTAAATTACTCTTTATTGGTTGGTTTGGGTAAATTAATCCCCATATAATAACCATTACGAAGTGAGGCATTTGGCCTCACTTTTTTATTTTTGGAGTTTCCATGGAACTTAACACCCACTTTGATCAACTATTAGATTTCCCCTGCGTTTTTGCTTTTAAAGTAATGGGCGTTTCAGGACCTGAATTAATGGGAGAAGTATTAACTGTTATTCAAAAAAATGCGCCGGGTGATTATGCACCAACCGTCAAACCAAGCTCAAAAGGCACTTACCAAGCACTGAGTGTGCCGGTAACAGTGACTTCTAAAGAGCAGATTGAGGCTATCTATAATGAACTCAACAACCTCGAATCTGTCCGTTATATTCTGTAATTAGATAATGACAAACTTAGCAAAAAAACTCACCTTGCGTTATTTAGGGCAACAGCCCTACCTTGAAACGTGGCAAGCGATGAGTGACTTTACTAATCTGCGTGATGAAAATACGTTGGATGAAATTTGGGTGGTTGAACACCCCGCTGTATTTACTCAAGGTATAGCAGGTAAAGCAGAACATCTTTTACAACAAACCCAAATCCCCGTTGTAAAAAGTGATCGTGGAGGCCAAATTACTTACCACGGTCCTGGGCAATTAATTGTTTATCTGCTTATCAATATCCGCCGTAAAGATTTTAACGTGCGTAGCTTGGTGACTATTATTGAGCAGGGTATCATCGACCTATTAAAGAGTTATAATATCAGCGCATTTGCTAAAGCGGATGCGCCGGGTGTTTATGTTAACGATAAAAAAATAGCATCGCTGGGATTAAAAATCCGCCGAGGTTGTTCATTTCATGGCTTAGCCTTAAATGTTGATATGGACCTTTCCCCTTTCCTACAAATCAATCCCTGTGGTTATGCAGGGCTTGCAATGACGCAATGCAAAGATGAGGGAATCAACCTCAGTGCAATAGCACTTGCTCCGTTATTAATAGAAAAGATGAACCAACAATTGCAATATTCACAAATAGAGAGTGTTTTCCATGAGTAATAAACCTAGCCAACTTACCGCCGG
Source organism: Psychromonas sp. Urea-02u-13 (assembly GCF_002835995.1). GTDB lineage: Bacteria > Pseudomonadota > Gammaproteobacteria > Enterobacterales > Psychromonadaceae > Psychromonas. Next base: position 13,922 of record NZ_PJBZ01000044.1, on the reverse strand, counting down.
TAAAAAACTACGCGATGCCGATAAACTTTCTCATATCCCTATTAAAGTGATTCCATCGGATAAACACACGGTATTAAAAAAACCTGCTTGGATGAAAATAAAATTAAGATCTGACAACACCCGTGTTGCAGAGATTAAAAAAGCACTGCGTAAAAACAAATTACACTCTGTTTGTGAAGAAGCTTCTTGCCCTAACTTAAACGAATGTTTTAACCATGGCACAGCAACCTTTATGATTTTAGGTGAAATCTGTACTCGACGTTGCCCATTCTGCGATGTTGGCCATGGTAAACCCTTAGCCGTTGATACTGATGAGCCGATAAAATTGGCTGAAACGATCAGAGATATGAAACTTAAATATGTGGTTATCACTTCTGTTGACCGCGATGATTTGCGCGATGGTGGTGCACAGCATTTTGCAGATTGTATTCGTGAAATTCGCCTATTGAATCCAACCATCAAAATTGAAATCCTCGTACCTGACTTTAAAGGGCGTATGGATAAAGCATTAGCGTGTTTTGAAAATGATGTACCAGACGTGTTTAACCATAACCTTGAAACAGCGCCACATTTATACAAACAGGTTCGTCCAGGTGCTGACTACAAGTGGTCATTACAACTGCTGAAAAAATTCAAAGAACAGCATCCAGAAGTGCCAACAAAATCAGGTCTTATGATGGGATTGGGTGAAACGAATGCAGAGATTGAAGAAGTATTAGTAGATCTTCACGCACATGGCGTAACAATGCTGACACTAGGTCAATACTTACAACCTAGCCTTAACCATTTAGCCGTTGAACGCTACGTACCGCCTGCTGAGTTTGATGAGCTTGGATTAAAAGCAAGAGCATTAGGCTTTGAACATGCAGCGTGTGGACCGTTAGTACGCTCTTCATACCATGCTGACTTACAAGCATCAGGTCAAGAAGTAAAATAAATTATAGCTGTCAGTCATAAGCTGTCAGCTTTCCTCGTTCCAGGTAACCTATTCTGAAACGAGGAACTTTCTTTTAACTGATGGCTGATAGCTATTAACTCCTTTTACCAATTCTTCCCTAGAGAGAAAAATACAGTGACTTCATCTTCTTCGTAATAACCAAAACTCGTCGCATAACCCACACCAATAACAGCAGGGCCAAAACTGGTATCAGTGCCTAAATAGACACTACCTGAGGTGACCATTTCATCAAGACTCATCGACTCTTTTAATTGCCATACATTACCCGCCTCAATACTAGTACCAAGATAAAGAGGTAGTCCTGTACCGCCAGGAATCTCTCTTCCTAAGTCGTACTGATAAACTAAGGCGGCAAATGCTTTATGCGCGCCTATTAAGGCATCTTTTTGGTAACCCGATAGATTTAAAAATCCGCCTAATTCAGAGTAACGAATAGAAAAATCATTATCGCTGAGTACCGTAGAAAATGAAGAAATCCCCACAAAGGTATGATGACCTAAACCGAGGGCACCACGCCAATCAAGGGTCACTTCAATGGATAAATCATCTTGATTATCAAACTCGCTGTGCAGGTAATCATCTTGGCGTGCGTAGACCTCAAAGAGAATTTTATTTCCTTTAGTTGGAAAGTTAATACTATTTAAAGTGTCGTAGCCTAGTGACATATAAGCGCCTAGAGAGTCATACTCCAAAGGTTCATAAGTTGAACTTTCGAAGCGCACTTCCCCCAACTCCCCCACAAAACCAAACTCAGCGATGCCATAATCGTTGTAGTGGTAACCTAAACCTAAGCGTAACTCGAGAAAGCGATTACGTAATTCGGGGCGCTGTTGGTTGGTATTGAATTCATTTTCCGCAAACTTTTCCTCTTTATACTGTACACGGCTTCGAGAAAATAGGCTTTGTTGTTCATTAAGGGGTTGATAAAACTCAGTCGCAATCTGACTTTCCCAGCCGATAGACAGTTCGTTTTTCCAGCTGCCTCCATTATCAGTAAGGTCTGTTAATAGATAAGCGATATCAAATGAGATCATTGAGGTATTTGAAAAATCGCCCTGCCAATCAAAACCAAAATGAAGATAGTTCGGCCCCCATGATTTTTCTTTTGTGGTTAATACTACCGTGCGCCCTTGCATCGAATCTTTAAACTCTGCGTTAACATAATCAAAACGATCAAGTGCATAAACCCGTTGAATCGCCTCTTCTAATTGCTCTTTTGTCACTACCTCACCAATTTCAACGGCAAAATGCTTACTAATAATAGACTGATCCACTTTAGATTTATTGTCGTATTCGATGGCGATCACAGGTTGAAAAAGAGGTTGTATCCAAGCTCTGCTTTTTTGTTTTTTAGCAAATAGGTATTGCTCAAATTCTTTGTCAGTTACTGCCAGTTGAGCAATTTGGTATTGGTTATCTAAGGCCGCTTGCTCACCCTTTTCTAGGGCAATATCAAGAATTGAAAAGTCAGTTGTACTAAGATCGGCGATATCAGGTCTAATCAAAATATCTTGTTCTTCAAGTAATAACTTTTGATTGTTTGTCGTAGTGATAGTCAGAATATTTGATAGCTGACTAAGCACATCCACAGTGCTATTAATTTGCTTTTTATCTAATAAAGGAGAGCCAATATCAACGGCAATAATAATATCAGCGCCCATTGCACGCGCCACATCAACGGGCATATTATTAACAATACCGCCATCAACGAGTAACTTGCCATCTATTTCAATCGGCTCAAGTGCACCTGGTACGGTTGAAGAAGCTTTCATTGCTTGGGTAATACTGCCACTGCTTAAAACGACCGCTTTTGAGCTACTAATATCAGTCGCCACTGCGCGATAGGGAATAGCAAGATCATCAAAGCTTTCAAAAACCCCCACGGCATCCGTGGAAAGCTTTAACAGTTGTAAAGCCGACTGGCCTAAAAGTAGTCCCGATGGCATTTTCAATTTACCTTCGCTATAACCTAAACGTAAGGTGATATTGTATTTATCGCGCAGTTGTTTATCTTCGTAGAGAAGCTCTTCACGTGGGATAAAATCAGAATAGCCTTTATCCCAATTAGTATTAAACATGATCTCTTGGATTTGATCTGGGCTATAACCCAGCGCATACCAGCCACCAATATAAGAACCAATACTGGTACCTACGATATAATCGATAGGCACATTATTGGCTTCTAATACCTTTAAAACACCAATATGAGCAGCGCCTTTTGCACCACCACCACTGAGTACTAAGCCAACTTTAGAGCGAGATACTGCCGAAAATGAAAGACTCACCAAACAAACAAAAATCAAATAATGCCTAACCAACTTAACCACCTTTCATTGCTCCCATCATGTCCCACATTGGCGTAAATATGCCTAATGCTAAAATCAATACCATACCCGCTACAATTGAGATCAAAATAGGCTCTATTTTTGCAGTCATATTCTTAAGTTCATAATCCACTTCACGTTCATAAAAGTCGGCGGCTTCGTTAAGTAACTCATCAACTTGACCCGTTTCTTCACCAACGGCAATCATTTGTAATACCAAAGGAGTGAACAAACCAGCTGCGGTTGCTGTTTTTAGCAACGGATCCCCTGCTTCAATACCTGAGCGCATCGCTAAAATCTTTTCCTGTAGATAATTATTATCCACGGCATGGGCAATTAAATATAAGGCGTTATTAAGAGGCACACCCGCACTGAGCATCATCGCAAAACTACGTGAAAATCGCGCTAACAATGAACGCTCAATAACACTGCCAACAACGGGAATTTTGAGTTTCCATTTATCCCATAAATAAGCGCCTTTCGGGCTATTTAGCCATAACTTTAAACCAATAAAAGCACTGATTAAAAATATCAGCATGAGGTGCCAATAATCGACAAAGAAAGAGGAGGTGCCAAGTAAAACCTGTGTTGTCCAAGGTAATTCAGCATGAAATTTTGCAAACATACCCGCAAAGGTAGGGATCACATAAATATTTAAGATGACCATAGCCACCGCGAGCGCGATTAATACAAAGGTTGGATAACGCATTGCACTTTTTACGCGCTTACGTGTTTCTATCTCTTGTTCTAAATATTCAGAAAGCTGTAAAAAAATGCGGTCTAGCTGACCGGTATTTTCACCCACTTGAATCAGTGAAACATAAAGCTGAGAGAAGACTCGCGGGTGAGCCCCCATAGCAGCGGAAAGTGAATAACCGTTACGCATACGGTTTAATACGTCTTGCAACGACTCACTTAACAATACGGAATGAGTCGATTCTGCCAAGCCATTAATCGCTCTTAAAATAGGAATACCCGCTTTGGTTAACGAGTATATTTGTCGCGTAAATACAATTAAATCAGAAGGATTTACTTTAGATGCAAAAATCAAACTCAAATCCAGGTTTTCAGCACCTGCTTTTTTCTCTTTAATGGAAGAGGGTAATACCCCCTTTTGCATTACTTGATCGGCAGCGGTATCTATCGAACTTGCTTCAACCTCTCCCTTGACTGAGTTTCCTTGTGCATCTCGCCCTACATACTTAAAAAGAGCCATCAGTTAGGGTAATCTAAAGAAGAAGCATCACGTGGCGTCAGTGATAATCCAAAGTCTGATTCTTGCTCATCCGCAGGTGTGGGACGAAATGTCGCTATATGTGCTTTTTCAAAGCGATCAACTAACTTGAATACTTCCTCTAATGAGGTTATCCCCTGTTTTGCATAATCTAATGCTGCAATCGCTAAGGGTTCAAAATATTGTGATTGTTTAGCCGCAACAGCAAATGCTTCTGTATCATCAAGGCGTAATGCAGACACCATTGCATCATCAAGCTCTAACAATTCAAATACACCAATACGGCCTCGATAACCAGTGAATTGGCATCGCTGACAACCTGGTGCAGAATGAAACTGTCTATTATGTAAGGTTTCAGTGCTTAATTGATCTAACAGTACTTGTTGCTCAAAAGGGGTTTCATGTGTGTGTTTACAATTTTCGCATAAACGTCTAATAAGACGCTGCGCAATAACCGCACGTAATGCACTCGCAACTAGATAACCTGGCGCGCCCATGTCCAATAGTCGTAAGGTACTGCTAATCGCATCATTTGTATGCAAAGTTGATAACACTAAATGACCGGTTAATGCGCCACGTAAACCGATTTCCATGGTTTCATTATCACGCATCTCACCGACCAGTAGAATATCAGGATCTTGACGCAGTGCGGTACGTAAAACAGTCGAGAAATCTAATCCGATTTTACTGTTAACTTGTACTTGGTTAACACGTGGTAATCGATACTCAACGGGATCTTCGACGGTAATTATTTTATTGCCCGGCTCATTAAGCATGCTTAAGGCTGAATAAAGTGTGGTTGTTTTACCACTACCCGTTGGACCCGTTACCAATATTAATCCGTTCGGACGTTTTAACTGTAACTTTAAACGCGCTTGTAAGTGTTCTGGAATACCAATTTCGTCGAAGGAAAGCACCCCGCCAGATTGATCCAGCAAACGCATTACGACGGATTCACCTTCTTGAATTGGCATAGTAGAAACACGAATATCGATGCTTTTACCTTTAATATTAATATTAAAGCGACCATCTTGCGGAAGGCGTTTTTCAGAGATATCTAGTTGTGCCATCAGTTTTAAACGTAAAACGAGTGCACTGGCAATACCACTTTCAGGTAATAATGTTTCTTGTAAAACACCATCCACACGTTGACGAATACGCAAGACTTTTTCATCGGGTTCGATATGAATATCCGATGCGCCCACTTGCACAGCATCTTCAAACAATGATTGTAATAGTTTAACAACGGTGGCGTCTGAGCCTTCTCCGCCTAACTCTAAACCACTGACGTCAAAAGCAGAGGTTTCACCATGTTCTTCGCTCAGCTTAACTGCGAATGAAGCGATCTCTTTGGTACGGCGATAAACGCGATCAAAAGATTCAATAAGCTGATCTTCACGTGCGATTTTTAGTGAAAATTCACGCCCTTTCAGCAGCGTCGATAAAACATCTAAACTGTGTAGATCGGCAGGATCAGAAACAACTAAAGTGACTTTTTCACCGTCATCATGAATAGCCAGAGCACGTAAACGACGCGCATGTACTTCCGGAATCAACTGCACCGCGTTATGATCTATTTTAACTTTAAGCAGATCTACGATTTCAATATTTAACTGTTGAGCAAGAAAAGTCAGTATCTGATCTTCATTGATGTAACCTAAATGAATTAACGTTGCACCGAGTTTCAATCCGAGGTTACGCTGCTCTTTTAAGGCATTGCCTAGCTGCGCTTCACTAATTAGTTGTTCATCAACCAGTAGATCACCTAAGCGTTTTTTAAGTTGTGGTTTCATCGAGTCCCTTACTGACTTGCTAAATAAGTTAGACGCTGATTAATATACTTTTTAGCTTTACTAGAAAGATCAATCTGCAATAACGCTTTTTGATAACTTGCAACGGCTAAGCTTTGTTTACTCTGCTTATCCTGCGCAATTGCGAGCGACATTATCCAACGACCATTATTTGGACGCTGAGATAACAAACCTTGGTATAACGCTTCTGATTTTTCGTACTTTTCAAATTTTTGCGCCAAAATGGCATAACTCACATGGTAATCTAAATGCCCCTCAACCTTTGGAGGATGCTGATCTAAATAGAGATAAGCTTTTTGTGTCTCACCATTCTTTAATGCAATACGCGATAATATTAAGTTAAAGTCAGAATATTCAGGATACTGTAGCGCACCTTTCTTCAAGAAACTGGTAGCACGATTTTGATCACCGGCACCATAATAATAAAGCGCTAATGATTTTCGGACTTCATGAAGTTCAGGTTTGATTCTAAGCGCCTTACTTTTCTCCTGCGAGGCTAATAACGTATCTCCATTTGATAATGCTTTTTGTGCTTTTTTCAAATGGATATCAGCAAGTTGTTGCTTCGTTAACGTTGATTTTTTAATTTCTAAAAAAGATGAACTTGCCTTGTTGGTTACTTTTTCTTGTTGCTTCTCTTCAACCTGGGGCACTTTCTTTTTAGCGACTAATTGTTTCGGTTTCGGCGTAGCTGTTACTTTCACAACAGCAGCACTAGTCACTTTCTTTACTACAGCAACCTTCTGCGCAGGCTCTTTAACTGGCCTAGGCGTAATAGTAATAGGTTGTGGAGTCGTTGTTACTTTAACAACCTTATGCTTTGCAGCGACCGGTTGAGAAACCGCCACAGAAGAAACTTCCGCAGCAATGGTCTCTGCAAGACCCTGACGGTTATCAGGCTTGTTATAGATAAGGTAAGAAAGGCCAATAGAAGAGATTAAAAGCAGGCTAATTAAGCAAAAAATTAATACTTTTTGTTTGTGTTTTTTGGCAGGCATCGAAGCCAAAATAGGCGCGCTAGCAGTCCCATCTTGCAGTTCTTGATGCATCTTATTGATAATGCTCATAATAGCCCTTTCCACCATAATAGCAGTGCTATATTAAGCGTAATAAATGAAGCGAGTAGCAACCACCACTTCGACATCGACGGTAATGCATAAGCATCTTCAGTATCAGTAACCGCTTCTTTTACTAATTTAGGAGTGATTTTATAATCTTGCTGACCATAACTTAAAATTAATACTTTATGTGCAAGCACATTAATTAAACGTGGAATGCCGCGACTCGCTTGGCTAATTTTACGACAGACACTGCGACTAAATAATCTAGCGCCACGATAACCCGCTTGTTTTAAGCGCTCGCTGATATAGTGCTCAATCTCATTGTCAGACAAAGCACGCAATTGGTAAGAAAAGGTAATGCGTTGGCGTAATTGGCGTAATTTATTATCAGCAAGGCGTACGTCTAATTCAGGCTGTCCAAAAAGAACAACTTGTAATAATTTAGTTGCATCACTTTCCAGATTTGAAAATAAACGTAATGCTTCTAAAGTCGCATCCGGTAGAGCCTGCGCTTCATCGACCAATACCAATACTTTTCTACCCTCGTTAAGTAATACTAATAACCGCTCTTTAATTTTTTCAGTCAGTAAAAACTGCTCATCAAACTCTGCTTTATCAACACCTATTTTATTGGCTAATAAACAACGTAATTCATGGGCACTTAAATAAGCATTATCTATTGTACAAATAAGATATTGCTCGGCTAACTCTTGCTGTAATTTATTACATAACAGCGTCTTTCCCGTGCCTACTTCACCAGTGATCTTAAGAATGCTTTCGCCAAAAGAAAGCGCGGTGGTAATCACCTCTAACGCTTCTTTATGTGGAATAAAGTCGATATAAAATTGTGGATCTGCGGTCAATGAAAAAGGCGCTTTTTCCAGCCCAAAATGCTGTAAATAGATCATTTAGTGGGATACCATTTTTCAATTAAGTCTGACGATTTTTGTATCTCTTGTTTCCAAGTATTTTTCTTAACAACTTGCGGTTTAACAAGAATAACCAGCTCAGTTTTATAATTTACCTTTTGACGATTAGTAAAGAACTCACCTAACCAGGGAATATCACCAATAAAAGGCACTTTAGAGACTAAGTCTTTTTCTATCGTCTTCATGAGTCCACCAATCACAATGACTTCGCCAGAGTTCGCTTTTACAACCGTATCAGATTCTCGCACATTACTCTTAGCAACCGGAATAGTCAGGTCACCCGTACTACCAGTACCGAAGCTAATCGTTTTAATCTGCTCTTCAATATCGATGATACTTGGGTGTATATGTAAAAGAACAGAGTCATCATCATTAATTTTGGGCGTCACATCAACCGAAATCCCCGCAAAGAAAGGCGTTAATTCTACCGTTGGCGTTGATGAGTCAATGCCACTTACCGTGGTTGTTGAAACGTCAGTTACAAAATACTCGTCACCACCGACTTTAATAATCGCTTTTTGGTTGTTCATTGCTGTAATACGTGGTTTAGACAGTACGTTTACATCACCTTGAGTCGATAATAATGAAACAACAGCACTGAATGAGCCATTGGCTATCGTTAAGGCGCCCCCTCCCCCAATAGTATTTTGAATTAAACTATCCGCAATTTTATGAACGCTATCAAATAATATATCTGATGAACCCACTGTATCACCCACATTTGTCCAACTAACACCTTGCTGGTATTCATCACTTAAGGTCACTTCTATTATCTGCATTTCAAGAATAACCTGACGTGTTAAATGGTCTGTCTCTGTTTCTAAAAATTCACGTACAACACGAATTTCGTTCGGGTAAGCACGTATCGTAACCACCCCAGACATTGGGCTAATAATGACATCACGCCCTTTTTTATTATCGAGTAACGTCTTAATTTTATATTCTAAATACGCCCAATAGTTAGTGCTGGTAATCGTTGATATTTTAGTACCACTTTGCATATCTTCAGAATCAAGTTTACCTTCAAACTCTTTCATCTTTATGCTATCAGCATCTGCTGATGAACCAGAAGAAGATGAAGAGCTGTCTTCACTATCCTCGCTATCTTTAGCACTGTCCGTTAATCCACCAGACAAAACAGTGGTACGCGAGCCACCACCACGATTCATAAACAAGTAATCAAGCGTAAAACTAGCCACACGCATACCCGCTGGGTAAATATGGTAGACACGCCCTTTTAATTTGATGTCATAGCCATACATATCTTCGATAACGCGTAGCGCTTCCGCTAGGGTTACCTGTTTTAAAGAAAGCGTTATTTCTCCATCCACATCAGGGTGAATAGCAACACTGTATTCAGAATCACTAATAATGGATGCAAAAAACAGTCGAGCATCTACATCTCGCGCAGAAATATCAATACGTTTCTCTTGCACAACAATATTGCTATTCGGCTCATTAAGATCCGCATACAATTCCGCCTCAATATCTTCAGGCAAAATAAGCTCAGAGACCTGTTTATCTTCAGGTGTCTGTAAACTCTCTTTTTGTGCAGAGGCGTCGTTCTTTTTAGTAATCTGGCATGCTGTTAATAATAAAACACAACAGCTCATTGAAATAATTTTTATCATCTTTCTCTTTTCCATAAAACACCACCTGCTTAGTGGCTAAATCGTTCATTTGAAGAATATAAAGTTAATGTGTAGGTTTTCTTTTGATACTCAATTAATACTTTTTTAGCATCAATTAAAGTGATTTTATAACCGCTCACCCACTGCCCTTGTTTGTATAGTTTGTTGTTTAAAATGGCTTGTGGTTTACCTGCTTTAACAACAATACTTTGTAAGGTTGGCAAGGCAGAGCGATGCACTTTGCGATCTTTTTTCACTTGAAAGTTAAGTGGCCTTGTAGGATCTACTAAGACTTCACTTTGAGCAAATAGAGAGGCGCTAACGAATAGACTAACTAAAATAAATTTAACCACTGACTAAATCCTGCTGATCGCTTAATGTATAAATTTGAATAGTGACTTCGGCAAGTGGGTAGTTACTTACGTTATAATCCATTGAATACCAATAAAATTTCTCTTTTAAGCTTTCTACATTTAAAAGGTACTGATAAATAGCATTGTAATCACCAAGCAAGGTTATCTCTAATGTATGCTGGTAAAATGTATCTTGTTCAGACTTCTCACTCGCTTGTTTTTGTGCATTAAAGGCCTTAACAGGTAATGACTTTAACGCACTGATTTTTACACCTGGGCTTTTACTTAAAACTTTAGTTAATGCAATAGGCATTTTTTGTGCGTGGATAAATTTCACCAATTTATCGTCTAACTTATTATCCAGTTGAAGTAGCGTTGCTTGTGAAAAGGCAATTTTATTATTAATTTCTTCAAGAGGATCTTGCTCTAAGCGATGATTAACTTCAGCAATTTCATTGTTTAATACTTTCTCCGCTTGATAGCTTTTTTGTAGTGATTTCTCTATTTTGGTTTGCGTTAATATCGCCGGATCTAATATCCAAAAATAGGTTGTTGAAAGGGTACAAATAAGTAATGCAGCAAACAAAATGAAACGTTCGCGCAGCGCCATATTATTAAATGACTTATCCACTTCGGTGTAACTAAATTTACTCACTGGCTTTTCCTTTTAACTCACTATTGGTTAACTGAAAAGTAAAAAAACCTTTCTTCTCTTTAATGGATAGCGCTTTAAATGCCATGGCAGATAACTCATCTGTTATTTGCATATTTGATAACCATAAAGGCAGTGAATCACTGTATTTTGCATCTCCAGTGATATTTAACGTGCCAGAAATCATCGAAAAATGATTGATAGTCAAGTTGGGCATATCAGCATACGCTAAGCCACGCATTAACTCAGAAAAGCTCACTGACTCTTTTACGTCAATGCCAGCTAACGTTGCAAGTAAGCGCTGTTTTGCTTTTACTTCGTTCTCTAACATACTATGTAAACGTAACTTAGCATCGGGAGCGCGTTTTTTTTGTAACTCAGCCACTAAGCTTGAAAGTTGTAATTGCTGTTCAGAAATCGACTTTTTATGTTCTAGTAAGCGCTCATTAGCAGACTGACTCTGATGATTCATGACAAAATAGGATAAAAGTGACGCTAAGAGGCAAATAACAAAGAGCGCCAAAAATTGTGAAAACGTGGCTTTTTCACGTTTAGGGTAACAACTAGGTTGATATAGATTAACCTGTTTTTTCATTGTGCTGTCTCTTGAGTTAAACCACCATAGGCAAGAATAGAGAGGAAATCATATTGATCCTCTTCGCCATAGGGCTGTACATTACGTGCGAGATAGGCGCCTAACTTTTCGGATAACAGTTTGATATCAGGGCAAACAACCGCGAGGTATAATGCACCAACCGCATTAATACCTAACTGTGAGTTGATATAATCCAATGCACGTTGAACCTCTAAACTTAAACCATCTAAGAGTGCATTTTCAACGTCAGCAAGGGGTAAGACTAATAACTCATTAAAGCCACGTACACGATGGGTAAAGTATAATTGTCCTTCTTTAACAACCGTTAATACTAACTCGTTATTTTGCTGTGAAAGCAGAATATTAGCTTCATTATGACAACCTAATAATCGACTCAAGGCAAGTTCTTCAATAGTAATACCATCGAGTTTTAAACCAGACTTTACTAACATGTCTCTGATCATCAATACACGTGTTTTAGGTAAACAGATAACCGTTATTTGTTCCCCTTTACGCTGTTGAAAAGGCATATCGTAATAATCGACAACCAAATTAAAGACACTTTCAGAAACCAAATCTTTAATGGTAAAAGGTAAAGAAGATAATAGCTCTGACTCTTCTACTTTAGGTTTCTCTATATCGAAGGTTTGATAAAACTCACGCCCTAACACAACAGATACTTGGCAACCTTGTAATTGATGCTTATTAACTAAGGCCGTAAAAACCTCAGCCCACTGCCCCTCTGAATTAACTACTTTTTTAGCAAGCAGTATAGGAAGACCTTCTTGTAAGTCACAAATTGCAATCTGCTTCTCACCTAAGTAAAGAGAGATCTGTTTCTGTGTTTTTTTACTAAACCATTTTTTAAGCATAAAGTGGACTATTTCTCTTTGTTTTATTGATACTTAACTTACAAATAATACTTATAAATAATAGGCGAATAATAAGCGATAACCCGATAAAATATTTTTTTATTTTTAAAATTTATTAAGTAAGGCAAATAATAGTGCCCAAATCACTTATACAATTGCAAAAACAGCTCCAATCGCTGATCAGCCCCTCTCCACTACAGGTGATTAATCACCCGTTATTCGTTGAAAAGAATCTGACCGTCAGTGTTAAACGCGATGACCTGTTACACCCTCATATTTCAGGCAATAAATGGCGAAAATTGAAGTTTAACCTGATTGAAGCAAGAAAACACGGCATAAACCATATTCTTAGTTTTGGCGGTGCCTACTCAAACCACATTCATGCCCTTGCCGCTGCTGGTCATCATTTTGGCTTTAAGACAAGCGCTATTATCCGCGGAGAACCTCATTACGCGAATAACCCAACATTAAAGCAAGCCAAAAAATGGGGCATGCAGTTACACTTTGTTTCACGTAAAGAATACAGAAAACGCCATGAAGCCGAGTACCTACAAGCATTACAAGATAGCTATTCCGATGCCTTCATTGTCCCCGAAGGTGGCAGTAATGCATTCGCTATTCCTGGTGTCAGTGAATTATGCAGCGAACTAAAGGTACAGTGTAACAAAAGAATAGACCATGTTGTAACCGCGACAGGCAGCGGAGGCACATTAGCAGGATTAATTGCCGGATTTTCAAACGATCAACAAGCCGTTACGACTAAAATAACCGGTATTGCGGTATTAAAGCAGGCTGATTATTTAGTTGAAGAAGTAAATAATTTATTACAGCAGGCAAATATAAAAGAGCCAACTCACTGGCAATTACAAACTCAGTTTCATGGGGGAGGATATGCCAAGGTATCACCGTTATTAAGTGAGTTCTGTTTGCAATTTGAGCAGCAGACACAAATTCCTGTTGAGCCTATTTATACCGGGAAAATGTTTTATGCGCTATTTGAGCTCATTAAACAAGATTACTTTTCCACGGGGGATAATATCATTGCCTTGCATACCGGCGGTCTACAAGGATTACAGGGATTAGCATCTCGTTAATTGGTTATTCTATTGCGCGTTCAGTGAACATTTAATTTAACCGTTGCTCTTGTATTAGCCTACAACGCGCCATTGTATTAAATAGACATCGGATGCGCAGTTGAAAATAAAGAACCTTGCCCTGCAAAAACGCCTAATTTTAACAGACATTTCCACTCGTCATTATTTTCAATACCCACAGCAATCACTTTAGTGGGACTATTTAAGCAACTTGCCATTAAGCTTTGCAACGCCATTTGATTGGTTTTACGAATATTGATATCACGCACTAAACCAGGGTGCAGCTTTAGATAATCAATAGAAAAGTCGAGAATGTAACCAGTATTAACCACTGATTTCCCAACGTTATCAACCGCAATGCTACAACCCAATTTTTGCAGTGTAATCAGCGCATTACGCAGTGGAAAG
>NZ_PJBZ01000092.1 GCF_002835995.1 Psychromonas sp. Urea-02u-13 | reverse complement strand
GCCTGTGCTTTAACAGTATTCACTAACCATGTTTCTGTTTCATTGGCAGGTGTTTCAATCACCACTGCGCCGGTACTGCGCTTTGCCATCCACTTTGACAATGCAAGCGAGATGAACGATCCGCCAAAGCCAAATACGATAGCGAGAATTAATAAACCATCTGTGCTACGAGAATCCATTCCAGTAAAAGCAAAAATAATATTTAAGACAATACCTAATACTAATACAACAGCTAGGTTGGTCATTAAAAAGAGAACGATACGTTTCATAAATACCTCAATATAAAAATGGAGCGACATAATATGGCTTGGGCAATTTTTTGCAAGCTAAATATTGATTGATCACAATTTTTACTTTATCGTGCGCGTTCATAATTTGATAAAAAGGAATACACAATGGCTTTAGCAAGTGCACGTCACATCTTAGTAAGTTCTGAAGAGAGCTGTTTAACGCTTAAAAGCGAAATCGAAGCAGGTACTGATTTTGCTGATGCAGCAAAGAAACATTCATCTTGCCCATCAGGTGCTCAAGGTGGTGATCTTGGTGAATTTGGTCCCGGTATGATGGTACCAGAGTTTGATAAAGTAGTTTTCTCTGCGCCAATCGGTGAAGTACAAGGCCCAGTTAAAACTCAGTTTGGTTACCACCTTTTAGAAGTGACTTCACGTCAAGACTAAGCGGTAATGATTCTGTAAAAGAGCCCGCTTTATAGCGGGCTCTTTTGTTTTATTCTTATTTCCCCTCTTTACTGCTTTAACTAACCCTATACTCTCCTTGTGAACTTTAAATACATCCACATAAATTAATGATAACTATCACTAAAAATTAAGCCTGTTAACAAATGTTTATTTAAAACTTTCCCAGGTCGATAAGTGATGGTATTGCGCACTAAACTTATAATACACCGACATAATAAAAGCAAACAGTAATGCCACAGTTGAACTCACTGATAATAGAAATGAAGCATCGATATCACTGCCACGCCAGACTAATAAATACATCGCACAGCCCCAAGCAACAAAAAAGAACAGTGCCTGACGCGTGAAATTACTCAAGAAACTGCGGTAATGCGGAGGAGCTGTTTTGTAGCCACACTTACGCGCTAAATCAAACAAAGGCGGGTTGTAATTAGACTTCCAAATCCCCTTTGATTCGAGTTCTTCATGTGCTTTTTCAAGTCTTTCTTCGTATGTCATTCGATTATCCTTAGCGCTAAGTAACTGGAATGCTTTAAATATGGTCCCTTTAGCAAATAAAGTAAATGAGAATTATTTCACTTTGTTGCAATGCGCGAATAATAAAAACAGTTATAACTCTTAGCGCTGTTACTTTTCTGTTTCAGGTTTATTACAAATATTTCACTGTTAACGGTGAATTTTAGGCAAAAAAATGCCACTGATTAAAGTGGCATTTCAAATAAGCGAGATTAAAACAGCAGGTAATGGTTACATTAATGCGTCTTGATCTGCGCCTTCTTTTTCGATGACTTCTGGGATCATATGTTCACGTTCAACGCCTAATTTAACAGCTAATGAACTTGCTACATAGATTGAAGAATAAGTACCAACAAAGATACCAATCAACAATGCAGTTGAGAAACCATGAATCAACGCGCCACCGACAACAAACAATGAAACAAGTACAAAGATAGTAGTACCCGATGTAATCATCGTACGGTTTAGCGTTTGAGTGATTGATTGATCAACCACTTCGTCTGGTGTAGCTGTCGACATTAAGCGGAAGTTTTCTCGAATACGGTCAAATACAACAATCGTATCATTCAACGAGTAACCCACGACCGCTAATAGCGCCGCCAGTACCGTTAAATCGAACTCTAATTGGAATATCGAGAAGAAACCTAAGGTAATGATAATATCATGTGCTAAAGCCAGTACCGCACCGGCAGCTAAACGCCACTCAAAACGAGCACTTACGTAAAGCATGATACAAATTAGAGAGATAATAATCGCAAGACCACCATCTTCAGCTAACTCTTCACCCACATTTGGACCAACAAACTCGATACGACGCATGTCTACGTTACCAAAATCAGCTGCTTGTAGCGCATCTAATACTTGGTTACCGATAACCACACCTTTAACACCTTCTTGTGGTGCAATTCGGATCATCACTTCATGGCTGCTACCAAAATGTTGCACGATAGCACCATTGAAATTAGCCTGCGCTAAAGTATCACGTACTTCAGGTAATACTGCTGGTTGCTGAAAACCAACTTCAATCAATGTACCACCGGTGAAATCAAGACCCCAATTAATCCAATTGGTGCTCAGTGATGCGATCGACCCTATGATCAAGAACATTGAAAGCCAAGTTGCTGGCTTTGAATATTTCATAAAACGAATAGGAGATGTCGCTTTAAATAATTCAAACATAATTTTTCCTTAAATCGTTTTAGATAGAAATTTTCTTAATATCATTTCGTCCGCCCCAAAGCGCGTTGACGATGGCACGTGTACCAAATATAGAGGTAAACATAGACGTCGCGATACCCAGCATTAACGTAACAGCAAATCCTTTGATTGGACCGGTGCCCACTGCAAAAAGAATAATTGCGGTAATTAATGTAGTGATGTTGGCATCTGCAATCGTTGAGAATGCATTTGAGTAACCTTCGTTGATAGCACGTTGAATCGATTTACCTGCTTTAATCTCTTCACGAATACGTTCGAAGATTAATACATTGGCATCGACGGCCATCCCGACAGTTAATACAATACCAGCGATACCCGGTAACGTTAACGTTGCCCCTGGAATCATCGACATCAAACCAACAATCATCACGATGTTAAACACTAACGCGAGATTAGCGATAGCACCAAATTTACGGTAATAGATGAACATAAAGATAACCACGGCTAACATGCCGTAAACCATTGCTTTAATACCATTATCGATATTTTGTTTACCTAGGCTTGGACCAATTGTGCGTTCTTCAACAATTTGGATAGGCGCGATTAAGGCACCAGCACGAAGTAGTAATGCTAGGTTATGTGCTTCAGCTGCGTTATCTAAGCCAGTAATTCGGAAACTACGACCCAATTGCGCTTGAATCGTTGCAACATTTGCAATTTCTTCACGTTTAGCAATCTCAGTTTTACCATTGGCTTTCTTTTTACCCGTTGGTAAGTATTCAATGAACAGTGTTGCCATTGGTTTACCAATATTGTCTTTGGTAAAACGTGACATTTTACTGCCACCCTTTGAATCAAGGGAGATACTTACTTGTGGACGGCCATATTCATCGCTGCTCGATTGTGCATCAACAATGTGGTTACCGGTTAAGATGATTTTTTTCTTAACAACAACTGGACGACCATTACGTTCTTTGTAAACAACACTTGAAGAAGGTAAGCGACCAGCTAATGCATCACTGATATCAGTGTCTGAATCAACAGGGTGAAATTCAAGTGTTGCCGTTGCGCCTAAGATCTCTTTAGCACGAGCAGTGTCTTGTACACCTGGTAATTCAACGACGATACGATCAGAGCCTTGACGTTGTACTAACGGCTCAGCAACACCCAGTTCATTAACACGATTACGTAAAATACTTAAGTTCTGCTGTAACGCATCTTCTTTAGTTGATTTTAGTTTTTCATCGCTCATCGAAATCGTTAATACAAATTCGTTGTTTAGTGTTTTATCGTCGAACAATAAACCCGGATTAATTGGCTTAAGATGTGCTTCAGCTCTTTCAAGTGTTGCTTCATCTTTAAAACGTAAAATAACACCTGTTTCAGTGTTTGCTTTACGAATACCACGGAAACGGATTTTTTGTTCACGTAATTCAGAACGGAAATCTTGGACCATTTGCTCTTGCGCTTTAGCAATCGCTTCGTCCATATCCACTTCCATCAAGAAATGAACACCACCACGTAGGTCAAGACCTAACTTTAATGGTGCACCACCAATCGCTTCAAGCCATGCAGGTGTTGCTGGTGCAAGGTTAAGTGCACTTACAAAACCTTCGCCTAATTCAGTACCAATGGTATCGCGGGCAATTAATTGGTCTTCACTTGACGTTAGACGAATTAAAATTTGACCGTTTTCAAGTACCGTGCTTTTGGGAGTGATATTGGCTTGGCTTAATAAGGTTTCTACTTTATCAAGAGTGGCAAGTTCAACTTTTGCACCACGAGTGGCGGATATTTGAATGGCAGGGTCTTCGCCGTATAAGTTTGGCGCGGCGTAAAGCAAGGTCACTAGCACAATAAAGCTAAGTAACAGGTACTTCCACATAGGGTATTTGTTTAACACAATACAGTCCTTTATGTACTGCCAATAACAGAGGTATTGGCATGAAGAAAAAGGCGAAACCGTTGCCGGTTTCGCCTCATTTTATTAGATAGATTTTAGTGTACCTTTTGGTAACACTGCACTGATAAAGTCCTTTTTCAGTGAAATTACGTTGTTCTCGTTTAATTCGATTTGAACGTAATCATTTTCATCGCTAATTTTAACGATGCGGCCAATTAGACCACCCGATGTTAATACTTCATCGCCTTTACCCATGCTGCCCATTAAGCTTTTATGCTCTTTAGTACGACGTGCTTGTGGGCGATAGATCATGAAGTAGAAAATACCAGCAAAAATTACCATCATGAAAATAAAAGAAAAACCACCTTGCTCAGGTGCGCCTTCAGCAGCAGCGTGTGCTTGTGAAATGAAACTCATTGAATATCCCCTAAATTGAAATTATTTTTTTGTTTTATTATTTAGCTACTTAGCGCCATCATTAAAAAAATGACGCTTTTGCAGTCGATTTATTATTTTTCGTCAATGACTGGTTTTTCAACACCAATTCGTTTGTAAAAAGTATCAACGAATTCGTCTAATGTACCTTGCTCAATGGCATCGCGCAATCCTTTCATCAAACGTTGGTAGTAACGTAAGTTATGGATCGTGTTTAGACGAGCACCCAAGATTTCTCCACATTTGTCAAGATGATATAGGTACGCGCGTGAATAATTTTTACACGTGTAACAATCACAATCTATGTCTAAAGTGCTTGTGTCTTCACGGTGTTTAGCGTTACGAATTTTAATCACACCATCAGTTGTGAACAGGTGACCATTACGTGCATTTCGTGTTGGCATAACACAATCGAACATATCAACACCACGACGAACACCCTCAACAAGATCTTGAGGTTTACCTACACCCATTAAATAACGTGGTTTGTCAGCTGGAATTTTAGTCGTTACATGGTCCAAAATACGGTGCATATCTTCTTTTGGCTCACCAACAGCAAGACCACCAATCGCATATCCATCAAAGCCAATTTTTTCAAGGCCCGCTAGTGATACGTCACGTAGATTCTCGTAACAACCACCTTGGATAATACCAAACAGAGCATTTGGATTTTCTTGTTCGTTAAAACGACTACGACTACGCTCAGCCCAACGTAACGAAAGTTTCATTGAAACATTCGCTTCTTCATGTGTTGCTGGGTAAGGCGTACATTCGTCAAAAATCATTACAATGTCAGAGCCAAGATCGTATTGGATTTCCATTGAGATTTCAGGAGATAAAAACACTTCATCGCCATTAACAGGGCTACGGAAGTAAACACCCTCTTCTTTAATTTTACGCATTTTACCTAGACTGAATACTTGAAAACCGCCTGAATCCGTTAAGATTGGCCCTTTCCAGTTCATAAAGTCATGTAAGTCACCGTGCTGTTTAATCACTTTTTGGCCAGGACGTAACCACAGGTGGAACGTGTTACCCAATAGGATTTCAGCACCCGTTGCATCAACCTCTTCAGGTGTCATGCCTTTTACCGTACCGTACGTGCCCACTGGCATAAATGCAGGTGTTTCTACCGTGCCACGCTCAAAGGTTAAACGGCCACGACGAGCGCGCCCATCGGTTGTTAATAAGTCATATTTCATTTTCATTTTTGTTCCTCGTCAGAAAGACAGTCCGACTTGTTATTAATATTGCTATTAAGGTTGTGGTTAATCGACTTAGCAAAAATATTTAAGTCGATTTTTGGTTTACGTGTAAACTTTTTTATGTTGTTTGATTAGTTAAAAACATGGCATCGCCATAACTAAAGAAACGGTATTGCTCTTGTATTGCAATTTTGTAGGCGTTATCAATATTCTCTTTACCCGAGAAGGCGCTGACTAACATTAATAACGTCGATTCTGAAAGATGGAAGTTGGTTAACATCGCATCGATCAACTGAAATTTATAACCTGGGTAGATAAAGATATCTGTCTCTGCAAAGTACGGCGCTAAAGGTGTGCCTTTTGCTAACGTTGCAGCTGCCGCACTTTCTATCGAGCGTACCGACGTTGTGCCCACTGCAATAACACGACCGCCCTTCTTTTTGGTGGCGATAATCTTATCAACGACTTCTTGTGATACTTGCGCTAACTCACTGTGCATGTGGTGTTCAAGAATATTATCAACTTTAACAGGTTGAAATGTACCCGCGCCAACGTGCAAAGTAACAAAGGCAAGATCAGCCCCTTTCGCTTTGATTTTATCGAGGATATTTTGATCAAAATGTAAACCCGCTGTTGGTGCTGCTACGGCGCCAGGGTTCTTATTGTAAACCGTTTGGTAGCGCTCTTTATCAGCATCTTCATCAGGTCTG
The DNA here is from genome assembly GCF_002835995.1 of Psychromonas sp. Urea-02u-13. Taxonomy (GTDB): domain Bacteria; phylum Pseudomonadota; class Gammaproteobacteria; order Enterobacterales; family Psychromonadaceae; genus Psychromonas. The sequence goes on along the minus strand of NZ_PJBZ01000092.1, from coordinate 18,122 downwards.
TCAATGTACGGGGGTAATGGCATATGACCGATGTTCTCTAATACTTCTAATACGGATAGTTCGTTATCAATATGAATTTCAAAAAGAGGACCTTGGCGTTTAACCATCACGGCATCAACACTATTTTCTAAACGTAATTTACAGCCTGGTTTTGGCGATTTTGAGCTGCGTACGTGTGCAAGAAAACTACTATTGTCTAATACACGCTCAACTAATACTTCGATTTTTCCGCCTGTCTCTTTTTCACCAAACATGCGCGCAGGAATAACACGGGTATCGTTAAAAATAAGCAGGTCGTCTTGATTGATTAACTCAAGGATATCGGGAAATTGGCGGTGATTGATTTCACCCGTTACACCATCAAGAGAGAGTAAACGGCTACCGCTACGTTCGCTTTTAGGGTAACGAGCAATTAATGATTCAGGTAGTTGAAAAGAGAAATCTGAGACTTTCATAAGTAGGATCCGCAAACGCAAAAATAAAGCGGGGATTATACCCTACTCTAGCGCGGCTGCAACTCGTTGAATCAAGCAAAGCCTCTAAAACGCAAAAAGGGAAGCTGATAGTCAGCTTCCCTTTTTAGATTTTGATATATGTTTGTTTAGCTAATGCCAGAGAAGCAACTTTGTGAGTTCCAATCTTTCTGACGTTTACTGAGCTCTTGACGAAATATTTCATCATAAACATCTGAGTTTTGTTCGATCATGTTTTCAAGGAGTGAGATACGTTTTGCAATCCAGCGACAGGTTGGAGAAAGCTCTTTATAAGTCCAATCTTGCAGTGCTATTGAGCGAACATTTTGTGCGACATCAGGAAGTTGATCAGGCTGGGTATTCATGCGAGGAGCGTCTGGTACGTTAGCAACTTCAATGTCGATTGTTGTTAAAAACTCAGCCGCAATAACACTCTCTTTCGGTTTTTTATCGGTAAAATGCATCACACCGTTGTCATCAATCCATGTGAAGACGGTTGTGGTAGTGGTGTTACTGTATGCAAGCGGTGAAAAAACCATTATTGATAAAACTAATAGGATATATTTCATTATTTCGGTCCCTGAAATTCAAATTCTCTTATGTATTTCGGGCATTATAACCAAAGTTGATTAAAAAAGTAACTGCTTTTGTAGAGGATAAGGGGCTTGAAACGAGAGCTAGCTTGCATTTACACAGAAAGCTCTCTTAGTTTATTCACACTGCGAATTTAGACTTTTACAAACTACAAATAAAAGTCAATATATTCAATTCAGGTCAAATACTTAGCATTACTCAGTAAGTAGAGAGTTTAATTCTTCTTCCGTCGCGTGACGAACATCCACCCCTTTTACTAAATAAACAACATGCTCACATAAGTTTTTGCATCGATCGCCAATACGTTCGATAGAACGAGCAGAGGCTAATACGTTCAAAATAAAAGGAATTGAACGTGGATCTTCCATCATAAAGGTCATTAGTTCGCGTACGATGCTTTCATATTGACGATTTACTTTTTTGTCTTCGTTATGAATATTAATCGCGGCTTTTAAATCTAAACGTGTAAAGGCATCTAAAGAGTTATGCAACATCTTCAATACGATTTGGCCCATGTTCTCAAGACCAATCAAAGAAGGCACCTCTTTGCCATGGTTTTCAATGACCATCGACGCAATACCTGCAACGCCATCACCAATACGCTCAAGCTCACTAATGCTTTTCATGATAGTCAGTATTAATCGTAAATCGCTGGCCGCAGGCTGACGTTTTGCGATAATACGTGAACATTCTTGGTCAACATTCGACTCAAATTGATTCACTTCTTTGTCTTTCACGATCACTTGGCGTGCAAGCTCAACATTGTTATCCGCCATCGCGACCAACACATCACCAAGTTGCTGCTCAATTAAGCCACCCATCTGCATAACTTGATTACGTACACTTTCCAATTCACTGTTAAACTGGCCTGAAATATGACGATTAAGATTTAATGCTTCCATTGTTTTTTCCTTTTTAACTAATTTTTTGCTTTATTCAATTCAACTCAATACGTATTGCTTTAGGGCTAAGCTATTTAGGTTAAATACAAGGAAAGCGCGCGGAGCTTGGTTTACCAAGTGAGCACGCCTGACGCAGTAGTTAACCTAAATTGCGACGACCTAGAGTCATACTAGCCGTAACGGCCGGTGATGTAGTCTTCCGTTTGTTTCTCTTTTGGCGCAGTAAATAACGTATTAGTATCAGAGTATTCAATCAGTTTACCCATGTACATAAAGGCAGTTTGATCTGAAACACGCGCGGCTTGTTGCATGTTATGCGTTACGATCACCACGGTGAACTGCTCTTTAAGCTCAGTGATTAATTCTTCAATGGTTAATGTTGAGATTGGATCAAGTGCTGACGTCGGTTCATCTAATAATAAAACCTCTGGTCCAATCGCAATAGCGCGTGCAATAACAAGACGTTGCTGCTGACCACCGGACAAACCAAATGCATTATCATGCAAACGGTCTTTCACTTCTTTCCAAAGTGCTGCGCTACGCAGTGATTTCTCGGCAGCTTCATCGAGTGTTCGACGGTCTTTTATGCCTTGTAAACGTAAACCGTAAACCACATTTTCGTAAATAGATTTAGGAAATGGGTTTGGACGTTGAAATACCATACCAACACGTCGACGCAAAGCGGCTACATCAACAGACTTGTCATAGATATTAGTACCTTGTAATTCAATCTTTCCATCTACACGACAGATATCAACTAAATCGTTCATGCGGTTAATACAACGTAACAAAGTTGATTTACCACAGCCAGATGGGCCGATGAAAGCCGTTACTTTACCTTTTGGTATCTTCATTGATACATCAAACAAGGCTTGCTTATCACCGTAATAAAGATCTAAATTTTTAACTTCTAATGCCGTTTTCTCTACACTTAGGTGTGTTAACACGTCTGCTTCTGTACTTGATTTTGGTAATGTGATCATTTTTATTTCCTAATAATTCTTTTAAATATAATTTGTTAGCGATACTTAGTGTTCTAATGAACGATATTTTTCTCGTAAGTTATTACGAATGCCAATGGCCGCTAAATTTAAACCGATAATGACGGTAACTAATAAGAATGAGGTTGCATAAACTAATGGTCGAGCAGCTTCAACGTTCGGGCTCTGGAAACCAACATCGTAGATGTGGAAACCTAAGTGCATAAATTTACGTTCTAAATGTAAGTATGGGAAGTTACCATCAACTGGTAACGTCGGCGCCATTTTAACCACACCAACCAGCATCAATGGGGCTACTTCACCGGCTGCACGTGCAACCGCTAAAATAAGTCCGGTCATAATGGCAGGACTTGCCATTGGCACAATGATACGCCATAACGTTTCTGATTTTGTAGCGCCTAATGCTAACGAACCTTCACGTAAGCTACTCGGAATACGGCTTAGACCTTCTTCGGTTGAGACTATAACCACGGGTAGCGTTAGGATAGCCAGTGTTAATGCAGACCATAAAACACCGGGTGAGCCGAATGTCGGTGATGGTAACGCTTCTGGATATAATAATTGGTCAATACTGCCACCAACAATATAAACGAAGAAGCCTAAACCAAATACACCGTAAACAATTGACGGTACGCCGGCTAAGTTGATTACCGCAATACGGATAAACTTAGTAATGTTATTTTTAGGCGCATACTCGTGCAAGTAGATAGCGGCGATAACACCAAATGGCGTCACGATCACAGCCATTAACATCACCATAAACACAGTACCAAAGATAGCCGGGAATACCCCCCCCTCTGTATTAGCTTCACGTGGGTCATCACTCACAAATTTAGCGGTTTGATGAAACCAATGTTGCACTTTCTCAAGGAAGGTCATTTTATTCGGTAGATAGAAGTCGAGTATCTTTGCAATGGGCATAACCACATCACGACCCGTCATATCGGTAATAACAACAGCATCACGCAGTGCTTGCGTTCGGTACTCAAATAACTGTTTCTCTAGGACCAGGTATTCGTTTTGTAATGTTTCAGATTGCGCTTTAAAACTCGCAATTTTTTCTTCTGTTAATTGACCGTCTAAGTCTAATTTACGTTGCTTAAGTCTTATTCTATCTAAATCGTAGTTAATGCGCCCAATATCACCTTTTAACAAATCCGTTTCTTTGTCTTTAAGTGCTTTGGTTATTGCTAAACGTGTCGAAAACTCCGCTTCAAGCGCTGACGCAGGTATCTTGATATCTACGCCATTTTCTTGAAAGGCTTTTATGTAACCGTAAAAGTTACCGTTTTTTGTACGCTCTAAGACAACGATGTTATCAGGAATATGTTTTTCAACGATGATTGTTTCTAATATCCATTGAAAATCTAAATCAACATATTCACGGTTACCCACTTTAATAAGGTAACGCTCTAATGTATCGCCTTTATCTTCGAGGCCTGTAATACCCGCTTCGATTAATTGCTGTTTAAGTACCGTTTCGCTGTCATAAATTTCACCAATCACATTCATGTGATTGCCTTGTCTATCAAGCATGTCAAATTCATACACAGTAGCAGGCCAGAAAAAACTCAGTCCACGCCAACCAATGAGGAGAAACAGTCCAATCACCATGATCAAACTTAAACTTACTGCACCACCCGTCATCCAGATCCAAGGTGTGCCTGATTTAAACCACTTATTCATATTATTTCCTATTAACACTAAGGATTGGCTTCAAAATTACTTGCGATTTTGTTTTTAAAATAGCCTGTCTTTAAAGGCTTTTTGGAAACAATTTATCGCAAGTTATTTTGTAACGATTTCTAAGCTATGCATCTACTTCAACAAGAACTACAGGCTTGAATACTTTTCACGTAAACGCTGACGTACCAATTCCGCAACCGTATTAAAGATAAAGGTAAAGATAAACAGGACAAAAGCCGCTAAGAACAAGACGCGGTAATGTGAACTACCCACTTCTGATTCAGGCATCTCAACCGCAATATTTGCCGATAAAGAACGCATACCTTCGAATATATTCCAATCCATGATTGGGGTATTACCCGTTGCCATCAATACAATCATTGTTTCGCCTACTGCGCGCCCTGTTCCCATCATCACTGCTGAGAAAATACCCGGGCTCGCCGTTAAAATAACCACTTTAGCGAGTGTCTGCCAAGGTGTCGCACCTAAGGCAAGTGAGCCCATTGTTAAGCTCTTTGGCACACTAAAGATTGCATCTTCTGCGATTGAGTAAATAGTTGGGATAACCGCAAAGCCCATCGCGATACCCACGATTAATGAATTACGTTGGTCAAAGTCGATACCTAATTCATTGGTCAGGTACATACGTGTATCACCATCAAATAACCACATTTCAAGCGGACCACTCAGGCTCATAGAAATGTAACCAGCACATAATAAAACCGGAATTAAGATAAGTGGATGGATACCTTCTGGAATTTTCTGTTTGAAATTCTTTGGCAGTAAAGTCCATAACAACGCGGTTGCTAATACGCTTAATGGCAATGCAAGCAGCAGTAAAATAATGCCCGGTAGCTGGTTCTCAATTAATGGCGCTAACCAAAGACCCGCTAAAAAACCTAAAATTACGGTTGGTAATGCTTCCATTATTTCAACAGTGGGTTTCACATAAGTACGAATAGCTGGTGACATAAAGTAAGCGGTGTAAATAGCGCCAGAGATTGCAATTGGCACAGCAAATAACATGGCATAAAATGCGGCTTTGATCGTACCAAAAGAGATAGGCACTAAGCTCATTTTTGCTTCAAAATCATCACTTGCAGAAGTTGATTGCCAAATATAAGCCGCTTCAGGATAACCTTCATACCAAACTTGTTGCCATAATGCAGACCAAGTAATTTCTGGATGTTCATTATCAAGCTTAAAGAGGGTTACCTTTTGCTCATCAATAACCAGTATTGCATTAGCACGCGGCGAAAAGGCCACTGACAGGTTGTCGTTATCACTGATTTTCTCATTCAATAAACGTGTATTACCCGTTGTATGAAATATTGATAAGTAACCTTTTTTATCCGTAGTTAAAAAACCCTTACGAAAGTACTCAGGCACAATATTGGCAACATTTGCATCAGCAGTAAAATCACGAATAAAGGTAAAAGTACGTTTATTGTCTTTTAATACTTCAAACCATTGACTAATAACACCGTTCTCGTTGGCAACCATCAGCGAACTTGCACCGGTTAACAGCTGTATATCTGATACATGTGTATTCAGTGCATTGATAGGTAAAGCAGATTTGATACGGATATTGTTCGTATTAGAGATATCATAAACCAACAGATCATCACCCGAACGTACAAAAAGATTGTTCAAATCAGGACTTAACAACATTTGTGATACATTGTGAGGCAACGATGGAAGCTCAACCAGCTCTTGTTCCCAAAAAATCTCTTCACTCATCATGTCTTCTGTTGCCGTTAATACAACAAATAGCCCGCGGTTATCATTAGTCACTGCTGCGATAGCACCGCCTTCCTCTGACAGTTCAAAACTAGCCACTGTGATTGGAGCACCTTGTGGGTCGACTTCAATGAGTGATTCTCCAAGCGGATAGTCAATCTTAGCCGTAATCAGACGTTTGTCATTTGGATAACTAGTTGCAAAATCAGGTTTGAAAATAGTTACCTGACCCGTTTGATTAGATAATAAGTAGATATTTGTACTTGGAGAGGACTGTGCAAATGCAACAGGTTGCTTAAGCATCTCTTTAGTTAATAAAAGCGCGCCTAAGTCTTGCTCACGTAATGAGTAAAAAGATAAGACCCCCTGCTCATTAACTTGATAACTGATATCGTTTTGTTCATCCAAACCAAGCGCATAGAGCTGCTCGTTTTTAGTTTGCATAAACTGTTTCTCTGCTTCAATGGTCACCGGTGCAAAAATAGGTAATACCACATAAAGTAAGTAACCAAAGATAAGTAATAGGGTTACGAGTACTAACGCACCACCACTACTGATACAGTATTTTACTATCTTATCTTTTATTACGCGTTTCTGATTAGCGCGTAACCGGTTTGACAAATCGCTGTGCATTAAAATTCTCCAACATTATTGATGTTGGAGAGTATATGGCGCTTTTGTGACAGTTATATTACAGCTGTAATCTTTGTGTTATTTATTAAATAATTAGGCGGAAAAATGCGAAAATAAACCTATAGCGGTTTAAGTTTTCCTTTTGCGTCGCTTAATTTTTTATAACCTTTATTAGCCATGAATGCCGCTAATTCATTTTCTATACGCTCAAAGCAATTTGCGCCTTCTTTTTCAAAACACGTTGCGATTTGCACTGCGTCGGCACCTGCTAATAAGTATTCAAATGCATCAACCCCATTTTTGATACCACCTACACCAATGATCTGAATATCATCGGTGAGTAATTCACGAAATGCACGTACATTAGCAAGGCCAATAGGTTTGATATAATCGCCACACAATCCACCAAAGCCACCTTTTGGTTTAATAATTGGAGATTCTGTAACGGGATCAATAATCAGTGTATTACCAATTGAGTTAACACAGGTTATAAATTTAACGGGAAATTTTTTGAGGATGTTGGCCATGGCAATAAAATGTGACATATCGAAATACGGCGCGAGCTTGATACCAATCGGTTTATCACCTAATACGGTTAATGCTTTCAATGCGCACTCAACCTGTTCAAAGTCATAAGCAACTTGTGCTTTACCTGGAATATTAGGGCATGAGAAATTAACTTCGATTAAATCAACGTCACTCTTTTGAAAAGCACTGACCATCTCGATATTGTCTTCGATACTAAAACCAGAAATACTCACAACAACAGGTTTACCGAGCGCTTTTAGTTTCGGCACCATTTCCAGGTAGGCTTTATAACCCAGGTTTGGTAATCCCATTGACGGTATCGAACCTAACGGTAAATCACTGTAACGTGGCTCAGGGTTTCCCTCTCGAAATTCTATCGTGCATGATTTTGTCACAACCGCAGCTGACGCTGATTGTGCCACAATCTCGAGTTCGTCCCATGTTGTACATTTAGGGCCCGATGCATTCATTAAGTAACTGTCTAGCTGTACACCTGCAATTGTTGTTGATAGATCTACCTGCATTTCATTCTCCGATGATTAAGTTCACTAAAGTGTATTACAGGTCACATTTAGCACTTTGATTAGAAACAAAAAGTTAATCGATTACTGAGTCTAAAAGTGTCATTTAGTGAAAGTTCTTATTAATAGTCACGCTATTAATTTTGCAGTGTTTGCTAGCGTGTGTCGCACCTCCCCAAAACGGCAGGACTGAAGTCCAACTTCCAAAATAACGTTATATCAACATGCCCCTGGAAGTCCGCCTTTAGGCTTGCATGGGTTTCTACCCCTGAAAATACTGCAGGACTGAAGTCCCACTTCCAAAGTACGATATATCAACATGCTATTGGAAGTGAGCCTTTAGGCTTGCATGGATTGCTAACCCTGAAAAGCGTTCTGGATAAAACGTGTTTTATTGAGCAGATAGTAAACGGGATTATGAATAGTGTTTAAAGGTGCACGCGAAGATAAGTGGCGGTGAATATTAAGAAGGATGGATAAAAATAATAATGATGTTTATTGGCAAAGTAGTCGATAAGAAGAGTACTTGTCGGAATCTAGTGGGGAGTTTCAAATAGTTAAGCGTAATTTAATTGCTAGAGAGGAATTTTGGGCAAAAAAAAGGAGACATAATGTCTCCTTTTATCAATCATCTACTAATCAGTAACAATTAAGCAAGTGCTTTTTTAGCTACTTCAACTAAATGAGCAAATGTTGCTTTATCAAATACTGCGATATCAGCAAGGATCTTACGATCGATCTCAACAGAAGCCTTTTTCAGACCATTGATGAAACGGCTGTAAGACAAACCACTGATACGAGATGCTGCGTTAATACGAGCGATCCAAAGTTGACGGAAAACACGTTTACGTTGACGACGGTCACGGTAAGCGTATTGGCCAGCTTTAGTTACTGCTTGTACTGCTACGCGATAAACACGTGAACGAGCACCGTAATAACCTTTAGCTTGTTTTAAGACTTTCTTATGACGTGCACGAGCTTGTACACCACGTTTTACTCTTGGCATTTTTTATTCCTTACTTAAGCGAATGGTAACATTCTGTTAACACTAGGTACATCTACTTTTGAAACCATTGCTTGTGCGCGCAGGTGACGTTTACGTTTAGTAGACTTCTTAGTAAGGATATGGCGTAAGTGTGATTGCTTACGTTTAAAGCCGCCAGAAGCAGTCTTTTTAAAGCGCTTTGCAGCACCTTTGTTCGATTTCATTTTAGGCATTGCGAACTCCGCATTGTTCTAAGTTAATATAAACCAGTAAGGCGAGCCGATAAATCGACTACTTTACGCCTTAGCTAGCACGTTTAGGGCCAAGTACCATCACCATTTGTCGACCTTCCATTTTCGGGAAAGATTCAACATTAGATATCTCTGCTAAGTCCGCTTTAATACGGTTTAGTAGAGCTAGTCCAAGTGATTGGTGTGCCATTTCACGACCACGATAACGTAGCGTTACTTTAGCCTTATTGCCCTCTGATAAAAAGCGAGTCAGGTTGCGTAGTTTTACCTGATAATCGCCTTCGTCAGTTCCAGGACGGAATTTTATTTCCTTCAGCTGGACCTGAACTTGCTTTTTCCGCTGTTCTTTTGCGGATTTGCTCTTTTCATAGAGAAATTTGCCATAATTCATGATGCGACAAACTGGCGGCTCTGCATTAGGACTGATCTCTACAAGATCAAGGTTCTGCGTAAATGCCATGTCTTTCGCTTCTTCAAGAGAAACAACGCCGATTGGCTTGCCTTCAGAGTCTGATAAACGCACTTCTGTTCCAGTAATCTCTTCGTTCAAGCGATGTTTATTGCCCTGTTGTGGGGCTTTTCTTGCACCTTTTATAACAAATTCCTCCAATAGTAGTTATCGACGAGCGATGATTTCTTCTTTAATTTGGTTCACAAAGTCATCGACTTTGATTTTACCTAAATCATCACCCTTGCGTGTTCTAACAGCAACTTCATTTGCTTCTACCTCTTGATCACCAACAACAAGAAGGTAAGGAACACGCTTTAATGTATGCTCACGGATTTTAAAGCCTATCTTCTCATTTCTCAAGTCCGAAATGGCTCTAATTCCCGATTTTTTCAATTTATTTACAACTTCATGCACAAAATCAGACTGTTTATCAGTAATGTTCATCACAACAACCTGTTGTGGTGATAACCAAGTCGGAAAAATACCTGCGTATTCTTCAGTTAAAATACCGATGAAACGCTCTAATGAACCAAGAATTGCACGGTGAATCATAACCGGAGTATGACGTTCGTTATCTTCACCTACGTAAGTCGCATCTAAACGGCCTGGCATTGAGAAGTCTAACTGTATTGTACCACACTGCCACGCACGACCTAGACAATCATACAAAGTAAATTCAATTTTAGGGCCATAAAATGCACCTTCACCTGGTAAATACTCAAATTTGATATCGTTTTTATCTAAAGCGTTAGCAAGTGCTGCTTCAGACTTGTCCCATGTCGCGTCATCACCCACACGTTTTTCTGGACGAGTTGATAATTTAACAACAACATCTTCAAAACCAAAGGTTTTATAACATTCGAATACCATATTGATACAAGCAGATACTTCATCAAGAATTTGCTCTTCAGTACAGAAGATATGTGCATCATCTTGTGTAAAGCCACGTACACGCATCAAACCGTGTAAAGAACCCGATGGCTCATTACGGTGACATGAACCAAACTCAGATAAACGCAGTGGTAAATCACGGTATGATTTAAGGCCTTGGTTAAATATTTGAATATGACCAGGACAGTTCATTGGTTTAATCGCGTAATCACGGTTTTCAGAACACGTACAGAACATACCGTCTTTGTATTTGTCCCAGTGACCTGATTTTTCCCATAATGAACGATCTAAAATTTGTGGGGCTTTTACTTCTTGGTAATCATAGGCAACCGTTTGCTCACGAATATAAGTTTCTAATTCGCGGTAAATAGTCCAACCGTTTGCATGCCAAAACACCATACCTGGCGCTTCATCTTGCATATGGTAAAGATCTAACTGTTTACCAATTTTACGGTGATCACGTTTTGCTGCTTCTTCTAGACGTTTCAAATAAGCTTTAAGCTGTTTTTTGTCTGCCCATGCTGTTCCGTAAATACGTTGCAACATTTTGTTATCTGAATTACCACGCCAATAAGCGCCCGCTACTTTCATTAATTTAAAGTATTGGCTGAATTTCATCATTGGTACGTGAGGACCACGACACATATCGATGTATTCTTCGTGATGATACAAACCAGGACGGTCATCTTTATCGATGCCTTCTAGAATTTCTAATTTGTACGGCTCATCGCGTTCTTTAAACAATGCAATCGCTTCATCAACTGACACCGTCTTTTTAACAACAGAGTAATTTGTTTTAACTAGCTTATTCATCAGTTTTTCGATTTTAGCTAACTCTTCGTCATTAATAGTAACGTCTACATCGATATCGTAATAAAAGCCGTTATCAATCGTTGGACCAATTGCCATTTTAGCTTGAGGATAAAGCTGTTTAACAGCATGTCCCAATAGATGCGCGCACGAGTGGCGTAAGATTTCTAAACCTTCATCATCTTTAAGGGTGATGATAGAGATAGTTGCATCATTTTCGATAGGATCACAAGCATCGACAAGTTTTCCGTCAACACGACCTGCGATACACGCTTTCGCGAGACCAGGACCGATATCGGCAGCAATTTCCATAATTGAAGTTGTATTGTCGAATTGACGTTGATTACCGTCGGGAAGTGTAATTGTTGGCATCTTATTATATCCTCACAGTGATGCTTCGAACGAAGAAGCATTTGTATCATTAATCCATAAATTGGTCGCGCATTTTAAAACAAAATGACGGCTTTGAAAAGGTTCAATTTATGGACTAATAGAAGGAGGATGTTATTCGTTTTCTGGTACGAGGGTAGAAAGCTCTGAAAAAGCACTGCCTTTAAATAAACTTTGTACCGTTTCTTTATTAGAAGCAAGGTATAAACCCAACTCCTCAAGTTGCTGATCATCGAGTGTCACTGAGCTTTTACTTAAAAACTCAGCCAACTGATCGGCGCTATCAAGCATTTTATCGTATAAATCTGCTTCTTTTTTACTGGTAAAGGTCATTTTTTCAACACCCTTTCGTTCAACTATGTATTTAATGATGACTGCCACGGTAGCCTCTTCTCTCTTTGATTAGTCATGGTTGTATATACAGTAAATGTTTTTTATGAAAAAAGCAACTTTGTAAGTATACTATGTGTCAATCAAACGTCACTTTAAGTCACTTATTTGAAGAATATTATCGAATGAAAACAATCATCTGTCGCCACTGCGACATGACATCAGCGATTCCAACGATGGATACGGGCCATGTGGCAAAATGTATTCGTTGCGAACAAGTGATCTACAAAAAAAGTTGGTGTAACCCATCTGGCCTATTGGCGTTATGTATCACCGCGCTCATTATTACCATCCCTGCTTTTAATCTGCCTTTAATTTCGATACATCTATTAGGTATCACCGAAGAAACAAACTTGATACAAGGCGCCATCATGATGATTGATGTTGCCCCCCTTGTTTCTTTTGTTGTGTTGTTGTGTGCCGTTATTGCACCGACCTTACTGGTATTGAGTATTGCGATTAGCAGTGTCAGTTTAGCGCTGAACCATAAAGCGATTTTTCTACCTAAGGTATTTAAGGTAACTCGTCTATTAATACATTGGTCGATGTTAGAGGTTTATATGGTGAGCTTGATGGTGGCCATTTTTAAACTGATGAATTATGCCGACCTCTATATAGGCAGTGGTTTCTATTTTTTTGTTGCATTACTTTTATTAAATTTAACCATCATAAGTAATTACAGTAATCACCAATACTGGGAAAAATACCAAAGCTTATGAGTAAACTCGCCGTCGCAGGAAAATCAGGAAAACAACAAGGTTTACAGGTTTGCTCAATTTGTGGCAATTACTGTGAAAATAAAACTGATATAAAGCATTGCCCTACCTGCAATAACGACATTTCAGAACGTAAAAATAATAGCTTACAAAAAACCTGGGCTTTATTAATTACGGCTATTATTTTTATCATTCCTGCAAACGTTTACCCAATTACCTTTCTGCTTAAAAATAACAACCTTTACCCAGACACTATTATGAGTGGCATTATTTCTTTAGTAGATAGTGATATGCAGGGCATTGCGCTCATTGTCTTTATTGCGTCTATTGCAGTGCCAATCTTAAAAATAGTGGCGCTGGTGTTTATTACCCTTGCGGTGCAATTAGGTTGGCGTTTTTCTGCACGCAGACAATTACTTATTTTTTCATTTGTAGATTGGGTTGGCCGTTGGTCGATACTGGATCTATTTGTTATTTCGATCATGGTCGCGGTGTTCGATAAAGGGAGTCTACTCTCTGTTTACCCTGGCGTTGCCGCCACCTCGTTTACAGTCGTTGTCATTGCAACCTTATTTGCCGCCAACAGTTTCGACACTCGTTTAATTTGGGATGCGCAGCGCCCGGAAATAAACACTAAGACTCAGGATAAATTATAAAATGACTGAACAATTAATAGATAACCAAGCTAAAATAGCAAAAACACGTTCTATTTCCCCTATCTGGTTTTTGCCCATTGTTGCTGCCTTGCTCGGTATATGGATATTATTTCAAAATATAACAAATGCTAAAACGAGCATACAAATACATTTTGAAAATGCTGAAAGTATCATTGTAGATAAAACCCGTATTCGCTACAAAGGGGTTATTGTCGGCACCGTAAAGAAGGTTGAGCTTGATAGTAGTAATGGCGTTAATGTTGTCGCTGAAATTGAATCTCATGCAAAATTTATGTTACGTGAAAAAACACAGTTCTGGTTAGTCTCTCCTAAAGCCTCGTTAACCTCTATTTCAGGGTTAGATACCCTTTTCTCTGGTAGTTATATTAACCTTCACCCTGGTAATGGCGATGACGCATCAAACTTCACCGCAGTCTTAGAGCAACCAATCACGATCCCTGATAATGCCTTGCTCGTGAATTTAAAAAACGACAATGCAGGTTCAATCAGCGTAGGCACACCACTATTCTATAAAAAAATACAAGTGGGTGAAGTGGTCCGAGTCCTATTAGATAAAAGTGATCAGTTCATTCATATAAAAGCGTTTATCAATGAAAAATACAGCCACCTTATTAAAGAAGATACTAAGTTCTGGAATATAAGTGGATTATCAGCCAACGTTTCTCGCTCAGGCATTGATTTTAAATTAGACAGTATTACTTCATTAATCGCAGGTGGCATCACTTTTAGCTCTCCCAAAGAGAGTAAAAAATTAACCGAAAATACAACCTTCACCCTATTTGAAAACATCGACAAAACAGAAATGGGGATTAATGTCGCGCTTATATTAAATAATATCACTAACTTACCTAAAGGGGCGGGCATCCTTTTTAAAGGCCACGGCATTGGTCGCATTACAGATCTACAATATTCAACTGAGAAACAACATTTCATTGCCACAGCAACCATCAATCCTCAATTTAGTGACATGATCGGTGAAGGTGCACAATTTTGGTTAGAGAAAACCTCGTTATCATTTTCTAATATAGAAAATATTGGCAATCTCATTACTGGTGACTATATCGGTTTCTCTCCCGCTCCTTTGACACAAAAAACATCGGCTAAAAAGCGTACATTCAATGTGCAACATAACAAAGCCCCGATTGCACCGGTACTTTCCTTATTATTATTAGCAGACGATGCCACCGGGCTTAATACTGGCGACCCTATTTCTTACCAAGGGTTAGAAATAGGTAATATTGCAGCGCTTAGTTTTTCTAAGAATGGTCAGTATATTGAAACTAGCGTACACATTTATCACCAGTATCAATATTTAGTGACGAGCAGCAGCCAGTTTTATTTGCTCAATGGTGTCAATATCGAAGCATCGTTAAAAGGTCTTGAAATACAGTCCACACCCTTAAAGAACTTAGTCTCTGGTGGCATTGGTTTATATAACAAATTCCCGGTTAAAAAAAGCACAAAATTAGCCAAACTAAAAAGCAATATACGTTTTCGTTTATACCCTTCCAAAGCAATGGCCAAACTGGGTAAAAACGTATTCAGTAAAGCACACTCAATTTCTTTATTAAGCAAACAATTACCCTCTATAAGCGAAGGTTCACCTGTTTATTATCATAAATTCCCCATTGGTGAAGTGAGTGGTTTTTCTATCGATGATTCAGGCTTAATGCGCACCACGCTTGCCATTAAAGGACAGTATAAACATCTCATTAAATCTGAAAGCGTATTCTGGAACATTAGTGGTTTTAAAGTTAACGCGGGTTTATCAGGTGTCAAAATTGAAGCAGAATCATTACTTTCCATCGCCAGTGGGGGCATAGCGGTAGATAACGCGCCAGCGGGTCTTAATAATAAATTCAAGAGTGGTGCTTACAAACTGTTTAGCAGTTATAAAGCGGCAACGCTACCCGTGAAACAAATCACTGTCACCTTTGAGCAAGGTTATGAATTGCAAGTGGGCACTAAACTACGTTTGAAAGGGTTAATTGTTGGTGAAATTACGGCACTCAAATTAAACACTCAAAATGATGTACAAGCGAGTGTTGATATTGAACCTGAGTTTATACAACAAGTAACCACTCAAGGGACTCGTTTTTGGATCATCAGAAGTGAGCTATCCATGTCTGGCGCTAAAAACTTATCGACATTAATTTCAGGTGTTTACTTAAATGTATTACCAGGGAACGGTAAACTAACAACACACTTTAAAGGTGAGGCAGGCGCTCCAACCTTAGCAACCAACAAAGTCGGCTTACCTATTGTTTTATCCGCTGATAATGCAGGATCAACTGATATTAGCAGCCCGGTCTACCATCGCCAAATTCAAATTGGTGAAGTGGTTGATAAACAATTAAAGGCTGATGCATCAGGTGTTGAAGTAACGCTAAATATCTACCCAAAATACGCACATCTGATAAGAAAAAATTCTATTTTTTGGCCGGCTTCTGGATTCAATTTAGATATTGGCATTACCGGAGCAAGCCTCAAATCAACATCGTTAACTTCACTAATAAAAGGTGGGATTAACATGAGTACCACTGACAAAAAGAAACTACAGGCGCCAGCTACCGCATTTACCTCATTCAAACTTAAACAAAGTTTTAATGATAAATGGCTAACGTGGAAATTGGCGATTCCAAAACCTTAAAACAGCCACTGAAACTATGCTATATTGCGCGCACTTTATTGAGCGCGTTTTTGTAAGGAATTAAATTGAATAATATTGTTGAAAATAACCAACTTCTCCCACAGCCATATATCGATAAAATGGCATCGATTTTGCCCAAACACCTTTCTCTACAAGAGTTTGTTGATAGCTGTCATCGCCCTTTGCGTCGTGCCATTCGTGTTAATACATTAAAAACATCTGTTGAGGCGTTCCTGTTACGAGCGCAGGAGCATGATTGGAAATTAACAGCAATACCCTGGTGCACTGAAGGCTTCTGGATCGAATTAGATGAACAGGAAGTACCATTAGGCAATAGCTTTGAACATCTGTCGGGTCTTATCTACATTCAAGAAGCGAGCTCTATGATGCCAGTGGCAGCGCTATTTCATCTATTTGATGCGAGCAGTAATGCAACATTATTAGATGCGGCCGCCGCACCAGGTTCTAAAACAACACAAATAGCAGCAAAAATGGGCAATAAAGGGTTAATTATTGCTAATGAGTTCTCTGCAAGCCGTATCAAAATGTTACATGCAAATACTCAGCGCTGTGGCATTAAGAATGTGGCGCTCACCCATTTTGATGCCAAAATATTTGGTAATTGGTTACCTAATACCTTTGATGCGATTTTACTTGATGCGCCTTGCTCGGGCGAAGGTACGATTCGCAAAGATAAATTAGCAATGAAAAACTGGAATCAACAAGCGATAGATGAGATATCTTCAGTACAAACAGGCCTCATTGAAAGTGCCTTTCATGCTTTAAAAGAGGGTGGTGTATTAATTTATTCAACCTGTACATTAAGCCTTGAAGAGAACCAGCAGGTTTGTTTTTCATTACAGCAAAAATTCCCAGACGCTGTTGAGTTTGTCCCGCTTAACGACCTGTTCGACAACGCAACCGAGACAGCCACTGAAGAGGGCTTTTTACATATCTGGCCACAGGTCTATGACACTGAAGGGTTCTTTGTCGCGGCGATTCGCAAGACAGAAAAAACAGATCCAGAGCGTAGCAATAAACGCATTGCTAAAATGCCATTTATCCGCCCTACTCGTCAAAAGGAAGCTGAACTATATGCCTACTTTAAAGAGCAATTTGGCATAAACGATATTGATGGCATGTTATTCATACGTGATAAAGAGTATTGGTTATTTCCTGATAATATTAAACCACTGATCAATAAAGTACGTTTCTCTCGTTTAGGCATAAAAATAGCCGAAGAGTTTGGTAACTACAAAAAATCTGGATTTAAAACACAGCACGAGTTTGTGACTGCATTTGAAAAGCAAGCAACTACAAATATAGTTGAGCTTGATGCGGCACAAGCTAAAGAGTATTACCAAGGTAAAGATATCCGCGATGTTGAAACTAACGGCGCATCAGGGGAGGTATTGGTCAGTTACCGAGGGCAGATAATCAGCCTTGGTAAAGCTCTTAACAATCGTCTTAAGAACAACTTACCAAGAGAGTTGATTCGCGATAAAAACCTGTTTGATAAATAGTGCGTATCTATCAACAGTTACTGTGTATTTTCCTGCTGTTTCTATTATTAACGGAGATGGCTTTAACGCTTTACTTAATGAAATCATCATTGGGAATAAATTTGTTAGATGGGTACTCATTAGGGTTATGGACATGGTTTAATGACAATGTATTAGTGATACTCAGCTAACGTAGTTGATCAGGGGCCCAGACTTTAGTCAGGTTGGTTTTGATGTGTTTTAAATACACGCAAGACTGAAGTATTGACCCCTGTTTGCCACTATGTGAAAAGCAATACGTGGGGCGAATGGCACTGCATTAAGCTTTTCT
>NZ_PJBZ01000091.1 GCF_002835995.1 Psychromonas sp. Urea-02u-13 | reverse complement strand
CTTTGTATGATTTTCCCTTGGAGGTAACGCACTGTTTATCGCCCTCTCTCCATTCTATGAATGTACGTCCAAAGTTCTCAGCAGGTACAACATGTTCCCACTCAACGCGCTTAGAACGCTTTACGTGTTTAACACTGGTAAAGCCATTGGGAGGTGTAATATTCTTCTTAGAATCGAATATAGCACCGCAATATAATGTTTCTCTATGGTTTTGATACACCTTGGTTTCAAGGTTTTTCTTCGCTTTGCTGAACGATGTGATCGTGGTGTTTTCAGCTAGTACTGAAGTCGTAAGCAAGAGTGCAACGGTAGTAATAAAAGGTAGGTTCATTCTATATGTCTCAATTGATATGATGAACGAAATAAAAAAAACTATTTTTGTTCCGTTAAAAGTCACTTGTTATACGGTTTCTTCAACAGGTCATTTCTTCGAGATACTTAAAGCAAATATAACACTGTTTCAAATCATCATAAATATTGCCTTTTCCAACTTCAACACCAGTTAGGTTTTTATATAACTCTTGGAGGTGCGGGTATTTTTTAACTTTCTTTCCACCTCTATACACATGCGTTTTGGAGTAAGGAGTACCATTTTTCATAGTACAATATGCTTTAATATCTGAGCTTATATTAACTCCTAATAACTTAGCCATACCCAAAATCAGTTTAATATCAGTTTCAGCGTTATGTGCAACAATGATACATGACTTAAAATATTCACTAATAGTTATTACGAAATCTCTCATTCTTTCAGGAGAGTTTTGAATGCCAAAGTAACTTATATTTGACTCGCAAGGCTCGCTATCGTTACTTTCAATGTAACTAATTACGCACTCCAAAATTTCAATGCCATCTATGCATCCATCTTTATCAAAAGATTTCGGTATACGGCTAGTACCCACATCAATCACAAGACAGGGATAAGATATTGCACTTACTTGAATAAGCATTATTTTCTCCTATATGACGCCCACTTAAGAGGCCAAAAATGGTTTAATTTACAGCAAAAACAAACATAACCCACTGTTTTAGTTAAGTTAAAGCCCATTGACATAATAAAAATAAATTAACTAGTTTCTATAAGTTTCGCTAATATCCCCATACGCGACTCGTTCCCAAAAATTGCATCTTTTGCGTTGTTTAAATCACTTTTCGTTAAAATAGACTTATGTGCAGCTGGATTTCTGAATGAACGACTAATATGAAAGATTTCGGTTACAAGCTGCTGAGCATCAATTGTTAGTGGAAGTGCATTAATAGAGCTCAATAAACTTTGTGCAACGAGATCGGTGGTACAAGTCAAGGCGTTTTTTAACTGATCTGCAAATGTCCCCAATTCAAGCTTATTGTCTGTCGACGAAAATATATATGCGTTCAATCTTTTGACTTTAGCCTCAGCCGAAACTGAAACTGAAGGTGCATCTACTGACTGCCAGTGAGATTTTAACGGTGCCAATAATTTTTCTTCAAGTTCGATTTCAACAGCCTTACAGTACTCTATAATTACGCCCGAATAATCTGGGAGATCTGGAATAAACGACTCGATCATCTCACCGGTTTTAATAGTGATAATAGAGTTCTTAGACAACTTACTCATAATATGGACAAAGTCTTTCGGATATAAATCAATATCAAGGGCAGGCATATCATTAGTATGGCTGTATGCTTCTACTAACTTTTTAAGCTCTAAGACTACTTTATCCGGCTCTTGGTAATAAGAGTTTAGTACATCTAGGTACTCACCTTCAAAAGAGGAAACATAACTATTAATTTTTTTTGCTTTAAGCCAACCCCTCAGTTGTTCACTCAAAAGCTTCTGCGCTCGATTGTACCCTCTGTGGTAGAACAAAATTTCTATGTAATTTGGTACTGCTTCAAATCGTTGTCTAACGCCTAAAGGCAGATGACAAAATGAGGTGTTTTTTTGAACACAGTCGTGTCTTAAATGCCCGACTCGAAATGAGAATTCGCCAAAGCTAGCGCTAACGCTCCTAGACATACTCACCATAACTCTAGCATAATGTGATGGCACTTTATTTTTATTAGAACGAAACTCAAAGTGTTTGAATTTCACAAGTTCATAGTCACCTAAATCTGAAGATTTATAACCGTGAGCCGAAAGAAATCCAGCTAATAAATCAACCAATCTTTTATAACTTACATCGCAATAAATTTTATGTGCTAAAACAGTTGACTTCATCTGTTACATCCTTTTTTTATAACAGCCTAATTAAGCTCAATAACTCTGTACTTCTAATGGAATTACAGAGATTGTCTGTATAATTCTTTAACTAAATACTATCAAAAACTATTGATAAATCAAAAAGTAACATTCAAAACTAGGCTTTGAGTATCAATATTAATAAATAGATGCGATAGCCTCAAAACAGCACAGACCGAGCCATTCAGTATATTAAGTAGCATTTACCCGAATACCACCCCACTCCCCTTGAATACCCCTCTATGGATCAGTATCAGCATGATCGATAATCCCGATCAATAACCTATTCTTGATCGAGACAAACACCGATGAATATCAAGTTAACAATAGTTAAAAGCTATCTAAAATATTACACTGTACTCATATTATATAATTCTCAATAAGGTACATATTATGGCTATCCCAACATCAGCATTTGACTTACAAGGCTCAGCCCCTAGCAGTGCCTCTGCAATAACAGCGCAGAACATTGCAAAGCTGAAAGGTGAACAACAAGCACTACAAACGAATAACAATTCAGCTCGATTCAATACCCCAGCTAACACTAAGCAACCACTAGCATCTAACCCATTCGGATTAATATCAGGTGGCTTGCAGGGTATTAAGCAAGGTATTAATGCACCGAACCAACGTGAAGCAGATAAGCTAAAAGCAGATGCAGCAGCTAACTATCAAGCGAGTCGAGATACAGTCGGTGATCAACTTAATACAGCTAAATTAGATCAAGCACTACAAATTGCTAACGATCAGAATGCGAATGCAACTGAGCGTAATACCGCTAACAACTTAGCTGACCAGCTCTTACAACAGCAACGAGATGCAAGTGCATTAGAACGCAAGCAGTTAGAGATTAATAACAAACCACGTTCAACAACTACTCACACAGACCGTTCGGGTAAGACTGAACTTATCGATTCTAAGACAGGCGAACCAATCAAAACTATTGAACCTGCAATTGATATCCCAACTGAGATACGTGCCAATGAAGATGGTACTTCTACAGTCATCAATACTGACACTGGTTATGATGTTAACTGGAAGAAAGGACAAGTGGAATTAGCTACTTCTGCGAACAAGATTTATAACGTAGCTGATTCAAGTATCAAAGCAGTTGATCTTATCACCGATGAAGATGTAGTTAATGCAGGTGGTGCAACTTCTTTAGGTGGAGCGATTACACCATCTAGTCGTGCATCAGTAGCAAAGGTAAACCAACTATTAAGTAAAGAATTTACAGCTAATGTTGCAGACCTTAAAGGTCTTGGCTCACTCTCTAATGCAGAGGGTTCAAAGATTACGAGCGCACAAACTGCCTTAGTTGATCCAGAAACAGGTGAGTTAAAAACAGGATTAGATGAAGCATTCATTAAAGATCAATTATCAATTCTTAAAGTTGGTGCTGAGAACTCACAACTAATCGCACAGTACATTCAGAAAGAAGGTCGTGAGCCAACGATCAAAGAGTACGAAGAATTCAAGATTGCAGATCCTACACCAACTACAAATCGTAGTATTTCGGGTTCTTCACGATCAGCTACAGAATCAGAAGCCTCTACTGCTACGCCAAGTACGGGAACGTCTGCTAATTTCACAGATGTTGAGTATCAAACCACACCGAGTGGTGTGCGTTACAGAGTAGGAGGTTAATATTATGATTGTAGAAATTAATGATCAACAAGTGGAAATACCAGATGGTTTATCTGGTGCAGAACTCGAAAGTGTTATCGATGAAATTGCAGGCGAGATTACACCACAAAACCAAGTACCCGCTGAAGATGTAACAGGTCAAACAGTTGCAACAGCATCAGGCCCACAAGAAACAGTTATTGAGCAAGGTGCTCAACGTACAGTTGCACCATCCGAAGACACAGTAGGTTACCAAACATTACCTAGTGAAAGTATGTTTGGTGGTGGCGGTTCTGAGCGTGTTGTTTTAGATCGTACTGCGAGTGAAGAAGTAGAAGATGCTCGTACCGCAGAGGGTCGTAGTACTTCATTACAACAAGGTCTATCACTTGGTTTTCAAGATGAAATACAAGGCGCTGTAGCATCAACTTTCGGTGATGGTACTTACGAAGAAGTACGCGATAGAGAACGTGATGCTAATGCAGAGTTTAAAAGAACAAACCCAGGGGAAGCACTAACAGGTGAATTAGCAGGTAGTTTAATTAATCCATTAGGCAGAGCTAAGGTATTGCCTACTGGTTCTACACGTTTAGAACGTGTACTTAATAGTGCTAAAGCTGGTGCTGTGGAGGGTACAGTTGCGGGCGCAGGTTATAGTGATGCTGATAATATCTCAGAACTAGCAACTGATACTGCAATAGGTACTGCTATCGGTGGAGTTATCGCCCCTACTGCTGACCAGATACTTGAAGCAGGTAATAATCTGATTAGTCGTGCATTCATTAAAGATTTAAAAGCAACTGAATCTACAAGCCAAACGCTACAACGTCAAAATGCACAAGAACTTGAAGACTCATTAAGACGCGCAAACATTGCAACGGATGGACAAGCTACTTATGCAGACTTAGGTATATTCGATGAACGTCTACAACGTGCTGTACGTGAATCACCAGTGCAATCAGATAAACAACGATCTCTCAATGAACGCACTAAGGTAGCACAAGCAAATGTATTAGATGCTACGACTCCTAAAGCAAGAGCGGGTGATACTTTAGGTGGTAGACAGGTAGTAGCTGAAGATCTTAATGCTGATAGCAGTATTAACGCAGGTCGTTTTGCTAATAACTCTCGTCAAATAGCCAATGACCAAGCTACACCGTTTTATAATCGTTCGGCAGGTGCTAACTTCACGAACCAAGATAGAGCAGATTTAACTACTTTGTATCAACGTTCGCCTGACTTCCAAAGTGCGTACCGAGCAGGTTTAGATAATGCTCGTTCATTCCAAGCAAGCCAAGGTAATCGCAGACTACCAACGGAATCACAAATCTTACAAGAGACAGTGAAAGTATTGGGTAATCGAGTTACAGGATTGAAGAAAGGTAACACAGCAGGCTCTGATCAATCAGTCGCTGCACTTACTGGTTTGAGAACGCAGTTAAGTGACTTGCTTAAGAATAGATCCCCTGCTTATGCAGATGCACAGGCAATAACTGCAACAGGGCAACAAGCAAGAGGGAATATTGAAGCAGGTCAACAAGGTTTAACAGGCAATGTAGATCAAGTTGATGATGCACTACGTGGTATTGATATTGGTTCAGCACAAGCAGAACAAGTTGAGTTGGGCGCACGTTCAAGAGCAAGAGAATTACAGCAAGGTCGTTTTGATTCTGAATCATTTGATACAAGTACTGGTAAAGCACTTAAACCAAATGAGATTAAGAATTTAAACAAGTTAACGAATGATTCAAGTGATGTTGCAGGTCTTATTGATAGTGAAGCACAAGTACGTAGAACTGCTAATCTAGCTCGTCAAACTGGTGAGGGTACGCCAGTACAACTACGTGAGATACTAAAAGATTTAGCTGTTACAACTTCGGCAGGACTTGGTTTGTTAGCTGTATTTGATAACCCTACTTTAGTAGGTGCAAGTATTGTTGCTGGCCGTTTGGGTTACTCACGTGTATCTAAAATGTCTAAGAGAAAGTTAGCAGAAGAAACTAAAAGTGTATTGCTTAAAGAGGGAGTAACACAAGACGATTTAACCAAACTTTTATCTGGTGACTTCTATTCAATCGATCCACAAAGATTATCCGAGATTGGCAATACTGTTAGTCGATTACTAATACCTCAAGCAACAGAAGAGGCTGTGACAGACAATCAATAATCACTGGTTTATTGGGGAGTGCAAACTCCCCTTACCTCAGAAATAAATTAATAATTTCGTACCCCTCCCCATTCAAAGCGAGCATAAAAATGAGTTTGTCAGCAGATATAAGAGAAGTATTAACACACAACCCAGATCTATCTAAACATGATGTAGCAGAGATCTTGGGCTGTGCTCCTGCCACCGTAGCCAACTACATGACTAAGGTTAAAGCTAACGTAGAAATGCAAATACCAAAGGGAGTTATCAACCCACTTAAAATGAGCTTTACGCCACTAACTGACGTTGAACCAGTACACCTTACTAATGATGTACCTAAGACTATTACTCTCTCTGCACCTACCGCTATGAAACAGACAACCGTATCAATACTGGATCAAGCATCAGCAATGGTAACTAAACTATCAGGTCACGTGAAAGTATTGGAAGCAGAAGTAGAAGATCTCAAGATAGTAGTTAATGATATGACTGTTAACAGTGGCCCTCTAACAATGTTTGTGCCTAAAGGTGGTACTGCTACAAGAGCAAGAGCTAAACTAGAACAAGATGGTTTAATCGTTAGAGTAGATGCTGACAACTACCGCTACGGCTTCCAGTTAAGTAAGAAAGGGGTAGATTTGATGATTGGAACCACACGCAATTCACCTACAAGTAAAGTTAAAGGTATTCGTTATAACAGCAGGGTTTTGAAGTATGTTTAAAACAATGGGGCTAACTGCCCCACTACGTAGTTAACTTATGATTGAGGGATGAATAGAAGATACAAACATGAGTGACAAGATCAAGGCACTTACTAATGTTTTCATGACTCACCACCTTGCAACATTTCACGATACTTAGTACCAATCTTTCCAACTGGCTCACCTTTACTGTGTGCCTCTACAATCTCAGTAACACACTTATCTTTTAAGCTATCACTTAGCGTGGGTAGCATCTTACTTATCATGCCTAACCAGTGACAATAATCATCATCTTTACCATCGCCTAACACTTCTCTTTTGAGTCGGTACTTACTGCGTACTTGTGAGATAGATGGGATTGATACACCTAATTGCTGTGCTATGGTTTGATTGGTTTCAAACTTGTTATTAAGTAAATGATTGAGTGTAAGCATTGTCTTACAAACCTGTGTACTGCCTGACTCTAACAGAGATAAGATCTCTAATTTACGTGCGTCTTCCATCGGTTGAACTCCTACTGGTTTATGTTTTAATATTTGCAGCATAAGCATCGCCCTATTAATAGTCAAGGACACAATAAGCCAACCACCAAACAGGATCAAAATGGAACGTAGAGAGGCGTTATAGTGAAAGTAATACAATGGCGAGAGATTGCTTTAGTAATTGCTTAGGTGATCATTACAGGCACAAAAAAGGTCACTAATAAGTGACCTTGGAACCATAGATATTTTATCTAAATAGTTATTAAAACTTCGTTATCCATCCGAGAGGACAACCGTATGCAAATGTTTGAAGTTACCGCTGAAGTCACCTAATTTTGTACTTTGCACTGAACTACTTCTCTTTGAAGATGTACCTGTAGATTTTATTACAGTTGTATTGACTACCTTAGGTTGAGCCATAGCCTTTGTACGGTATCGATGACCATGTATTTTTTGAGTAAGCTAATACCCAACTCATATCATTAAACTGCTCGTAGGTATAAGTCATACCATCGATACCCCTGAACCAAGGGCATCTAGTTATTACTTATATATTACGCTATGTAATCATAGTAATTCTATCCCGCACACTTGATAAGCGTTCATAGGTCGGTTGGTTCGGAAGCCGTGAACTGTAAGTAGTTCATCTTCTTCCTTAATAAGCCAAGCCGTAGTAGCAAGATCCATAATGTCACCCACGGACTCCTCCGTTACGTCTTCTAACTCTTCAAGCATCCTACTTATCTGTGATACTGGCAGGTTGTGTTCTAAGTGTAATATCTTACGGTTAGGGCCTTTGATTTGTTCCCACTTGTAATCGTGTAGACTACCCTTTATACCCAGCTCTACGGCCTTAGCTGCGGCCTTAACTGAGACTCCGGGAGTCTTAAGCAGGTGAGTGTTATTCACTAAGCATTTTATTTGCCCGTGCCATAGCTTTTTCTGATCTTTTCCTACTGCTACTTTGTGATGGCTGATGAACATGATAAGTGCTGATATAATGTTGTTCATAATATTATTCTCATTTAATTAGGTATAAGTCATGCCGTCGATACCAATCATTGAATGGGATCTATTCATGGTTCTATCCTGCGTCTGCTAAATGAGAGAAGTATGCGGTTCTAGCAATACGTTTTGCTGGTACATAACCAAGCTTCTGATCTCTACCCATTAGTTTATGCCCAGCATTGATTGCACATCGAGCGACATAGTTATTTAACTCGTAACGATCATCATTTGTAGCTTTAGCATTGTCAGCAATTACAGGGTTATCTACAGTGAGCCTTAACTTTTATTATTAGACCATTTAGGATCTGTGTAGGAGCCACCAATTAACGGTAGGTCGCCTGTATTTTCCCATGCAGTTACACGTTCAGACCAAGTGTCACACTCACCTTTAGATACCCATTTAGTTCTTATTGATTCTGACCACAATTTAAACTCTTCTTCGCTTGTATACGCTAGTCGTACACGTTCTTTTAAAGGAGTTAGATCATAGTTGTAATCAAACTTTGTGTTGCATGATTCAATCACATCTCGCGCATGTAAAAGGTTCTGGATCAATGACCATTCTTCATGGCCCATATCACTAGTTGCAAACTCAGCCATTCTCATTACTGAACAACCAGTAGTACTGAAAGCAACTGCAATTGAGCATGTAATTGGGATTAGTTTCTTCATTTCGTTTATGCCTAAAGTTAAATAAACCATCCTTGGTTAATAAAAGCAGTTCGTTTGCGGATCAGTACAACTGATTAGATACACATTCGATTAATTATTTATCTATGGGCAAGTTACTACGCCACCGGCTTCAATACATGCTAATGGGCCATTATCAGTTTTGATAATAATTACTTTAGACATTACTACTGATGAAGTGAATGTTAGTGCTACTACTAATAATAATTTTTTCATTTGGTTTATCTCTAAGTAAATACGTAAGTAAGCAAACCATGGTTAAGAGACATAAATTAATAATGTCCTTTCAATTGGCTTTATTACTTAACGCCCTGCATTAAAATTAATGCTAGTGAGTTTTAGTTGGTATGCTTAACGCCCACGAAAGATACAGTGTACTTTTATAAATGTAAAGATCATTCAAAGTTAAATTATACTGGAATTATGTAGTGGCTATTATTGGTAGGTAGTGCGTTTAGAAGTTGTAACCATCCGTGGTTAAATGACTTATTTAGATTATTTCGCCTTGTTAGCTTTTTTTTCTTTAGTTAAATCGCGTCCTACTGTCTTAGTCGATACATTCAATAGCTCAGATATTTCTTTGTTAGTCATACCCTGTTCATGCAGTTCTAAAATCTTAGCTGGACGCTCAACTTTTGTTAGCGGTATTAACTTATGAAGTAGTGGTAATGCTTGCTCTATCAACGCATTCTGCATTTTAAGGTTTTCCTCAACTACTATTAATCTTTCACGTATTTCTGCGTTTTCTGCTTGTTGATTAAACATGTTTATCATCTCCGAATATGAATCTGTTTTTACTAAACACTTCGTGCTAAATGTGCCGAACTTGTTAGCTTTTAGAAGTGGTGCATAACCTCTATCTTTTAATATTTCGATAACAGCATCAACTATATATTTACTTGGTTTCTTCTTAATAACGGCTTTAGCCCATCCCGCAGGATCATCGCTTTTTAATTCAGTCTGTCTAAAGGCTTCGATGATACTTACCTCATAATCACGCGAGTAAACCAAGGTGTCAGCTATCTGCATTGGTGATACTACATAGATCGGTTTACCTTGTGCTTCACGTTGCGACCTAGCCAATGCGTAGGCATCACGTTTAACTTTCTCGGCAAACTGCAATAGTGCTTGTGGGTTAGTGTGCATGGCATTTCTATCATTGATGCTTTCGAGTGCTGTATTTAGATCATCGAGAGGCAAAAAATCGTTTTCTTCCTGTATTTTTAGGGAAGTTAATTTACTGAATGCGGTCATTATGGGGAGCCTTGTATTAAGAATGGTCTAACGTCTGTTTCCCCCTATCTGAAAGAAAACAGAGCCAGAAAATCAATACAAGGGGTGATCTTCTCGGCAATCCCTCAAGGGTAATTAATCCTATTGGTTTATGATTACCTATCTGGCGTGAAAGATATTACCAATGAGAGGGGACACAAACAAGACATTTACGAGACATTTGTCCACGAGACATTTCAATGCTTTTTGTCCCCTACCTAGAATCAACCACAAAACCAGTGGTAGCAAGGGGTACAGGGTAGTTTTACTTGTTAATCGCTGAAAATGGCACTTCATTTAGCATTTAAGTGTCCTGTATTAAATACATATATACCGACTGCCTCACCCCTCACACCCTGTTAATGGAATGCGAGCAGGATTACCACAATTGAGGGAGTGCAACGACCGATTGCCGTGGTGATACCTGTAGTCATTCCATCGGTAACGGCCAATGCAATGAAAAATCAAATCCCTTTAATCTTCCGATCAAAACAGCGCACACAGCGACTTTCTAGCAAACAATAGTAAATGATAAGCAACCGAACCATAGACCTCTAAGCATCGCGTTATCGATCATTTACGCTTCACACAAAACACCTTCACCCCTCTTAAGAGTCTTTAAGGCCAGTGATGGTCTTTTTATTAAAAGCGGAAACCATATAGCCCTAATTCACTGTGGTTCCAGTATTCACAGCGTGATCATTACTGCTCTAAAACCGCCTGTATTAGATCGATAAAAGGAATGGATGGTAAATGATGAGGCATTAACAATAGCGTTGCTTACGTTGTGATTATGGATGATGGGATAAAAGGGTTTGGTTTATAATCAGCATTGTTCTGCACGTGGCATTACCTCGCTTACCTGCGCCACTACGTGACGCAAGCGAGATGCCACTAATACCAAAGTATGGGGAGTGGGAGAAGAAAGTTTATAAGATTGTATTGACCATCAATAACATTAAGAATAACCTACTACTTATTCCAATATTCCAAATATAAGCAAGGTAATTACATGAACTCATATCAACAAGTGCAAGCCGTTTTAGACGCTCCAACTGAGTTTGGTCATTACTGGCACAACCAGTTTTCACTATCTCAAGCTACTGGCCTAACTCAATCGGTGATCAGTAAACAATTAGCTAAGTTATTAAAAGCAGAGATAGTACAAGTTGAGTTACGAGAATATGCGGTGGGAAAAACTGGCAAACATTACTGCTTAACGGCCAAACTCGATGCAAAAGAAACTGCGCAGCAGACAGCACATGCACAACTTACCAATGCAATTGAAGTATTAGCCAATGATCTAAAAAGTAATAACAAGCTTGAAGCTGACCTCTATAAATCTTTACTGGCTCAAATCAAAGATGTTTCTGCCATTGTGCGCGGTGAATCCGTACTTAAATCAGATGCTATTAAGTTAAGCGTATTTGAACAGCAAGTACAAAGAGCAGGTATCAAGTACAAAAATCTTAACGATAGCCAATTGCGTGAGTATGTAACGGCTAAAAATGCCGATGATGTGAAAGTGGGTAACCTAATTAGTAAGTATGACAATCTCAATAAACAGCAGGCTTAACATTTAATAAGTATCTCAGTTGGCTACTATCATCATTTTGTTGCAGTTCTTACTGGTTCTGCCAACAAACAACTAAGCTCACTTCGGTGAGTTTTTTTATACACCAAGGTAAAGAAAACTCCCGTACTGCTTGCTCGTCACCACCTCAGCTTTTACTGGCTAAAAACACAGTGTTCACGGTGAGTACAGAGCAGTTTCACACTCTGAGCCATCTGCTTTTAAACTCCTCTTATTCTGCGTCTATGGCTCAAGCGACATCTAATAGTAATACCGATTGGTTTAGGTCATTACAGATAAACGATCTAGCACAACAATTCAGTCAACTCATTGGATCTAACAGGGTAATTTAGCTATTCTAAGCCTCTTTATATTGAATTAAGGTCATTACATGGGAATCTATCATTATACCTCTGCACAGGGTGTTTTAGGCTTGCTACAGCATGGTGAGTTCTGGGCTACAGAGATCAATTTCATGAATGACTATCGTGAATTACATGAAGGTATAGCAGTCTTAAACCTGTTAAAAGATAGGTTTAAGACTGCGTTAAATAAAATTGAAATTAGTTCTCACAACGAACAAGAATTTAACGAAACATTTGAAATTATTATTGAAATGACTGTTGATATGGTAAAAGCTTCAACCACCAATATTGTTTCTTTCTCGACAGATGAAGATTATTTAAGACAGTGGATGTCATATTGCCCAAGTAACAATGGCTACTGTATCGAGTTTGATAAAGAAAAATTGGCTAATTATTGTTCATCGAAAAATCTACAATTATCGAAGGTTGAATATAATATCGGCACAGTACTTTCTGGTAAAGAGTACTTAGACCTAAATAACATTATTCTGGAGGTTGTAGCTGAAGTATATCGGTGGCAATTTCCTGATAAAGAAATTAAAAGTGAAAGTGTAAAACTGCGTTTCAATAAAGCAGAAAATCTAACAAGTCTTATCAAACGTTTAC
This sequence comes from Psychromonas sp. Urea-02u-13, assembly GCF_002835995.1. GTDB lineage: Bacteria > Pseudomonadota > Gammaproteobacteria > Enterobacterales > Psychromonadaceae > Psychromonas. Next base: position 15,302 of record NZ_PJBZ01000091.1, on the reverse strand, counting down.
AATTCATTGTTGCAAGAATAAAGCCATCAAAGTTCGTTGATGAAAATGAGTACCGTATTATTGATTTTTCTCCCAATGTACCGCAACAATATAGAGAGCGTAACGGTGTAATCATTCCCTATAAGGAAATACCCTTCCCTATTGAAGCTATCACTAAGATCACCATTGGACCATCTAGCAACCAAGAACTAGCAAAGAAAGGTTTAGAAATCCTTAGGGGTACACTCAAGGAAAAGTATCTCAAAAAAGATGAATTACTAGATTTTAAAATAGTACTATCAGAGTGTTCATTGAGACAATTCTAGCTAAGAACATCGCTCTAATCTTCCATGGATTAGAGCTTCTACACTATGCATTAACAGGCCTTTATCCCATCCGAGTAATCATCTTATAACCGTTATAGCTACACAAGCTAATAATGTACGTATCTACGGCACTACGTAATATTAAAGCCTACCAATAGGAGTTAACAAACTCCTCTGCAGTAGCATCCCTACTAGGTTTCCATGGTTCGTACTCTGTGTATCTGAAACAATCACACACCGATGCTTAAAAGTCTTTCTGCCTTAGACTCACGCATACCAACTAACATCATTTGGTCTTTATCAAGTGTGAAGTAATTCTGTTTTATTCCCCCACCTGACGGGGCAATTTTTCCTGCCTCCGTTATATCTAATTCAAGTTCATCACACACCTTAATTAGAAATGCGGAATTTTTATGTACACTTTTCCCTGCTGATACACGAGCAGGATTGATGAAGTCATTAAGGAAATCTAATGACGACATTCTTAGTCCTTACCCAGTCTTGAAATGCTTCAGCAGAAGGTAATTTAGATCTAAAAACTAATCGATATAGGTCAGCTTCTGGGATGATATTTGTTGCTCTAACCTGACCAGACGTTTTGTCCGCCCAGCTAATATGCTTTTTACAATGCATACGTATTGCTTTTGAGGTATCAGAATACCCAAGCTTCTCAGCAATTTCTTTACCGATGAAATCCTCACCCGCATCTTTGCGGGTCTATTCACTGGTCGAGTAATTCGACTAGCGATCATGGTGAATTGGTAGATAGTTGCACGCGCTTCGGTGCGCGTTTGTTATGCGTCGGGTCTTCCTTACGAATGAAATCTTCACCCTTTACTAGATTCAGAAGAAACATCAATGTTTTTTGATAAGAACGGTCTTCCGTTTTTTTAAAATCTACATCTTCTACTAGGTCTACCTAAAGAACTTTCCGGCATAGATGCCGTAAAGTCTATACCCTCAACCATCTATTTATTAAAGGCACCGATGCCTCTATTAATATAATCCCTGCTTAATCTTCCATGGATCAGCACACGCAGTGTTAAGGGTTCGCCCTTTTGAATGCGTGTGCAAACCCACTACTACATAAACTTCTCAAGTCAGCATCACATTTAATACGATCAGCGCACCAAGCATATTCTGGTAAGTACTGAATCGCTGACTTATGCAGGAATGCTAATGATGGTTTTGGTCTTCCTGGTCTAACGTATAAATTAGGGTTCTTTGGTACGTCATCCCATTTAGTAAACAACTTATCAGGCATGATGAATGATCCCCACAGAGCAGTCATTTTCGTCCATGGAGAGCCATAAAACCAAGGCTGATACTTGTGTAATGGTTTGCCTAAACGCTCTTGTAATCTCCCCTTTGCAGGGTTTTCAATTACCCACCACTTAGGATTAGCTAGCTTGATAATACGTAAACAGTGATCCACTAAAAACATACCTTTGTCTAAATCACCTATTTTATCAAATCCACCAGCAGTGCTGAATTCAGTGCATACAGGGTTTGCAATAATCCCATGCACATTAGCTGGTGGCATATAGTTCTCAACCCCTATGGCCTCACCGATCATTATAACTTCGTATGCAGGGTCTAATTGATAGGCTCTTGAGTCACTGCCTATGTCAGCGCACAGGTGCAGGATTATTTTCTTCTTCATGGTAACTGCCTTATTGATTGAATAAGGCAGCAGCATAGCAGCTAGTAATAAAGAGACATAATATGATGCGAGCAGTAAAAATAATTGAAAATAAATTTAATGGGCTGTAGGTACTCTGCACTTACCTCAACAGCAGTTATCAGCTCCAAAATGACGTACTAATGCACGTACAACTTGTTTGAAAAAGATTAGGTGTATTTACTTGTTAAAGGCAGTGGTATAGCTGTGTTGACTACATGTCAGGAGGTGTGTAGATTACTGGTCATAGCATTTACACCTGCAATGGCAAGTCCGATCAGCGTTAGGAATGTGATTATAAATACCCCCTAGTAATAACCGTTACTAAGGGGATCAACTTTTATAGTTACTGACGTTGAAACCATCTTGAAGATACCAACTATCAGTGACTAACTCAATGTGAGATTAGCCATGCAAACTACCTTAGTAAACCTCAATCAAGACAACTCAATTACCACCACTTCAAAAGTTATTGCCGATTCATTCGATAAAGAACACCGCCATGTAATGGTACGTATCCGCAATATCATTGAAGATCTTGAAGCCAGTGGTAAAAGAGGAGATGTATATTTTAAGATTACCTCTTACACTTCAGATCAGAACAAAGAGTTACCTTGTTATGAGATGAACCGCGATGGTTTCACATTAGTAGCAATGGGGTTTACTGGTTCGGATGCTTTGCAATGGAAGATAGGTTACCTTAATGCATTTAATAAGATGGAAGAATACATTAAGAGTGGTAAGCAAACTGAACTTACTTTAGTTGATAAGATGCGTGAAGATACTGAAATGTTAGAAGCGAGAGCTGATAGAGAAGAAGCAGAACAACGTCTTTACAACCTGCAACAGAAAGGTGCTTTCGATACTGTGCAACATGCACTTAAGATGGCCGAGCTATTCAACAACCCGATTGATATTAATGATCTTATCACCCGTGATTTATCAACTACACCTGCACCGATATTACGTGACTTAAAGATTAACCTTGCACCGCAGATTCAGCAGTTCGGAACATTAGATACTGATCGTAGTTCACTAGCCCACCTATTAGATCTTCATGGTTTTGATATGACACCTGCTAAGTTTAACGCAGAGTTCTTACGTCCAATGGGATTCTTATCTGATAACAACAAAGTTATTAATGGTGGTAAGTATTACGGCACTAATGACAAATCATCTTCTGCTAAAGGCACTACCCAACCTCGTTGGTTCGATCATCGTTTTGCTGAGTTAATTGAACATGTACAAGAGCAATTAACATCTAAGTAATCATCTTTCACCGCTACCATGGATGGTGGCCGACATTAGGAATAGGAAATGTTAGCTGGTATTAGAAAGTATAACCGCCAAATGCGTAGTGACTTATTGAAAGAGGTTATTGCAGTTATAGGTGTAGAAGAACCATGGATCACCGATGTTGAAGTGCGCCACACAGGTAAAGGTTTTATAAACATGACTGTATTTACGGAACACAAAGATATTGAGTTAGTTGGGTTCATTCATCCCGATGAGATAATGCTACTGCCTGCTTAACTTCACTTGGTTCAATTACTATTAGCTAACTTCGGTTAGCTTTTTATTTGGAGTAACAAACATGCACAATCAAACGATAGCAGACATTCACGGCCAACCATTAAGTCTTATCACCAGTTACATGCAACGACTAAATTCAGTAGACACAAAAAAGCCCACTTGTTCAAGGTGGGCTGATTAAAAGGTTCTTCCACTTTATACATCATCTTTTTACGGTGGCAACATTTACCATATCTTCAAACACAGCAACTAACTCGTCATTATCAGTTACAAGTTTAGACCTACTAATCTTAATCGGCATGGTTAGCCCGGTTACACTTTTAAATAATAGGTCTAACATTCGTTGAGCATCATCAACATTTATCTCTACTTGGTTTAATTCTTTCTTCGCCCACCCTTTTACATGATCAACATCACCCTGATTTAACTTATATAAACCATGCAGTGGTAAGTCATGCTTGATAGCAAACTCTTTTAAATTCGTGGTTTCATGTGTCTTGCCATCGGGCGCAGTGAACAGATAACATTTACTCACGGACAATTACCTCGCTGTCAGAAACGAATGCTAATAACACTCTTTCAATACGGCCAACATTAATGGTTAATGTGAAGATATTACTAAGCTCTGGCTTCACATCAATGCTATCAATTGCCGATTCATCTAAGCCCGTTAGCTCTTCAATTCGATTATGTATTTCTGCTATCTGGTTTTGGTTGAACTGGTTCATGGGTTGCTCATTAAAGTTAAGTTATAACGCGATACTAGCAGCTAATTTACGGGCAGTGTTAACCTTTAGTGACCTTTGGTATGGTTTTGTATATTTGGACTACTTGAGGTTTAGGTATTGGATATTTAGCAGATTGGCAAAACTCGTTAATTCTCCCCTTAAGGAAAAATAAGTCCTTTTGTATATTATCGGTGTTATGAAGATAGTATTTAGGCTTGGTTTAGTATTTTGGAAAGTGATTTTATTTGTCTGTTTTACAAACTAATCAGTGTTATTGGCTGTATACCCAGCGGTAATACTCTATAAGGCAATGCAGTTGTGAGGGCTAGCCAATCTGTGGCTTAGAATGGCTTACAGGGCGCTGTTATTTAGTACCTAAATTATATTTATCACGTATACGTACCACGGTAGTATTAGACGTTAACCCTTGTTTCTTTGCTACTTCACGCAGAGATAACCCTGCTTGTAGATCTTCAATGATAGCTAATGTCTGTTTGATAGTTGGATCTGTTAAAAGTGTCTCAAGTGCTTTCTGGTTCATTGGTTTGTATCCCTTATAAGTGAGCGTCCTTGCTCATGATTAGTTACGCTGTTTTCTATTCTTTTTCAGCTTTTTTCTTATCGGCTCTAGCTCTAGCTTTATCTGTAACTTTCTTCTTTTCTTTAGCCTCTGCTTCATCACGTTCAGTACGTTCAGCAATAGCTTTAGCAACTGGCATCTGTTTATCTGAGCGAACATCATGTAAAACCTTAAGCATCTCTAATAGTTCCTCACGACTAAGAGCAGATGGTTTACTTAATAGTTCAGTAAACTTAGCTGTATTTTCAATGATTTCTTCTGCTTGGTAAGTCGGTGGATAAAGAACAGCTTTAACCTTTGCTTTGATCTTAATCTTATCTTCATCACTGGCTTCACCAGTTGGTGCTAGTAACAGTACAAACTCCTGTACTAACTTCTTCTGATCCTGTTTACCTTCTTTCATCAATTCATAAACATTTGTGAAACCAACTAATTCACATACTTTCATCTTACTACAGAAGTTAGGCAACTGGCGGTAGTTGTAGAATGTTTTAGAATCAACTTTCGGGAATTCTTTTTTTATTCCTGAGGCTATCCAAGCACCAAACTTAGTATCACCATCTGTACCTTCATCGAATGTTGCACGCGCTTCATTACACAACACACCAATGTCATACTTAGCTAGTTTCTTCTGTTCAGAAGAGTAAGTAGGATCAACTGTGTAGTTAGCAATTGTTAGTTTTTCAAGGATGGCAGTAAGAAGTTTTGCTGGTTGAGATGTATCTGTCATTAGTGATTAACCTATTTTTAGCACCTCGTATGGGTGCTTTATTTTGTAAAGTGCACTTTATTTTGTTGATGCACTTGCTCTTTTCCGAGCAGAGTACACTTTAAATTTTATAGGTAAACACCTCTAATTGAGTATTTCATTGACATCAAAATCATGGTCACTGATATCTACTATGGAATCAATATCATATTCGTTTATATCTAAATCATCCTCACTGTTGATCCACTCATTTAATCGACCATCTTTAGCAAATAACATAAAAGCAGTCTTATCTTGCAACTCTTTCTGCTTCACAGGGCAATGGTAGATACTCCCTGATTTGATGACTTCACCACGCACCATGTAAATGTGAATTGATCCCCATCTTTTATTATAAAGACTAATCAATATCTTTGAGCGCCCATGCTTATGTATATAAATACTTTCAAAGGTACGTCTAATTAATTCACGTTTACCATAAACATCATCAGGGATAATTGCACTTGGTTTAGTGGTGGTAACATTAGTTATTAATGCTTTCTCATATTCAGCTTGCTTGGTTTGTGCTTCTGCCTCTAATGCTTGCAACATCTGAGCGAGTGCCATTGATGGTGCTACTGCCATCATCGCTTTCATATCTTCTAATCGTTGCAGTGCATCGGCTACAGCTAGCTTTAAAGCAGTACTGTTATCTTCTTCTGCTTCAACTGGATTCCATACGATGAAACCAACGGTATCTAATATTGCTTGTTCGATAGGTTCGGCCAGTGCAGAGAAACCGCTACATACTGCTTTATCATGCGATCCTCTATTACAGCGCACTGTCGTTTTATTTCTACCATCTGAGCTACTAATAATAGGGCCATAACAAAACCTACATTTACATATTTGTAAGCCTGTAATGAATGTTTTCGGATCACCATTTACCCGTGAGTGGCTTCTACGCTTCTTAGCTTCTACGAATTGGTAATACTTGGTTTCTGGTAATATTACTGGCATATAGTCAACAAGTGCATAGTCAATACCATCTAACTTAACGGAGTATTCACCTATTAATGATCTGTGTTTATGCAGTCTGCTGATAGTGGAATACTTCCATAAACCATCTTTACAATGCTTTGGTGGTGTCACATTATCATTCAGCCAATTAACTATTTTAGTTCCACCAATACCGCTAATGCTCATATCAACAATGGTTATGATTGCAAGTTTATAAGCCTCATGCACTTTGATTGTGCCGTTACTGTTATCAATCCACCATGGCAATGTGCCAACGGTTAATGAAATTGGGTAACCCTCAGGCGAACGGATGCCCTCTTGGTGATTAGTAATTTGTGATAATGCAGAGCTAATAGAACGCTTAGACTTTGTAGCACTTTCATTGTGTGCGCGTTCAAAGATGATTGTACTTACAATATCGTCACCCGCATCATGAGCTTTGTATAGCTTTGCATCCAGTTCGCTATAAATAGAGATACCGGCATTCGTAAGATCAAGGTAAATCTGTTTTGCAAAACCTAACTTTAGTCGTGACAACCTATCAAGCGAGTAAACAACAAGGATTGAACCACTGGCAACCTCACCTGCTTTGATAGCTGACAAGAAAGCGCCTAGCTCATGATTAAGGTGATCACCTTTATAGGCACTCTTGCCCTCGTCGCTCATGGCTGTATCTGAGATTGGTAAACTATGCTTTACACTCAGCTTAGTGATAAGCTCTTGATTGTGTTGCATTGACATACCAGTACCATCAAGCTGTTTAGCTGTTGATACTCGCGCATAGCTGTATATTTTTGGTTCCATGTTCTAAGCTCTTTTGTGAAGTCACGGGATAATATAGCAAGTACACCTACAAGACAATTGGTGTGGCGTTAGTTCCCCCTTTAGCGGTAACCGGCATTGGTTTAGGTTGGCTTGATTTTCATGTCGCTTGGGGGGCTTTATTACTCTTTTTAACCAATTTAGCAGGCATCGTATTAGCGGCTGCATTAACCTTTTTAGCCCTCGGGTTTGCGCCATTTACACGCGCTAAAAAAGGCTTAACCATTGCTTTCTTTGCGGTTGTATTAGTCAGCGTACCTTTGGTATTTAGTTTTATGCGTTTATCCGATGAATCCTCTGTTGTGCAACAGTTGGAAGGTAAAATAATCGGTCAAGTAACCATTCGACAAGTCCATGCGCGTGCGGTTCAGCCCTTAGAAATAGCCGTTAAATTAGTTACTCCTTCGGCGTTAACCAATGCAAAACTTGATACCATCAAAGCGCAGATTGAAGCGCAATTACAACGTGATGTAATAATGGAAGCACAGATAATCATCAGAAGATAAGCACCATTTACAGTCGTATTTCAAGTCAATGAGTGATTAAATTCCCCGTCACTCGTTTTATCAATGCTGACAATATTAAAAGATTTATTACTTAAAGGTTTATTCATGTTCCAAGATGCTCAATGTCTGCCCATTCTTTATTCTCTGCAAAACTGTCCCTACGCCATTCGCGCGCGTTTCACACTGTTTAAAGCAAAACAAAAAGTATTGATTCGAGCGGTAAAACTCAATAATAAACCCAATGAAATGTTAATCGCCTCTCCTAAAGGCAGTGTGCCCGTATTAGTGGTGAATGAGACTCTCATATTAGAGGAGAGCTTAGCGATTATGCAGTGGGCGCTTGCAAAGAATGATCCTCACGACTTATTAGAGGAAAAAAATAAACAAGCACAGAGTGAGATGGTGGCGCTAATAAACCATTTTGAAAGTCATTTCATTCCGGCTCTTGAGGCCTATTGTTGCGCTAAGCGTTACCATGAAGATAATCTTGATCTCTGTCGAGATGCCTGTGAGCAACAACTAGGATTGTTGGAACAACGTTTATCGACACATCATTTTTTATTTTCTAACAATGAAAGTCTATTCGATATCGCTGTCTTTCCCTTTATTCGGAAATTTGCACGGGTTGAGCGTCAATGGTATTTGAATAGCCCCTACCCTAAGCTTCGTAACTGGTTAGACAGTTACTTGCAAAGCCCTACTTTCACTAAAGTAATGGCCAAGCATGAGCTGTGGCTAGACAATAACAAAGCGATAGTTTTTGGCGAGTAATAATAGGCTTTGTACTATGTGGCTTAATTAAATGGCTGAAATTGCGTAGCAAAAATTGATAAAAACAAGGCGTTTGATTGAGTAATAGCTGGCTATTGGGATTGAAAATAACGACATTTTCATCGATTTTAACCAGCAAGATAGATCATGAGTTATACCAATCGAATTTAATAAGTGATCAGTCTTGCTAGTTTAAATGAACGACTTCTGCGTTGTGAATTTTATGAAGGGAACAACCATTCATTGCAATTCACGCCTTGATCTCGTTCATTTATCCTGCGTAATACAAGATCACAAATTTAATTCGTTTGGTATTAAGCGGATTGGTTATTATATTCAGGATAATCCGTTAACCCTATTTCGGCCCCACCAAAGAGTGTCTCGGGATTGTGCTTTGCTAAGGGGTAATTATTTTTAATTCTTAGTGGCAAGTCTGGATTTGCTACAAACGGACGACCAAAAGCAACTAAGTCTGTATCTCCTGCTGACATTGCTTGTCGTGCTTTTTCAGTATTATAACGGCCCGCATAAATAAGAGTGCCTTGAAACACCTCACGCAATGCTTGTTTAAATGTGGCTGGTGTCTCTGGCGCATCGTCCCAATCTACTTCGGCAATGTGTAAATACACAATGTTATGTGTATTGAGTAAGGCAGCTGCTGCGATATACGTTTCAATTGGCGTATCATCAACGGTGCCATTCAGTGATGTAAACGGAGCAAGGCGAACGCCAACACGCTCAGCGCCAATCGCATTAACCATTGCTTCAACCACTTCGCCTAAGAAGCGTAATCTATTTTCAATCGCGCCACCGTATTGGTCTGTGCGTTTATTCGCTTGTGAGTCGATAAACTGATTAATTAAATAACCATTTGCGGCGTGTAATTCAATACCATCAAAACCGGCTTCAATGGCATTTAATGCGGCTTGGCGATATTCACCCACAACATAATCAATATCCGCCTGTGTCATTTCACGTGGAATGGCAACATCAACAAACCCTGGCCCATCGGTCCCGTTATCAATAAATACTTTTACGTTTTCAGCTTTGTGTGCAGAAGATGAAATGGGCTGAACGCCACCGGTATTATTCGGGTGAGAAACGCGGCCAACATGCCAAAGTTGTGCAAAAATAACACCTCCATTGTTATGCACTGCATCTGTTGTTTTTTTCCAACCTGCAATTTGCTCAGGCGTATAAATACCCGGCGTCCAAGCGTAACCTTGGCCTAAGGCTGATATTTGTGTGCCTTCAGCGATAATCAAACCTGCAGAGCTACGCTGTGCATAATAATCCGCCATCATTTGGTTTGCGACATTGCCTGGTTGTGTGGCACGAGAGCGTGTCATGGGAGGCATAACAATGCGATTTTTAAGGGTAAGATTACCTAGCTGTAAAGGTTGGAATAGTGCGTTTGTCATTATCTGTTTCCTTGGCGGTATTTAATGTTTATAAGCACACTATACACAGCCAGTAAAACGCAATAAAATTATCATTGGTTATTATAATGATAATTTTATGTAATGAAGAGGTGTTAAAAGAACAGGATTAAACGTTTAAAGAGGTACGGCTAGTATGACGACCAATACGATAAGCATCCCAAATAGCGATTAACCATAATACCCCCAGCGCAGAGGTAATGAAGCTTGCAGTTTGTGTATCCATGCCCATTGACTGATTTGATATGAGTTCAGTGATGGCAGGTACCGTTAACGGTATATGACCGGATTCAATTTGCTTGAGAAGCGCATCTACTTTATCGAGCAGGTCGATGCTTAAAAAATAAAAAGCTAATAAAAATGTACTCACTAACGCCATACCTGTCGGGTATTTTTTTAAAAACAGATGCCCTGCACCAGGAAAAACAAGTGCCGATAACAAAGCCGCTTTCATTGCTATTTTCATTCTAAAACCTATGTAAATTAATGTAGAAAAGTAATATATGTCTCACGCTCACACATAATAAGTCATTGAAGATACGCCAAATAAGCGTAAACAAAAAGAGATTATCGCTTCAACGTATTTTGTTTTATCACGTGAAGCCATGTTAGTCATAATGGTGAGCACACCATCAATATAAAGTGTCTCACGTATGCCAGACAATTAAGATCCTATTTGGACCTTTATCCTGGTTAAACAATTCAATTAAATCGCCTGCCTTTCCTGTCTAATGACAAGCCTCCCATCAGTCAATTTAACAGCGCTATTTAACGTCATATTTTACAAGGATAAAGTATCTTCTTCTGACAATGAAAGGTAATATCTCTGCGCTAATTTAACTTAGCAATTCTCAGGGCGGGGTGTGATTCCCCACCGGCGGTAAGCCTTTTAGGTAAGCCCGCGAGCGCTTTATTATTTACACTCCCAATAATAAAGGTCAGCAGATCTGGTTTAATGCCAGAGCCGACGGTTATAGTCCGGATGGAAGAGAATACAAAGTGACGTTGATACTGCAAGTATTAAACAACGCTTAATTCACATCACCTAATATTAGGTGATGCATTTCTAATGCCCTGATTCTGGTAACTATTTTTTAAAGGAAAATACCATGAGTCAGTCTCTATTAAGTTTGTTCGGTGATGCACATACACGTGCATTTAATGCTATTGAGTCGATTAAAAACGGCGCTGGCGTGTTGGTGGTGGATGATGAAGACAGAGAAAATGAAGGTGACTTTATTTTTGCTGCTGAAACATTAACCACTAAACAAATGGCAATGATGATCCGCGAAGGCAGTGGCATCGTTTGCTTATGCCTACCTAAACAAACCACTCAAAAATTGCAGCTTCCACAAATGGTTGAGAGCAATACAAGTCAAAACAAAACCGCTTATACCGTGAGCATTGAAGCAAAACACGGCGTCACTACAGGCGTTTCGGCAGCCGATCGTGTCACAACCATAAAAACAGCGGTTGCAATAAATGCTAGCGCAGATGATTTATCGCGCCCAGGTCATGTATTCCCTTTACAAGCCGTTGATGGTGGTGTACTGGTTCGCAGAGGGCATACAGAAGCCGCCGTTGATTTAGCAAAATTGGCAGGACGCTCAGCAGCAGGTGTTATTTGTGAGTTAAGTAATGCAGATGGCTCAATGTCGCGTTTGCCTGAAGTGGTCAAATTTGCACAAGCTCATCAAATGCCCGTAGTGAGTATTGATGATTTGGTCAATTATATTTCAGCTCAGCAACAACAGGTAAGTTAGCTTTAACTAATCAACTTCTGCATTGCAGAGGTTGATATTTATGTTTTTGTAGAAACAATGACCTCTCTCAGAAAGTCATTTTATGATGATATTCCAATCGCATTTTTCAGCTAAGCCTTAACTTTTCTAATAATAAGCTTGATCAGCCTTGCTGGTTTTCATTATCCGTTAAACATCCCGATACATTACTTGTTTGTTATCTCTATGCCGGCTTTGAACAGTTTTCCGTTACCTCACTGTAAATGATGTCGTAAGATATAAATATGAGATATAAAGTATTAATTTACTTGAGATTTCCCGTAACATTGTCGCTTCAACACTGTTATTTGTTTTGCTTAGTAACACCTTCTTTTTGTGTTTCAGCAGTGATCTTTTGCTTTATATTTTGGTGCACAATGAAAAGTTATATCTACAAAGAGGTTAAATACTCGCTTACTTATGGACACTCTTTTACGGCACAAGGCATGGCGCGCGCTAAAAACTTTATTATTAGTATGCTAGAAAAAGGAATACCACCCGTCTCCATGCATCTGCTATTTTGCCCCGAGGGATTTATTTGCCATAATTCTAAAGCTAATGGACAAGTATTGATGGTTAAGGAGTCAAACGGCGGCAGTAAAAAATATTGGGTGAGTAAAGGCAAGGCGATTGATAATAAACTTATTTCAGTATTAATAACGGTATTATTTCTACTCGCCATTCTTTCGCAGTTATAACGCGAAAAGCGAAGAGCCCTTCTATTTCGCGACTGCGATATCTTATTTTATATTAACCATGGCTAATTATTAAACTAGACCATGGTTAGTAACACAGGATTATTAAGCGTATAAACGTTTTGCTTTTAATAACGCCCCTAATACCACAGAACTAAAGGCATCTGCGACGGTAATTTTTACCTCAGGATAACGTGTTGCTAACGCTTGTTGCACAAGCGGAGAAAGCCCCATTCCCCCCGTTAAATAGATAATTTCAGGATTTTCTTGTGCTTCCTCGATTGTTTCATCAATCATGATAAACATTTTTTCAAGCCAGTTATTCATGGTCAGTAAAACCTGATCTCGTTGAATATTCACCTCTAATGCCTGTTCAATAAACGTCAGCGAAAGTTCTGCTTGCGGTTTATCACTTAAATCTATTTTAGCCAACTCAATAGCATGCATCATTTGATGTGTCAGTCGCCCCTGTTGCACGCTCTGTAAACGGGTGAGAGGCACGGGATCTGTACTCGCTGCAATGTAGTCTTTAATTGCTTTAGCACGTGCAGGAGCGTAAAAATCGCTCATCTCTGGCATGTTATCAATCGCATAAGCCCCAAAATAGAGCATGTTAGGAATTGCACGTCCATCCTTAGTACGACCACCACGGCCGAACAATGGCGAAACGATGCCACTTGCTAAATCTTTATCACTAACAATACCGCCCTGTCGGATACCTTTGGTAGCATAGATGTCTGCATCTCTATCCAGGTTATTGGCTTTGTCTTCACTTAATAAACAAAAAGTAACGTCCGAAGTACCGCCTCCTAAATCGACAATCATAGATTTAGTCGGTTGTTTAATTTTTTGTTCAAAGTGATAAGCAGCAGCAAGCGGTTCATGAATAAACTCAACCTGTGAAAAACCGGCTTTAGTCGCAGCGCGTAACATCAATGCTTCAGCTTGCTGATTGCCTAATTCACCCATGGTAGAGTGGTAATTTACTGGCCGTGCGATCACCGCTTTATTGATAGTCAGGTTGAGTTGCTTTTCAGCACACTGCTTAAGATAAGAAAGAAAACGTACCACTAAGGTTTCAAAATTATCTAATAAACGCTTAGGTATTTTTGCCCCTAGAAAGTTTTTAGGACTGTTTACATAACGCCCTTCATCCGGTGTTAATAGAAAAGCGTTAAAGCCTTGCTCTCCAAATAATATTTCTCCTGAACTTAACATATCATTTAACGTTTGTTCATTTGCTTTGGCGTTACTGCTAACAGATCCAGTTTGATTATGTGCTAAATAGATTGCAGAGCGGATTTTAAACGGATTATCACTATTTTCATCAACAGCAATAAGTGTTGGTTCATTATTAACCCAAGCGGCAACGGCACAATTACTTGTACCAAAATCAATACCAATAAAGTCAGCGGTCATTAGGTTTCCAGGTGCATAAAAAGAGGGGCGATATTATATCTTAATAGGTTATGAATACCTATGTTAGCGGTAAACTTTTTTAGGAAATATATTTTTAACTCGATGGGTTATTTCTGAGTGCTTGGTAATACGTTGGGGAAATCAGAAGAATGGTACTTGTGAGTATACTAAGGATGCTGTTTGAGGGGGAAACGAAAAGATTGTTAGTTGGAGAGTTAAGTATGAAGTATAGATGTCGTGCGGTAAAACTTGGCAACCCAGCTATCTCATAGAGACCTGTGGCTTTCCGTCCTAGATTCACATCTAGTTTGGCAAAGTTTATTCAAATAGAATACAAGTGATACGCTTATTATTTGAATCTAACAAGCGTATCAGTAACTGCCCAATGAATCACAATGAAGTAATCTGCACATTAGTGCTAAAGATCACTGCAACTACAAGTGACAGCAGGCAGATGTTTTAATTTATTTTCGTTAAATAATAAAAAACCTGTGGTTATCATATTTATCACTTCACTTTCTTTAAGAGTAATATTTTTTTCAAATATCCAGCCCGCACAGCCATAACCCACAAGCGGTAAATCATCAGGGGTAATGCTTGGATCATCTGCGATTTCTAAAATTAATTTTGACGATGTACAGGACAAACACCAACTATAATGATTAATAGTTCCCTTTCCTGTAATTTTCTCACCAAGGTTAATCTCACCTTGAGCACCATTTTTATCTATTTTTATGTTCATTGTTTTCACCTAATGTAGTGATTTTTTAGTTGTGCAAACAGAAAACTTTAGCGCTTCGCGTGTTTGCCAATACAAATCACGCGATTATTTAACTAAAATAATCAACCATAAACGCAACGATGTGCTCGACAGACAAGTCTTTTAATACATGTTGTGATGATGCACTAATATCCCCCGCTTTATTACCAAAGGCGATATCTACATGATCAGGTTTATCATCGTGTAGTAGAAAAACAATTTTTTTATTAAGCGGAATACAATCAACACTAATGGCTTCTGCGTTCATTCCCTGTTGACGTAAGGTTTTATCCATAATGCCGATGACAGTATCAGTGCTTTTGTTTTTTTCATAAAACAGATCATTAGCGACAGCAACACGCTCAGATAATAATTTCAGTGGTTCTCTCATCTTTACTTAACTCTTATTGAATTGATTTAGAGAGCACTATTATCTATTAAATTTAAAATGACTAAAACAACTAGTTGATTACAATGAGAATTGATACACGATTAAGCAGGCGGAATAATAATTATGTTAAGAATATGTCACGTTACTTGGATGCATACGTAGAAGGAGAAAAGGCACTTAGTC
>NZ_PJBZ01000090.1 GCF_002835995.1 Psychromonas sp. Urea-02u-13 | reverse complement strand
CTAGATACTAAAAATCTCTTGAATAACTAATTCAAAATACTTAATTTATTGGCAATGAGGTTATTGTAGGCCAAGTTGTTTTGAAACGATGAATGAGTATTCGTTGAAGGTAGCTTAACTAGAGTGTGAATTTGCTGACCACGTCATCTTTTTTTAATTGTAAAATGAGTGTTTATTAGAAAAGTTGATACTTTGCACTAGTAAAGTTGATTATTTAGGAAATAGGTTGGGTAATTGCGCAATATAAATGTTAATTGGTTTATGATGGCCTATGCATACATAAATTATTTACATATCATTGTGAGCATATTTAAATATACGCTATTAAGGTTAAGCTAAAATGAATTCAATATTACCGCTTATTGGTCGTGAAAAAGAATTATTTTCAAACGATATTAAAGCTCATGAAAAAGAGTTATCAGAGACTATTTTAAATAGTCGTTTTCTCGTTCTTGGTGGTGCAGGCTCAATTGGCCAAGCAGTGACCAAGGAAATCTTTAAGCGCCACCCTGAAAAATTGCATGTTGTTGATATTAGTGAAAACAACATGGTTGAACTGGTACGTGATATTCGCAGTTCATTTGGTTACATTAATGGTGATTTTCAAACATTTGCATTAGATATCGGTTCAATTGAATACGATGCATTTATTAAAGCTGACGGTCAGTATGACTACGTATTGAATTTATCGGCTCTTAAGCATGTACGAAGTGAGAAAGACCCTTTTACTTTAATGCGCATGATTGATGTCAATGTGTTTAATACCGATAAAACCATTCAGCAGTCGATTGATGCTGGAGCTAAAAAATACTTCTGTGTATCGACTGATAAAGCGGCAAATCCAGTGAATATGATGGGAGCTTCAAAACGTATTATGGAAATGTTCTTAATGCGTAAAAGTGAAGAGATCACAATCTCGACTGCACGTTTTGCTAATGTGGCGTTTTCTGATGGCTCTCTTCTTCATGGTTTCAACCAGCGCATCCAAAAAAATCAACCGATTGTGGCACCAAACGATATTAAGCGTTATTTTGTTACCCCACAAGAGTCCGGTGAGCTATGTCTAATGTCTTGTGTTTTTGGTGAGAATCGTGACATTTTCTTCCCTAAATTGAGCGAAGCACTTCACTTAATTTCGTTTGCCGATATTGCAGTGAAATACTTGAAGCAAATTGGTTATGAGCCACATTTATGTGAGACTGAAGACGAAGCTCGTGAATTAGCGAAAACATTACCTGCTCAAGGAAAATGGCCATGTTTATTTACTTCGAGTGATACAACAGGTGAAAAAGATTTTGAAGAATTTTTTACCGATAAAGAAACGCTTGATATGGCGCGTTTTGATAACTTAGGCATCATCAAAAATGATCCGCTATATCAGCAGGAATTACTCGAATTGTTTGAGTTGCAGATCGGCAAAATGAAATCTGAACGACAGTGGACTAAAGAAGAGATAGTGAAGCTGTTTTTTACTATGATCCCAGATTTTGGCCACAAAGAAACAGGTAAATATCTTGATAGTAAGATGTAATTGATATTTAGCCATCACGTTCCAGTTAGGCCATTAATAGTAGAGAGTTGAGTAATGAGCAAAGTGTCGATAGTTGATTTTGTCCGTGATATTTATCAAACCAATGACTTTATCCCCATGCACGCGCCAACATTTAATGGCAATGAGCAGAAGTATGTTTTAGAAACCATTCAAAGCACATTTGTATCGAGTGTTGGTAAATTTGTTGATGAATTTGAGCAAAAAATAGAGACCTATACAGGAACGGCTAAAGCTGTTGCTACGGTTAATGGCACTGCTGCACTTCACGCTGCGTTATACATGGCGGGGGTTCGGGCTGGTGACTTGGTGATTACTCAGGCGCTTACTTTTGTAGCAACCTGTAATGCATTACATCATATGGGTGCTGAACCGATATTTGTTGATGTATCCCCTGTCAGTTTAGGTTTGTGCCCAAAGGCGATGGATGAGTTTCTTATTCAACACGCTCAAGTGACGGATAATGGATGTATTCATAAACAAACAAAGCGCCGAATTCGTGCCGTGGTACCCATGCATACCTTTGGTCATCCCGTTGAACTGGATGAACTGATTGCTGTTTGCCATAAATGGAATATTACTTTAGTTGAAGATGCAGCTGAAAGCTTAGGCTCTTTTTATAAAGGAAAACATACGGGAACACTTGGTGATTTTGGCGCGGTGAGCTTTAATGGTAATAAAATCATCACCACTGGCGGCGGCGGTATGGTGTTGTGTAAAACGGCGGAACTTGGTGCTCACACAAAGCATGTAACAACAACAGCGAAAGTGCCACATCCTTATGAGTTTTTCCATGATGAAGCTGGCTTTAATTACAGAATGCCAAATTTAAATGCGGCGTTAGGCTGCGCTCAGATGGAAGTATTAGAGCTGTATTTAGCTCAAAAGCGAGTTTTGGCGAATCGTTATCAGGCTTTCTTTGAAAATAGTGATTTCCAATTTGTTACAGAGCCTGATTATGCACAATCAAATTATTGGTTGAATGCAGTGATCTGCCCTTCAGTAGCTGCGCGTGATGAACTATTAACGCAAACAAATGATGCCGGTGTGATGACTCGCCCTATTTGGAAATTAATGCATAGGCTACCAATGTTTAAAGACGCTCTGCGTGGTGATTTAACCCAGTCAGAGCATATTGAAGCGCATTTGATTAATTTACCTAGCAGCCCTATTGCTCTGTAGTCGCGTATTAAAGATAAATTAACTAGAGATAATCGATTTGTTATGAGTAAAAAAATTGCTGTTTTTACTGGTACAAGAGCAGAATATGGTCTGCTCTTTTGGCTTTTAAAAGATCTTCAAAATGATCCTGAATTCCAACTGCAACTGTTGGTGTCAGGGATGCACTTATCACCAGAATTTGGTGAAACCTATCAACAAATAGAAGCTGATGGCTTTGTGATTGATGAAAAAATTGAGATCCTTCTCTCATCAGATTCAGCAGTAGGAACCGCCAAAAGTATGGGACTTGGCGTATTAGGCTTCTCTGATGCACTTGCTCGTTTGCAACCCGATTTACTGGTTATTCTTGGCGATCGTTTTGAAGCGCTAGCTGCCGCGCAAACAGCAATGATCATGCGCATTCCAATTGTTCATTTACATGGTGGTGAGATCACGGAAGGTGCATATGATGACGCAATTCGGCATGCTATAACTAAACTCAGTTACTTGCATGGCACGTCAACCGAAGAATATCGCCAGCGTGTTATACAATTAGGTGAAGAGCCTAGCAGAGTAAAAAATGTGGGCGCGATTGGTTTAGATCACTTACAACGTGCAACGTTTATGAATGAGGCTGAATTATCAGAGTCTTTAAACTTTGTTCTGAATAAACCTTTTTTTGTAGTTACCTATCATCCTGTAACACTGGGTAATGAAGCACCAGAAGAAAGCTTTCAATCATTATTAAATGCCTTAGATGAGTATCCAGATCATCAAGTAATTCTGACTTATCCAAATGCAGATGATGGTGGGCGTCGTATTATCCCAATACTTGAAGAGTATGCTCGTCAAAACCCAATGCGAGTATTAGCAATACCTTCTTTAGGTCAGGTTCGTTATCTTAGTTCAGTAATGCATGCTGCCGCAGTGATAGGTAACTCTTCGAGTGGAATCATTGAAGTGCCTGCATTTGATGTCCCAACCGTCAATATAGGTTCGAGACAGAAAGGGCGTTTAGCTGCAAAAAGCGTCTTAAATGTGGAACCGAATCAACAATCGATTTCGGATGCAATACAAGTCGCCATTACTCGTACGTATAAACAGGTAGATGAAAAGATTCACAATCCATATGGCCAAGGTGATACCAGCGGTAAAGTGATCAAAATGATTAAATCGTTGAAATTCACACCAAGTAAAGCTTTTTACGATGTAACTTTTAATGATGTAGAGTGAGAGAATAATGACCTTAATTATTGCGGAAGCAGGTGTTAACCATAATGGCGATGAAAAGCTAGCTTTTCAACTTATTGATGCTGCTTATCATGCTGGTGCTGACATTGTTAAATTTCAAACCTTTAAAGCGAAAAATCTAGTAACAGCTGATGCGGCTCAAGCTGAATACCAAGTCAAAAATACACAGAAGCAAGAGTCACAGTTAGCGATGTTGAGTCGGTTGGAGCTTTCTTATGATGTGCATCACCAGTTAGTTAAACATTGTGAATCATTAGGTATTGAATTTTTATCGACGGCTTTTGACTTTGAGAGCTTAGACTTTTTAGTTAATGACTTAGGGCTAACACGTTTAAAAATCCCTTCTGGTGAAATCACAAATGCCCCATTGGTTCTAGAGCATGCGCGTACAGGGTGTGATTTAATTGTTTCTACTGGTATGGCAACGCTTTCTGAAATTGAAGCCGTATTAGGGGTGATTGCCTTTGGTTATGTGGCTGATGAAGCTGCAGAGCCAAATGAATTAGCATTTCAGCAAGCTTATGCTTCTGAGCTTGGTCAAAAAACATTGAAACAAAAAGTCACTATATTGCACTGTACAACAGAATACCCAGCGCCAATGGCTGAGATTAACCTTAAAGCAATGGATACATTGGGCCGTGCATTTGAATTACCAGCAGGGTATTCAGATCATAGTGCGGGAATAACAATCCCGATTGCTGCTGTTGCTCGTGGTGCCGTGTTGATTGAAAAGCATTTTACGTTAGATCAAAATATGGAAGGGCCAGATCATAAAGCCTCTTTAGAGCCTGAAGAATTGGCAGCCATGGTTAGTGCAATACGCCAAGTGGAAGTTGCCTTAGGTGCTGGGGTGAAAAGCCCAACCGTGTCAGAGATAAAAAATAAAGCGGTTGCACGTAAAAGTTTAGTGGCCGCTAAAGTGATTGAAGAAGGTGAGCTTATTACCGAAGAAAACCTCACCATTAAGCGTCCAGGTTCGGGTATGTCACCATATCATTATTGGATGCTATTGAATAAACCAGCGAGTAAAAGTTATCAAGCAGGGGACTTAATTTTTGAGTAACCCAGAACAAAAACCTCTTGTTGTTATCGGTGGTGGGGGACACGCCAGTGTATTAGTGGATATCTTACGTGCACAGCAACGTGAGATAGTGGCAATTGTTAGTCCTGAGGATGTCAGTCAACGTCACGTTTTTTCAGGTATTACACACCTTAAAAATGATGAAGATGTTTTAGATTTTTCACCTGAAGCAATCAGGCTTGTTAATGGTATCGGTATGTTACCTAAGTCCAGTTTAAAGCGTAAATTGAATGAACACTTTATTTCTCTTGGTTATCAGTTTGAAACGATAATATCGACTCATGCCCATATATCCCCATTTGCAGAGATAGAGCAAGGTGCTCAAATTTTCCCTGGGGCGATCATTCAGGCTGGAGCTATCATTGGTTCGCACAGTATTATCAATAGTGGCGTTATTATTGAGCACGATTGCAGGATCGGTGAATACAATCATATAGCGCCCAAAGCATCAGTATGTGGGCAAGTGACAACAAACAATGATGTTTATATTGGAGCAAGTGCTACGGTTATTCAAAATATTACGCTTGAGAAAAGTTCGATTGTAGGCGCAGGGGCTATCGTGACTAAAAATATGTCTTCTGGACAAATCTGCTACCCAAGCCACTCGACATTGAAATAAGTAAGAAGGTAAGTTATGAGTTATTCGTGGAAAAAAATATTAATCAAAGCAGAATCGACAGTACTTGATGCCCTTAGGGTTATCGATAATGAAGCATTACGCATCGCTTTAGTTATTAATGATGAACAACAACTTTTAGGTGTGATAACGGATGGTGATATTCGTAGAGGTATTTTAAATAATTTACCGTTAGAAACTCCCGTCGTTGAAATAATGAGTCGTTCGCCAATTACCGCACTAGCAAATACTCCAAAAGAACAATTAGTAAAATTAATGGAAAATAGAGGCATACTTGCTATACCGTTAATGGAAGGAAATAAGGTTGTAGGGTTAGAAACGCTACATCACTTATTTGAAGAAAAAACCTACCATAATCCGGTGTTTATTATGGCTGGTGGCTTCGGTACCCGCTTACGCCCTTTAACGGATAATTGCCCCAAACCTATGCTTAAAATTGGTAATAAGCCAATTTTAGAAATCGTTATTCGTAGTTTTATTAAAGCGGGTTTTGTGAACTTCTATATATCAACGCACTATATGGCAGAGCAAATTCAACGGTACTTTGGTGATGGTTCTAAGTTAGGTGTGAAGATTAACTATATTCATGAGGATTCTCCGCTAGGCACAGGTGGGGCGCTTGGTTTACTTCCTGAGGATTTACCACAAGATTTACCTTTAATTATGATGAATGGTGATGTGCTTACTAAGGTTGATTTTGAACGTCTATTAGATTTTCATACAGAAAATCAAGCCGACGCGACAATGTGCGTTCGTGAATACGATTATCAAATTCCTTATGGTGTGGTTAACGGAGAGGGAAACAAAATAACCAGTATGGTAGAGAAGCCAATTCAGCGCTTTTTTGTTAATGCTGGGATTTATGTTGTATCGCCACGGGTAATTCAATCGGTCCCTAAAAACCTCAACATTGATATGCCAACACTACTAGAGCAGCACATGAGTGATCGGGATAATATCCTTATGTTTCCTATTCATGAATACTGGTTAGATATTGGTCGAATGGATGACTTTAATCGTGCCCAAGCAGACATCAATACACTAGGGCTAGATTGATGATGAATAAAGTTGCGGTCATTGGGTTAGGGAATATAGCAACTCGTCATCGTCATAATTTGAAGAGCCTGTTTCCGAATGTTGAATTATTGGTTATGTCAGCAAGTGGGCGCGTACCTAAAGAAAATATCAGTGATAGCGACGGCATTGTTACTAGTGTTGATGCATTGATTGAAGCTGGTGTTGAATTAGTAATAGTCGCTTCACCTGCGCCTTTTCATGCTCAGCATTCGATCCCTTTGATTGAAGCAGGTATCCCAACCCTAATCGAAAAGCCAGTGACAACAACGCGTGAAGATGCGGATGCGATTCAAAAAGTAATTGACCAATACGGCACAGCTGTTGCGGTAGGTTACTGTCTACGTTATCTACCTTCTGCCCAAAAACTGAAAACTTTATTAGATAACAATACCATTGGCACATTATTTAATGCACATATTGAGATAGGTCAATATCTTCCTGACTGGCGTCCAAATAAAGATTACAGGGACTGCGTATCTGCAAATAGAAAGCTCGGTGGTGGCGCCTTATTCGAGCTTAGTCACGAGTTGGACTATGCCCAATGGTTACTAGGACCTTTAGATCTTCAGCATGCAATTCTACGTTCCTCTGATGAGTTGGATCTTAACGTTGAAGATATGGCTGATATCTTAACATTAACTAAATCAGGCGCAGTCACTGCGATTCATTTGGATTTTTTACAACGCAAAGCGCACCGAAAATGTAGCTTTATTGGCAGTGAAGGGCGCATAGATTGGGATTTAATTCAGAATCAACTTACCCTTACAACGGCAACTGAGATTCTGGTTCTTTACAGTGAACCAGAATGGGATAAAAACCAAATGTATCTAACAATGGTCACTGACTTCATTGAAATGATTAAGCTGAAACCCCATCGTTGTACCGAAGTGACTGAAGCAACATTGACGATTGATTTAATCGAGCAGATAAAACAACAAGCTTGTTAAAATAGAGAAATAAAATGAAAAATTTTGCATTTGTTTTTGCTCGAGGAGGCTCGAAGGGGCTACCGGGAAAAAATATCAAACCCTTAGCTGGAAAACCACTATTACAATATTCCATTGATAGCGCAATTGCTTCACCATCAATCGATAAAGTATTTGTTTCAACCGATGATCATAATATTGCTAAAGTTGCCATCGAATCAGGCGCTATTTTAATTGAAAGACCTGCTGAACTGGCAACAGATACTAGTCCTGAATGGCTTTCTTGGCGTCATGCAATTGTGTGGGCAGAAGCGAAGTACGGGAAATTTGATGGCTTTGTTAGTTTGCCTGCGACAAGTCCACTACGTGGAATAGAAGATGTAGAAGCAGCAATCGAGAAACGTAAAAAAGTGGATGCTGATATTTGTATTTCGGTGACACCTGCAAGTCGCAGCCCTTTCTTTAACATGGTTAAAAGCACTCAAGACGGATTAGTTGAGTTGGTGAATAAACCAGAGTCAGATGTTACTCGTCGTCAAGATGCTCCTGACGTTTTCGATATAACAACCGTTGTTTATGCAACAACTCCGCAGTTTGTATTAAACAACTACGGGCTATTTTCGGGCAAAGTAACGAGTATTGAAGTGCCGAAAGTACGAGCTGTGGATATTGATGATATTTATGATTTTAGAATGGCAGAAGCTATTTTACAGGATAATGATTAATGAATAAGTTATTAGAAAACAAAACAATATTGATTGCTGGTGCTGGTGGCTTGCTAGGGACGCGCTTAGTGCCCGCAATTCTTGCTCAGGGTGGTAAGGTTATTGCTGCTGATATTCATATAGAGGCAATGACAGCCCGTTTAGACTCTCTAGGGATAGACACTACAACTGATAACTTAACGCTTACGACATTAGATGTGACGAGTGAAGATAGTGTCAGTCAATTGTTTTCGACATATACAGAGATTGATGGTGCGGTAAATTCGACCTATCCAAGAAATAAAACCTATGGAGCGCACTTTTTTGATGTTTCATTAGAAAGTTTCAATGAAAACTTATCGCTGCATTTAGGCAGTGCATTCTTATTTACTCAGCAGTGTGCAAACTATTTTAAGCAACATGAAAATCCACTCTCTTTAGTGAATATTTCATCAATCTATGGTGTTGTTGCGCCTAAATTTGAAATTTATGACAATACTCCAATGACCATGCCTGTTGAGTATGCTGCAATAAAATCGGCTATTCAGCACCTTAATAAATATACGGTCGCTTATATTAATGACAGCCGTTTCCGCATTAACTGTGTAAGCCCTGGTGGTATTTTTGATCATCAACCTGATGCTTTTTTAGAAGCATATAAGGCCAAAACACATGGTGCAGGTATGCTTGATGTAAAAGAGGTTGTTGGATCTGTTTTGTTTTTATTATCAGAACAATCTCGCTATGTCACGGGACAAAACATTATTGTTGATGATGGATTTAGTTTGTAATAAAAAAGGCCGTTAGGCCTTTTTTATTGCGTTTCAATATTTTCTAGGAAAACTTGAGGTGTGTCCATGTATGGGATATGACGTTTAATCTTTTCATCATTCCAGCTCCACCATTGTGATTTTATTAGCTTATCAATTATGGATGATTCAAATCGATATTTAATTAATTTTGCAGGTATCCCTCCGACAATTGCGTAAGGTGCAACGTCTTTACTTACTACTGCACCAGCTGCAATGATAGCACCATGGCCAATCGTTATCCCTGGTAATAAAATAACGTTTGCTCCGATCCAAACATCATTACCAATATTTATTTTTCGGGTATTTGCAATGTGACTAATCGGTTTATCTTGTTCTATAAAACCGATTTTTTTACTGTAGGAGAATGTGTTGGTAGAGACCATTGATATTGGGTGATTGCCTGCTACTGTTACGTTATCAGCAGAAATATTGCAGAATGCGCCAATTGATTCAATTAAGGGGGTTTGCTTCCAAAATTGTTCATAACCTGTTGAGTATTTACCTACAGTGAAGCCGAATAATTTATCTGAGATGTATCGATAACCTTCTTTAAACTTACCATGTTTGTCACGGCATGTTTTGCGTCGTAGATAATT
Organism: Psychromonas sp. Urea-02u-13; assembly: GCF_002835995.1. GTDB lineage: Bacteria > Pseudomonadota > Gammaproteobacteria > Enterobacterales > Psychromonadaceae > Psychromonas. The sequence continues at coordinate 18,591 of NZ_PJBZ01000090.1, read as the reverse complement.
TAATTTAAAGATTAAATATGGATTAAATGTTTTCTTTCCACGTTTTCGGTCTGCGAGCAAATAACCGTATTTATCTAAGATAAATCGCTCTTTTTTTGAAAGATTGTACTGTGGCATAATTATAAAATACCTTAAATGTCATCGTTTAAATAGCTGGAAACTAGCGTGTTTTTTTGGTTTTTTCTTCTTAACTTTTTCTAATTGTCAGTGGAGAGGAAGTAATTATTTAAATAATTTTGTATGCGTTTATCTCGCTCACCTTGTGCAGCTGATTTTTGATCAACTAATTGAATCGATGAGCTAGGATAAATTTTGGATAATGTGTAAAGCGCAGTGGAGGATAAACCGATAATATTTTTAGGCATGATCCTACTTTTTGATAATTCAATTTCAATTGGGTAACTTGGCTGGTGATATGTAATATTTTTTAGTTTTTTTACTTGCTCTGAAACATGAGTAGACTCTGTTCTGTGTGGAATGTATAACACTGGGTAATCAGAACCTTTCTGTGATGATTTAATCATCTCGATATATTCATCGATATTAATTCGGCCTTTTTCATCAACGCTGCCTTGTCCTATGAATATATCGTAAGGAGTGAACTGTGTTGTTTGATGTTCAACATTGGATTTTAACGTTTCAAGAGTATTTTCTCTATATTTTATAACGCAGTTTGGAAATTTAAAAATTGAAAAAATTTCTGTATTCTCAAAAAAAATGAGTTTACCAATGGGTTTTATTCCTTGTAAACGAAGTTGGAAGTCTTGTAACCATCTTGGGCGATAAAAAGTATTCTTGGGCTCTATATGATCGTAGTAATCAAAAAATGTCATGGTGCCGTCGTCAAAAAATATGTGCTTTCTAAAGGGTAAGTTGCGGATTATAAGCTTTGAACGCCATGCGAAATACTCACTGTAGAATAGAGTTTCTAGATTGCTACTACATAGCTGGTTTATGGCTTTGATTATTTTTGGAGTGATAGATGTCCGTCTATTACGAGGGAAGCTAATCACGGTATCCCAGTCCTGTTCATTGAACAGTGCGCTCATCTGTTTTTGACCGATTGGATTATTTTGCTCAATAAGTACTAGGAGGTTATTTTTAGTTTTATAGGTCTCTCTTGCTTCGTTAGCGCAAATATATTGAAAAGGTGAAGTGACAAGAAATACGTTCATAAAAGCCTAATCCAGTGAGGTAAATATAATTATTGACTAAGTGTAATGGTACGTTTTAGAGACCCTTGATTACATTGTACAACAGTCTGGGCCGCAAGCTTTATCGCACTACAATTGTTTTTATTTGTAATTAGCTGAGATACTGTGTTGTGAATTTCTTTATGCTTACAAACTAAAATTCCTTGTTCTAATAATAGCTCTTCTACAATCCCTTTAAAATTATAATAGCTCGGCCCTATCACTACAGGGACACCTAGTGCAGCAGGTTCTAATACATTATGCCCTCCTACTTTATCACCAAGTAAGCTTCCGCCCATGAAGCAGACATCTGCAGCCCCCATAAGGACAAGCATTTCACCCATGGTATCACCAAGGTAGACTTGAGCATCTTCGGTGATATTTTCATTTGAGGTGCGTCTTATGCAATTGAATCCAGATCGTTTGGTCAGTTCAAACATATTATCAAAGCGTTCAGGGTGGCGGGGAACCAAAATCAAAAGTGCTGTAGGGTGTACTTTTAATATCTCTTGGTGTGCATCAAGCACTTGCTGATCTTCACCTTCATGGGTACTGGCTGCAATCCATACCGGTCGTTCATTGCCTAATAAATTACGTAAACCTGTACCTTGCTGTTTGATGTTATCTGAGATTTTAATATCAAATTTGATTGAGCCAGTAACGTACAGTCGCTCTTTGTTAATTCCCAGACGTTCGAAGCGATCAGCGTCTGCTTGAGTCTGGCACAACACTTTGGTTAAGTGTTTACTTAATCCCGTAAAAAGAGGCTGAACTTTGGCGTAACCTTGGCAAGATTTTTCAGATAAACGTGCGTTAACCACATAAATAGGAATATTAGCTTTACCAACGGAATGTAACGTATTTGGCCACAACTCTGTTTCAATAATCAGCAATTTACTTGGCTTAACTGCTTTTAAAAAACCGTTAACTGCAAATGAAAAATCAATGGGCATATAGCGATGATCAACTAAGTCACCAAGTTTGGCAATTTGCTCTGCACCAGTGCTTGTTGTTGTTGTTACTACAATTGGTTGGCTAGGGTTCTGCTCTTTTAATGCTTTGATTAATGGCGTTGCGGCAATGGCTTCACCAACAGAAACTGCATGAATCCAAAGTGGCTGCTCATTTTTTTCTAGTGTTGGTGTGTAGCCGAAATGTTCTTTCCAGCGAGAACCAAATGCTGGCTTATGTGGTTTTTTCTTATACAAAGAAAACAATAAAATAGGAGAAAGTAGTGCTAATAATGTTGTATAAATTAGCCTAATTAACATAAAGTTACCTGGATTATAGATTCATCCGAGGCATTTTTAGTGCTAATTATATCGATAACTAATTGTGGACTAAGCTTGGTTAAACATTTTAAATGTTTAAATTCACATTCACGCTTAAAACAAGGACGACATTCAATATCAGTGCTTACAATATCAACTTTTTCAGCTAACGGTGGTGTATATTGGGGAGAGGTTGAACCATAGACCCCCACTACATGACACCCAACCGCTGCTGCTACATGCATTAAACCTGAATCATTACTGACTACGGTTTTACAAGCAGCTAATAAGTCGACCGCTTCAATCAAACTTGTTTCACCAGCTAGATTAAAAACAGCGCTTTGATTATCTGCATCAACTAATGACTTTATTTTTTCAGTCGTTTCTTTGTCTTTTACAGAACCAAATAACCAGACTTGATGACCTTGATTGATCATTGCATTAGCGACGTTTGCATAATGCTCAACAGGCCACTGTTTTGCCGGGCCAAATTCAGCACCAGGACATAAACCAAGTATTGGCTTGTCTCGGAACAATGAAAATTTTGTTAGGGTTGCTTGCTGTATTTCAGGATTAATAGATAACTTAGGTCGAGGTAAGTTGGTTAATCCACCAAGTGACTCTGAATTAATCATCTCATGTTTTGGATGAGCGAGTGCTACGTAGCGTTCAACCATATATTGAAATGATTTTTTATTGGAGCGTAAATCAGTCAATAGTCCATAGCGCATTTCGCCTTTCCAACCAATACGCTTAGGGATGCCTGCAAACCATGGAATAAGTGCAGATTTTGCTGAGTTAGGGCAGATATAAGCGTGTGTATAATTATTAGCTTTGAGCTGTTTTCCTAACTTACGACGGCCGAATAGATCTATGTCTCCATGGCCTAATGGCATTTCAATCGCTTGATTCACTTCAGGCATGCGCCCCAGGATCGGCTTACACCACGCTGGCGCCATCACATCAATGATCGCGTTAGGGTTTTGTTGCTTTAGAGTGATATAAAGTGACTGAGACATCACCATATCGCCCACCCATGAAGGGCCTATAATTAGAATTTTCATTAATTATATTATCTATTTAACCAAGCCATGTATTTAGCAGTACCATCTGCAACCGAAGTAAACGCCGCCTCATAACCCGCTGAGCGTAAATTCGTTAAATCTGCTTCTGTGAAGCTTTGGTAGTGACCTTTTAAATGGTCTGGAAATGCAATACGCTCGATTTCTGCGTTACTGCCTTTCTCTTCACTGTGGAATTTAACCACCGCTTTACCCACTTCTAAAAACGACTGTGCTTGGCCGGTGCCTAAATTGAAAATACCTGAAACGGCATTATCAAGGAACCATAAGTTTACTTTACAAACATCACCCACATAAACGAAATCACGTTTGTGTTCGCCTTCAAATAATTTTGCGTTTTCGCCGGCATTAATTTGGTTGTTCAGGTGGAAAGCGACACTTGCCATACTGCCTTTATGTTGTTCGCGTGGACCGTAAACATTGAAGTAACGGAAACCAACAATTTGTGGCAAGGTTTCGCCGTGCGCTTTTGCGTCATCCCAGATGCGACGAACATATTGATCGAACTGGAATTTTGAGTAACCGTAAACGTTTAATGGTTTCTCAAATTGTAATTCTTCTTTGAAGGTATCGTTGCCACCGTAGGTTGCGGCTGATGATGCATATAAAAAGGCAATGTCACGTTCAATACAGTAATGCAGTAGATCTTTTGAGTATTCGTAATTGTTTTCCATCATGAATTTACCATTCCACTCGGTCGTTGCAGAGCAAGCACCTTCATGAAAAATCGCTTCTACATCACCAAAGTCTTGGCCAGATACGATTTGTGTAATGAACTCATCTTTGTCCATGTAATCCATAATTTGCAAGTCAACAAGATTAGTAAATTTTGCACCGTCTGTTAGGTCGTCTACAACAAGAATGTCTGTAATACCTCGATCGTTTAACGATTTAACAATATTGCTACCGATAAATCCCGCGCCGCCTGTGACTATAAACATAGAATGACCTTAATAAGAGTAAATGTGATGAAATATGCAAACGTGCTATTTTAGTGCATGATACCTGCAGATAAAAGAGATATCAGTATTTTATATGCTTCTCTTGATGCATTTTAAGCAAAAACTTATGAAAAAAGGAATGGATATGTCCACATTTAAGCTAATAGAAATAGCTGAAACAAAGCAACGCTTACAGAGTGAAGAAGCTATTTTAGTGGATACACGTGATCAACAGTCATTTGCAGCGGATCATGTGAAAGGCGCTTTCAATTTAAATAATGACACACTGAAAGAATTTGTTGATGCTGTGGAATTTGAAACACCGGTTTTTGTGGTTTGTTATCATGGCAACAGCAGTAAAGGTGTCGCGCAATATTTAGCTGAGCAAGGTTATGAAGATACTTATAGTGTCGAAGGTGGCATGACACTATGGCGTGAATTATTTCCAGTCGAAAGTGAAGCTAAACTATGAGTGTTGTTGATACAGATAGCATTGATGCTATTGGGTTAGATAAAGAAGCCAAACGCATCTTTTTAACCATTATTGACCCTTTAACGTGGGATGATAAAAATGTGCATCTGTTTACCTTACAAGAGAAGATAAATACCTATTTGCATTTTATTGACTCGGGCGAGCTATTAACGGCGATGCCTGAAAGTGAAGGTTGTGATATTGCCATTGAACTTATTTTAAAACATATGCCCAGTGATGAGGCGATCGGTTTTTTTGATAAGACCATGCAAATTCTCTTTGATAAAGGCATTGTCTTGGTTTTTGGTCCCAATAAAGACACGGGTTATGTAGAGCAACAGTCTTAATTTAACCTTTTTTATTAGGGCCTCTCGGTCCTTTTATTTTAACTCCCTCGCTTTCTTCTTTATTAATACCGACTGCAATAATAGATAGCCCAGCTCGTCAATATCAGTGACGCCATTGTGTTGATAATAATTTTGTTAAAATATGTGACTAAATTGTAACTTTTTCATTGCAAATCACCCCCAAATCTTGGGATAATCGCGCGCAATTATCGCTGTTTTATCAACCAACCCCTATCGGAGAGTTTTATGTCTACACCTTCAAGACAAGAGTTAGCTAACGCCATTCGTGCTTTAAGCATGGATGCCATTCAGAAGTCTAATTCTGGTCACCCAGGCGCACCAATGGGAATGGCAGATATTGCACAAGTATTGTGGACTGATTTTTTAAAGCATAACCCGACTAACCCAGAATGGGCTGATCGTGACCGTTTTATTCTTTCTAACGGCCACGGTTCAATGCTTATTTACTCTCTATTGCACCTAACGGGTTACGATCTTTCAATTGACGATCTTAAAGATTTCCGTCAACTGCATTCAAAAACACCTGGTCATCCAGAATTTGGTTACACTGCGGGTGTTGAAACAACAACGGGTCCACTAGGCCAAGGTCTTACTAACGCTGTTGGTATGGCAATTGCTGAAAAATCATTAGCCGCTTCTTTTAATAAAGAAGGCCACGAGATTGTTGATCACCACACATACACTTTCTTAGGTGATGGTTGTTTAATGGAAGGTGTTTCTCATGAAGCATGTTCATTAGCGGGTACATTAGGTCTTGGTAAACTAATTGCATTCTGGGATGACAACGGCATCTCTATCGATGGTGAAGTTGAAGGTTGGTTCACAGACGATACGCCTAAACGTTTCGAGTCTTACGGCTGGCACGTAATCTCTGTTGACGGTCATAACCCTGAACAGATTAAAGCTGCCATCATTGCTGCAAAAGCGGAAACAACTAAACCTACAATGATTTGTTGTAAAACAATCATCGGTTTTGGTTCTCCAGCTAAGCAAGGTACACATGACTGTCACGGTGCTCCACTAGGCGCTGATGAAATCATTGCTACACGTAAAGCATTAGGTTGGAACTACGGTGATTTCGAAATTCCTGAGCATGTTTATTCTGGTTGGGATGCTAAAACACAAGGTCAAGCTGCTGAGCAATCTTGGGATGAGAAATTTGCTGCTTATGCATCTGCTTACCCTGAACTTGCTGCTGAATACAAACGTCGCGTAAGCAACGAATTACCCGCTGAGTGGGAAGAAAAATCTTCTGCTTACATTGTTGATTTACAAGCAAACCAAGCAAACATCGCAACACGTAAAGCATCACAAAACTGTATCGAAGCATTTGGTGCAATGTTGCCTGAGCTTTTAGGTGGTTCTGCTGATTTAGCACCGTCTAACTTAACAATGTGGTCTGGTACTAAAGCAATCACAGCTGACGATGCATCTGGTAACTACATCCATTACGGTGTACGTGAATTTGCAATGGCCGCTATCATTAACGGTATCGCATTACACAGAGGTTTTGCACCTTACGGCGCTACTTTCTTAATGTTTATGGAATACGCACGTAACGCACTACGTATGTCTGCATTAATGAAGCAACGTTCAATTCAAGTATTTACGCATGACTCAATCGGTCTGGGTGAAGATGGTCCAACGCATCAGCCAGTAGAGCAAATCGCTAGCTTACGTTTAACACCAAACATGAACACATGGCGTCCATGTGACAGCGTTGAATCTGCTGTTGCTTGGAAATTTGCAATCGAATCTTTTGATGCACCAAGTTCATTAATCTTCAGCCGTCAAAACCTAAAACCACAAGCACGTGACGCGCAGCAGTTAGCTGACGTTGCTAAAGGTGGTTATGTCTTAATTGATTCAGCAACTCCAGCTGAAATTATCCTAATCGCAACAGGTTCTGAAGTTGAACTAGCAGTTCAATCAGCTAAAGAACTAACAGCACAAGGTAAAACGGTACGTGTTGTTTCTATTCCTTGTACTGAGCAATTCGAATTACAATCTGCTGAATATAAAGAGTCTGTATTACCAGCTGCTGTTACTAAGCGTGTTGCTATCGAAGCGGGTATTGCTGATTACTGGTATAAATACGTAGGTCTAAACGGCGCGGTTGTAGGTATGACTACCTTCGGTGAGTCTGCTCCTGCTGATAAACTTTTTGAAATGTTTGGTTTCACAGTTAAGAACGTAGTTGAAACAGCTAACGCTCTATAATATCTAACGATATAAATAGTTGTTTATTAAACCGCGCTTGTCGCGGTTTTTTTGTGCCTGCTATTCATATTATTTTAAGTGAGCATTATATGGGGGATAGAGAAATTAAGGCGGAGTGAAGATTCCTTTACAAATAGTCAATAGAGCCTCTTAACTAGCCTTCAGCGTTATCATTTATCCCTATGATTGATACCAACACCTCTTATATTTCCAATGTATGGACAACACACTTTAAGGTAATACTCAAAGCGAGACTTTGTTATTCTTATCTGTTTCATAATATGAAATAGAGGAATGCAATTGAGTTAAAAGTCTAAATATGTTGATTTTAGATCTTTTTTAACTTTTTAGATGCTTAAATTACATTTTTATATTGATGTCTTTTTCTTTGTAACACGCTGTTTTTATGTGTTTTATGTGTGCCTTTCAATTGTCATTTAATTTATCAATCTGTTAACAAAAAACCAACATTTCCTTTTTCTTAAATAAAAAATTAATAAAATAAAATCAATTTTATTTTATTAATTGGTTAAGAAAAGACGAAAATTAAAGAACAAACTAGCTTCAGTTTTTAAATCGAATCAAAACAGAAGCGAGTATTATGAAAGAAGTTAATCACAAATATATTAGTGAAGATGGTGAAATTTATATCTTAGATACACCTCTGCATAAAATAACGAAGAAGTTTCCTCTTAAGGTTTTATCTAAAGAGGATTGGAAGCATTGGAAAGAGTACGGTTATATTGTTATTAAAAATGCAATCTCTAGTGAAGAAGCACAAAGCACATTTGATTTTGTTGCTGACTTTCAAGGCATAGATACTAATGATACAAGCACTTGGTATCCACAAAAGCAGTTTGCTAGTGAACTAGAGCGAGACTTATATGTTTATGGTTTTGCTGAAACTTACCAACATCAACTTTTATGGAATAACCGTCAAGCTGATCGTGTCTACCAATCCTTTGTGGATATCTGGGATTGTGAAGAATTATGGGTCACTTTAGACCGTGTTAATTTAAATCCTCCCAATAGAAATAACCGTGATCGCGCGCTAATAAAAGCAACGGAAAAAGGCTTTGATATATCACTACATTGGGATGTTGATACTTCTCTTAAGGTCCTGCCACAACGTGTACAAGGCATTATTGCATTGAATGACTCTCAACCTGAGCAGGGAGGTTTTCAATGTTGTCCTGAATTATTTAATAAATTTGAATTTTGGAAAAAAACTCAGCCAGCAGATAGAGATCCACTTCGTCCGAAAATAGACCCCAATGAATACCCTATTGTGATACCGCAACTTGAAGCGGGTGACTTGCTTATCTTTAACGGTTTTCTTGCGCATGGCGTAGCCGCTAACTTATCAGAGAGTGGAATTCGTTCAGTGCAGTACATTTCGATGATGCCTGCCTTAGAAAAAAATACACCATTGAAAGAGTCGCGCATTAATTCTTGGAATACATTAAGCACCCCCGAGTGGAATAAAACCTTAGTGGGAGACGCGGATCTGCATGAATCACTTCGCTATGGCCCCGCAGAACTTAATGCATTAGGTAAAAAATTACTTGGCTTAGATAGCTGGAACTAACTCTTAATTATTTGAATAGGTGATAATAATGAAAAATATTTGTTTATGTATACCCACTAATCGAGAGTGTGTAAATACCATCGCTTTATTAGCTGAAGAAGCACAATATGCGACTAAGCACTTTGATGTGTTTGTTTATCTACTAATATTAGATACCTCCGAAGGGCAAGCTTTAGTCGCTAACCAAGTGGCGGTGGCTAACTTAATAGCCTCTGAAAATATTCAGGCAAAACACTTGAATAACGTTGAGCAGGGAAATTTTTTAGAAAACGTAATGATACAAGCAGGCATGCACAATATTGATAAATTTATGGATTTAATGCTGCCATCACAAGTTTCCTATGGAGCTTGTACAAACCGCGCATTTTTAATTAGTACGGCGTTAGGCTGTGACTCAATACATCGTCGTGACTCAGATAGTCATTACCAAGTTAATAACGGAAATAAAATATTTCCTATTCATAATGAGCTGATGTCTTTAGGTAAACGGGCTTCACAAGTTCTGGACTGTGTTGATCATTCTAACATCACTGTTGAACAAGAAGCGATGCCAGTTTCAATTGTAGGCAGCTCTTTTATCGGTGAGATGTCAGTGGATATCCAGGAGATCAATGATATTAATCCCGCTGCTTATCAAAAAATAGTTGGTCTATGGGCACCACACGATGCAACCGCGCAGCAAACGAAAGAGTTAGTGGATGAGTCATTCAAAGGGGGTGGTAATACCGAATTTAGCGGTGATGTAACATATTTAGGCTGTGCTGATCCAATGCAAATTGATATGTGCAATGTTAGTTTTTATAAGGTACACCAAACGGTGCCGTTACCACCTGCAAAATGTGTTATTGGCTCTGATTATTTTCTTTTGCACCTTATTCACGATACTAAGTTACCCGGGGTGGTGCACAACCGCCATATTGAAAATTTTTACACTCCAGAAAGACGTACCGATACAGGTTTTATGGACTACCAATTTCGCTTGGTTAAATTCTTTTTATCAATGCCTTACTTTTACGCTATTTACAGTGCAATGGAAGAGCAAGGGCAATCGTTATTAGATAATGACTATCAAGTAAACAGTGCGCAATTAGTGACTTTAATTGAGCAGAGCACAACCATAAACCAGCAACAAAATAGAGACAAAATACAGGTGTTGATCGAGGAGTATAAAAATCTCGGAGGCAGATATACAAAATTTTCTGATTTGTTAATTGTCGAATCGGATCAATTAGTCGAGCAAGCCAAACAAGATATGCATGACTTTGCTTTGTTAAGTCAGCACTGGCCAATACTGAGTAAAACTGCACAACTTATGGATATCAATTCAAATTTAGTAATTACTAGTAAGGAAAAATAAAATGTTAAATACACAAATGAAACAGGCACTCGAATTAGGTAATCAAGATAAAATCCTCTTTGACCTACCTGGAGTGGAAATGAAATATGATGAACTTCAATCGCGCTTACCTAGCGTTGAAATTCGCTTTGCGATTAAATCCTGCCCGTTAACACCTGTGCTTAATTGCCTGGCAAATAAAGGCTCTGGATTTGATGCTGCGAGTCCTAATGAAATATTGCAGGCGATAAAGACTGGCGCGCAGATTAATAAAATTCACTATGGTAATACCATCAAATCAGACCAACAAATTCAGCAAGCTTTTTCTCTGGGTATTACTGATTTTGTTACCGACAATATGGCGGATATGCAAGCGATAGCAACTAATGCACCTGGTAGCCATGTTTTTTGCCGTTTAGCAACCAATGGTAAAGGGGCTGTATGGGGATTAAGCCGAAAATTTGGTTGTTCAAATACGGATGCGATTAATATTCTAACAAAAGCTAAAATTGCAGGATTAGTGCCTGCTGGATTATCGGCACATATAGGCTCGCAGCAAATGAAAGCGAAATCTTGGGTTGATTTTTTGACCTATGTTGGAGAAACGCTTATGCAATTAAAAAGCAAAGGTATTAATCTGAAATACATCAATATTGGTGGTGGTTTTCCTGCTATCGGTTATATGGATAAAACAGGTAAAAATCTGACTCCTCCGGTGGATGACATTTTTGCAGCTATCCGCGATGGCATAAAAAAAATACAGCAACAGGCGGGTTATCCAATTCGCTTTATGATGGAGCCAGGACGTGCATTAGTTGCAGACCAAGGAGTGATTCGAGCACATGTCACCCGTCTTACTGAGCGTGAGCAAATGAACGGCGAAAAACAAAATTGGTTATATCTAAGCTGTGGCAAGTTTAATGGATTATATGAGACCGATGCCTTGCAATATCGTATGGTTTTTCCTGGTAATAATGAGACCTCACAGGTTTCTGCCATTGTTGCTGGACCGACCTGCGATAGCGATGATGTATTTAATAGTGAGGAACATTTAATCTCGATACCTCAAAACTTAAAATCGGGTGATCCTGTTTGGTTACTTTCTTGTGGCGCTTATTCCACCAGTTATACCACGCAAGGTTTTAATGGTTTTGAACCATTAAAACATCACTTTATTCATAGTGCTGATATTGAATCACGTATTAAAAACAATACACGATTAAATGAACTTAAATCTAAGTTATCTGTTGTTTCTTTAGATGTTGAGTACAGTGAAGTTAGTAATGAATATTAGACAGATAACTGAATTTGATTGGCCTGCTCTACTGGAATTAGAAGGGCAGGCCTACAGTGAGTCTTTGGTGGAAGGGGAAGCCGTATTACATTCAAAATTTAATCTTTCAAGACAAACCTGTTTGGCGTTAGAAAATGAAAGTAAACTCATTGGTTATGTATTAGCTTTGGCGTACCCTCATTTACATTTTCCTGTATTAGGTATGGCTGAACAGAGATCTTATCAATCAACTAACTTACATCTACATGACTTAGTGATTGATTCGACTCATCGTGGAGGTGGGCTGGCTAAAAATCTGTTTCAACAGCTTAAACACAGCGCTGCTGAATTGGGTTATGTGCAAATTTCATTAGTGGCTGTTAATGGTTTAAGTCTTTTTTGGCAAGGTTTAGGCTTTGTTGAAAGTGATAAGTTTTTGGATACTACTGCTTATGGGGAGCATGCTCAATACATGTCTTTGCTACTGAATAACATTAAGGAAGTTAATTAATGTATTCAGCTAATAACATAAAATTTATCAAGCAATTAATTTTAATTGCTTTTCCAATTAGTTTACAAGTTTTGCTATTTTCCTCCAGAAATTTGGTTGATATTATGATGCTCGGCCAGTTAGGCGATACTGAAGTGGCAGCGATTGGAGTGGCGGGTCGGGTCTCTTACATTGCTATTTTATTATTTATCGGGGTGGCAACGGGCGGGGGGATTTTACTGGCGCAATATTGGGGTAAAAAAGAGCTTAATGGTTTGAAGCAAACTTTCTCTTTAACCTTAATGTGCTCATTATTTATAGGCGCTTTAATTGCGTTTAGTTTTTATTTTTTCCCGCATAGCATTATGGGAATATCTACCGAAGCGAATGATGTCATTGAACGCGGAGCGGGTTATTTAAAAATAACGTCATTAGCGATGTTATTTTCAGCTATTGGGGTGATATATGCAGCTGGATTAAGGTCGATTAATCAAGCTGGCATTAGTACTTTTTTTAGTTGTATTGGTGTCGCGCTGAATATCGTACTTAATTACATCCTTATATTTGGTCACTTCGGGTTTGCTGCAATGGGTATTGAAGGGGCTGCAATTGCAACCTTAATCAGTTGTTCTGTCGAAATTTCTTTGTTGCTACTGTATATTTATATAAAAAACAACATTCTTGCTTTGCGTCCTAGCGATGTTTTTCACTCGTTTCAACGCTCTGAGTTGTTTAAATTAATTAAACTATCTGCTCCGGTGACCATCAATATGCTGATCTATTCTGCAGGGTTATTTTTCTACAGCGTTATTTTTGGGCATATAAATACTCAAGCATTAGCTTCGCTTACGGTTATGATCCCAGTTGAGTCAATGGCAACGGCGCTGTTAATTGGAGTGGCAACAGCAACCTCTGTGGTATTGGGTAATGAGATTGGTTCGGGAGACACTGAGCGTACTTATCAGCATGCTTGGCTTGCAACTATGTTAAGTTTATTCGTTGGCGTGATCACTGCGGCTACCATGCTTTTACTCTCTCCCTATGTGTTTAGACTTTTTTCAGGTTTAGATGAAGAAACATTAGCAATTAGCCAGTCATTTTATAATCTACTCGCGTTAGGGGTGGTCATTCGTAGTCTGCCCTTAAGCATGATCATTGGTGTATTGCGATCGGGAGGGGACAATAAATTCTGTCTTTATCAGGATGTTTTTGCGCAGTGGGTTATTGGGATTCCTCTAGTTACAGTATTAGCTTTTTATACTGAGGTTTCGTTAGCCATCGTATATTTAGCCATCTTTTCCGAAGAAATTATTAAGGTGGTTCTATCTACTTGGCGGATACAGTCTAAGGTCTGGATTAAAAGTTTGATTGATTAAATAAAAACTAGCGTACATTGGTACGCTAGTTTTTATTGGTTGTGTTTATCCTCCTAAATACTCTTTTTTTCTTTCCATAAATGCTTTTTTTATTGCCTGCGACTCTGCAGGTGGAAAATTATAATAGGCTCTTAAAGCATCATTATATTTTGGGAAATCGGGTATAGGTTGATCTTTAACTAGTAACTTAAAAACATTTTGCAGGATCTCATTATTAACATATTCATGATTGTTTTTATCGACCTGATAATATTTAGACCATATTTGAAAGTCTGTGTTGGAATCAATTAAATCTAGGCGCATATCAAACTCCCATTGCGTTTTGACATTCACACTTAATGATAAGATGTAATCGTATCGACTTAGTTCTTGATTACGTACCTTGCAATTATTTTTGAGCTGTAATTCGTTACATAATCTAAAGTTAATCACTTGCATTTTTTTTAAGTTAGCAAAGCTATTTACTAAACTTTCGGAAGCAAAATCTAACGTTTTATAGCTAGGATCTTCGGCATCTGGCCTATGTATTGGTGTGATCGCGAGAATGAGCAGAGCAGGTTTTTCTGCGTGTAATTTAAAGCTTAATATGCAGCTGATAACGATTAAGGAAAAGATAATAAAGTAAAGGATTTGTGTTTTTTGTTTTTTTAATTTAGTTCTAAGATGCTTTTTATTCACTTTAGCTGGCGGTAATTTTTTTGGGGGGGGAGAGTTCGGCTGGTTTTCTCGCTCTTTTTGTTCTTTTATATCTAATATTTCCACCGACGCATTTAATTTATAACCTTTCTTAGGAATGGTCGATATATACTTTTCTTCTCCTACTCTGTTACCTAACGCTTTGCGTAGCTGTGCAATGCTTTGGTAAACAGAAGAGTCTGACACGACCCTTCCTGGCCATAGGGCGTTGAGCAGTTTTTCTGTACTTAATACTGTACTTGGGTTTAATGCCATGAAAACCAATAAGTTCATTACTTGTGGTTTGAGGTTAATAGTACAGCTTTCTTTAATTATTTTATTTTCATCAATAACTGCAAGCCATTCACCAATGCGAATATGTTGCATTTTTTTATCTTTTATTATCTGTAATGTTTGTTGCACCATTTATCACCTCTGCTGGTGTTTGCCTAATGAAGCGCTAGTTGACAAGAGATGTGTATTTTATCTTTTTGATTTTAATTAAACAAAGGCATTTCTTTGCTAAATACTTCTTAAGTAATTATTTTATATTGTTATTTCAGTATCAAGTCACTTTATGATGGTTTATTTATTAATACTCATGAGGGGGAGAGTATAGGTCGGTATTTTGTTCGTTAGAGGGAACTGAATTTATTAGTTGCTTTTCTATTTCTAGCTGGGCATTAAGGTAAAATTTAAAAGCCAGTAACGAATGAACGAAACTGGCTTTGATACTGAGTTAGCTGTTAGCTTATCTTAGTTTTCTGATATCGCGCACTGCGCCTTTATCGGCTGATGTTGCCATCATAGCGTAAACTTTTAACGCGGCAGTAAGAGGACGAACACGACCGATTGCTTTCCAACCGATAACGTCTTGTTGAACGCGACGCTCTGCAAGTTCTTCATCAGATACTTTTAAGTTCATTTCACGTGTTGGAATGTTGATATCAATAATGTCGCCATTTTTGATTAAACCAACTACACCGCCAGCCGCCGCTTCTGGTGAAACGTGACCAATTGAAAGACCTGAAGTACCGCCAGAGAAACGACCATCGGTGATTAAGGCACACTCTTTGCCAAGTCCCATTGATTTAAGGTAACTGGTTGGGTAAAGCATTTCTTGCATACCTGGACCACCTTGTGGGCCTTCGTAACGAATAACAACCACATCACCCGATACAACTTTACCGCCTAAGATAGCTTCAACGGCATCATCTTGGCTTTCGTATACTTTTGCTGGACCTGTAAAGGTAAGGTTATCGTCATCAACACCGGCTGTTTTAACCACTGCGCCATCAACGGCCATATTACCAAACAATACCGCTAAACCACCTTCAGTACTGAAAGCGTTTTCAAGCGAGCGGATACAACCATTCTTACGGTCATTATCCACAGTATCCCAACGGCAAGACTGACTAAATGCGCGTACAGTACGAATGCCTGCAGGGCCTGCGCGGTAAAAATCAATGACAGCTTGGTCTTTAGTTTGCATGATATCGTAATGCGCTAACTGCTCTTTCATCGTCGGGCTAAGAATCGTTGGAATATCACTGTGTAATAAACCCGCTCTGTCTAATTCACCTAAAATAGCCATTACACCACCGGCGCGATGTACATCTTCCATATGGTATTCTGGCGTAGAAGGGGCAACTTTACATAGCTGTGGAATACGACGAGACATTTTGTCCATATCGGCAACCGTAAAGTCTAATTCTGCTTCTTGTGCGCAGGCGAGTAGATGCAAAATAGTGTTCGTTGACCCCCCCATCGCGATATCCAGTGCCATTACGTTTTCAAAGGCCTTACGACAAGCAATTGAACGTGGTAATACAGTGTAGTCATCTTGTTCGTAGTGGCGTTTAGTCACTTCAACAATGCGTCGGCCTGCATCTAAAAACAGTTGCTCGCGATCAGCATGTGTTGCAAGCATTGAACCGTTACCTGGCAGTGATAAGCCTAATGCTTCGGTTAAACAGTTCATTGAGTTTGCAGTAAACATACCTGAACATGAGCCACAGGTCGGACAAGCGCTACGCTCTACTTTTGCAACGTCTTCGTCTGAAATATTCTTATCTGCCCCCATTACCATTGCATCAACTAAGTCTAATTTGATGATTTGGTCTGAAAGTTTGGTTTTACCGGCTTCCATTGGTCCACCTGAGACCATGATCACTGGGATGTTAAGGCGTAAACCTGCCATTAGCATTCCCGGTGTGATTTTGTCACAGTTAGAGATACAGACAATTGCATCTGCACAATGTGCATTAACCATGTATTCGATTGAATCAGCAATCAAATCACGTGACGGTAAGCTGTAAAGCATGCCCGAGTGACCCATCGCAATACCATCATCAATCGCAATTGTGTTAAATTCTTTAGCGATACCACCCGCTTTTTCGATTTCACGAGCAACTAATTGGCCCATGTCTTTTAGATGAACGTGGCCCGGTACAAATTGAGTGAACGAGTTAGCGATAGCAATGATTGGTTTACCGAAATCATCATCTTTAACGCCCGTTGCGCGCCATAGGGCACGAGCACCTGCCATATTACGGCCATGTGTTGATGTTTTTGAACGATACTGTGGCATGTTGAATTCCTTTATCTTATTAATTGATTTCATTAAATCTAGTTATGCGTTCATCATAACAAAATCATAATAAAAACGGGTGAATAAATTAAAAGCAAATGTAGAGTAAACGGAGGAAATACAAGCATTAACGTTGTTAAAATTAGTGGCTAATACTGTTTTTAACGGATTTTTTCTGTAAAAATAGCATATAATAGTTTCTAAGAACCGCTTTATAAAAGCGGATTGTTACCTATTATAGGATATTTAGGATCTCACGTGGAAAATTCATTTTACTTCTCATTTTCAACGCATCGTCGCAGTTATTCATTGCGACTTAATCGGCGCAAAACGCAGTGGACTGCTATGATAATTGTGGTGGTTCTGATTGCGCTTATTGTTAGCTTGAAGTTGCTGGTTAATGTTAATTCAAAGCAGAGTGAAAGCATGTTTTCTTTGCTGGGTAATGTGAAAACATTACAAAGTAATAACGAAAGCTTGTTTCAAGCAAATCTGTCACTGAGCGCCGATGTAGGCCAAAGCAATGAACTGTTCGAAGCGGTGGACGCGCGCATTGGTTTATTGGAGCAATTGGTGTCCGAAACAGACCAAGAAGCAGAGCAATTACATAACCCTGATTACTTCTCTCGTATTGAGTTGGCGAGCTTGAGTTACAAGCATCGTTTAAATATGCTCAATTGGTTGCCTAACGGTAAACCACTTGATTATCATCGTATTTCTTCGAGTTACGGTAAGCGTTTGCATCCTATTAGCCTGCGCCGTTCTAAACATCGTGGCATTGATTTAAGCGCCCGTAACGGGACGCCCGTGTATGCGCCAGCCGATGGTTTTGTTGAATATACGCGAAAAAACCATAATGAAGGTTATGGCAATATGATCCGCATTACTCATGGATTGGGTTTTATGACGTTATATGCGCATCTAAAAACACTTAAAGTAAAAAATGGCCAATTTGTTAAGAAAGGGCAATTAATCGCGTTAAGTGGAAATTCTGGCGCGAGTACGGCGCCACACTTACATTACGAAATTCGTTTTTTAAACAAATCATTAGATCCGAAGCCCTTTATGAATTGGCATATCGGTGATTTCGACTCAATTTTTCACATAGTAAAGGATGTTCCATGGGATTATTTAAATCTTCAACTGCACAATCTAAGCACGCTACCAGCACCTCTGTTATCGCAGCTGGAGTCGCAATTAAAGGCACCATCAGAATTGAAGGACACCTCCATATCGACGGAAGCGTTGAAGGAGACGTTTATTCCAATAGCAGCGTAACGATTGGAAAAAGTGGCATTTTCACAGGAAAATTACACAGCAAGATTGTATCGGTAAGTGGGAAATTTAATGGTGAATGTCATAGTGACTCTATCGCGGTAAAATCCACGGGTGTTGCTACGGGCAAATTGTTAAGCAACGACTTAGTGATTGATAAAGGCGGGGTATTTAACGGACAAAGTAGCGCATTGGCCGATGCCATAGTGACTGATATTAAAATGGAAGTGGCTAAGCAAGAAAGTAAAAAAGCCAAAGCTTCTTAAGTTATACACGGCAAGAGCATTATAAATGGTATTGACACATGTACTTTGTTTCAAAAACAAACAATTCAATATTGGAATGGATAAATTAACATCAAGTTCAACACTTAGATAATCTGACTGTTTAAAAACGAACCACATTGTGGCTGTTATTTGCACTGTAATCGTACAATAAACC
>NZ_PJBZ01000089.1 GCF_002835995.1 Psychromonas sp. Urea-02u-13 | reverse complement strand
GTTTGTATACAGCTGTTGTGGATTTTGTCTATTTAGCGCATTAATGGGGTAAAATAATGTCGCTAAACAAGCACTTCCTCAGAGACTGCATGCGCTTTTGCACTGCTCACTTTATCTAACAAATACAAAATAGAGCGATATTCGATATTGCCGTGCTGTGATAATCCAATTTCACAGGTTCGGCTATTAGAGTAACCTTCACTGCAATTGTCGGGAATCTGTTGTTTTAGCGTTTGTAATGCTGAAGCGTTTAATTCGGGCAGGGTAAAACCTTTATCGCCCGCAAAACCACAACAGAAAATATCCTCCGGAATAATGACATTAGTAGAGCATGCACGACTGACGCTTTCCATCACGCCGGCTAAACCTTGTTGTCGAGATGAGCAGGTGATATGCAGCATAATAGGCTCAGCTTGTGCAGTGATTGTAATATGGGGCATTACATGTTCTGCAACAAAACGAAAGGGTTCAAAAATATTAAGGGATGTGTTCATCGCTTCGATACTGGTTGTTGCACAGGGGCTGGTATCCATCAAAATAGGGTACTTTCCTTGTTCTGACGCTTGCCATAATGCAGCTTCAAGTTGTTGTGCTTTTTGTTGTGCTGTTTTATCGAAACCTTTGCTCTTAAAGGGCATGCCACAACATTTATCGTCGAGCTGTGTGGGTAATATAATGTCATAACCGGCTTTGAGTAATAACGATTGTGTCACCTCTGTCAGCGGGCGATTATCAAGCGCACCTTTTGCGGTGCCCATGCTACGTGTTACACAGCTTGGGAAGTAAACCACTTTTCTATTACTTCTTTTATCACTTTTTATATCACTTGCATTTTTAATGGCTAATATTGTTAGCTTACCGGCAGAGCGCGGGAACTGTGTTGTCCACTGCGGTATTTTACCGAGGCTTAGCTTATGTGTGATCGCGCTTAAACGAGAGAGGTTATTGCTGCCAAGTAGGTCGTGCGCCGTATTAGCCGCTGATAAGGCAAGTCGCGTGGCTTTGGTAACAACGCCTAAATGCTCGCTTGTCCAATGTGCGATTAAGTTTGCCATGGGTTTTGCCTGCGTCGAATGTTGACCACGCAATTTACGCACTAAATCACCGGTATTAATATCAACCGGACAACATGTTGCGCAAAGGCCCGTGGCTGCGCAGCTATCAATGCCTAAGTACTGAAATGAGGTTTGCATGGCGGACAAACGATCAGGATCTTCATTTGTCTTTTTTAAACGGCTGATTTCACGGTATACGCTAATACGTTGCCTAGGTGTTAAAGACAAGGATTGTGAGGGACAAACAGGTTCACAAAAGCCACATTCAATGCATTTATCAACTAATTCATCGGCGCAAGACATGGTTTTTAAATCGCTTAAATGACAGTTTTCATCGGCATTGATGATCACACCTGGATTTAATATCGTGTGTTTATCAAAGATGCTTTTAATCTGTTGCATCAACTCAAATCCGTCTTTCCCCCATTCAAGTTCAATAAACGGCGCCATGTTACGGCCTGTACCATGTTCTGCTTTTAGCGACCCTTGATAATCGATAGCAACCAGCTTGGTCACCTCATTCATGAAATCACTATAACGTTGTATCTCTGCTTGTGTTTCAAATGCCTGTGTAAAGACAAAGTGCAGATTACCATCTAACGCATGACCAAATATAATCGCTTCATGGTAGTTATATTTTTTGAATAACGTTTGTAAATCACGAACGGCAGGGGCTAACTGTGCAGCGGGAAAAGCCACATCTTCAATAATAACTGTAGTACCTGACTCTCGCACGGCACCAACAGCGGGAAATAGCTCTTTGCGAATGGCCCATAGTTGAGCATAAATAGCAGCATCGCTACTAAAGTCGATTTGCTCTGTGGGGGTAAAGGTGGCAAGTAAGGTTTCAATCTGTGCGATCTGTTTGTCTAAGAGTGCTTGTGATGATGCATGTATTTCAATTAATAGAGCACCCGATTCACTATCTTTATCTTTTTCAAGTTGCGCTATAAAGTCGGGCATACCCGGTTTTGAAGCGACTGAACTTAAGGAGCGGTTATCCATTAATTCAACAGCGGCTACTTCTGTGTGTTTCAGTGCGCTTACCGCAAGACAGGTTTGTTCAATATCAGAAAAGAGGTATAACGCGGTCGCTTTGTATTGATGGTCGATCACCGTATGGTAAGTAACGTCTGCAATAAAGCCAAGTGTACCCTCAGAGCCAATAAACAGGTGTTGTAATATATCAATGGGATCCTGGTAATCGATTAGCGCATTAAGGCTGTAACCTGTGGTGTTTTTAAGGCGATATTTGTGTCTGATTTTATCTGCTAGTTGAGTATTGGCGCGACATGTCTGTGCCAGTTGCGATAACGACGCTAACAATGTGTGATGGCTAACTTTAAAGGCGCTTACGCTTGTTTCATCCAAGGTATTTAATAACGTGCCATCTGCAAGTACTACTGTCATACCCACTAAAGTATTGTAACTGTTTTGCGCCGTCCCGCAGCACATACCAGAAGAGTTATTAGCAGCGATGCCACCAATTTTACAGGTATTGATTGAAGCGGGATCCGGGCCTATTTTACGCTGGTAAGGCGCCAGTAGCTTATTCGCTTGTGCGCCAATCATGCCCGGCTGTAAGCTGATTTGTTCGCCGTTATTTAATATTTTATGTCCACGCCAATGCTGGTGGGTCAGAGTGATTAACACCGAATCAGATAACGCTTGTCCAGAAAGGCTAGTACCGGCCGCTCGAAACGTTAGCGCAATGTTTCTTTGCTGGCAGGCTTTAAGCGTTAATATCACTTCCTGCACGCTTTGTAATTGTAAAACGACCTTAGGCACAAGACGATAAAAGCTGGCATCTGTGCCATAAGCAAACATTAAGGTGAGATCGGTAATAATGCGTTTTTTATCTATGTGACGTTGTAAGTCAGCGATTAAATCAGTGTAAGGCTTGGATAACGTGGCGCTAAGACTCGGCATCGATTTAGACATATTATTTTCACCTGAAGGTTAGACTTTATTGATATATTTAGTCTAAATGAAAGTGTTGGCTTGAGATACTTGCACGTATCGTTAATGTGAATTTGACTTGATCACTTGACATATTTTTCATTATAAATATGATAGTGAGAATCATTATCATAAAAAGAAGTTGGATTATGACTCAATCATTTAAGATGTTTACTGTTCAAGAACCTGAAATTAACCAAATACGCCATACTGTTCGTTACGGTAAAGAAGCTAACAACCCTAATTTACTTAATATTTGGTTTGCCATGGAGCAAGTGTCGCATCAACAAGATACAGACTCTAAAAGGCAAATGTATCATGCGCAGTGTCAGCTTTTAATCGAAACACTTTACGATGAAACGGTCATCGAACACTGGCGTAGTTGGTGTTTAGACAATATCAATAAACCACTGCTTGGATTACAGCGCTTAGTAACGACTAAAAAACAACAGGTTCAATTAAATAATCTCTATGTAGCGTTAAGATCCGCCAGTAATCAGTAGTCAGTAGTCAATAATTAATAGTAACGTTTAACAATGAAGTTGCTTCTACTCAATGAACATAACAAACATGACTAAAGGAAAACATGATGAGCACTCGAATTGAACACGATAGTATGGGCAAGTTGGCAGTACCGAGTGATGCATTATATGGCGCGCAAACTCAAAGAGCGGTGAACAACTTCCCTATTAGTGGCCAAACCATGCCAAAGGCCTTTATAGAAGCGTTACTGTTGGCGAAATCTGCAGCGGCTTCAGCAAATGCAACACTGGGGCTTATTCCGAATGAGATGGCACAGGCGATCATTGAAGCTGTTAATGACTTATTAGACGATGAAAACCTGTTACGTCATTTCCCTGTCGATGTTTACCAAACGGGTTCAGGCACAAGTTCTAACATGAATGCTAATGAAGTACTTTCGTCACTTGCTAGTAAAAAATTGCAACAGAAAGTAGGGGCGAACGACCATATTAATTATGGGCAAAGCAGTAATGATATTATCCCTAGCACTATTCATATCAGTGCGGCCATTGAGCTTGAAAAGTGTCTGTTACCCGCACTTGAACATTTATCAACAGCGATAAAAGACAAAGCCGCAACGGTTGATCACCATATTAAAACGGGGCGTACACATTTAATGGATGCGATGCCCGTCAGATTAAGTCAAAGTTTATTAAGTTGGGCGAGTCAAATAGACCAAAATATTAACTCTCTACAGTTACAACAACCCGTATTACAAAGCCTGGCACAAGGTGGTACGGCAGTGGGCACAGGCATTAATGCACACCCTGATTTCTCGGTTGAATTTAGTAAACAGATCAGCCAATTAACTGAACTTGAATTCACGCCCGCCGATAACCTGTTTATGCATATCGGCACCCAAGATATTGCCGTGGCGCTATCGGGTCAGCTTAAAACACTGGCTGTCTCATTAATGAAAATCGCCAATGATTTACGTTGGATGAATTCCGGCCCATTAGCAGGCTTAGGTGAAATTGCATTAGAAGCACTTCAACCGGGGTCGTCTATTATGCCGGGTAAAGTGAATCCCGTTATTCCAGAGGCAACAGCGATGGTAGCGGCACAAGTCATTGGTAACGATGCAACGATCACCATCGCAGGACAGTCAGGTAATTTTGAATTGAATGTTATGTTACCGGTTATTGCTCATAACTTATTAAGCAGTATTGAGTTACTGGCTAATGTCAGTCAATTACTGGCAGATAAAGCAATTAGTACTTTCACCGTAAACGAAGACGCGCTGAAAGCTGCGTTATCACGGAATCCAATCTTAGTGACTGCATTAAACCCGATTATTGGTTATGAGAAAGCCGCCTTTATCGCCAAAAAAGCTTATAAAGAAGGACGACCTGTTTTGGATGTTGCAGATGAAGAGACTGAGTTATCCTATGCACAACTTGAGACGTTATTGGATCCTGAAAAGTTAACACGCGGTGGTATTTAAACTTTGTTTTAAGTCTTACAAACGTATACGAAAGGAGCCAATGTATACGTTTGTAAATATAACTTTATGGAAAAATAAAGGTACTTAGCTAGCCGTAAATAGCATCCAACTCGCCATTTACAATTTTTTTATTCACTTTTTTTAAACAGTCGTGTGCATGGCTAATCACTTGCTCCATGTTTTCATAACAGCGTTTATCGTTTTTACCATAAGCAAAGAAGGTTAATACGATTTGCAAACCCATGCCGCCGGTATCGGGGCTATCACCTAACGCGAGGTAGCAGGTTTCATTTTGTGAGAGACAAATAGCGCCCGCTTTAAAACCCTGCTTAGTACTGGCTACGGATTGCAGTATGTTTTGCATCAGCCAATCGATACTTCTTTGTTGACAATTCTCGGGTATATCGCGAAATAAAATCATTAAACGCGCGCTGCATTTCTGCGCGTATGGGTATTGATTATCTGTATTTTGTTGCGCGACATTAAAAGTGCAATCATTGCTTTCAAGTACTGATTGCGGGCTGTTTATCCACTCTACTAAGGCATAAAATGATTCTACAAAGTCCCATTTCTTTAAAGGGATAAAATCCTCTAAGGACTGACGTATTAATTTAGGATTTTTCTTAAAGTCCATGTAAACACTGGTTTGGTCATTTTGCATTGCAGTCCAAGGGTGTGATCTTAATTCTGAACTGTCAGTCTGACTGGAAGTAAAAGCGTCCACTGTTGTTACCTTCTATGGGGGAGTGATCAAGCATTATAAGTTTGCTTATCAATAAGCGCCTTATGGTAACAGTAAGCAAAAAAATAAGAAGTAATAACACAATGACAATCAGCATGAACAACACCAAGCAGGACTACATGAGGATGTAGGAAGAAAATTAGCGATTACTGCAACATGATTCTCCTTACTGATTCACCTTACCGACTTATCTTGCCTTTTATTTGTTGTTTATTTGTCAAAATAACTATACTGCTTACATGTCATTTAATATGAGTGTGCTTAGAAATGGTTATCCCACTTTTTAAAAAGATGAAAAAACGTATTATTATCATGCTTTCAATGTTGATGATGATTGCTTTTTTGGTTGTTAGTTATACTTGCTATCTGGTCGCTCATAACGCCATGAGTCGTCAACTATTAGATAAAATTCAACCGCTCACGGGGGATAATATTTACTCTGAAATTCAAAACGATTTATTACGACCTATCTTAATTTCATCTGTCATGGCGCAAAATGTCTTTGTACGAAACTGGGTGATTAATGGCGAACAAGATAAACAAGTCTTCATTGATTATCTGCGTGAAATAAAACAGCGCTATGGGGCAGAAACCAGTTTCTTTGTTTCTGAAAAAACACGTCAATATTACCACGCTGGTGGGGTGGTAAAAACGGTTAAGCCAACCGATAAACAGGATGATTGGTACTTCCGTGCCCGCGCCTTACCTAACGAGCAAGATTACGAAATCAATGTGGATAATGATAGTGTGGATAGCAGTACCACGGTTATCTATGTTAACTACAAAATGAAAGATTATAAAAATCAGTTTATTGGATTAATTGGCATTGGCTTGGCGGTTCAAAAAGCACAAGCATTGATTGAGCAATATCAAAGAAAATATAATCGAACGGTTTATTTTATGGACCCAAAAGGATTAATTACATTAAGTGGCAAGGGCTATCGTGGTCCTGATGATTTTTTGATAAAAAAGCAGTCGCGTCATTTTCTGAAGACATTTTAAATCGCAGTAGAGGCCATATTTCCTATACGCATAATGGCAATAGTGTTTATCTTAACAGTCGCTTTGTCCCAGAATTTGGCTGGTACCTTATTGTTGAGCAAAGTGGCTATGAAGGGCAAGAGACAATAAAGCATTCATTGTGGAGTAACATCTTCTTAGGACTGATGATCACTGCCGTTTTGGTATATATCGCGAATCGTATTTTGGGTAACTATCAACAGCAACTAGAGACATTGGCGACCACAGACGTTTTAACAAAAACATCCACCAGACAAGTCTTAGATTCCTACTTTACGGATATCACCACAAAACCTGCTGCTACTGTGTCATTGATCCTGTTAGATATTGATGATTTCAAAAAAGAGAATGATACCTATGGGCACAATGCCGGTGATCGCATAATTAAAGCCATTTCATAAATACTATTAAAGGGCCGACGCGAGAATGACTTAACCTGCCGCTGGGGCGGGGAAGAGTTCATCTTATTGTTACCTAATACGACGCTTGCTATTGCTAGCGAGATTGCAGAACGATTACGCGTGCTTATCGCATCAAAAGTCATCACGGTTAATGATGTCGAGATTTCTATTAGCGCAAGCTTTGGTGTAGTAGAAAGGTTGACTAATGAAGCCAAGCTGAATTTGATTAATCGTGCGGATAGGAACTTATATCAGGCAAAAAATCTTGGCAAGAATCGTGTGGTAACGGCGAGTATTTAATGTTGTTAGCGGTTAGGGCTCAGTGCTTAAAGGTGTATAGAGAGAATTTACACTTAAGCCTCGTTTATTAAATCAGCAAACATTTTTTATTGCTAAATATTGTCCAATTAAAAGCATTTAAAGCTGACTTTTTATGAAAACAGTATAAGATGCGTTATATTTTATTTGTATAATGTTTATTGAGATAAACAAACATAAATTAACTCAGTGAATGCAGTGCAGTTGTTGAAATTTTGGGCTCAATTGATGAGCTCTATACAGGTTGTTATAACCATCATGCTAGAGAGGAGACGTCACTTACCATGAAAAAATTATTTTTACTTTTCGTTTTTCTTGTTGCTAGCTCGGTAACCCATGGTCACCACTATTGGTTATTAGACGATTTTGTGCAACAGCATCCATTACAAAAAAAATTAATGGATAATTTTTCTGAGCAAATTCGTGTGGATGCTATTCCGCTAACAGTTAATCAAACTTCCCCTGTTCGTATTGCCATTATTTATCCAAGCCGACAAGTTTCTGATTATTGGCGACGTAGTGTTATTGCTTTTGAAGCAAGGCTTGATGCTTTGAATGTTAAATATTCGCTGAAGGTCTACGATACAAAATTGCATGGTTCGAATAATCAACAACAAAAAATATTACAAAAGATACTACTCTCTGAACCCGATTTTTTAATATTAACCATTGGAGCTAACACTGACATTGAGTTACTTGAAAAAGTATTAAAAAACAAAAAAACCAAAGTGATTATTCAAAATGTCACTAACCCAAGAATAAAGTGGAAAGACTACCAGCCTTTGCTCTATGTGGGGTTTGACCATGTCACGGGGACAAAATTATTAGCCGATTATTTCCTGCAACATTTCAGGCCATGTAAATTTGCTATTAACGATTATTATCCTGGTTATATCAGTGAAGTGCGCAGTGCTAGTTTTGTTAGCATCATGGAGCGCCAACCCAATTTTGAGCTAATCAGCCATGTTCATACTAAAGCCACACAAGGGGACGCTTACCGTAAAACCCTGGCATTAGTGAAGAAGAATCCGGATATTAAATTTATCTATGCTGCCTCTACAGATATTGCCCTCGGTACCAGTAAAGCATTACACGCGCTACAGCGTCGAGACATCCTAGTAAATGGTTGGGGTGGCGGTGAATCAGAGCTAAAAGCCATTGAGAAAGGGGAATTGGCGGTCACCGTGATGCGTATGAATGATGATAACGGTGTTGCGATGGCTGAAGCGGTTAAACTTGTGCTTGAAGGTAAAAAGGAAACTATTCCTGTCGTTTACTCGGGTGACTTTGTACTGGTTAGTGCAAAAACTAAAAAACAAGAACAGGGCCTATTAATTAAGCGTTCTTTTCGTTATTCAAACTAGAAATCCCTACTATGTGTTGATAATCCCCCTAGAGAAAGCATAATATAACGCTTTCTCTCCTCTATTTAGTGTTACTCATTATGCGTCTTGATAAATTTGTCTGTAAAAGTACTGCGTTAACAAAAGCCCAAGCTATCTTCGCAATTCAAAGTGGCGAGCTCTGTATTAATGGGCATGTGTTTACCGATGAAGCTGTGCAAGTTCACGAAAATAATACCATTATGCTAGCGGGCGAGAAACTGACTGCGCGCCCGTTTCGTTATATTATGATGCACAAACCCGCGGCGACTATTTGTTCTAATATCGATGAAGCTTATCCCTCTGTGCTTAATGGTCTGATGGTTGATAACGTCTCAGAATTGCATATTGCAGGACGTTTAGATGCCGATACCACGGGTCTGATATTAATTACCGATGATGGGCGTTGGTCATTTAATATTACCGTGCCAAGTAAAAATTGCAGCAAGGTTTATCGTGTTGGTTTATCGCGAGAGATAAAAGAACAGGTTGCTGAAACGTTTTTACACGGTGTGCAATTACAGGGGGAGCAACAATTAACCTTGCCGGCGATATTAAAGGTGATTACGCCTAAAGAAGTATTGCTAACCATCACACAGGGGAAGTTCCACCAGGTCAAACGTATGTTTGCTGCGGTCGGTAATCGTGTTGTTACATTACATAGAGAGAAAATTGGCGATATTTGTTTAGATGTTGAAGAAGGGCAATGGCGTTACTTAACGATTGATGAAGTTCAGTCCTTTACTAAATAAATCAAAGTCTGTATTTTTAAGAAAAATGTTTAGGTAATATCAAGAAAGAAACCGAATAGAAGCTCAAGACCTTATCGTGTATTTATCGTTATAAGGTTAGCTATTTACAGGAGACAGTTATGAAAAAAATCCTATTAGGATTTGTCAGTACATTGTTTATTGCTTTTACGCTCTATCTTTTTCTAAGCGGGAATATGTTACTCGGCTTTATTGTCTTAGTAGCAAGTTTAGTTTTTCTCCCACTGGTGATAAAAGCCAGTAAAGGCCAACTGCATATTGGCGCCGCACCTGATCCTAAATCCTATGGTTCAAGTGATATTGGTGGTCCGGGCATGTAGTTTCGTTATTCATGTTAACAATAAGAATAATCCATTTAAAACACGTCTTCTTCGAGTAAGGTAAGTATGAATATTGAATTAAAAGTAGCAACATTGGATGATATAGACGAAGTATTAACATTGCATTATCGTTATCAAATTGACTCTATTCGCGATGAAGATAAGTCCGATGGCTTTATCACAACCGCGTTTACTAAAGAGCATCTATCAAGTTTAATTGAAAGTGAAAGAGGGCTGTTTATTGCCTGTGTCGATAATAAAATAGTCGCTTATGCAATGGCTGCATCTTGGGACTTTTGGGCTCAATGGCCACTGTTTCAATTTATGATTAAAAACTTGCATGACGCTTGTTGTTTAGAGCAAACCATCACTAAAGAGAACTCTTATCAATATGGCCCTGTCTGTGTCGATAAGTCCGTAAGAGGACAAGGGGTATTTGAGCGTGTTTTTGAGTTTTCGTTAGCAAAAATGTCGGCACGTTATCCGATCATGGTGACTTTTATCAATAAAGTGAACCCACGTTCGTATGAAGCACATACTAGAAAAACATCGTTAAAAGTGATTAAACACTTTGAATTTAACAATAACAATTATTATAAATTAGCCTGTAAGACCGCCTGAATTTTTGTTGAACGTTTATGCCTCTGGTGGGCATAAACGTTTTAATTCCGTCACACTTCCGAGGAACAATTAGCCTGTTTTTGGAAGTGGGACTTTAGTCCTGCCTTTTGATGCCACACTTAAAAAATCGGGTCTAATTGTTTGTTTAACGTTTATGTTGCTGGTGGACATAAACGTTTTAATCCCACCACACTTTCCTATGACTGTTAACGCTAACAGCCCATCAATACATCAATTTCTCATATATAACCTTTATCGACATTAATCTAGGTAAATGAAACACTTAAAACGCAATTTACTAATCAGATCACGCTCTGTTTTTGGTGCTTATTTGATGTTTGGTTGTTGTTTTGGCTGGTGGTTGCAGGTAAAGTTGTTCAGTTAGTGAGTGAAATGGGCATAACAACTAATCAATCAGTTGTTAATCTTATTCAAACAACACATCAATCAACTCAGTAAATCTCATATAGGGGCTTTGGCATGGGTAAACAATACTTATCAATATCCGATAAAAATATCGAATTTATAGAAAATCAGAAAATGTATTTTGTCGGCACGGCAACACAAGATAGCCGAGTAAGCATTTCACCGAAAGGCATGGACTCATTTAAAGTACTTGGCCCCAATAGAGTCATTTGGCTTAATGTTACCGGCAGTGGCAATGAAACAGCTGCCCATGTACAAATCGATAAGCGCATGACCATTATGTTTTTAGCCTTCGATGGTAGCCCTAATATTTTACGCCTATACGGCCAAGCTAAGGTGATTCATCATAACGACAATGAGTGGGATGACTTATATTCTCATTTTTCGCCATTACCTGGGGCGAGGCAAATATTTGATGTAGAGGTTGATCTTGTTCAAAATTCATGTGGCATGTCAGTGCCTTTATTGAGTTATGAAGAAGATAGAAATCAACTTAAAGAGTGGTCAACTAAACAAGGCGAAGAAAGCATTAAAAAATACTGGGAAAAGAAAAACCAACATAGCCTAGATGGATTAGAAACCCATATTCTTGAAAAGAATTTATAAACCTTACTACTCAGTTGTCTCGTTATAAGTCCGGGGTAACTTGCCGATTATCATCGATTCTATCTTTTAAGTAGACACATAACCTAACGAGTATATTTATGATTCATGGAAGTTGTCTTTGTGGTTTAGTTAAATATGAAATTTCCGGCCCCGTGGGCGACATTGTTCACTGTCATTGTATAACTTGTAGAAAAGCACATGGCAGTGCATTTTCAAGTGTTGCACCAGTGCAAGATAATGATTTCAAATTGTTAGATAAAACACATATAAAGTCTTATCAATCCTCAGTCGGAAAACACCGTTACTTTTGTACTCACTGTGGCACTCAACTTTATGCCAAAAGAGACAATACTCAACATGTTATTCTGCGTTTAGGCTCTTTAGACAGCGCCCTAGATTCAGTAGAGAAAGAACACATTTGGGTTTCTCAAAAAGCCAATTGGTATTGCATAGACAAACGCTTGCCACAATATGAACAATTTGAATGAATAGGGATATAAGTGAATTCAAGCGCATCAAAAGGAAACACAATGGAAGAGCTAAAAGGCGGGCGAGAAGGATTGGTTTTTCGTGCAGAGAATAAAGTCTATCGACCCAGTGGTTTTTGGTCTGTTTCAGTGCATCAGTTATTGTCTCATCTGGACAACGTGGGCTTTGAAAACGCGCCAAAATCCTATGGTTTTGAAGACAGCGGTTTTGAAGATAGTAGTTTTGAAGAGAATAATTTTGAAAATAAGAGGGCTGATACTAATAGTTTGCATGATAATGGTTGTGAGAATCGTGGCAATGAAATCCTCTCTTATGTGCAAGGCGAGGTATACAACTATCCCTTACGAGGTAACATCGCAACAACAGAAGCTTTAGTGTCTGCTGGTAAGTTTATTACGTGAATACCACGATGCTACGGTGTCTTTTATCACGAGTCGTGCGTTTGATGAATCACAGTGGATGTTACCCAGCCGTTTACCACATGAAGTTATTTGTCATGGGGATTTTGCGCCCTACAATGTGGCGTTAATCGATAAAAAAACCGTTGGCATATTTGATTTTGATACCGCGCATCCGGCGCCAATACTTTGGGATGTCGCTTATGCACTTTATTGCTGGGCACCTTTTAAAACCGACTTAGTTGATTGCTTAGGTAACTTAGTAGAGCAGGTATCTCGAGCTAAACAGTTTTCTGATGCTTATGGTTTATCAACTACGCAACGCCAGAAAATAGTCAATACAATGATAGAAAGAATTCAAACTCTTGTTGATTACATGCAAAGCGAAGCGGCTAAAGGTCATGCAGGTTTCATAGAAAACATCAGTAACGGGCATCATCTTGCTTACCTCGCAGACATTGATTATTTAAAAATAAATAGCACCTTTATTACGGATAAACTAATAATTAAAGCTGACATTTAGCTAATACTGTGAAATACAGGTAATAAGAAATAATAATGAGGATTGTTGTCTTGATGATTATTAATCATCCCGCCGATCGTTAAACTTGTGTTTCATCATATTTATAGAAGAATAACTTAGGATTAATTCCTCCGAGAACGAATCTCTTTTTTGATGGGGTATTGAACAACATACTGAGAGCTATGTTGTGATTTTTAATTATATCTTTGCTTATGAGCACACTAATAAGCATTCATTTTGATTGTTTCGTTAACGCATAATAATCTAGTGGTAATTTTATGGAATAGGAATATTTCCTTCACCTTTTAAGGTAGCGGTTATAGCATCATGGACTCACAAACATTTCAACAAATGAACAAAGCTTTCGATTATCTTTTTGATGCTCTGGTGGTTACCGATCTCCAAGGCATTATAACGGATTGGAATAAAGGTTCTGAATCACTTTATGGTTATTCTAAAGAAGAAGCAATAGGCCAACCCGTTAACATCCTTCACCTTCCTGAAGATACTAACCACATTACGGCAGAAGTGATATCTGCGGTTGAAAAAGTGGGTAAATGGACGGGTGAAGTAAGAATGCTACACAAAGATGGTCATATTGGTTGGATTGAGTCTATGTGTGTACCTATTTTTGATGCCAATGATCACATCATTGGTGCATTAGGTGTTAATCGAAATATTAGCGATCGGGTCAACAATACCCAACGATTAGAGCACTTGGCACATTACGATCACCTAACCAAAATACCTAATAGACATTTACTCTTTGAACGTCTTAAGCACTTAATCGTACAATCAAAACGAAATAATAGCTGTTTCGCGTTACTATTTATTGACTTAGATAAATTCAAATTTATTAATGATAGCAAAGGACATATAATTGGCGATCAGGTGCTGGTACAGACAGCCTTACGTTTAAAGCAGTCGATTCGTGACTCTGATACCGTAGCAAGAGTAGGAGGTGATGAATTTGTTATTTTACTCGAAAATATAACCAATAAAAATAATGTATTAAGAATAATTGAAACGATTACGGATACGTTGCAACATCCTTTTAGTATAAACAATGAAGTACTTTCCCTTAGTTGTAGCATTGGTTTTTCAATTTATCCCAATGATGGCGATAGCACTGATGCCTTAATCGCTGTAGCAGATAAAGCCATGTACCATGAAAAGAATAAACGTAATGGCACAGCAGTAACTGAATAATTCCCTGTCACTTTAATCAGTACGAATTATTCACAATGGTTCGTGCTAATACCTTTATCGCTGTTAACAAAGTAGATCCACCGCCCGATGGTATTTTCTGACGTTAGCAAAGTCATATGTTAGTGACTATTTTTAGTTACCATATGAAAAATCCTCCAATTAAATCAGTGAATAAGTCTCTAAAAAATTAATGCTCAAGCTTTCCGGGAGAATGCTAGCTGCGAAAATATATGGTTACTCTATAATTAAGATCATCTTTTAATATATGAAGGACTGTAAAAATGAAAAATATTTTACTTTACTCCCCATTGATTATTTTAATGTGCATTGCTAGCTTAACCCCGCTTCATGGAAAAGATCTGTCTATGGTGACCGTTGATTGGGCGCCTTACTACGGTTCAGAGATGAAAAATAACGGTGTTATCACGGTAATAGTCACCAGCGCATTTAAGCGTTCAGGTATTAATGCCAACATAAAGTTTGTGCCTTGGAAGCGCGCAATGAAAGAAGTTGAAATGGGAGAGTCAGATATATTAATGGGTGCCTATTACACTGATGAGCGTAACAAAAGCTACTTTTATAGCGATCCTATTTACGATATTAATGTTGGACTGGTGGCGCTTAAAACACTTAATTTCACGCACTTTAAAGAGCTCAAAGAGTTGATACCTTACACCATCGGCGTTAGCCGTGGCTGGGCTAATAGCAAAGCATTTGATCAGGCTGATTACTTGAATAAGCAGGGGGCGACAAATCAAATACTGAACGTACGTAAATTATTTAAAAAACGTCTTGATATGATCTCAATCTCCTTTGATGTTTTTCGCTATGAAGTCGCAACGATGGGAAGTCATCGACTCAATGAAGTGGTCTTTATTAAACCGCCACTGCAGATATCTCCCATTCACCTTATTACCTCTCGTAACAATCCAGAAAAAGAGAGCATGATGGATGCGTTTAATCGAGGGTTAAGCGACATCAAAAAAGACGGAACTTATGATGCAATACTACAAGAGTATGGTTTTCGTAAATAAGCGGAGCTCGTCTTTCCACGCTTATTTTACTCCCTGAGCGTAATTTCAAAAACGCCAGTTGATAGCCATCATAGAAAGTGTAATTATAAAATACAGGTGCCACCAGCAGGTGTATAATTTCCTTATAAAATAAATGCTTATTAGCCGTGGCTAGTAAATAACACAACATGATTTTGGGTTGATTAATCAAGTTAACACGCTCATTACGATTAAATAGGATAGAAGATGAAAGCATTACAGCAGCAACTTGATTTTTTACTTCAGATTGACCAATTGAAAGCAATTTATCGACAAACAACAGTAAAGGTTGATAACAACCGCCAAGAAAACAGTGCCGAGCATAGTTGGCATATCGCGTTAGTCGCACAAGTTTTACAACAGTATGCAGAGCATAATATTGACATTAATCGGGTCACACTGATGTTATTGATTCACGATATTATTGAAATAGATGCCGGCGATTTATTTGCCTTTGCCGAATCACATCATCATGAAGCGCAAGAAATTAAAGAGCTTGCCGCTGCAGAGCGTTTATTTGGTTTATTGCCCGGTGAGCAAGGCGAAAAAATGAAAAGCTTGTGGATTGAGTTTGAACAGGCCAAAACAGCTGATGCACAATTTGCTAAAGCGATGGATAGAATCTTGCCTTTATTTCAAAATATGGCTAATGAAGGTGGCAGTTGGGTAAAACACTCGATCAAAAAAGAACAAGTACTGGCACGTAATAGTTACTTAACCTTGAGTGCCCCAAAACTATGGCAATATGTCTGTGAGCAAGTTGATTTAGCGGTGAAAAACGGCTGGTTAATTGATGCATAAAATAAGCTAAGAGTATAAAGCCAAGAAACGAATACAAAAAAGCCAGTGCTAAATAATTAGCACTGGCTTTTTTTATAACTATGATTAATGTTAAATCACTAAATCACTAAATCACTAAATCAATAAGTAATGACTTATTACTGGCTGTCTTGCTTGCTTTTATCGTTTAATTTCACAGTCTCATTTGCATCATGCTCAAAGCTAAATACCGGTAATGACCAAGCAAATTTTAATGCAGCAATACGTAACGAGAAACCCGCAACAAGCGTCACAATGATTGCGATAGAGTCATCCACTGCAAAATACAGTTGAGCAAGATAAATAGCGGATGCAATTAATGCAACAGAAGCATAAAGCTCTTTATGTAATACCAATGGAGGCTGGCGACAAATAAGGTCACGTAATAGCCCCCCAAAAATACCTGTTACCACAGCTGCAATCATACAAATTATCGGCGATAAACCCATTTCCAACGCGACACGTGTACCAATGATACTAAATACGATCAAACCGATTGAATCTAAGGCGATAAATAAGCGTTCATTTCGTGCCACCCAAGGGGCAATAAGTGTCGTAAATACACCCGCTACGCAGGTAATGACTATATATTCAGGGTGTTTTATCCAACTAACAGGGTAATGGCCAAGTATAATATCGCGCACGGTACCGCCACCAATTGCAGTGATGCTAGCCACAAACATAACACCAAACCAATCCATGTTGCGTCGACCTGCTGCAAGGGCACCGGTCATCGCTTCCGCAGTAATACCGATAATGTAAAGCACGATTAATAACATAATTATTTCTACTATCAAAAAACGCGAATTGTAAATGAAATATAAAGCAAAGGGTACTTGTAAATGTCAATATTTCCGATGATTTAAAGCAAATATTTAACTTGTTAACAGCTTGTTAAATAACCGTTAGTACGGTTTTATCACGATCTGAAAAATGAGGGCGGATTAAGAGAATAAATAGCGATCAAAATGGTTGTTCTATAACCGTTTTGTGGCGAGTTCTCGCTAGATAAACGTTATTTTAGAAAAATGATAAGGCGCTTATTTTGTTGCGAGAACTTCAGTTAGTTAAAAATAATGACCTCCAAGTCATTTTGTTACACAGAGAGCACCAAGAGATCCCTTTGATCTTTGCAACCTTAGATCTTTCTTCATGCCTTCGTGGTTAATACTTGTGCATTTACATAAGCTATTTAGTTTAGCGATTTAATAAATTTTGCAGGCATTCCACCCACTAGCGTATCGGGTTCGACATCTTTGGTCACAACAGCGCCGGCAGCAATAATTGAACGAGCACCAATAGTCACACCCTGACAAATAACCGTATTACCACCAATCCAAACATCATCTTCCACGGTAATCGGCAAACATTGTACTTCCCACTCTCGGCGTTCAAGATAATTGAGAGAATGAGAGGGCGTATAAAATTGTGCATTCGGGCCAATCAATACATTATTTCCGATGCTGATAGGCGCATTATCTAACATGATGATACCCATGTTTAAAAAGCAATCATTGCCAATACTGATGCTTTTACCGTACTCGCACTGAAATGGCGGGCTAACGATGCTGTTTTCGCCTAAAGTGTTTAACAGCGCTTCTACATAAGGTTTGCTTTTACTAAACTGAGACTGATTAATTTTCTGCAATAATTCAAAGGCGCTATCACGCAGTGGCCCAAATTCAGGTGCTAACGCATCGTAGTCTAAACCCTGTTGCATCTTTTCAAATTCAGTCATGATCAAAGTCGCCTTGTAGTGTGAGAGAGATTCATCGCTTCATTATATAAATATAATGCATCAAAAGTTAAAGTCGCATGAGTGCGGGTTAATATACGCGTTTATGCGTACTTTCGCATGTAAGGGAACGTAACAAATTGAAAAGGAATCAAATAGGCGAGACTAAAGATAGGTATGTTGTTTTGTGCTGATGGCCGTGCCTATGTTTATTTTCATGGGTAACGTATTACAAAAAACACGTTTGGCAGAGCAACTATTAGAAGCGATGGGGGAGTTATTTGGTCGTGTTCGTGGGGGCGTTGCCGTTTCAACGATTCTTGTGGGCACATTATTAGCTGCTTCAACGGGCGTAGTTGGTGCTTCAGTGGTAGCAATGGGAGTGATCTCGTTACCGGTTATGCTCAAATATAATTACGATAAAAAACTAGCAACAGGCGTTATCTGCGCATCCGGTACGCTCGGTCAAATCATTCCACCTTCAATCATCTTAATCCTCTTAGGTGATGTAATGGGCGTGCCCGTTGGTGATTTATTTAAAGCCGCATTATTGCCTGGTGCGATGTTAGTGGGCGCCTTCATTATTTATGTTCTTGTTTATGCATACTTTAAGCCTGAAGCAGCGCCTGCATTGCCAGAGTCTGCCGTCACTGGCCATGGCGTTTTGCCTTGTTGGCGTGCATTTAAAGCCATTGCCCCACCGTTAACCTTGATGATAGCCGTGTTAGGTTCAATATTTTTTGGTGTTGCGACCCCCACTGAATCATCAGCAATCGGTGGCGTAGGCGCGATTATCTTAGCTATTTTGTATGGGCAATTTTCATGGAAAGTCATTTGGGAAGCATCGGCTGATACCGTCAAAGTGACAGCAATGGTCTTTGCTATTTTTGTCGGCGCGACTGCGTTTTCAATGGTATTTTCCTATACCGGTGGTGAAGAAATAATTGAAGAGTTAATGATGAACTTACCCGGTGAGAAATGGGGATTTATCATCATTTCAATGTTAGTCATCTTAATATTGGGTTTCTTTATCGACTTTGTTGAAATTTCATTTATTGTTGTGCCATTGCTTTATCCCATCGCAGAGTTATTAGGCATTGATTTAACGTGGTTTGCCATTTTAATTGCGATGAACTTACAAGCATCATTTTTAACGCCGCCCTTTGGATTCAGTTTGTTTTACTTAAAAGGGGTCGCACCACCAGAAATCAAAACAACAGATATCTATAAAGGCGTTATTCCCTTTATTTTATTGCAGATGTTAGTGTTAGGCTCGATTTTAGTCTTTCCAGGCTTTTATGGTTTTACCTTTTAAGGCAGGGTAAGTGCTTTACAAAAATAACCAGACTGATTTACAAGCACTTAAATAAGTTCAAAAGCAATTAACCACGAAGACACGCAGGACTAAAGTCCCACTTCCAAAGCAAGCGAATTGTTCCTCGGAAGTGGGACTTTAATCCATTTTTTAGCGAATTATCATTAAGGATAATAGGATGAAAAAACACGTTTCAATATTATTGTTGAGCAGCGTTTTATTAGCAGGATGCTCTGGTACCTCGCCAACGTTAGGTATTAGTGATGGCCAATTGAAAGCCTGTCCAGAGTCGCCAAATTGTGTCAGCAGTCAAGCAACAGATAAACAACATGCCATTGCGCCTATCGTTTTTAACGGCTCGGCAAAGCAGGCACAAATGCAATTATTATCCGTCATCAATACATGGGATCGCAGCAAGGTCATTGTTGTCAAAGAAGACTATATCCGTGTCGAATTTACTTCTGCGATCATGCGTTTTATTGATGATGTTGAGTTTTATTTCCCCGCAGTTTCAATGGCAAAAGATAATACCGAAAAAACCGAAAAAACCGTCATACAGGTTAGATCAGCTTCACGCCTCGGAGAATCTGATCTTGGGGTTAATCGAGAACGTATTGAAAAAATCACTGAACAATTAACTGATAAGTGACGTTAAAATCGAATGGATATATTAATAGAGCAAGAAATCGCACTTCACCAAGTGTGGTTTAACAGTAACAAAGCAGTGGTTGAGCGTTTCTTACATCCTGAGTTTAGGGAGGTTGACGAATCTGGTAGAAGTGTTAGTTTCAATGAAATACTTGCTTTTATGGATAATAACAAGCACTCAGACAATCGCATTCATGCTCAAGACTATGAGTTCACCACGCTAGAAAGCAATAGCATGCTGTTACTTTATAAGTCTGCGTTGTTAAAACCGACGGGTGAAGTGAGCGGTTTTGCTAAACGCGTCTCGGTGTGGGTTAAAACTGATAACCTGTGGCAAATGAAATATCATCAAGGCACAGTCTGTGATCCCTTTGTCATAAAACGCTAAACATTTATTCATTCACTGA
The DNA here is from genome assembly GCF_002835995.1 of Psychromonas sp. Urea-02u-13. Lineage (GTDB taxonomy): Bacteria > Pseudomonadota > Gammaproteobacteria > Enterobacterales > Psychromonadaceae > Psychromonas. The sequence goes on along the minus strand of NZ_PJBZ01000089.1, from coordinate 10,105 downwards.
ACACTCACAAAAGGTAACGATCATGATTAGAAATATATCCTTAGCGACCTGTCTCTTATTAGCTTCATCTTATGCCAGTGCACAACAAAGCCTGATAACACTTGAAAGTCACTATTCAGCGAAAGAAACAGCGGATCGCTTTGCGTCGATCATTAAAAGCAAAGGCCTAACGCTATTTGCGCGTATTGATCACCAAAAAAATGCAGACAGTGTCAATTTACAATTAAGGCCCACAGAAGTGATCATCTTTGGTAATCCTAAAGTGGGTACGCCATTAATGCAATGTGCCCAAAATGCGGCTATTGACCTGCCTCAAAAAGTGCTTATAACAGAAGATGCAGATAACAAAGTGTGGCTTTCATATAACAATCCAGAGTACATCAAAGTCCGCCACGATATTAAAGGTTGCGATAAAGTGATCACTAAAATATCCGCGGTACTCAATAAATTAAGTGTGGCAGCAACGTCTAAATAAAAACCTTTGAATGAAAGTCCGTGATTGAAGTATGAGGAACAGGTGAAAAATGAATATTCGTGAATGTAAACACAGCGATAGCAAAGCGATTTGTGAAATATACAATTATTATATTGAACACACAGTGATCACTTTCGAAGAACAGCCTGTTACTGAGTTGGTGATGGCTGAACGCATCAATACTTATCGTCAAAATCATCCCTGGTTAGTCTTAGAAGATAAGACTGGCGTTGTGGTGGGTTATGCCTATGCTGCTAAATGGGCTGAACGTTCTGCCTTTAGAAATACCGCTGAAATAACCGTTTACCTGCATCATGAACAATCGGGTAAGGGTTATGGTGCTGCGCTATATAAAAAAATATTATCCGAATTATCGGCATTAGGTTTTCATATGGTAGTGGCTGCAATTGCACTGCCAAACGCTGCTAGCGTGAAACTGCAAGAGTCATTTGGTTTTAACAAAGTCTCACATTTCAAAGAGGTGGGTTATAAGTTTAATCGCTGGATTGATGTAGGGCATTGGCAAATGAACTTAAAAACTGACTAAGCATGTTCTAGCCTAATCTAAGCCTAATAATTTTTACTGAATAATGGAGTTATCCGATGAATGAAATACTGACCTTTAGCCTTGTTGCCTTGTTACTGGTGATTTCACCTGGGCCAAATGGGGTATTAATTATTAAAACGGTGTCTGCTGAAGGTAAAAAACCGGCTTTTTTTAATATTTTAGGTTTAACCGTCGCTACTTTTTTCCACGGCGCATTTTCAATATTAGGTTTATCTGCGGTGCTTTTACAATCGGCAGAATTGTTTTTAGCGATCAAAATAATGGGCGCTATGTATCTGTTATTTATTGGTTTAAAGGCGATATATCAAACCTTTAAACAGCAACCCAATGGCGCTTCAAACAATACTTCAAACAACACTTTAAACAACAAGACAGATGAAAAAAACAGCCCACAAAAGAAACGTCCAATGAGTAATTTTTTTGTCGAAGGCTTCCTGACACAAATACTTAATCCGAAAGTCTCGATGTTTTATTTAGCGGCTTTCCCGCAATTTCTCTCTTTTGATCAACCCTCGGCCGTTGATGCTTTTGTATTAGTGGCTATTCATGCGTCGATTATATTTTTATGGTTTACCGCTATCACTAAAACAATCAGCAAACTAAAATTTATCACTAAGATGCCTGCGCTTGGTAAATGGGTTCAACGTGTCTCGGGCGCGGTAATGGTTTATTTTGGTGGCTTGCTGCTGATGTATAAATCTTAGTGCTACTTTATAAATCTTAGTGTTAGACCGAGCTTGCCTTTAAAATCGGGCAAAGCTCAGGTTATCAATTCAATGTGTAATTGCCAAAGAAATAAGCTAACAACTTGATACACTTAATGATAAGTTGACTGTCCGGTTAATGCTTGTGATTCTCATTTTTATCAAGCTACCTTTCTAACACTGTTATCGCTTGAATAAAGCATCAAACCTAACACCGCTATTTGGAATTAACTTTATGACAAAACATTGTACCGATACGACTAATTACAAAAAATTTAGACCTCACGGTCGCGTTGAAATCACCACTGTCGATAATAAAATAGCCGTGTTCAGAGCGCTAGGGCCATTTAACTTAGAGCTACTTGATGCATTACAACAAATAGAGCCCGTCGCATTACAAGCAATGGATATAGAGAATAACAGCTGGGTTGAAATAGTCGTTTTCGAACAATCATGCCTTGCGTCTGATGAGCTCTTTGCAGAATTTTGTCTACACCTAACCGCGTTGAAAGCATCGGGATTTTCCCCTGTAGCCAGTGCCTTTGTTTTTACCGATGAAATAGACGGCACGCTATTAATGCTTGATAAATACAGAAAATGTTTTGCCGATGCAGGCTTAGTATTTAATGATTTTAACAACGAAACAGATGCCATGGAATGGGTAAGAAGCTTTCTATAACTGAAACAGTTAAGCTGCTTTATAGCCATATTTGATATCTCGTATTGTACGATTCAACACCTCATAACATTTTAGGTGTTTTTCACATACTTCATACTGTAACTGCTCTGGTCTAAGCCATTTATGTCTAGTTCAAGGCGGGAAAGCGCAGTTTAGTGGTTTAAATGAGCATTCCCAACGCTGGAATAGGCTTAAATGGCAACGACCTGAATAGTTACCTCGTATTTAACAGAAAAAAGGTGAACGTATCAAAACAATCAGTGTACTTGGAACGGGGTGGCTTGGTTTGCCTTTGTGCCAAGAATTAGTCTCTCAAGGGTTTGTGGTAAAGGGCTCAACGCGTTCTGTTGAACGTAATAGCTTATTAGCCGATAACAATATTCAGCCTTTTAATATCGATTTAGCCGTTAATAGCTTTCAAGCGGATGACTTTTTAAATGCCGATATTCTTATCGTAAATATCCCCTTTAAAGAGGCGCATGCGTTTTCAACCTTAGTTGAACAAGTCGCAGCATCATCTATTTCAAAGGTCATCTTTATTAGCTCGACCTCTGTGTATGGTGACAAAGAAGGCCTTGTTTGTGAGCATGATGAAAACCTCACTTCACATCCGTTATTAGACATTGAAGTCTTGTTCACCAGTAACACCCATTTCTCTACAACGGTGCTGCGTTTTGCTGGGCTGATTGGCCCTAAACGTAATCCAGCGTTATTTTTTAAAAACAACCGCAGTGTCAAGAGTCCAGATTATCTGGTCAATATGATTCATCAACAAGACTGTATCAATATCATTAGCCTCATCATTAAACAGCAAGCTTGGGGTAAAATTTACAACGGCTGTGCAGAGACACACCCGAGTAAAAGAGCCTTTTATACTCATACCGCGACTATCTCAGGAGTGCCTATTCCTAAGTTTGAGACTGAAATAAAGAATGAGCTAGAGAGTGATATAGAAAGTGACAAAGAAAGTAAAATAGAGAACGCTAGCGCTACCATTGGCAACGAATCATGCACAGGTAAAGTCATTAGTAATCACAAAGTGAAAACAGAATTAGGTTATCAGTTTGTATATCCCGATTTACTGAATTTGAATGCAGAAGCGTTAACTTAACTAAGTTAAAAAGCAATACACCACGAAGGCACGAAGCAAAAGAAGGTTGAAGGTCTTACTTCGTGTTCTCTGTGTAACGCAGTGGCTTCGTGGTCGGCTTTGGTTTTATCTTTTTTCATGTTTTATATATACAGTCAGCGCCTTTAATAAGTTCAAAAGCAATACACCACGAAGGCACGAAGCAAAAGAAGGTTGAAGGTCTTACTTCGTGTTCTCTGTGTAACGTAGTGGCTTCGTGGTCGGCTTTGGTTTTATCTTTGTTGATGTTTTTCTTATTACTTAACCTTTGTTTTTTATAACAAAAAAATGGAACATACCATGTATAAAAAATTACTTTTACTGCTAACAATCACAACCTGTATAAACGTGAACGCCAATAACAGTGTGATCCCCAATGCGTCAATCAACTTAACCTCGCTTAGCGAGAATGGCATTGAACAGTGGCAGGATAAAGTCTTCTCGGGTAAATCGATTTACACCGTGGAAGAGTACCAAGGCAAACTGGCCCTTAAAGCGAGCAGTGATAACGCTGCATCGGGGTTAGTGCTAGAAAAACAAATCGATTTAATGGCCACACCGCATTTAAATTGGAGCTGGTTAGCAGAAAACAAGTTACAGGGTTTAGATGAACGTAGTAAAAGTGGCGACGATTTTGTTGCGCGTATTTACGTGGTTATCGATGGCGGTCTGTGGATTTGGAGAACAAAATCATTAAGTTATGTTTGGTCGAGCAATCAAGCACAAGGTTTAGTCTGGGATAACGCCTTTGCAGGTGACAGTGTAAAAATGATGTCGGTGCGCGGTAAAGAGGCAAACATGAGTCAGTGGTTTCAAGAAAAACGTAATGTATTTCAAGACTTGATTGATACTTTTGGCGATAAAGGCAGTGAGCAAGCGAATCGAGAAGCTTATCAATACATCGATGTTATCGCGATCATGACAGACACAGATAACAGTGGAAAAAAAGCACAAGCCTATTACGGAGATCTCATCTTCACACAAGACTAATTAATATTTCAATTTACATGCCAATTAACATGTAAACATGACTTCAAATAACACGTTAAATAATACTGCTAATAACAAAAAGGCTAACAGAATGTTAGCCTTTTTAGTTTATCGATCATCAGTTTAGAGCTGGGAGTTTATTCCCAATCTAAAATAACCTTACCTGACAATCCTGAACGCATCATGTCAAAACCGGCTTGGAAATCATCAACCTTGTAATGGTGAGTAATGATTGGTGTTAGGTCTAAACCTGACTGAATCAAACTCGCCATTTTGTACCAAGTTTCAAACATTTCACGTCCGTAAATACCTTTAATCACTAACCCTTTAAAGATAACTTGGTTCCAATCAATGGTCATATCTGACGGTGGAATGCCTAACAAAGCCACTTTACCGCCGTTATTCATGTTAGTTAACATACCATTAAACGCAGAAGGGTTACCTGACATTTCTAAACCAACATCAAAACCTTCCGTCATGCCCAATTCAGACATCACATCTTCTAAGTTTTCATGTAATACGTTAACAGCACGTGTCACGCCCATTTTTTTAGCCAACTCAAGACGGTATTCGTTCACATCAGTAATAACGATATGACGTGCGCCAACGTGTTTAGCAACAGCTGCTGCCATAATACCAATCGGGCCAGCGCCAGTGATTAATACATCTTCACCAACTAAATCAAATGATAATGCAGTGTGAACCGCGTTACCAAACGGGTCAAAAATAGCTGCTAAATCATCAGAGATTTCAGCAGGAATTTTAAACGCGTTAAACGCAGGAATCACCAAAAATTCAGAGAATGCACCGCTGCGATTAACACCAACACCAGACGTATTACGACAAAGGTGCGTACGGCCACAACGACAGTTACGACAGTGACCACAAGTAATATGACCTTCACCAGAAACGCGATCGCCAATGTTAAAGCCACGTACTTCTTGGCCAATGCCAACCACTTCGCCCACGTACTCGTGACCGACAACCATAGGCACAGGAATCGTTTTTTGCGACCATTCATCCCAGTTGTAAATATGAATATCAGTACCACAAATCGCCGTTTTCTTGATGCGTACTAACAAGTCATTATGACCCATTTCAGGTTTCTCAACCTGCGTCATCCAGATGCCTTCTTCAGGCTTTAATTTTGAAAGTGCTTTAATTTTCATTATTTAATTAGCTCCATCTCTTTACCAACTTTGATGAACGCATCAATAGCACGATCTAATTGCTCACGAGTATGTGCAGCAGACATTTGCGTACGAATACGCGCTTGGCCTTTTGGCACAACAGGGAAAGAGAACGCAACCACATAGATGCCTTCTTTTAATGCGCGCTCAGCAAATTCAGCTGCCACTTTAGCATCACCTAACATGATAGGAATGATCGCGTGATCAGCACCGCCCATCGTGAAACCAGCCGTTTCCATACGTGTACGGAAGTGCGCAGAGTTTTCCCATAATTGGCTACGTAAATTAGCGGATTCAGCTAATAAATCAATAACACGAATAGAAGCAGAAACAATCGCAGGCGCCACTGAGTTTGAGAAAAGGTAAGGGCGTGAACGTTGACGTAACCAATCGATCACCTCTTTTTTGCCCGCAGTATAACCGCCCGATGCACCGCCCATCGCTTTACCTAATGTACCGGTAATAATATCGATACGGTCGATAACATTGTGGTGCTCATGTGTACCTGCGCCGTTATCACCCATAAAACCAACAGCATGAGAATCATCAACCATGACCAATGCATCGTATTTATCCGCTAAATCACAAATAGCAGGCAGGTTAGCAACAACACCGTCCATTGAAAATACACCATCTGTCACGATCAACGTATGGCGTGCACCGGCTTCTTTAGCCGCAATAAGTTGCTTTTCAAGTTCAGCCATATCGTTATTTGCATAACGAAAACGCATCGCTTTACATAAACGCACACCATCAATGATAGAAGCGTGGTTTAGTGCATCAGAAATAATCGCATCTTCTTTGCCTAAAATCGTTTCAAACAAACCTGTGTTTGCATCAAAACATGACGTGTAAAGAATGGTGTCTTCTTTACCTAAAAAAGTAGACAGTTTTTGTTCAAGCACTTTATGTGAATCTTGCGTGCCACAAATAAAACGTACAGACGCCATACCAAAACCGTGTTCATCCATGCCGTCTTTTGCTGCTTGAATCAGGTCAGGGTGGTTAGCTAAACCTAAATAGTTATTAGCACAAAAGTTTAAAACTTCTTGGCCAGTAGAAATAGAAACAGACGCTTTTTGAGCAGAAGTAATAATACGTTCAGATTTATATAAACCTTCGTTTTTTACATCTTCAATTTGATCTTGGATATGTGTATAGAATGCACAAGACATGGTGTTTCCTTGTTAAATGATGATTAATACACGCACTGATGATAAGTCATGGAAACGTGTAATATTTTTGTTAAAAAATGACGTGGATTGACATAGTCAATAATCCGATAAATAGATTATAATCCAAAGCTATTACTTCTATTAGCCCTACATTTGGAAAAGCATTGATGAATCATGGTCACAAATAAACTTATCGCCTTATTACCCGATCTCGCTACTTATATAGTAGTGGTAAATGAGGGAAGCTTTACCGCAGCCGCTAAAAAACTCGGCGTGACACCCTCTGCGTTAAGCAAATTGATCACCCGTTTAGAAAGCGCGTTATCGGTCAAATTATTCGAGCGCACCACACGACGTTTATTGATCACCGAATCGGGTAAAAAAATCTACCAACAATCCGCGATCATGGTCGAAGCTGCGCAACAGGCGATTGATATCTCCAGTTCAGAGCATATCGTGCCCTCGGGCAGTTTAACCGTGGCCGCGCCAAAAGCGTTTTTAACGATTGTATTGCAACCTTTAGTCACGCCATTTTTAAGAGAATATCCCAACATTCAATTAAAGCTAAGAGCCTCAGACGGTGATATCGATATGATAGCGCAGGGTATTGATGTGGTGTTTCGATTAACCGACAAACCCACGGAAGGCCTGATCATGAAAGAGATTGGGAAAGTGAATTTAAGCTTATGTGCCAGTCCTGCTTACCTAGCAGAAAGAGGCCTACCCACCGAACCTAAAGCCTTAGTGGATCATGATTGTTTGTATTTAGGCGAGACAGCCAAGGACCATATTTGGGAATTTGTAAAAGATCAGGAAAGCCACACTATTGCTGTAACAGGCCGTTACGCAGTGAACCATTCTCAAATGCGTTTAAACGGCGTTAAAGACGGATTTGGCATCGGTATTTTCCCTGACTTTGTTATCAAAGAAGCGTTAGAGAATAACGATGTGGTGCCTGTATTAGCCGATTGGCAAATCAAAGGTAACTACCATGGCGTGATTGCCATGCAATACGCACAAAACAAATACATGCCATCGCGTTTAAAAGTATTTACTGAGTTTGTGAAACAACATTTGATTAAGGCGTAGGTTGTTAGGGGGGTGTTTCATGTACTGACCAATTAAGGTTTACATGGCTTAGATTGGTTAATTCGGGTATTTCGCGTAAACGAGATATTACATCCGCGCTGAGTAGTTGAATACATCAATCTGTGGAATTGAAAGCAAGGGGGCGTGTAAGCTATTTATTTTATTAAGTTATTTTTAATTTTAATTGAGATATTACGCGATAATAAGGTACAAGGTACTATTAAATTTATTTTAATTGATATAATATTGCTTTTAAATGGTTACTAAGCAGAATTTTTCTTTATTTCTACGGACTAATACGGAAATATTCTACTTAGTGACGCTGTTAGCAGTCTTGCTCGAAATGATTCAATATTTATCCAACATTATAATAAAAAGGAGTATCCATGCTTAGTGAACAGAAATTAACTGATATTGAAAAGCAAATATTAGATGAAAAGAAAACTGTAGATTATGATACCAGAGAATTTACAATTGAATTCTTAGTTCAAAAGTATTTAACAGATATAGACACCGAAGAAAATGACATATTTGTTCCTGAATACCAACGCGATTTCGTATGGGATGAAGTGCGTCAATCACGGTTAATAGAATCAATTACTTTAGGTCTGCCAATTCCTATTGTTTTTATGGCTGAAGATGCTCAGGGACGACTTGAAATTGTAGATGGTTCACAAAGAATAAGAACATTAGCTGCATTCATCTCCAACGAGTTGAAGCTTATGCGACTCGAAAAGCTAACCGAACTCAATGAGTTAAAGTTTGAAGATTTACCAAAGTCTCGACAGAAAAAGATTAAAAACACTCCTATAAGAATGATCGTCCTGTCTGAATCCGCCACTGAGGAAGTAAGAAATGACCTATTTGAGCGTATAAACCGTGGTAGTGATTTATTGCGCAATATGGAAAAGAGAAAAGGAATCTATCCAGGAACCTTTAATGATTTTATATACAAAGAATGTGCAAAAAACGAGTTATTAGTTAAGCTTGCCCCTTTAGGTAAAAGTGTAATAAACAGGCAAGAGCACGAAGAATTAATCCTTAGATTTTTCGCATTAATGGATTCATATCCAAGATTTCCGACATACGGTCGAGGCATTGGTGTAATGCTTGACGAATATATGGAAGCTAAAAACAAAACGTTTACTCCCGACGAAAAAGAAATCAAGCAGAAGCAATTTAACGATATGTTAAAGTTTGTTGATGAAGTTTTTGAAAATGGTTTCCGTAAGACAAATGGAAATTCAATAACGAGAATTTTATTTGAAGCTATTTCTGTTGGTGTACATCTAGCTCTTCAAAATGGGAATGCTCTCAACACATCAAAAATAGACGGCGGTGAATGGATGAAAGATCAGCAGTTTAAGCGCCTGATCTCTGGTACACACCGTACTCATAGCCCTGATAAAATTAACAAACGAATTGACTTTGTAAAAAGTAAATTAATAAATCGGTAGGTAACTGAATTGTATACAATTAAAGATGATTTCGAAGAAAAACGATTGGAAGCAGATGTTTTAATTAATCATATTCAGGACTTGTCCACTGAAGCAGGCAGTGTGAATAAAGTTGCAATATTAAAGTCTGCATTCGTTATACTTCTTTACAATGTAATTGAGTCCACTACCGTTTTAATTCTAGAAAGAGTACATGAGACAGTTGCTCGCCATCAATATACAGAGTTATCTGATCTGCTTAAAAAGCTTTACATTGAGCACTACTTATTTAATGAAAGTAAAAAAAAGCAAAAAGTAACTTTGGACTTAATCATTGATAGCTCACTTGCATTTCCTGGGTTTGATGAACTTACAAAAAAAATAAATCTCTTCTCGGGTAATCTTGATGCTAGAGAGCTGAGTAAAATTTTGAGCCGTTATGGCATTGGTAAAATAACGAGTGCGAATAAAGATAAATTACTAATAGTCAAAAATAAAAGAAACAAAATTGCTCATGGAGAGGTTATGTTTAAGGAGTGTTGTCGTAACTCAACTAATACAGAATTGAATCAGATAAAAACCGCTGTATTCGATTCTTTGAGTCAAATGATTTTATTGACTGATAAATATCTTGAACAGAAAAGATATTTAGTACATTGATTTACAGACT